>JBKQWB010000104.1:0-72348 GCA_052139735.1 Smithella sp. | reverse complement strand
TGCGGGCTTTTCCTTTGACTTTTCGCTGTAGCTGACGAGTGAAGCGCCGATGACGATCAACAAAACGCCCGCCCAACGCAACGCCGTCACTTCTTCCTTCAAAATAAACTTCCGATTTGCTCCGGATTGGGTGGCCGATTTGAAACGGAATCAGTGGCCGGTTTGGACCGGAATACTCAGGTTCTATCGGATGCCCGGATATGAAGGAAAAAATGACGAGTTCAATAAGGAAATCTTCCCTCTCCTGAATAAATATTACAGGGATGCCATGGCCGGAAATGTACACATGCACAAGAACAAGGGGCTCAGGACCATACCCATTAAAACGAGTGTTGAAAACAGGCAGTCCGTCATGCCCTTTGAGGATGCAGCATCAATCATTGATGCCAGCAGGATTGCAAGTGTTTCAACATGTTCTTGCCGTCACAGGAAGAATCTCGATCCTGATGAAGAAAGCTGCAAACATGAGACAAGAACCTGCCTGCACTTTGATTTACTTGGTAGATATCTCGTGCAGAACGGCCTGGCAGAACAAATCTCGAAACAGGAGGCCCTTGAAATTGCTAAGAACTGCGCAGATGAAGGACTTGTCCATGCAGTATCCAACACCATTGAAGGGATCGATACCATCTGCAACTGTTGCTCCTGCTGCTGCGCCTTTATCGAAACAAAACTCTTCCTCCCTCAGCCCATGACGACAGGGCACCAGCCGTCCAATTACATCGCTTCTGTGGACAATGCGATATGCAAGAAGTGCGGGTTATGCACCAAGCGCTGCCCCATGAAGGCGCTCACGATTATATCCAAAGAGGATCATGAAAAAGAGATTATGCTTTGCCCTGAAAAATGTATAGGTTGCGGCGTTTGTGCCCATAAATGTCCTACAGGCGCCGTCCGTTTGCATCGTAGAGAAATGGACGAACACTATCCGGCAAACGTCATTGAACTGGTCCAGGCAATGTTGCGTGATCAGGGCATTTCATGAAATTCGTAGTGCTAAATGTGAATTCATGAAAAAAAATAAATTGACATACAACATAGATTTTCTTATGCTTTCTTATCTTCTAATTAAATTCTTACCAAAACTCCATTTTTTACGTATACACGGAATCACCGGATGCAGAGAGGCTATTAAGATCAATGTGGGAAATGTGGAGATCCTGACACATTAAAGATTATAAAAGCAGCAAAACTATAATTATCAGTAGAAACATTAAACCTACACCTAAGAAAGGAGATAACAATGGAAAACAAAGAAATCGTCAAACAAATGATGGATTTTCACAAGACCTTATTTGAAAAAAGCTTTTCAACAACGGCAAAATATCAGAATCAGACAGAAAAACTTTTAAAGACTTTTATTGACCATATCCCTGGAATTAGTGATGAAGGCAAAAAGGTCATAGACCAATGGAGCGATGCATATAAGAAAGGGATTGACGATTTAAAGAAGATTATTGATGAAGGATACGCTAAAGTTGGGGAGTTCTTAGAGAACAAGACAGTATTTGGCTCTCAAGACCAGACCGATAAGATGTTCAACCCTTTTTTAAACCAGAATAACTGGATACCCCAGGATTTGAAGAATCGGATGGAAGAATTGACTGATAATTATAAGAGTGGTTACAATAAATTCCAAAAAATCGTCAATGAGAATATAAAGCGTATGGAAAACATTTCCCCCGTTAAAAAACCGAATGTAAATAAAAAGCGGAAGATCTAATCCCGTGTAATCCTATAAGGAAATAAAGGGGACGGTTCTATTTAACACACTAGCCAAAGAATTAATTAGAACCATCCCCTTTTATGTTTGTTATAAAGCCGCTTGCGATATTTTGCCTGAAACCAACAATGTGAAAAAAATAGGACATTTCTAAATTGGCTGGACAATGGACAATATTTCCTTGACATACAAAACTACGTTTCTTATACTTCCTCACACAAAAGAAGGAAGTTCTTATCAAAAGAGACATATTTATCGTCAAATAATACCAGGGTCAAAATGGACGACCAGCAGATCAAAGAAAGAACGCAAAAAACAGCAGAAAAACTCTTCTCCGGTGGTGCGAAACTGGACCGCCCCTATACGTTATGGCGCGAGTTCGATCCAAAATTGGCCAATGATTTTTCCCGGTTTATCACCGGCAATTTATATTCGCGGGAGGTGCTGACCATTCAGGAGCGCCAGATGGCGGCCTGTGCCATGCTGGCGGCGCTCAAGGCCAGCGACGAGCTTAAAGTCCACGCTAATGCTGCGTTGAACGTCGGCTGTGATCCAAAAAAGCTTATCGAAATTATTTTCCAGACGGCTACCTATGCCGGCATGCCTGCGGTAAATAAAGCGCTGAACGCTTTCAAGGAAGTGCTACAGGCGCGCGGCGAATGGCCGCTCAAATAAAGGGCGCACGGTCGTGTGCCCCTTACATCTCGTTTTCTGCACCAATAGCTTTGCCCGTATGAATCGGTACGATGAAATGTGTAATTTGTATTTTTAAGGGAGTGTAGTTCAAAGATCGAAAGATAGAATATAGCAAAAAAACGGGATTTAATAATCCCGTTTTTTGTCTAATTATAAAACTTGCAAATGAACAACTCTTTCTGAATTATCTAATAACATTTAATCCATTTCAGAAAATAATCTTTGCAAGTATTATTTGTTAGCGGTTTTTGCTGCGCCGCGCATCGCTAACATTGCTACTATCTTAGCCATGCCCAGTATACCGTACGCAAAAATCAGGCCAATAACAACTTCTACTCCCATGCTGATAAAGATATTAAAATCAGGAGTTTTAGCTGCTAATGCTGTTACCAGGAAAAACATGAAAGCAAAAGCGTTAAATACCCAGGGAACAAGGTCACTCAAAGCTACTATAGCATAAACGAAAATTAAAATATAAAGAAGCCTCCCCAGTTCAATTCCCACGTATGGGGCCACTAACCCAAGAAAAGCTTTTATAATAATTAAATTCGCCATGCCAAACAAACCGCCAATCACAATATTGGGGATTAGTTTCTTATCCTCGTGTACTACAAAGAAAAATATCATTACCATGAAAGCGGACCACAGCGGAAGCTTGAAGTGCCCACAAACAATTTCAGCAATTGCAATCAAAATAATTAACAAAATACCAAAAATCAGCTTATTTTTATCTAATTTCGCCATTTGAAAACCCTCCTTAAAATTTAATTGGATTTAGGACTTTCTTTTCGACTACGTTTAAATATAAACAAAGATTTTTTATATGTCAAGGTGATCTTGATCCTAATATCTTGACTTAAAAAAGGTTCTGCTGTATATTTATACGTAGTTTCCATTGCGCCAGTTATATTATTTCAAAAATATTGTCACGTTTCCGGGAGGTTCAAAACAGCTACAAACAAAAACGCATCATCAAACTCATTACCCGCCGGCAAGTTGCGCCAGAAAAAAGAGGCTTTGATTTATATACTGTCTTAAATTTTATTTCTTAAGAAAGGATGGATGGCAATGAATCTCGGACGTTTGGCAGATGACAATATCTGCAGGTTTGGTGAGTACGAGTTTCTTTACTACGAAGGACGCTGGCAGACCAATGTTGTTATGAACAACATTGCCAACAAACTGGGCAATGCCTTGAAGGCTTTGGGGATCAAAAAGGGCGACCGGGTTGGCGTCCAACTGCTGAATTGTCCGGAGCTTATGCAATCTTTTTTTGCCGCCTTTAAAATAGGGGCGACATTGGTCCCGATAAACCCTTCTTTGCCTGTGCCGGAGCTAGCCTACATTTATCAGGATGCCGGTTTGTCTGCCTTAATCAGTAACGTTAATTATCTGGAAAATATAAAAGCCGCCCGCAAAGAGGCGCCAAAGCTGAAGGAAGTAATTATGCTGGGCGCTTCGGCTCCGGATGAGACGCTGGCCTTTGACAAAATCATTGAGCAGGCTTCGGATGTCCTGGCTATTGAAGAAACGGATAATGATGATACCGCCGTTATGATTTATACGGCCGGTACGACCGGCAATCCCAAAGGTGTCATGCTAACCCATTTCAATTGGTATACACATGTATCAGGTTATTTCGATCTGGTCTTGCTGGATACCTGGGGCGTAACTGCGAAAGGGCCTCTGCAGGAACAAAACGGCGGACAAGCAAAAAGCAGCAGCAAGGAAGGTCAGGTTTTCGGTGTAAGCAGAAATCGCGTGTCGCTCATCACCCTTCCTTTGTTCCATGGTTACGGAGTTTTTGCCTTAAATCTTGAATTTCTGGCAGGCGGCAAGCTGGTTATGATCAGCCGCTGGAACCCGATTGAAGCCATGGACGCTATCCAGAAATACAAAGTCACAGATTTTCGCGGCGTCCCCACCATGTATATCCAGCTTTTGAACCACCCGGATGCCGCTAAATATGATTTGGGTTCACTGAAAACATGCATTTGCGGTTCCGCGCCGATGCCACTGGAAGTTGCAAAAAAGTGGAAACAAAAATACGGCATCGATATCTGGGAAGGATACGGGTTAAGTGAAGCCACTACTGTCAACTGCGGCAATGTTGCCGGCAGGCGTCCGCCCAAATATGGTTCTATCGGTTTATGCTACCAGAAGTTTAACACCATTAAAATCTTTGACGATAAAGATCGTGAGCTCCCCGCCGGAGAAACCGGCGAGCTTGTGATTAAAGGTCCCGGCGTTATGAAGGGCTACTGGAATAAACCCGCGGAAACAGCGGAAGCAATTCGCAACGGCTGGCTGCACACCGGAGACATCGGGCATATCGATGAGGATGGCTATATTTTTATCACGGATAGAAAAAAGGACATGATAATCAGTGGGGGCGAAAATATATTTCCCAGAGAAATAGAAAACATCCTTTACCAGCACCATGCCGTTTTGGAGGCGGGAGTCATCGGCATTCCCGACTCTGTTTACGGAGAAGTGGTCAAAGCCTTTGTCGTTCTGAAGTCGGCGGGCGAAGCTACCGTAGAAGAACTGATGAATTATTGTACTGAACAATTACCCAAGTATAAAAGACCAAGAGCCATTCAACTGATGGATGCCCTGCCTAAAAGCGCTGTTGGTAAAATCCTGAGGAGGGAACTGCGCAAACTGAACTGAGACAACACTGGATGGTTCTAATTAGAAAACTGCCCACCAGGATCAAGGGTTCACATTGGGCATTTTTGTTATACAAAACATCTGCTGATCTGCCCTAAATCCTTGTACCACATGTTAAGTAAAGATCTCTTTTGCTTTACTTGATAACATACCTTCTAAATTAATTAGAAAGTCCTGAATCCGGAGTTGGAGCAGGAGCAGGTTCTGGTGCAGGTTCTGGAGCAGGAGCAGGTTCCGGTGCTGGTGCCGGTGCTGGTTCATCATAATATACAACAAACGACTTTGTCGATAATGATTGAGCTGAGTAAATAGGACTTACAAAAGTAAATAAAAATGTTATCAACAAGCTAAATATTAAAAATTTGCGCATTTCTTGCTCCTCCTTTTGCAATATTGTTTATTATTTATTTTGTTGCGGTGGGAGTGTAAATAAAATAGTTACTTTTTGTCAATATAATTTTTTATTTTTTCAGGAACTATGCGCCTGAACAATATAATTTCCTGCTTCCCTTAACGTTGTTTTTCCTGTTTTTCCAATTCATACAATCTTTCAAACGGAAAGAATCAAAATACAGCGGAACTTTAACTTAACTTATGATATAAAAATTTAAGATAGGTTACTATGCTAAATAAGATAAATATTAATTCAAAGAAAAAGATACTAATTGTCTATGTCGTTTTAACTCTTGTTACCCTTGCTGTTTTTTGGCAGGTGAATCAATACGACTTCGTCAATTTTGATGATAACATGTATATCACAAGGAACAGTCATATCTTGTCAGGATTAACGCCGGAAGGAGTTGACTGGGCTTTCAGCGCAATCAGCATAAAACAGACCGGTTTATGGAACCCTCTGATATGGCTTTCCTTCATGTTCGATTATCAGCTTCATGGCCTGAATGCCGGCGGTTATCATCTGACCAACCTTATTCTGCATATATTGAGCGCTCTGCTGCTGTTCTGGCTTTTTAATCGCATGACAGGAGCGATCTGGAAGAGCGCCTTTGTTGCGGCTATTTTTGCTCTTCACCCGCTTCATGTGGAATCGGTAGCCTGGATTGCCGAGCGTAAAGATGTTTTAAGCGCGTTTTTCTGGATGTTGACTCTTTGCCTGTATGTCTATTACACGGAAAAACCGGTTATAAGAAGGTATCTGCCTGTTGTGTTTTCCTTTGTCTTAGCTCTTATGAGCAAGCCCATGGTTGTCACTTTGCCTGTCATTTTGATACTTCTGGATTACTGGCCGCTTAACCGTCTTCAATCGCGGGGACTCGTGATAAATATCCCGGAAGTCATGTCTGTTTCCGCAAATAAAGGAAAAAAGAAAAACAAATTAAAAAAAGAAGCACTGAAGAATAATATATCTCCACCCCGTGTCCAGAAATTATCAGAACCAAAGATTGCGGGAATAATTCCAGTATGGCAACTTTGGGAAAAAATACCTTTTTTTATTCTTTCCTCAGTTCTTACTATCAGCATACTTTATGCTCCAAACGAGCAGCGCGTAAAATATTTTCCCTTAGATGCTCGTATTAAAAACGCGCTTGTTTCTTTTGTTATATATCTAAAGAACACATTTATGCCTTATGACATGACTGTCTTCTATCCCTTTCCAGATCAAATTCAGGCATGGAAAGTTTTGTTTGCTTCTTTGCTTATTCTCGTTATCAGCGCTGTCGTCATTGCAATGGTGAAACGTAAGCCATATCTCTTTGTCGGATGGCTATGGTACACAATAACTATTCTGCCGGTTATTGGGATCATTCAGATCAGCGCATACGCAATGGCCGATCGCTATACTTATTTGCCCTCTATCGGCATTGCCATAATGCTGGCTTGGAGCATTCCCCTTTTATTCCCGCGCGAAGACATGCGCAAAAAGATTTTATTCCCATCAGGAATAGCCGCCCTGGCCATCCTGGCAGTTTTGGCGTGGCAGCAATGCGGCTACTGGAAAAACAGCATCACCCTCTCTAACCACGCTTTGCAGATAACAAAAGATAACTATGTTGCGCATACCAGCCTCGGCGCTGCCCTGTTTTCCGAAGGAAAAATCGAGGAGGCTATTGATCATTATAACAAGGCCATCAGCATAATGCCCGATTATTTCGTGCCATACAATAACAGAGGAATTGCTTATGTTAAACTCGGCCAATATCAACTTGCCATTGGGGATTCGAATAAAGCCATCCGTCTCAAACCGGATTATGCCGATGCTTACAGCAACCGAGGTGTTGCTTATTTATTGCAAGGCAACAAAATACTTGGCTGCCTTGATGCACAAAAAGCATGTGAATTAGGAAATTGCAAAATATTAGAAATAGCCAAAAGAAAGGGCGATTGCCGTTGATTCAGCTTTATCTTTTATTTCCTTATCAACATCACCCATCGGAGATAAAGACTTTGTAATGTATCGAGTCAAACAACTTGCAAGGACAGCGCCGTTGTCGTGATGTCGAATAGGCTTACCGAATCTTATTCCCTGCGGCTGGGGATAAGGCCGCAACTTGCTTAAATCCTTAATCCACGCGACTTGGAAAATTAAAGGTATTTCTTGAAGATTCCTCTGGCTGCAATGATTCCTGAAATTCCCGCCCCTACAATGCCACGGCTCTTTCCGGCGCCGTCGCCTGCAACAAAGATACCTTTGACATTCGTTTCAAGATTTTCATCCGTTATAAAGTGCGTATCGAAAAACTTAATCTCCGGTGCATACAACAGGGTGGACGGGTGAAGAATTCCGGGTACTATTTTATCAATCTTTTTTAAGGACTCCCAGAGATTGTCGATAATACGGGCGGGCAAACCAAGCGTTATATCACCTGGTGTGGCATTATATGTTGCCTTACAAAGCTCAAAATGACGATTCCTGCTATTAAATGTTGAGTTGGAACTTCTTCTCCCCTCCCGGAAGTCCCCCACGCGCTGAACAATCGGCCTGCCTCCCCCCAACAGAAAGAATTGTTTGGCGATCATCTGTCCGAATTCGGTTGTATCGGAAAAGGGCTCAGTCAAAAAGACCGTATTGATTAAGGCAAAATTCGTGTTTTCTGTTTTCCGGCCTGAAAGTGCGTCACCGTTCACCAGTTTGAAGTTGTAATAGTTTTCTGCCCGTACACGTCCGCCCGGGTTGGTGCAGAAGGTCCTGACTTTATCTCCATGACGAGCTGTGCGGAAAATGAATTTTGGATCGTATACGATATCTGTAACGTCGTCATAATACTTTCTGCTTAATTCAATGCGGATTCCCACATCGATGGGGCCGAAATTATGGTGAATATTTAATTTTGTAGCTAAGTCGCGAAACCAGTAAGCGCCGCTGCGGCCGGGAGCGGCCAAAACGACTTTCGCGGCATAGCAAACTTTTTTTCGCTGACGACTGCAGAAGACATGATAGGTGTTGTCATTATGCCCGGCAATGGAGGTTACTTCAGTTTCCAGCAGGAACTCTGTTTTTTTTAGATATTTTCTTAAATAATCAACGGCTGCCTTGCCATTGTCCGTTCCCCAGTGCCACTGTTCCGGAGCTATGAATTGAGCTCCATGCTCTTTGGCAATATTTCCCAGAGCCTCGATTTTTTTATTCTTATCAACAAAAGTTACCTGTTTACACTTCGGGAAACGGATGAAGACCTGCCTGATTTCTTCCATCAACTGTTGCGCCAAATCACGATCGATCTTAAGTTCATCCAGATCGATTCCAATGCGATAGTCAAAGTTAAGTTTGCCGTCGTTTAGCAACCCTCCGGCGGGATACGAATTTCGATCGATGACAGCAATCCTGTCTATACCCAGGCGCTCAAGCTGCATAGCTGCAAACAGGCCGGCAGGACCGGAACCTATAATCAATACATTATAAGCGTCCATAAACTGTTTAAACCCCTACCCTCTCTTATACTACATTATTTTGAAGTTTTGCTAAATTAAATCTATGACGTCGCAGTTCACAAAAAAAGTCTTTCCGGTCTTGTATCAATAACTCCTCAAAGAAACAAATCGTCAGTCTCGATATTCATACAACTTTTTAATCGGTAATCAATAAGAATGAATATTTTTTATTTTATAGAGAAAGAACATGTGTTAGGATGATATCCTGAGTATCGAAAAAAACAAAGTTCGTATATTAATTGTTATGTGCAGGCATAGCGAACAACACAACAACAGATAAATAATAATATGACAATAATGAAAAAAACAATTTTACCCGTTTTACTTGCGACAATTTGGATCAGCATTTCCGAATTTGTAAGAAATGAATTTATTGTCAAATCTTATTGGATTGAACACTACAAAAAACTTGGGCTTGTATTTCCATCCCAACCAATTAACGGTGCGGTTTGGGGTCTATGGTCTTTGTGTTTTGCCATTGCGATATTCATTATTGCAAAGAAATTTTCATTACTTCAAACTACATTTCTCTCCTGGTTTGCAGGTTTTGTATTAATGTGGATAGTTATTTGGAATTTAAGTGTGCTTCCGGCCGGACTATTGCTCTTTGCCGTTCCCTTAAGTT
Source organism: Smithella sp. (assembly GCA_052139735.1). Classification (GTDB taxonomy): domain Bacteria; phylum Desulfobacterota; class Syntrophia; order Syntrophales; family Smithellaceae; genus Smithella. Next base: position 62,743 of record JBKQWB010000104.1, on the reverse strand, counting down.
TACTGGAGGCTTTTTTAGCAAGTTTTATCATTAAAAAATTAACCAAGCGGAGGTTGAATGACGATGGCAGTCAAACCGGATTCAGTCAGTAAAACTGAAAAGAAGAAAAGTAAGCAAAACGATTTATCCCTTCTGGCAAGTGATATTATAGAAAATGCCGGAGTCGGAATATATATCGCACAGCATGGTAAATTTGTCTATGTCAGTGAGTTATATCAGAAAATCACCGGCTATGAAGACACAGAACTTCTCGGTACATATTCCCTCAACAATATTTATCCTGATGATAGAGAAATGGTCAGGGAGGAAGCGATAAAGTGCTTGAAAGGGAAAAGCTTTAAGCCTTATGAATACAGGTTCGTCAAGAAAAATGGCGATATAATGTGGATTTTGGAGACGATCACCCCCGTTGTATATAAAGATGAACGAGCTACGCTGGGAAGTTTTATGGATATTACCGAGCGCAAGCAGGCGGAAGCGGCGTTGCAGAAAAGTGAGGAGCAGTATCGGACATTGGTTAAAAATGCGAGTGATACTGTCTTTAGAACAGATCATACTGGACGCTTCACCTTCGTAAATCCGGCTATGGTTACTATTACAGGATATAGCGAAGAGGAGATTATTGGAAAGCATTATAAAATGCTGGTTCGCCCGGACAAGTATAAAGAAGCCATGAAGGTCTTAGTGGGTCAATATGAAAATAGAATTCAAAATACGTATAATGAATTCCCCATTCTCACGAAAGATGGCCATGAAAAATGGATTGGGGAAAATGCGCAGTTGATTGTGGAAGATGATCATGTGATCGGCTTCCAGGCGGTAGCCCGAGATATCACTGAGCGCAAACTGATGGAAGAAGCGCTGCGTAAGAGTGAGGAAAAATATCGAACCATTCTTGAAGACATCCAGGAAGGTTATTTTGAGGTTGATCTTACCGGCAACTTCACCTTTTTTAACGATTCAATGTGTCGGCTCTATGGCTATTCCAAAGAAGAGTTGATGGGAATGAATTATCGGCGCTATACAGACAAAGAGCAGTCAAAAGAGCTTTTTCAGACGTTTAATAAAGTTTACAATACGGGTAAACCCACCGAAGGATTCGGTTGGCAGATTATCAGAAAAGATGGAACCAAAAGATACGTTGAAGCATCTGTATCATTGCAAAAAGATTCATCAGGTAAGTCAACGGGGTTTAGAGGAATTCTACGCGACATAACCGAACGCAAACGGACAGAGCAGCAGATCAACTATATGGCTACCCACGATGCCCTGACCGGACTACCCAACCGCTCGATGTTCAGCCAACTTCTAAATCACGCCATCAAGACGGCGCAGCGTTATCAGCGTCAGTTTGCTGTGTTATTCATCGATTTGGATCGCTTCAAGATCATCAATGATACCCTGGGGCACGATGCGGGAGATCTACTCCTGCAGGAAATCGCCACGCGGTTGAAGCAGTCTCTGCGGACAGTTGATGTAGTTGGTCGTCTTGGAGGAGATGAGTTCGTCATATTGATCGAGGAGGTAAGCGAATCAAATCATATCGCCACAGTAGCCCACAAGCTCCTTACCGGCATTATGAAACCCATAACTCTTATGGGACAGGAAAACCGTATAACGGCGAGCCTAGGCATCAGCATGTACCCGAAGGATGCCCAGGACGAGCAATCCCTGATGAAAAATGCCGATATAGCCATGTATCTGGCAAAAGAGGAAGGCAAAAATAACTACCAGTTCTACTCCGCAGACATTCAATCAAAATCGCTGGAACGTCTATCGATAGAAACAAACCTGCGCTTTGCCCTTGAGCGCAATGAACTCTCTTTGCATTATCAGGCCAAGCTTGACTTCAACACGAATAGGATTACCGGAGTGGAGGCGCTGCTGCGCTGGCAGAATCCATATCTTGGTTCGGTAACCCCCACGCAATTCATTCCCGTGGCCGAAGAAACAGGTCTTATCGTGCCCATAGGCCGGTGGGCATTGAAGACAGCATGCGCCCAAAATGTTGCCTGGCAAAAGCAGGGTCTTCCCGTTGTCTCTATTGCGGTAAATCTGTCGCTGCGGCAATTCATAGATAACGCCCTGCTGGATGATATCAGGACAGCGCTTAATGATTCCGGCATGGCGCCAAATCTGCTGGAGTTGGAAATTACCGAAAGCATGGTCATGCATGATCCTGAGCATATAATTTCCATATTGGCTAAAATAAAAAGCATGGGTGTGCGGCTGGCAATTGACGATTTCGGCACCGGTTATTCATCTCTTGCCCAAATTAAACATTTTCCCGTGGACACTCTAAAAGTTGACCGATCCTTCATCCGCAACATCCCTCAGGACGCTGAAGACAAGGCCATCACCGAGGCGATTATAGCTATGGGCAAGACCCTAAGTCTTACCGTAGTGGCCGAAGGCGTGGAAACTGAAGAACAAATGAACTTCTTAAAAGAACACTCCTGTGACGAGATGCAGGGCTATTATTTCAGTAAACCCGTTGCGCCGGAACAGTTTGCCGATCTGCTGCGGGAACATGTTCCTTCTCTACCGGAGCGGAAAGAAGTAAAGTCTATAGTAATGAATTCAGCCAATAGGCGACTACATTAATCACGATTCGCACTCAGAATTCGGGGGACATAACACTTAATTATCTTGATTTTTGAGAAAAAATGATAAGGAGTTTTAATTAAGTGTTATGTCCCCCAAATTCCCCCCTGATGAATATACTCTATTCTGAAAAAGGTCTGTTTAGGGTGTCACACTTTCAAACCGCCTCGTTTACCGTCTCAGGTTTAAACCGCTCTTTAGACTATTTTTAAGCGTTTGCTTGATATATATCTCCATCATCTCTCTTATGTTTTCCCCAATCCGCTTCATATGCTTACGGATATCTTCTTCGCTCCGCCCGGGATATTTCCGGTAGGCAATGAGGATTCCGCTTAAGGCTGCAAACAGGGTGTGAGAGAGAATCCGCACATTCCCTTTGTACTCAAGGCGGAGGAACAACTGATCAAAGATATCCAACATTCGACGGGTAATGGGGTTGAGCTTTTCGATGGATTCATGGCTGATATTTCCGTACAGCATGAATTGGGATGACATTCGAAAAAACGCCTCCCGCTCGGAAAAGAAATCGAGAAAGGCATTGATCATCTTCCCCAGGTCTGTTTTTTTCTTTCCCTCAAGGATACGCTCCAATTCCTTGAAAAGGATGTCCGCATCACGGAGGACCACTTCCACGAAAAGTACTTCTTGAGTCGGGAAATAGGTGTAGATGGAAGATTTGGCCAGACCAGCTTCGTCGGCTATTTCCTGCATGCTGACAGCATTGTATAGCTTTACTGCAAAGACCTTTTCCGCTGCATCCAAAATCAGATTCTTCCGCGTCTCACGCTCTTGATCCTTTAGTCTGCTTAATGTACGCTTTTCCATTTTTTATAAGTAACAGATATAATTTGACTTGTCAAATTTATTCAACTAATGATTGACAAGTCGACCAATAGTCAGTATAGCGACCGTAATACGATTTGATAAGGAGGTTTTTATGTCATTTCATGATTTCTTGCTGGATGACAAGATTCGTGCTGTCGTTGAGGAGGCGCGAACAATGGTGCGGGACGAGATCGATCCTGCGTATCTCAAAGCCATGGACCGCGATGAGGTGCGGTTTCCCCGGGAGGTTTATAAAATCTATGCTGCCCACAATCTGTTGGGACTACGCTTTCCAAAACAGTATGGCGGCAGGGGGCTTAACTGGCTGGCAACTGTCGCTGTCCAGGCAGAGATCGGAGTATTGGGAACTGCGTGTGGTTGCGCCTTCGTTATGCCTGATATAGTGGGTGAGGCCATGAATCGGTTCGGCACGGATCAGCAGAAACAGCGCTATCTCTTACCGATGCTGAAGGGTGAACTGGTCAGCGCCGAGGCATTAACCGAGCCACGAGGCGGTTCCGATTTTTTCGGTGCAACCTGCAAGGCAGAAGATCGGGGGGATCATTTCCTGCTTAACGGACAGAAACGTTTTGTCGTCGGTGCGGAAGGAGCCGATTTCTTTTTTGTCTATGCCCGGACCAATCTCGATCCGAATGCCAGCCCTTATGAAAGGCTAAGTACGTTCATTGTTGACCGCTCAGCCGGAGTTGAGGTTAGTTATCTTTATGGTCTCATGGGATCACGTGGCGGCGGTACGGGTAGATTGACCTTCCGGAACGTCAAAGTACCGAAGGAAAATCTTGTGGGTTCTCTCCATGGCGGAGCTTTAGTTTTTTATCAGATGATGGTGCCGGAGCGCCTGACCAGCGCTTCTGGTGCGATTGGGGGGATGAAATCGCTTCTGAATATCGCGGCACGTTATTCCGATCGGCGGAAGGCTTTTGGAAAGAAGATTCGCTCGTTTCAAGCAGTCAATACCAAGCTTGCCCGTGGAGTAACGTTAATGGATGCAAGTGCAGGTCTTGTTTATCAGGCAGCACTGGCGGCCGATATTGATAACCCGAAGCTGCGCCGGATCGTAAGTGAGGCAAAACGGTTTTCTACAGATAGCCTGTGGGAAGTGTCCAACATCGCCATGCAGATCCTGGGCGGTATCGGCTATACGGATATCTTTCCTGTGGAACGCGCCCTGCGTGACGCCCGGCTATGTCAGATCTGGACCGGCACAAACGAGATTATGGATCAACTCATCCAGCATGAGTATTACAAAGAGTCCCTCGCAGAAGTTGGTAAATACCGGGACATCGAGAAGGATGCAACACATGCTGGCGACGAACAGGAGAAGATCTTCGACGATGAGGAAATGTGGACGGTCTTTGAAAATGAGAGTCCGGTTTAAATAAGGAGCCTCTTGGCTGAAATCCGGGAAATCCAGGGACGGGAAATCCGGGGACATCATACTGGTTTTTATCCATCCCCAGATTATCAGAGCATAGGGTAACGGGAATTATTTCTTCGCCGGCTCATCTTTAAGCGCCCGGCGCAGAAGTTTTCCGGTTCCGAGCATGGGCAGTGAAGTTCTGAACTCGATTTGGGCCGGCACCTTGTAGGCGGACATATTTTGTTTTGCCCAGATTTTGATTTCTTCTTCGGTTGCTGTTTTACCCGGCTGCATGACGATGAAGGCTTTAACGACTTCCATTTTTTTCGGATCGGGAATACCAATCACCGCAGACTGCGCGACACCGGAATATTGATTCAACATGAATTCCACTTCCTCCGGATACACGGAGAAGCCAGAAACCTTGATCATTTCTTTGGCCCTGCCGATCAGGGACAGAAAACCGTCCTGGTCAAATTTGCCCACATCGCCGGTATAGACCCACCCGTCAATGAGGGTATTTTTTGTTCCTTCCGGTCTTCGCCAATAGCCTTTGAAAACGGCCGGATTCTTCACGACAATTTCTCCCGATTCTCCAACAGGCATTTCCTTCCCGCGGTCATTGATATCAACAATCTTGAAATCAGCTTCAAAACCGGGGATTCCCATCGTGCCGTACTTGACCTTGTCACGGGGAACGTAGGTATCCGCGGTATGCGTTTCACTGAGTCCATAGGCCCCTTCCAGCAATATGCCGCCGCCTGTAAAAGCCGCCCACCGGCTGGAAATTTCCTCGGTGAGAGTAATCCCGAAAGATGACGTGAGACATAACTTCAGGCTGCCCAAATCGTAGTTTTTGCATTCGGGATGCGTCATGATGCCGACATTCATCGGCACGGCGCTGTACCAGAAGTCGGCCTTGTATCGCTGCGTGGCTTCCATGGTGGCCAACACATCAAATTGGGTAAAGAGAATCTGTGTGGCTCCGGCGTAAATACAACTGTTCATGCCTGCCACCATGCCGGCGATATGAAAGACGGGCATGGAAACGAGGCTGATGGTATCCCTGGTGATTCCGGCAATGGCGCAGACTGCCGCTGTTTTAAACAGAGCCGCGTAAAAACTCAGCATGGAGCCCTTGGGCAGGCCGGTTGTTCCTCCGGTATACTGGAAAAGGCTGATGTCCTCATCCATATTAATATCAACCATTGGAGGCGTCGTGTCGCCCCTGGTGATAATCTCCATAAAATCATCCGTTCCCGGGACGTTCTGTCTGGGAATTTTCATGGCGTCTACCAGAGGCATGGTGGGCTTTGCCGGCACAAAATCGTTGAGATTGGTCACGACAACTTTCCTGACTTTTGTCCTGGGGATGACATTTCCGGCGATGGGCATGAGAATATCCCAGGTGACGAGAATTTCCGTTTCGGCATCATTTAATTCATAAGTCAACTCCATCTCCTTAAACAGCGGAGAGCAGGGACAGACAATTGCGCCGAGTTTCTGTATGCCGAAATGAGCGATGACATACTGGGGGCAAGTGGCCATGAAGATCGCCACACGGTCGCCTTTTTTAACACCCTGCCCTCGCAGATAATTGGCAAAACGATCTGTTGCTTCGTCCAATTCCCGATAGCTGATTTCGCGTCCGTAAAAAATAATCGCTGTTTTGTCAGGCATCTCGCCGGCCCTGATTCTCAGATATTCATGAATGGGTTTTTTGCCGTGTTCAAAAGTTAATGTTGTGGGAATATCCTTCTGCCAACTTTTCATCCAAATACGTTCCATAAAAAAACATCTCCATATTTTATTTTGAGACTCAAATTTGAAGCTCTACGCACAAAGCAGCAAAGAGTCTTCGATTCATAAGGAATGACTCCATTGGGGTCTTCGCTCGCTTATTCCGTAGCACGCTACAGGAATGCTCGCTTACGAATTCAAAAAAGAAGCGCATTGAAATTTGTAAGCCGCACAATTCCGCAAACGGTGGGTATAATGCCCTGCCCCGACAAACATGTACCACATGTGGCGTTGGAATTCCTCATTTTTTATGTTCTAAGCATGATTTCTATAGGAATGAGTTTCTTAAGTCTTATTTAAGCTGATAACTTTTCTCTCTAAATAATCTCAGGCAGGCATCAGCTACAGCAGCATCATAAAGGATTCCCTTATTTTTTTCGATTTCTTCAAGGGCTGCTTCAATACCCAATGACGCACGATAAGGACGGTGGGAAGCCATGGCCTCAACTACGTCTGCCACGGCTAAGATGCGGGCTTCGACAAGAATTTCATCCCCTTTTAAATTTCTTGGATAGCCTGATCCGTTTATCCTTTCATGGTGCTGGTAGACTGTTTCCGCCAACGGCCAGAGAGATTCCACGTCTTTCAACATTTCGTATCCACTTCTCGGGTGTTCTTTAACCAATGAAAATTCTATATCTGTCAGTTTTGTAGGCTTGGACAATATTTCCGATGGTACGGATAATTTCCCGATGTCATGGATTGAACCAATCATCCGGATTCCATCAATTTTTGCCTGAGGCAATCCCATTTCCATAGCAATGGCGCGGGCAAGATCCGCTGTCCGGATCTGGTGGCCGGCCGTATACGGGTCCTTCATTTCTACTGCCGATACCATAACTTGAATAGTCGTGCCCACTGCGTTCCTGAGACTTTCGAGTGTCTGTTGAAGTTTTTCCTCAGCCTGCTTACGCTCGGTAATGTCGCGGGCCATGCCTCTAAAACCTATAGGCTGCTTGTTTTTATCAATTAACAGATCGGACCAGGACTCAAAATATCTTTTTTGCCCGTTCTTCATGACGATCTCATAATAAAAATTTCTATCGGGTTTGCCTGTTGCAAATATTTTCGAATAAATTTTCATGGCGTGTTCCCATGACTCGGGACTCACGAAGTGTCGATAATTCATCCCCATGAGTTCCTCGCGGGAATAACCGGTTTTGTGCATAAAGGTTTGGTTGAAAAAAACGAGATTCCCTTTCAGATCAAGTTCAAAGTACGCATCGTCAAGGCTCTCCAGAATGCCGCGGTACTTTATCTCGCTCTCCCGAAGGGCGTCTTCGGCCAGCTTTCGTTCGGTAATGTTTATACCTATACCGAAAAAATAATCAATTTCGCCTGCTTCCTTAAAAACAGGCTGTCCATACCATTCCACCAAAAGCTGCCTGCCGTCTTTAGCCAGAATGTGATTTACGTTAATAGTGGGCTTTTTAATCTGAATTATTTGTTCAAAGACCTTCGAGAGGCCATCCTTATCAATTTCCGGAACAAAGGTTGCCATATAATTCTTATCCTCAATCTCGTTTTTGGTGTATCCAAGAGCCGATAGGAGTGCGTCATTCATCAGAATGGTCTCTCCCTTGGAGTTAATGGCAACGAAAAATGCCGGGGAATGTTGGATAAGGGTTTGGTTGAAGTATTTTTCCTTTTGCAGTTCTTCCTCCATCCGCTTTCGCTCGGTGATATCGTGGTAAAGCACTTGAAAGCGTTTGACGCCGTCCCAAATTATTTCTTTACGTAAGACCTCAAGATGGCGAACCTCGCCATCTTTCCTTACGATGCAGATCACATAATTCAATGGCCCTTTCTCGCCCCTTTTTCTTTGTTCCCTTCTTAGCCGGTTCTGTGCTTGACTCTCTGCGGTATAGCACTTTGTCACAGGGGTTTTTTTGAGTTCCTCCATGCTGGCGAATCCGAAAAGATCCAGTATCGCCTGATTGGCATAGAGAGTCTTTCCGTCAGCGGATACAATCCGCACTCCCATAACGGAGTCATCCAGAAAATTACGAAAATTCTCATCTGCCTGCTTTAGCGCATCCTCCGCCTTTTTGCGTTCGGTGATGTCTCGTGCGACAGAAATCAGACCCGCGACTTTTCCATCGCGCATAATGGGAGCTCCGCTGACTTCGCCAATCTTTATGGTTTTGTCTTTGGCGATAAACTCATAAATCACCGCGGGAATAGTTTCACCCTTCATGACCAGGCCTATATGAGCTACAGCCTGTTTAAAAGATTCCGGCGTAAGGATATTTGCTATATCCCAAACAGATCGGCCAATAAAATCTTGCGGCTTGTATCCTATTATTTTCTCTACGCTCGGGGATACGGATAAAATATTTAGATTGGCATCAATCGTATAAATAACATCAGACACATTCTCAAAACTCAGCCGGTATGTCTCCTCCAATAACCCAATTTTCTGATTCGATGTCTGAAGCTCCGTCATTTTCTTTTCGAGCTTTCTGAAAAGAGTTTCATTATGCTGCCTGAAGAACTCCATTTCTTCACCGAGAGGTTTGCTCATCACTTGCTTTGCCGTGTATTTCTCTCCCAACACCTTTTTTAACATATCCATAAAAATATCCGGTTCCTGGGGTTTGATAATGAAGAGATCCGCCCCGAGGCCCAACGCAAACTTCTCGTCTTTAGGTCCCGTGTATGTGGCGGTGTAAAATACCAGGGGTATATGTTTTAGTTGATCGTCTGATTTCCACTGACGGCATAAAGCATAGCCGTCCATCACGGGCATCAGAATATCTGTGACGATCAGGTCAGGAGGGTTGAGGCGGGCATTATCCAGGGCATCTTTGCCATTTTGAGCCGATGTTACTTCCCAGCCCATCCCTTCAAACATGTTTTTCAGCAGGTATAGATTGGCGCGGTTATCATCGACGACCAGGCATTTTATCATGACCAATTCTCTTTACTTAACAAGGAATACATTGAAGTTTAGTGTTTGAAAGCAGTGGTTTTTAAAATATTTAACGGCACAGATCATCATGGTATTCATGACATATTGCCTTGCCGAAAGTATTATCTATATTATAGCAGCCAGCCTCGCCAACCTTTTTTCCCGTGACTTGTGCGTTGACATTTTGAAACCCCCAGGGCGCCATATCCGCCATATCTCTCTCGGCTTTATTTGCCTCTTGCTTCTGGGCCAGGTACATCACATAGGTATAATAGTTGTAATTATTGAAAATGGCGATTTGTCCCTTATCAATCTTAAAACTGTATTTGCAATTATAATGCTTGCCGTTTTCAACGGTTAAATGATGCTCACCGGGCGGCAACACAATGAGTTTCTCAAAATTTTTATCAGAATTGTGGGTAGCTGCCTTTCTCCCGTCAATAACGTATTTTACATTATCAAATATATCCGGAAAATCCGAATTCCCATAATTTATTATTTTTAATCCATTCAATGAATTATCGTCTTGATAATTTGTCTCTTGATTATGCTTGATATTCTTTGCGCAGGATAGGAGAATTAATGCTAAAAATACAACAAAAATAATCCGGAACACATTTTTAAATTTGTTCATAATATTATCCTTGAGAAGTTTGTAATGATATTCATTAACTATTTCAATAACGCAATTCTGACAGTTAGAGTATATGAAATACAGCCTTGTGTGTCAAGATAATCGTGGCTTTTGAATAATCCATACACAAATCACTCTTCTTTCAGTAACATTTATTTATGAGGCAACAGGTACATGTAAATATACTTCATGCCATTCACTGGTATAGAGCGCTAAATAAAGTAAAAACAGCATAAAGACAACTCTATGAATACAAGTTATTACAATTATAAGGTTACATGAAAAATACCAGTGTTTAGGTGGTTTCCACTATCCCACCAGCAAGCACAAACTTCTGCGTCTCGTTGGCTCGGTTCAGGTCTACATACACGGAGGAAGTCAATGCTTCTTTCTGTTCAATAGGATTCTGTAAGATACTCATCTGATATTCATTACTTCCTGATTTGAATAGCCGATAAATATAGAATCGTGAATTATTTTCTACTGCAGCATTTAGTTCATTTCCTTTCAATTCAATTGCACCACTTTCGTACTTGCGGCCTTTGACTTCTATAAAACGGATTATTTTATCGAGATTCCTGTTAGCACCAGACTTGAATGCTTCCCGATCTTCACTAGAAGCAAAACTTATGATGTCGCATCCGAACGCCAGGCTACCAGTGAACTGACCAACCGGGAGAGGGAAACGAGGGGGATCATTTGATTCTTCGAACTCAAGTGCTTTTCGCTCACAAAATGCACCATCTGTTACTTTATGAGCTGCAGTGAGCTTTGACCCGCCTGTTGTTTTTTGAATTCTGAGAGGATGCTTTATAGAAGTGGTCACTGGATTATGTTGTCCTGCTTCAATAGTAAGCGGATAGACATTTGGAAGGGGTGAGGATGTAGATTCATCGTTTTCATTTTTCTTTTGTGTGCCTTCTATATTCGGCTGTCCCAGATCTCTAGGTTGTTCATTTTTCACAGATGGATCTTCTATAGGTTGGTTTGGGGGCATTGCCGCAATACGCGCTGTCGTATTAACTATACCGAATTCTGCAATAATCTGCTCCATGTTCTCGTCAGCTGTCTCGCCGCGCATCTTCCTCAAAAGAGTTTTTCTGTCCTTTTCCTTACATAGAAACATCCTTGCAAATTCACCACCATCTCCTATACGAAATATAGAAGCAATTGCTGCACCGATCGCGTCAGCAAGAAGATCAGTTGCTATGTTAAGAGGTTCCGCAGGATCGGAACGTACATACAGTACATCGTTTTCTATCATCCATCCCCAGATAGGTGTTGTGAATTCGAATTCATGATCTTCGTACTGTATTACTGCTGTCAACTCAGAACAAATCCTAAGCGACAAGTTTTTCAAGGTCTTCAAGTATTGTGTCTGACTCGTTTGAGATGTCCTCAATAAAAAAAGAAACGGTTTTGCCTTTTGAAAAGCGTCATCTAGATTTGCGGCAAGTTGATAACCTTTAACACATTTCTCAATACCCATTCGATCAATTGCTTTGACTCCAAAAACTCTTTCAACCTTATCTGCACCCACTCTATAGGGGAGATGTACTATCTTTAGATTTGATAGCAGATTTGTTGGCAAGCCATCTGAATCAGCGTGTCGAAGTTCTTTTACTGGATAATAACCGGACACATCTCTGTGGACTCCCCACATTTTTCCATTATTGATGAATCGCTCCCTCGTTGCTTTTCCGTTACCCATTGCCGAATCCGACGCATCCAAAAGCCAACGGTAGAGCGGTTTGGCTAAAAGGCCTTTTGGGTCTCTTTCAGGTAATTCCGTCAAGCGAGTATAGATGTCATCCAATTCTAGTTCTGCTAAACTTGTCAGGACTCCAGCACGTCGCCAGCCTTCAATAAGGTCAGAATCATATACGCCGAATCTCTCCATTTCTATAGCCGACGGTTTCGGGGGTCTCGGAAAAAGAGCTTCAATAGCACGTTGACCTAATACACAATCTCTTGGTCTTAACCGTCCTTCATTCTCACTCGGTATCCAAGGAGTGTTTTCGATTTCCCAGTGGAGGTAACTAGGCAACATGTTATTATAGGTGCGATAGTTATAATCACCATAGCGACATGCGATGAGTAGGGCATTGTCCATTTGAGGTCTTAACCAAAGATGCATCCTTGCATCCAGTGATAACCAAGCTGTAATGGCTGCAGGCTCGGCGTTTTCCATGATCTCTTTCAACCTATCAACCGAACGTACATTTTTCAGGACAGGATTTTGAACTTTTTCCGGTGATTCGAATATACGATCCGTACCAAATTTCGATGGATATGGAATCTTCCCTAGAACGTAGGGCAAGAATCCTTTTTCAGGGTTGTCAGTAAATACCTCCCTCGGCCATTCTGCTACCCCAATCCACGTAAGAAAAGCTTTCACATCATCCATACTCCCAGACAACCCAATATGGTCAGGTGATACAACCAGCTTTTCAAGGCTCTTCGCGTAAAGGGACTGCATAATATTGCCATGCGTTCCATAACCATGTCCGAAATAGATTTCATTTGCTGGAGCATTAGACCCTGCTTGAGTAGGCAAAGACAAAGAAGTGTTTGTTGGAAACTCAGGACGTCTACCTGATTTATGCTCCGAGAGGAATAAAGAGAAAATTGTAATTCTTACATCCTCATCGATTTTTGTAGAAAAGTCTGGATTCTCCCTCTTTTGCCTGTTCGCGACCGCAACCAAACGGCGGATGAGATTTGCTAATGAATACTCCAGTATACCAAACGATGACAACTTGCTTTGAAGATCACGTATATCATTCACCTTCAGTTGCCGCATTAGGTCAATACGTAAGTCATCGTGCAGAAAACGCAGAGACATCCATTCGGGGAGACTTGGTGGTTTCATAGCGCTCGGAGCAAGAAAAACCTGCACGGCATCTGGAACTTGTTCGTTATTATTATCGAGCAACAGGGAAGAGGTATGGACAGACCTTTCAACACCATTTCTTATGAGTCCGGAAATCAGTAAAGCCCGTTCCTTAATAGATATTGAATTCAGCTCAACGAGGCGCTTCCTTAATTCTTCATTACTTAGTTGTGGAACTTCAAGTTCTGTAAAAAATTCTTTTTCTTTTGTACCGATAAAATGTACCACTTCAGGAAACGACGCAGCTGGCAACCAGAGCATATCAGTACCTGGTAAAAGTTTGGCTTCTTTGGGTCTCAAGGGTACTCTGCTCAGTGTAGGGACAATAGCTCTTTCTCGCCCAGCCAAAATTAATTTCTCAGGAAAATTTTCTCTCACCAGATCATTAGGGTAGCTTTTGAATGGAAAGAGTAACCTAAATCCTGCATTTGGACCTTCTGGATATTGATAGGAACGAATCTCTGCTACTTCAGCAAGAAAGGAAGCCAACTGGTCGAGTACGTAACTATTGCTCTTTCTTTGCTGGGTATGGTTACGACTTTGATTCAACTCAAGAGTCACATGGCAAACAACAGGCAATGGCAACTCAATCTCTGTGGGGAAGTATGAAAAGATCGGTGAAGGTTTCAGTTCTTCAATTCTTTCAATTTCAGGAATAGCGACAACGATATCGTAATCCAAAGGACCACTCTGATCAGTATCTAGCTTATCTTCAGGTATTACATCTGCTTTACGGTGTATTTTCCACAATCCCATTGGTTTGTCATTTTCGAGAACCATGGACAAATTGTCATTGCCTTCAATACGCCATACACGGTCGTCGGTATTGGGACTGACAAACTGAATCTCATCAAGATATTTAACAAATAACAGAATTTCAGGACGCAGGGCGTTGATTTGCTCCTTTGCCGCTGTATATGAATGTGGCTGATCAAATGGCATACCTAACACGGTATCATAACCCGCATCCCGCCATTTTCTACAGCGTAATAATATTAATGCTGCCGTGTCATTAGTTATAAAAGAGTCCAATTTGCCTGTTTCAGTGTATCCAGGAAATGGAAGCAAGGGCATAATCAATTTATCAGTTTCACCACGTATTTCCTTTACTCTGTATTCCAGTTCGGGATTTTCTATCAGTCTTGATAAAATTTGTTTCGAAAATTCGGGTGAATAGGATAGACTCAGCGCACCGCTGAGAATGATTGGTGACTGTGACCAGTTTAGTATAGAACGGAAGCCTAGCCCCTTATTACCTATGAAACGCCTTCTATTACGCCACTTAGGACTGAGATGGGCAGTTTCAAGAGACTGAACTCCACCAACTGAAAAGGCAGCACCGGTATTTGCTACAATTAGACCTTCTGGCAATAGTTCGATCAAAACATGACCTTTACAGCCAATTTCCCGCGCTTGATCTGCTGTATTTTGCAGTAATTCCAAAATTTCACGCCCTTCATAATCACGGGTTATTTCCTTTTCTTTTCTGTAATCAGCAATCAAAGTCGCGGGTTTCGCCAGATAAGAGTTACGGGTTTTATTTTCTTCACATGTGAGCCAAGCAAACCAATCTTCTGTCGTATTTGGTATATAGCAATCATCTATTATATTGAAGCTTTCGGTATTTAAGCTCATCTCACCTTCCCTAATTTAATTTATTCAAAAATAAATATCTGCCTTTGGTACTGATAATATATCAAGCTGATTGTTTGAGCATAAAATAATCTACCTTGTGTGTCAATGAACAAGGGATCACATGAAAATCGTGACTCTGACATTCACTACATTTGTAATAATAATGAAAGTTGCCCAATTATGCCCTGAGATAACTATGCAAACCGGGAAGATAGTTGACCCCAAGGTATGTGAATAGGACACAGCCAAACCCGATGATGGCAAGGATTGCCATACGCTTTCCCCGCCAGCCTCGTATGTATCGCGAATGCAAAAGAATTGCATATACAAGCCAGGTGATAAGCGACCACGTCTCTTTGGGGTCCCAGTTCCAGTAAGAGCCCCAGGCGTAATGCGCCCAAATGGAACCAGTCATAATTCCGATGGTGAGAAAAACAAAACCAAGAGTGATGCTCTGATAAATTAAAGTATCCAGCGTTGCAAAATCGGGCAGCTTTCCTGAAAAGCCCGCTGGTCTTTCCACACTACCATCTTC
Organism: Smithella sp.; assembly: GCA_052139735.1. Lineage (GTDB taxonomy): Bacteria > Desulfobacterota > Syntrophia > Syntrophales > Smithellaceae > Smithella. Next base: position 47,525 of record JBKQWB010000104.1, on the reverse strand, counting down.
TTTATTTTTCATCAGATATATTAAACCGCAGCAAAAAGCGATGGTAAAGGCGGCATAACCCATAAAACAGGTGACGACGTGGCCTGTGAGCCAGTTGCTCTGCAGGGCCGGGATAAGCGGTTCGATGCGATTGCTGATATCCGGCGCTATGGATGCATAAGCCATAGCCAGAAATGCTATTGGCACGACAAAGACTCCGATAATCCTGTTTTTAGTTCGCCATTCAATAATCAGATAAATCAGAATAATAGTCCAGGCAAAGAAGATCATTGATTCGTAAAGATTGGCCAATGGCACATGTCCCATGCCGAGATCGTAAGAGTTTTTCCATCTTAGAATCAGGGCAATAGTTTGCGCGATGAGTCCCGCCCAGGCCAAAAATGAAGCGGCCCGCCCCCAAAATTCTTTTCCGATAATAAGCCTGAATAAATATAAGACAAAGGAAGCGAAGTAGACAAACGTCACCCAGCTTAAAATCAGCGTGTGGTTCATGCTTTTATCTCCTCGTTAATTCGCTTGCACAAAGAATCTATTTTCTTTTGCAGTTGCTGATTATTCCGGTTGCTTCGGCCTGCAATACTGATGCTGATTTTTGCGTTTTCCTGTTTCATAAAAACCCATACACGTTGATACTGAATAAAAAAGACGATAATTAAACCTGCGACCATCAGTAATCCTCCGAGGGCAACAAGGGGAACACCGGGGTCGTAAACGAGGTGCAAACCAGTGGAATAAGTTTGCTCTAAACGGTTAAGAGAAAACACTAACGGTTTGAAGAGGCCGGGATTGAACATGGGCATCTTCGACAAGAGGTTTGGATTCGCGGCGACGATCTGATCAAGATTCTGAAAAACCCAGAACTGAACATCCTTTTTCTGTGAAACAATCCTCAACTTTATGGCAGGTCCTATCTGCATTATATTTTCTTCAACACGTAAAACAGAGCCCCTGGCTCTGCTTTGGGGCAAATCAAAAGTATCTCCGACAGCGAGCGACATCTCGCCACCCTTCTCTCCTGCATTCGTATACGTGACTATTGCCTTGATTTCAGGCTCTATACCGTAGGTAGACTGGTAGAAACGGAACCTATCGAAAGTGAGGGGGTGATTGACCAGCAGCGTTCCTAGCCGCCTAACTTGTCCATTTTTGATAAAGCTCAAGTCGGAACGGTAAGTTTTGGGAGTTCCGTCTTTATAAAATTCAACCGTAAATTTATCGCAGCGGACAGAAAAATCCAACTTATATAATCCATTGCTTTTTGTCAGATTGGCAACATTGACAGATTCGCCTTCTTTAATATTGATATCGGCTTCGAGGCCAAAGATGGAGCCTATCATCGCTCCGGCAATCATTATTAAAATGCTCAGGTGAATAATATAAACGCCAAAAAGAGAGAAACGACCGCGTTGGGCATAAAAAAAGTGTCCTCTCTTTTCCTCAATTTCGCTGATATGACCATATTTTTTTTTCAGGCAGGATTCTACGATTGGTTTTATTTTGCTGATTTCTTTATTTGCCGTAATAATCCGGCTTTGCGGGAGATTATCGAAAATACCGTCCGGTTCCGGAAAATGCGGAGCATTGTATTGTCTCCATAATGCAGGAAAACGATTTATGGAACAGATGATAAGATTAAGCGATAGAAGCGTCAGCAGAATGTAGAATAGCGAAGAATGATAAAGATCGGATAAACTCAAAAAGAGAAAAACCTTACCTGCTCCCGGTGAAAGATGATTGGCAAATGTTTGAACAACATCGGGCGAAGGTATAAAAGTGCCGGCAATAAAGAGAAGGACAATTAACACCAGAAGGGTAATTGTCAGTTTTACGGAAGAAAAAAATGACCACAGGGAGTGCTTCTCTATCGACAACTGACATGCTCCTTGTACGCGTTAATGTTTACTAAAAACCAGCCATTTTTAGTATATCGAACCTCAAATCGTTCATACTCTGATCGCGAAGCTTTAAGGATTACTTGCCGGTTCCTTGCAATGTCAAACAGTAATCATAAATGAGTTTTATTTCTTGATCGGATATTTTATCCTTGGGAAAAGCAGGCATCACGCCTTTTGATCCATCGGCTTTTAATGGATTCCTGTTATAAGCGGTGAAGACGGCAAGACTTTTAGTCTTGGATGAGCCAAGAAGCGGTATGGCGGGATTGATTTTATTTCCGCCGTTGGGATGGCAGGCGCCACAATTGTGGGCATAAAGTTTTGCCCCGTCCGGCGCTGCCAAAGCCGTGCTGCCGGAAAAAATCGTTGTCACTCCGAAAAGCGCCCATCCGACGATGGGTAAAATAAACAAAAACCGGATTGTTGATTTTTTCATAATACCTCCAAATTTTTAGTCAGATGACGGCAGCTTTTTTAGCAGCCCGACTCTTTCGAGCCTCTTAATAATATACTCTCCGGAAACATTCTGTAAAGTTAAATTTTTGAGAGTCAATAAATCGGGAAGAAAATCCTGCGGAAATTGTCCGCTCCGCTTTTAAATTTTTCTAATCCGGCCCTTTCGTTTGAAGCACGGGAAATATTTTATTAAGAATCCAGAAGTAAATGAAGGGAAGCGCCGCGATGAGCAGAGCGCCGCCCAGGCCCTCTTTAAAAGTTTCCAAGTCATGGGGAATGATAGGCAGTTGGTAATCCATATACCCTGAAAAAGTCAAAGAAAAAGATTGGCCGCCGATGACCACGTTCCATCTCATCATAAAGATTCCGAAAAGCACCAGCACAAGCGCCGGAATTAATCTGCGGATTTTCAAACCGGGGAGCAGAAGGAGGATGAAGGGCACCAGGTTCCCCAAAAGATATTGAAGCAGGAAGATATTAATAAAATCTGTTCCATAGATGACATTTCTTAGAATGTCCCAGGATTTTACCGCCGTGTAGTCGCGAAAGACCAGATCCAATAACTCCAGACTGATCGAGAATATCATGAAAAAAATAAGATATTTCACAGAGGTCTGTACTGTGCTTATTTCCTCGCTGTTAATTTCTTTGAGTGTGGATACAGCGGCGGGATCGTTTTTCCGGGAAACGATAAATTTTTTCATTCCCATAATGATAATGTAGATCAGCATGCACAGAGCGACGCCGGAAACAATAGCCGACATGATAAAAATAACCGGCATGAGAGGAGTCATCCACAGGGCATTGGCTTTTACCGAGCCAAAGATGAAACCGGCATACCCGTGAAGGAAACAGGCAATCGGCACTCCAACTCCCGCCAGAACCTTGATGGCTTTGGCATCCAGCTTCAGGCTGGCATCGCTTACATCCATAGCGCCGAGTGTAAGAATTGTGTGTACCGCATATTTTATTTTTTCGGTCAGGCTCTTATTCGTCTTGCTTTTGAGTTCTATGGATACTTCCACCAGGTGCTTCCTGAAAAGAAACCAAATTTCTGCGGCGACAACAGATCCATAAACAAATAGCACGACGCCGAAGGTGGCGATAGCCGAAGTAAAGTGAGGCGTAAGGCCAACATAGAGACTTCTTTGGGGTTGCGTAAGGTGCAACAGGAGAGGCAGAGGCGCAACCATCAGCAGGGCGAAAGAAAAAACCAGAGCGAATCTGGCGATTTCCTTCAGCGGTTTTATACCGAAGAGATGATACAGGGAGGAAAGAACAAAAGCGCCGGCCACGAGCCCTGTCATGAAGGGATACATTACAATCTGAATGGCCCAATAAATGTACTCATTGGGATAAACGAAAAGTTCCTTGACCGTCCATAATGATTCCAGAACCATTTTTTACCTCACCTCTTCGCCAAGCCCTATATAGTAAACTTGGGGGTTGGTTCCATATTCCGGTTTGTGGACTGCTACCTGTTGCGTGCGAATGATATTTTCCACCGGATCTCCTGGGTCTTTGATATTGCCGATCAATCTTGCCCCCGTCGGACACGCCTGGACGCAAGCCGGCGGCAGGCCCTGATTAATCCTGTGATAACAGAAATTACATTTATCGGCCACGCGATGGACCGGATGGAAGAATCTCATACCGTACGGGCAGGCCATGATGCAGTAACCGCAGCCGATGCACCACTTCCGGTCAATCAACACCACCCCGTCGGCATTCTGGTAAGTCGCGCCCACAGGACATACCTGGACGCAGGAAGGCTTTTCGCATTGGTTGCAGAGTTTGGGAACAAAATATGCTTTTTTTATTTCTTTCGCAGGAATATCTTTAAACTTGCCTCGCCCCAGATCGATCCGGCCGGTTATAAATCCGTATCGCGCCTCTTTAGGAGTATCGGCGAACACTTCTCCTTCTCCGTTCACAACATATCGTTCAACCCAGGTCCGGGAGACACCGGCATCAAAGGGGATTTCGTTTTCCAGCTTACAGGCCTTTACACAGAAACCGCAGCCGATGCATTTATAGGTATCAACGAGAAATACAAAGCGACGCGTTGATGTCCATGCCAGAACATCGGGAGGCCGGAAAATAACGTCCAGTCCTTTTACCAGCATCAAGGCGGCGGTCCCTTTTACTGTCAATTTTATAAAATCTCTCCTGTTCAACGGTACCTCCTAACGGGGTTTGGATGCCTCATGCGGATTGTGACACAGAACACATTCCAGCCCTGAATTGTGCTGATCCGGGTTGATGCCTTTGATCTGCGATCTTTGACTGTTGGGATAGAGAAGACGGGCATGGCACCGAAGGCAGAGCTCCCGGCTACGGTCGAGATCAAGTTTGGGCGGATCAACCGGATGTGAAAGAGCCGGTCCGTGACAGTTTTCACATTGAATATTTTTATGTTTTGAGGAAGTAAGCTTTTGCGCCTGTTGGGCGTGACAGGCCGCGCAGAACTCCCGGCCCTGATATTTTACCGTGAAATTCTTCCATTCCTCAATATTGGATTGCCGGTACCAGCCATATGTATACCCCCGTTCATGAATTCCGAAATCAGAGGGCATCCAAATGCTTCTTGCGATTAAAATAATTGCCGCAAGAGCCAAAACTACATACAGAGGCCGCAATACATGCATAAGCTAAAGTTCTCCAAGATTGTTCGTAATAATCATAATTGACCTCTTGAAATAATGTGTAGCTCCCCCTCACTTATTTAGAAGCGGTAAGTGAGAGTAACAAATCCGACATTAGATTCATAAGAAGGATTATTGTAAGCTCCAGTCAAATATGCCCCGTTCGTTCCGGTGGTGGCCGGAACATATTGATACCCGTTATACTGCGCATCATTATAATCATATCTTTCATATTCATAACCTGCCGTTACAGATATCGCTTTTGTTACAGTATAAGAAAGTTTAATGCAAAAAGAGGAAAGCCTGTAGGCGTCCCAGTTGGGAAGATCAATATTGTCCTGAGTTCTGCCTGCAGGGAGTGGATTTGCACCCAGAAGATATGTATAATCAACAGAACCATCGGCCAACAGATAGCTGTACTGGAGTCGCAGTGTAAGTTTTTCCGGGATAATAAATATTTCCGAACCCGCCATGTAACTGTAGTTTTCGCTTTTTTGCAATGCCGTCCAGTTAAAGTCGGTCGATGTCGGCGGCAGTGACGGATTAACTGCGCTTACTGTCTGCCGCTGGAATTGGTCCTGCCGGACGTATTCATAATCGAAAGAGCCGAATAACCTGATTCGTTTGTTGATCAGATAATCCACATCGATTAGAAATTCATCATCACTGTCACCGGTCAGTCCTAAAATAGTATTCGGATAATTCGTATCCCTGTGCTTGTAACCAAGGCTGATGCTGAAGTTATCGGTGGGGAACAAGTCCAGGTAGGCTTTATAGGTATTTGCGCTTTTGCTGGCGGCATCAAAACATCCGATGAAGGTATTAATATCGGTCGGGTCACTCAGCTGGAAATCCGCTCTTCTGTCCACTCTTTCGTATCCAACACGGGCGGTAAGGAAATCGAATCCCTTCCACCTTAGTTCAGCGCTGAAGAGATTATCCCTGTCATTAGGGATGTCATCTCTTTCTCTGCTGATTGTCGAATAAGTGTAAGCGCCGAGGAAATTAAAATTTGCCGGCAGTTGGAACCCGAGTTCCGTGCCGTATTTCACGTTCCGGTAGTTGAACAGGCCGTTTTGGAAGGTTGCAGGCGTCTGGGTTGCATCCGTTATTGTAATGACATTTGATTTATTTTCATGCTCGTCATATTTAAGGAAAAGTTTTACATCGAGGAACGACAGCGGTTTTGACGTGACTGAAGTGGCGATGTTGTTTGTAATGACTTCGCCATTAAAGAACGGGGTGCTCAAACCGATGTTCGTCAGTCCTCCGGCAACGTCACCCACATATGAATTGCGCAATACGGTATCCGATCTGGCGTCGGCTGTAGCCAGATCAACATTGAACTTGCTGTTTAAAGGCAAGTTGCTAAGCGCACCCTTGAGATTGATCTTATAGAACTGGTTATCCGGCGGCATTGAATAGGTATCCGTTGCCGATGCCGTATTGTTTGTAGCGGGATTGCGGAAATTAAAGCTCGTGTTGGAATCGGTAAAATTACTGTAAAAATAGCCCAGAGAAATGAACAGGGGCTTGCGAACATATCCGGTAAGCACATTGATGCTGTTTGTTTTGTAATCAATCGGCGCTGGAAGCTCTAAGGAAATCCCGCCGGGTGATGTTCCTGCTGCGCCGATGGGATAAATGCCTGTCCGCTCATTTACAGCAGTGGAGAAATCCAAAAAAAAAGGGTTCAAAACATCAATCTTGATTCCTGCACTGTAATCTTTACGTTCTGTTGAGTAATCAAATTTATTCCATGTGCCGGTATTGGTGCTTGGCGGTTGGGTGGGATAGGTCAGATTGGCACTACCCGCACCCGAATATAATGTTTGCGCATCATAGGTGAAGTTGTGAGGGATTTCAGTATAGTTAATGTTGAACTTGAAGGCGCCCCATTTTCCGCCTTCCAGATTATAACTCTGTGTATCGTAGAACATATTACGGCTGTAGAAATGCACATAATATTTATCGTCATCATATTTGAGTTTAATATCGCCAAAGACGCCATCCTTAATGTCTCCGTATTCGTTGAACTTAGCCTTGTTGCCGGTTAGATTGACTAGAGTGCCCTGTGTGCTGATTTCACCGGAAAATTTATCCTCCTGGTCATCGGCAAAGGCGGGACTCAAGGAAAATAAACCTAACAAAAGAAATGGTAAAAATGTTTGACCTCTCATAGTCACACCTTTTACCGGATAAAGTATTGTCCCCTGACTGAAGGCCCGTTGCTTCCGTGAATGTTGGTATGGCAGTTCAGGCAGCCGCGGGCAATTATCCTGTTTTTCCCGGATGTGGCATTGCCGGGAAATGTTTCAAACCTGGTGTAAATTGTTCCGGGATGTCGAGTGGCGTCGTGGCAACTCTGACACAACAATGGAGGCTTCGAAGACAGAAGCTTTCCATGATTGCTGCCGTGAGGAACATGACAAGTAAGACAATTTTCGGCAACCGGCGGATGTTCCCACATATACGGCCCGCGCTTTTCGGCATGGCACTGGAAACAGAGTTCATTTACGGTTTCCGCACTCACCATCTTCGGCCCCGATCCGCCGTGCGGGTCATGACACTGGGTGCATTTCATCAGGCCTTCCTTAAGCGGATGATGCGATTGTTTATCGGCCTGGGCTCGGATAGAGGCGTGACAGGTATAACAAAGCGCCGGTTCGGTCATTTTTAAATTGTTTTTCATTCCGGAGTGCCCGCTGTGACAATCACTGCATGAAACTCCGTTGATTTTATGCCTGCTCAGATCCCAGAAAGGCACGATTCTCGAATTCTGATGACAGGCAAGACATCTCGCCTGCTTCATTTCCGGATTTTCATTTTTACTGAAGGCAATCATGCCCGTTCCCTTGGCGCCGCCTTTTTGCACATGCGCAAGACCGGGACCATGGCAGGATTCACAGGCATTGCTATTGGCCGGGCTTCCTGGAATTGCCGCTTTGGAATGTGACGATTTCAGATAATTATCATAGTTTTTTTGGTGACAGGCCCGGCATACGTCTATACCGGCATAATCATCATCCGCAACTGCGGTTTGTTGGAAAATCACCGTTAGAAATACCAGTAGGGAAAAGGTGAAAAGAGAAAAGAGCCAAACATCGATTTTTTTTATTTTCATAAAATTATCAATATATGAATTTTCTTTTTTCCATGTATCACTATAAGAAAACTTATCTCGTATGTCAACTAAATATTGAAACTAAATATTGAAATTCACCATTTAATTACGCCGAATACGATATGGATGCGCTTGGATTTTAACGGCTCGATCAAATCAGCAGGCGTTCTGAAATGTATTTAGACGAGTACCCGTTAACTTCTTTCTTGACGTCATTGACAACTACATGTTAAGATATTTCATTCCAGAAGTAAACTTCAAGGATGTGCTTTTATGAAAATAACCCGCTATATTATTTACGTTTCATTATTTCTTGGATGTAATCTTTTTTTTGCCGGCAATGCATTTTGCAAAGACTATAGCAAAGGCAGGGCTATATTCAGAAATAACTGCACAGTGTGCCATCTCATTAAATCAGAAGGTAATCCCGTTTCCGCCTACAATGCACAATATAATCCCAAAGATTTTACCGCATCTTCAGCCTGGATAAATCTCAGTGAAAAAAAGATTTATTCTGTATTGACCAAAGGGAAAGGCGTCATGAGGCCGATTAATTTGAGCACCGAAGATACCAAGGCTCTTATCGACTACATGATAAATGATTTGAAAAAACATAGCCAGTAATCGAGTACAAATTCCGGCATTCGCTTTACCAAGGCTAATTTCCCGATACGATTATTTAATCTTATCAATTTCGTCAAAGGATTTTTCGGCGCCTTCAATAATTTTTCCCTTCAGACTTCCCGAAAGACCATTCATTTGATTGATGGAATCTTTGAATTGTCCCCTGGTAAGCACTACAAGAGCATACAGGGTGCCATTTTTGCTCACCCAATAATCAACCACCTCTGTGCCGTAGAGAGTCATCTTTGTAATCTGTGTGGAGAAATCTTCAATATGTTGATAATCATCCGGAGCGAATTCTTTCTTTCCGGTTTCGGTCATACTATAATCTTTTAATATAGCGGTAATATGAGTCTGAATGTTTCCTGCCATTTCAGCTCTGGCTTTTATAACCGCAATAGTTCTGGCATCAGAAGGATTTTTGTTAAGTGAAGAGCCGACGCCGCATAATACCTTATCATCTTTATTGTTTTTGTAATATGTAGAGCATCCTTTGGTAACCCATTGCGGCGCTCCTTCGAATTCTTTCTCCATAACGGTTCTATTGTCAAAGAGGCTCATAGCCATTGTGTCTGTCTGGAAAAAGAACAATGCGGCAATAAATATGACGGCAATAAAACAGAAGAATATTTTTTTCATTTTCAACCTATGCAATCCATGTTTACCATGCCCCGGAACTGAAATGGCAATGGCCACTATTTGCGCCAAAGCCCGCCAAAGCCCGAGGACAGATTAATCCCGCATATGACTCCGCATTTGATTAAGGGCTGTAGTCGAACATTCGCCGGTCAAAATAAATCTATAAAAAATACCGAAGGGGGTATAGATATTATAATAACACCATGGCTTAAAATATCCATACCATCCTTTTAGAGGTAAAAACTGCGATCAGGTCATTTTTTACAAACTCGAAAGAAAGTTAATTAATTCTCTTTCTGTTTATCAATTTCTCTGTCTAATTCCCCGAATGCCTTATCGGCGCGCTGGACAACAGCTTTGCGTACCGATTCAGGAAGACTATGCATGTTTTGCACAATATTCTTAAATTTTTCAGTATCAAGTGTAACCAGAACATAATAAATTCCGTTTTTACTGACCCATATCTCTTTCTGTACAGTGCCGGATATAGTCATGTTGGTAATTTGTTTGGAAACATCTACTACATGCTGCTCATCGGAGGCGTATTTACCGAAATATTCACCCCCCGATGTGGTCGCCTGATAATCTTTTAACATAGTCAGGACTCTGGTCTGAAGATTCCGGGCAATCTCCGTTCTGGCTCTGGCAACAGCTGTCGTACGCGCTATTGACGGGTTGCGGGTGCCTCCTATTGAACCGACTCCGCAGATTTTTTTATTATCCTTGATATATGAAGCACAATCTTTCGTAACCCAGTCAGGCGCTCCGATAAACTCATTTTTCATGACGGTATCTATTGCGGTTGGCGTTACCGGCTGGCTGGCGCACCCACTCAGTATGATTCCGCTGGAAACAAAAACTGCTATGGAAATTACATTGACAAAAAATCGTGAATTCATAATAACCTCCTTATCCTACGTTTTAATAAAAGTTTACTTTTTACGCTTATCTTTTTTTCAATTAAAGAAAAAGTTCAGGACTTCAATTATGAGGAATGGGCGTCCCCGCTCCCGCCTTTGCCTTTGTCTTTGCCGTTGATGTCGTCTTTAACTTCTCTCTGCCGCGCGCGTTTCCTTTAACGTTGCTTTCGTTTTGTTCTGCCATTCTCTTGAGGTTCCTTATTTTCATCTCGGCTATCTTCTTCTGTTGCTCTATACTTCTGTGCTGTCCTAATGATCTGGGGTTTACGTTCCGCAAATCCCTGACTTCGTGCCGTTGCGTAAGTTTCTGATGCTGAATGTTATCACGGCCTGTCCGATTGTCATCACTCAATTTTTCATCAGGTGTTTCTCGGGAGGACTCGTTTTTTTCCCGCATCTTCGCTTGGATCTCATCGAGAGAATTCCCCAAATAGAGGTTTGTGCCCTCGCCGACGATGAACGCGGGCTTGTTCCTGTTTACGTAAGCCTGCTGCCGCAGGGGACTATGGAGCAGATTTTGACGCTGCCCCGGGTTGCGCATTATCTGGCCCACAATCTTTATTTGGTTGCGGGCCCTCTTCAATTGGGGATTCAGAACAATCGCGCGGTTGAAATCTTCAACAGCCATGGTGTAATCTCCCAGGTAGACGTAGACAACGCCAAGGTTGTAGATGGCGTTGGCATTATCGGGTTTCAAGTCGATAACCTGTTTGTAAGAAGCAGCGGCATCATCATAGTCTCCATAGATCATTGCTGTATCGCCATTTTCCGTCAGATTGGCGGCAGCCAGATCATTGACTGCGGCATCATATTTCTGTTTTTGGGCGGTGATATCCTCCTGCTCGGCGGCAAGCTGGGTCTTCAGGTTATCGATCTGCTGAAGGGCATTCTCTTTATCCTTTTTTGTCTGTTCGAGTTCCTTGACCATTTCCTGATTTTTGCGGACTTCAGCTATCGATTTTGCCACGTCATTCGGATCGGCTTCCAGCTTCACTTTCATCCAGTATTTGGAGCCGTCCCACTTTTCATCCATAATTTCCGTCTTGACAACTCCCGCGGTCAGAACCTTGATCTCATTGGTTTTGATTTTATCGTCTTCCACAATCGAGGTGGCCTCCACGTAAATTCCCAATTCATCCAGCAGAAGCTTTTTGGCCTGCTCAAGCGCGATGGCCCTTGAGGATTCCCTGCTGTCGATTTTGGTTGCCTGATATGTGTATTCCCGTTCGAACACCTCAACGGAAGCCCGGAGTGGTAAAGCATAAAGGACGGTAGAGAGAAACGCTGAAAAAATAAGAAGTGTGACGATTTTTTCGCGCAGCATAATATATCTCCCTTAAGATTGCGGCATAATGCCCTATAGGTTCAAAGGACGATTAGATGCTTTAATTTATCATAAAACAAATATATTTAAAAGAAAGATTAAATGATATCACCTCATCGAGTATTTATACCACTTTCGCGTATTATACGCGGCCTTTATCATCTCCACAACCGCATCTTTCTCACACATTTCCATATTGAAAACCAAATCATAATTGACCGGATTGAGCATGTCGGCATGGAAATATCTCCTGATAAAGGCAACACGTTCCGACTCTTTGCCCATAACATTTTGCCTGGCTTCTTTTTCAGATACCTTATATGTCTCTCTGACGTTTCTAATCCTTATTTCCAGAGGCGCCACAATAAGAACACGAAGGCAGATTTCTTTCGGCAGAATGTAACTGGCGCCTCTACCCAGGATAACAGCGTGTCCATGGGCGCCAATGGTTCCTATCAGCCTTGTTAGTTGATCAAGGTATTCATTTGGCCAGAGATGGCGCTCCGCGGTAAGGGTAGACAACCAGTCAAGAACAATTGAGTTGTCCTGCTCATCGACGGTTTCCACCACGCGACGGCTGACATCGGCATTCTTGGCTATTTGATCAACAATCTCCTGATCGAAAAAATCAATTTCCAAATCTTCCGAGAGTTGTTTTGCCAGGTTCCAGGCATCACAGCCCGGAAGTCTTGAGATGGTGATGACCGGTCGTATCGGTTTTTTATATTTTCTTTTCCGGTTGGATTGCCATTTGGTAATTTGTTCCTCAACCAGTTTATCAAGTGTCTTGCCTGGATATGTTTCCATAATTTCTTCCTTTCTGCTCTTGTTTAATTAAATGTTTAATTTGATTACACGTCTCAAATGCCTGTAATTCTCTACCGCCAATGAAGTTTGAAATCCTTTCCTGTTACGATGCTCTCAGACACTACTGAGAACTTGCCTTCTTCGGGAGGAACTGTTTTCATGCTGCAGCCGTTGATGATGTCTTTCTGGATATCAATTCCCGGCATGACCTCGATGAGTTCCATGCCGCGCTCGGTTAACTGAAAAACCCCGACATTGGTGCAGTAGTAAACGTTTTTCCCGTGCTTAAGCGCCTCCGGGCCGCTGAAAGTTATTTCGTCAACCTTGTCAACGAATTTCGGTGTGCCGGGTTTGACCATCGTGATTTTGCCGTCATGAACTTCCATATGAGCTCCCATCATCCATGAACCGATAAAAAGGATTGTCTTCGCGGCAACTGTCATGTCCGTAAATCCGCCGGGGCCTACGTAATTAATCGGCCCTTCGCCCCGTTTGGACACATTGACATTGCCTTTGGAATCAACCTGCAGCAGACCCAGCAAAGTAGTATCAAGCTTTTCATAGATTAAATGGAACATTTGCGCCGAACTGAGAAGTTTTTCCGGATTAATAGACGCGCCGAAAAAGACGCCCATTGCGGGCATCCCTCCCAAAGGCCCTGATTCCAGCAGATAAGTTACGTCCTCGTGAATGCCGCCTTCATAGATCAGCATGCATACTTCTTCCGGCATACCCACGCCCACATTCACATACTGATTCTTTTTAGCCACACGCATGAAAAAATCGGCCGCGAGACGGGCGAGGGCTTCCTCCGCCGGTCCCCGGTGAGGAGTGATGCGTAAAAGATTATTAATCAACAAAAGTCCGGAAAGAGCATCTTCCGTATCAACCTTCGCTCCTTCGGTAAACATTTCCCAATATTTTCTTTGAAGCGCCATGCCGCATTGTTCATTATTCGGATTCACGACTATCGCGTCAACTTTATCCGCCGGCAACGATATTTCTTTTTCATTTTTGGGAATTATATCCGTGACAGTTACCAGCACTTTCCCGCCGTTTTGTCTGGCGGCCAACGCTGATTCGATATTTTCGGTAATAACAGAAGCGTGTTTGAAATAAATATTCCCTTCAGCGTCGGCATACGGCGCGTTCATCATAGCCATTGTGATTTTCGGCAACCGGTATCGTAAATGATCACCTTCGGCAGCGGAAAGGCTTTCGCCGACACCTTTGATCAGAGGCGTACCGTTTCCTTCTCTGGGGTCGATCATTGTTCCCACGCCGGTTTTGGACACGAGGCTGTCTTCACCTTTGGTTTGCGCCTCGATCAAAAAATCCAATACGCCCTGGGATATTCTGTGCACTTCCAGTTTCCCTTTCTGAGCCAGTTTAAGGAAGCTCTTCACGGTTTCCTGATGTGCGCCAATCCATACCTTGACCAGCCCCTCAATTCCCACTTCATCCAATGAGCCTGGAACCGCGCCTCTTGAACCTATGCCACCTGCTGATATCCATGTGAGGTTTTTGGGATGGCCGGATTTTAAAAACCGGTCTTTTATCGCGTAATAAAAAACACTGCATCGCGCGTTCGCGGCAACTCCATTGGAAAAAACGCATGCGCCGTCGGGAATCATTTCCACGGCTTGCCTGCCGGTCATAAATTTTGGATTTTTCAGATTATGCGGAGGTGGAAGAACAAAATTATTCTTGCCTGGAAATAGAAGGAACCGCGCAACTTGAACCAACAATTGAATTTTTTCAGTAAGCTTCATTCATGCCTCCTTAAATGATTATTGGACATTATAGAAATGACTTCAAAGATCAGGATTTACGCGGGACAAATATCGTTTCCGTGATAATTTTCAACAGCGCCCGGCCTATAAACCCGACGCTGTAATAGTCTCTTTAAACGAAAAACATCGTCAGCCATTCCGCCACCAGGGACGGTTTCTCAGCACCTTCTGAACTTACCGTGTGCGTCACGGTGACGAGCACCTTTCCTCCTTCTTTCTCTTCAACACCGGTCAGTTTCATGACGCTCTGGATCTTTGACCCCGAATAGACAGGACTGATAAATCTGACCTTGTTGAATCCATAGTTAATGGCCGCTTTGATTCCTTCAGGCATCCAGGTGCAGTCTGTCGCGAGGCGGGTCAACATTGACAGCGTAAGGAACCCGTGCGCGATGGTGTGTCCGAAAGGACCTGTTTTCGCTTTCTCAGGGTCGACATGAATGAATTGATGATCGTCGGTGCAGTCGGCAAACTGGTTGATCCGTTTCTGGGAGATTTCGATCCAATCGCTTTTTTTCTCGTCGCCGATGGCTTCCTTTAATTTAGATACGGGTAGAATGGTAAATGACATAGCGCCCTCCTTTGAACTTTTTATGCAATATGCACAGCAGGTGTTTGCTGAAAAGCCATTTAATTAACCATTTAATTAAATTGATAAGAACTTTCTACTTACTCAAGGAAGTATAAAAAATGCGGTTTTTTATGTCAACAAAATTATTCCGCGTGCCGGTGCTGATAACTGCGTTTATTTCCCATCTTATAAGGCGTTGTGTATCCTATCAACAACAGTGTGGAAATGATTGTTGATATGCATGTTGATAAATCATCTAACCTATAGATAAACAGTGTTTATTAGCATAATGCCCAAACCTTGTGCGTCGTAATATTCGTAATGATATAGATATGTTATATAATAATGACTGCCATTACAGGTTTTTTCAATGGTTCCATGGAATATAAACCGCAGGGGGAAATTCTATCTATAAGGACTGACTCAAAATTAAGATCGTATATTCTATATAAACTCATTGACATTAGCAATCAGCAGCAGTACATTAAAAGTGAAGAGATGCTGCAATGCCCGGACGATGTAAATAAAAGTTACAAAATTTCAACCAGAGGTAATTAAAGAAACATCTTTAGGGTGTTAGAAGTCACGCGTGCTGCTTTAAGAGCGGTTATAAAAATAAGCTGACTACAGCTTATAGACAAACAACGCATTGCAGTTCTCTTCTGTAATTAAACCGGACAAACGAGATAATGCTATGCTCATAAGGGAGTCCATTCTACTGGACGTTAACGCAAAAGAAAAAATAGGGTCTTAGTGTTAAACCTCCTAGTAAAAGGCCAAGTTTAAAATATTGGACTCCAGTAAAAGAACAAGACGGCATAGGAATATCTTGTTATCCCCTCGCAGTTTTTGCGGGGGGTTTTTTTCTCATCACTTAAATCTTACTGGTAAACTTTACTGGACCTGAAATATTAGCGAATATATATTTATTATATTCCTTAAGAATCGAAGCCTCTCCGCGGTTTATCGCGGAGAACTTCAATTATAATTTACTTTAAGAACTGAAGCACTCCAAGGCAAGCCTTGGGAGTGCTTCAGTTTGTTCATTAATTCTAAGCCTCAGAAAGCTTCATCCGTGATTTCCAACGGGCTCTTATCGGCTTCTTTAATGGCTTCGCAACGGGCCTTCACGGTGGTGAGTATATCATTTGCGAAGAATTTCGCGGATGAGATTCTGCCGCTGTAGAAAGCCGCGTCCGTGTCATTTTTCTGAAGGTCTTTCTTCTTGTCTGATGAATCGGCGCTCTTAGCCTGATAGATGGCTTCGAGCTTGTTTAGGGCGATTGCGCCGGCATCAAGCAGGAAGTGACCGACGATCACGTCTCCAAAGAGTTCCAAAAATTTGCAGGCATTGAGGACGGGAAGCAGATAATCCCCCGCTTTGCCGGCCTTGGCGAAAAACATAGTCAATTCCAGACAGGCATTGGCGGCCTCTTCCAGAGAAGAGGCGACTTTGCCGAGTTCAGGATTGGTTTTCATTTTTAAGTAGTTTGCCTGAATCATGCCGGCCAGATTCATAATGTTGGCGCCTTTTCGCTGGCCAAGCTTACGGCCTACAAGGTCAAGGGCCTGAATCCCGTTGGTTCCTTCATAGATGGTGGCGATCTTTTCATCCCGCATGTATTGTTCAACAGGATATTCCTGGCAATATCCGTATCCGCCGTAGACATCCATCGCCATGGAGCAGATCAGCAGTCCTTTATCAGTCGAGTAGGCTTTGACGACCGGCGTCAGGAGATCAAGGAAGCCTTCCCATTTGGCTTTTTCTTCATCGGTTTTTGCCACCCTGGACATATCGATGCAATAAGCGGTAAAGTAACACATGCTCCTGATGCCCTCGACATGGGATTTCATCCACAGCAACTTTCTCCGGACGTCGGGGTGGTTGATGATGGTAACGGCTTTGGCATCGGGATTTCTCATTTCCAGAACGGAGACGCTCTGGACGCGCTCTTTGGCGTAAGCTACGGCGTGCTCATAAGCGGCCGAACCCAAATCCAGACCCTGCATGCCTGTTCCCAGTCTGGCTTCGTTCATCATCTGGAACATGACCTTAATGCCTTCACGCTCATTGCCCAGCAATTCGCCTACGCACTTTCCGTCTTCACCGAAGTTCAGGGTTGCGGTTGCCGATCCCTTGATTCCCATTTTGTGTTCGATACCGCCTGTATTGACGTCGTTTAATCCGCCGATAGAACCGTCGTCGTTGACCGTATACTTGGGAACAATGAAAATGGAGA
The DNA here is from genome assembly GCA_052139735.1 of Smithella sp. Classification (GTDB taxonomy): domain Bacteria; phylum Desulfobacterota; class Syntrophia; order Syntrophales; family Smithellaceae; genus Smithella. The sequence goes on along the minus strand of JBKQWB010000104.1, from coordinate 30,487 downwards.
TGCCCTTTGTTCCGGGGGGATCGCCTTCGATACGCGCAAGGACCGGATGAATGATATTCGGGGTAAGATCATGATCGCCCGCGGAAATGAAGCACTTGGTTCCTGTGATCAGAAATTTTCCGTCCGGTAGACGTTTGGCCGTTGTTCTGAGGGCGCCGACATCGCTGCCCGCGCCGGGTTCAGTCAGGCACATGGTGCCTGTCCACTGGCCGGAGAAGAGTTTATGCATGTATTTTTTCTTCTGCTCTTCAGTTCCGTAAGTATTGACAAGCCCCGCCGCGCCGTGGGTGAGGCCGGGATACATCATAAGCGCGTAACTGGCGGCGCCGAAAAGTTCCAGATTGGAAAAACCGACGGCAGCGGGGATGCCCTGGCCGCCGACTTCCGGCGAGTCCATGGGGTTGAGCCAGCCGCCTGCGCAGAACATCTTGTAGGGTTCACGAAAGCACTTGGGCACCGATACTTTACCGTCCTTAAGGTGACAGCCTTCTTCGTCGCCGTCTTTAAGTGTCGGGGCAAGAACGTTAACGGCCATCTTTTCGGCCTCTTTCATGATCATCAATAAATCATCTTTGGTAAAATCCTTAAATGCTTCCGATTCAAACAACTTCTCAATACCGAGCTGCTCAAAAAGGACAAATTGCTGATCCCGCGTGTTTACTAACAAATTGCTCATAATTAACTCCCTTATTTACTTTGATATTTTAAACGTTATAAACGTTTATCTAATAAACGCGTTTTTTCAGGGAGAGATCTTGTTGAACTGTTCATGGTATTATAACCCGCAACAAATCCTGTCTTTCCCGTTTTTCTTCGCATCGTACATGAGCTGATCTACCCGGTGAACAAACGATTTCATCTCTTCCTTCAACTTGTACTGCGACAGACCTGTACTCACTGTCAGATGAACCCTCTGACCCGCGGGGGAAAAAGCTTCTTTTCTTAATTCCGTTTGGATTCTTTTAGCCGTCACAAGGCCCTCTTCGCTTGTGGTCATCGGCAAAATGACCGTAAATTCCTCACCGCCATAACGATAAGCGGAATCAGTCTCGCGCAGGCATCGTTTGATCACCTCACCGAGCCGTGATAATACATAGTCCCCCTCAACATGGCCGTATGAGTCGTTGAATATCTTAAAGTCGTCGAGATCCAGCAGCAAAATGGTCAACGGCTGTTCATAGCGATTCGATCGTTCTATTTCTTTTTCGAGCTGAGCGTAAAAATGCCTGGAATTGTATAACCGGGTGAGGTCGTCAATGATGCTTAATTCCAGATATCTCTTTTCGCTTTCTCTGAGTGTGTCTTCGGCTTTTTTACGTTCGGTGATGTCCCTGTAGTTGACAATTACAGCTTCAATGATACCATTCTTGACACTGTGGCTCCCCACCGCTTCAAACGTTCGCCATTTCCCATTCTTGTGACGAAGACGCATTTCCCAATATAGAACAGGAGCGTTTACATCAGTGAGCAATAAAATGTAAGACTCAGCCAAACGATTGATGTCATCCGGATGAACCAGTTCATTCCCCTTTTTGCCTATTCTTTCTTCAGGCTTGAATCCCAAAAAATGTTCTATAGCCGGATTTATGTATGTTATGGTTGCCTGTGGATCAAGGACAACAATGATATCGGAAGAGTGCTCTATCAAAGCCCGGAACCGCTGTTCCTCCTTATGTAATTTTTCTTCCGCAAGCTTTCTGTCGGTTATATCCCTTGATTCACCCAGGATGGACACGACTTTTCCCTGATCGTCTCTTATGAAACTAAACGAACATTCTCCCCATACCGTTTGGCCTCCCTTCTGTATGATTTCCAGTTCCTGTGTTCTAAATACAAAATCTTTTGAAGATGCTTTCATGGCCTTTGGCATGCTAATGGAAGTGAACTCTAACGCTTTTTTAAGAGATTCAGGGGTGAGGAGTTTTTTCAAAGGCAGTTTCTTTATCTCTTCGGATGAATATCCGGTTAATCTCTCTACAGATGGACTGACATAGGTAATGTTTAGTTTCATATCCATGAGCCACACCTGGTCTTTCATATGATCTGCAAGGAGACGGTATTTTTCTTCGCTTTTTTTCAGTAATTCCTCCGCCTTTTTGCGCTCGGTTATGTCTCTGGTTTCACCCAGGATGGATACGGGCTTTCCGTTTTCATCACGGATGAAACTTAAGGTATTCTCAGTCCACACAACATGACCGTCCTTGTGTGGGGCTTCCAGTTCCAATGAATACTTATAGACGGAAGGTGGCGGTGTGGACAGCGCTTTGGGCATTTCAATAAAAAAAGTGTCCACCATTTTCCGAAAAGATTCTTCCGTGAGAATTTCCCTCAAAGAACGACTTTTCATTTCATCAAAAGTAAATCCATACATTTTCTCCACAGACGGGCTGAGGTAGGTCATTTTCATGGAGTCTAAATCCATGATCCATATATGCTCCGTGATGTTGTCAGCCAAAAGACGATATCTTTTTTCGCTTTCTCTGAGCAATTCTTCGTTTAGCTTACGCTCGGTGGTGTCCCGGACAATCCCTCTGAATCCGGTTGGTTTTCCCGATAAATTTTTTATTAACGATATGGAACCAGCCATATATCTTTTGGATCCGTCTTTGTTTATGATCTGGCAGCAGAATTCTTTTATGGGTTCTCCTGTTGTGTAAACTTTGTTATAGGCCTGGAAAACTTCTTTTAAATCTTCGTTGGCCATATACTGACGGTTGCCCATGCCGATCAATTCATCTTTCGCGTAGCCAGTGATTCTGCACATGGTATCGTTGATAAAAGTAAATTTGCCGGTTAAATCAATCTCAAAATAGCCTTCTTCTATATTTTCAAGAATGGTTCGATATTTTTCCTCACTTAAGCGTAATGAATCTTCAATTTGTTTGCGTTCGGTGATGTCGTTTACAATTCCTATAAATCCTGCTGGTTCGCCGGATGAGTCTTTTTGCAAAGATACTGATGTTTCAATATACCTTTTCGTGCTGTCTTTTGTCGTAACCTGCCAATTAAATCTTTTAGCAAGCTCCCCTTCTTTGTAAACTTTGTTATATATTTCAAACACTTTATTCGCGTTTTCTTTATCCGTATAGCGCCGGTAATTCATCCCCATCAATTCCTCCTGCGAATAACCGAGAATACGGCTTACGGACTCGTTGAAAAAAGTAAAGTTGCCGGCCAGATCCAATTCAAAACACCCATCGTGAATATTTCTAAGGATGTTCTGATATTTTTCCATATGTTCGCTATTTTGCGGCCCGGCTGTATGCTTTATTTGCACAGCGGAATCTTTTAATCCGGATTTGCTTTTGTCCGTTTCTTTACTTATCTTTTTTTCGTCTTTATTTTTCGCGGACAAGGACAATTTTAGCGCTGGTGTTTCCTTCTTTACATCTTTAAACTGCTTTTTGTTTTCAGGCACGGCTTTGGTCTTGTTTCTCATCGAGCAAGTTCCCTTTGCAGTCCGTTAAGAATTACTTCATTTTACTAAAACGTCTATTGCGATCAGTAACTTCGCGCCCCGACTTTTCAACGCGGTTTGCCTTTTTAAAGAATACTTTTTACATGTTTTTCTTATATTCGATATTTTGTATTATGACAGGATTGCCGGGACTGATTTTCTGATGTTGCCCGGCAGTTCCGCCACCTTATCTATAAAGACGTAGGCCGTAACTTTGCGCCCCGCCTTTTCAGCGCGGTTTGCCTTTTTCAAGCACCCTTTTCTTATAAGCAAATGAACTCTAATGTCAAGTTTATTTCTACCTTTGCCATCTGCTCGTAATTACTGCCTTTTCATTCAGGTATCAGCCAGCCGGCAATCCCTCCGGAAAGCTTCAAAATACCAAGATTAAGAAAAAGCTTGATAAGCATGCTCCGGAATGATCAAAAGCGGCGTTTAGTTCTTCTTGACACATCATGACGAACTTTTTATAGTCTATCGTCAGGACATAAAGTTCTTATCAGCATTGCCAAAAACGTTATCGAGGGGAAAAAATGAAAAATCTCTTTGCCGATATCCCTGCAATTTTTCCGGATAATTTACCAGGTAATTCAAATGATAATTTACCGGATAAGTTACCTGCTAATTTAAAAAACGAACTTTTCGATACTCTTCTTCAAACACCCGGCCTCCGAGTAGAAAGAATTGTTTCCCGTGGTCATTGTTCGCCTCGTGATTTCTGGTATGATCAGGATGAAAACGAATGGGTAATCCTGCTAAAAGGAAGCGCGGGCCTGCGTTTTGAAGATCAGGAGGGCATCTTAGTTTTGAATCCCGGTGATTACCTTCATATTGATCGACACCGGAGACATCGTGTGGAATGGACGGATCCTCAACAGGAAACCGTATGGTTAGCTGTTCATTATAAAAATCATTGAGAGCAAAAGAATATCCTGCGTCATTTCATGATTACCGTTAAAGAGAGCATCACCATTAAATATTCCATGTGCTTTGTTACAGAAAGAAACAAATACCCGTTAATCATTTAAGGTTGTTAGCCGATGATGCCGCGGTGCCGCGCGTATTCCACCATGCGTCCGAACGAGAACATGGCGCGTTCCGGCGTGGGATAACACGGCACGCCGACGGCGGCAAATCCTTCGTGGATGTGGGCGATTTCCCTCGCTGTGCCGCCATAGTAGCTGGCGAAAACCGGCTTCTCGGGATGACTACCGATAATTTCAGTAAATGCTTCCCCGATATCGAACATGCTCTCCGGCATGAGCACTAAAATAATCAATAAAGCATCGATGTCCTTTTGATTAAGCAGGCATCGGGCCATATGGGTCGCTGTCTTTTTCGAACCGTGCTGCTCGATGGCGGACCAGGTGTCGATGGGATTTCGCACCGGCGCCCAGGAAGGCATTACCTCTGCCAGTTCCTTAAGAGTGGTGGGGCTTAAGGGAGGCAGGACAATGCCGTATTCTTCGGCGGAATCAGTGGCGGCGACGCAGCCCATGCCCGTAATGGAAAACGCGCCCATGCGGTTTCCCCGCGGCAGGGGAAGCTTTTCAAAGGCGGACAACGTATCGAAGAATGCGTCGGGATTGTGTGTCCGCACGAGGCCTGTTCTGCGGCAGACCGCGTCGAATACCGCGTCCGATCCGGCCAGCGACCCTGTATGTGAAGCTATGGCTGCCGCTCCGGCTTCGCTGCGTCCCGCTTTCATGACCACTACCGGTTTTCTTTTACAGGCCCTGTCCGCAGCCCTGATGAAACGCCGTCCGTCAATGACGCCTTCGAGGTACATGCCGATGGTTGAGGTCGCCGTATCATCAGTCAGGTATTCCAGAAGATCGCTTTCGTTGATGTCTCCCTTGTTGCCGATGCAGGCCACCTTGGCAAGGCCGAAGGGCTTGGTGTCGGCTATCCATCGCGCCCAACCTGAAGAAAAAACTCCCGACTGGCCGATGATCGACACACCGCCTGTTTTGATCGGTTCAAGGCCTACAATGGATGTAGCCATGCCGGCTGAGGGGTTAAGTGTGCCGATGCTATTGGGTCCCATGATTCGGATGCCCGCTGCACGAGCCTGTTCAATAATGATTTTTTGTTCTTCTGCTCCTGATTCGCCTGCGTCCGAGTAACCGCCGGTGCTGAGAATAATGTTTGTGACGCCCTTGGCCTCGCAGTCCTGCAGGGCATCCGGCACCGCGGTTTTAGGAATCACAATCATGGCCAGTTCCACCGGCGTCGGCACATCGCACACTTTGGGGTAGGAACGCATGCCAAGGATTTCTTTGACCGTCGGGTTGATGGGATGAATCGCGCCCTTGAAACCGGCCCTCTGCAGGTTGCGCAGAATGATGTTTCCGCCTTTGCCCGCACTTCTTGATGCGCCGATAACAGCTATGGATGAAGGATAAAAAAATGGAGCCACTGTTGAAGGGTCGGGACGTCTCCGGGCAGATCTGGCATGGCTGCTATCCAACCGCACCAGAGCGTCTACAGCCACTGCCCCGTCCGGATAAGCGATGAAGGGATTCAGATCGATTTCAAGAATGTCCGGCCGATCCGATATCAGCTCCGAGAGCGCCGAAACGGCATTGGCGATCGCGGCAATATCCAGAGCCTCCCCGGAGCGGTAGCCATAGAGGAGCGCGGCTCCTCTGAGACGCCTCAGCATCGCACACGCGATTGACCTGTCCACCGGCGCAAGATCGATGGCCGTATCACGGAAAATCTCGGTGAATATGCCGCCGATACCCGCGAGCACCACCGGCCCAAACACGCAGTCGCGTCTGGCCCCCAGAATCAGTTCAGTACCCGGCCGGGCCATCTTCTGCACCAGAAACGCGTGAGGAACATCGGAAAATTTTTGGCTCATCTCCCGGACGGCCCTGCCAACAGTTGACATATCCTTAATATTGAGCGCGACTCCGCCCCGTTCGGTCTTATGGGGCACGGCCTCGGAACAAATTTTTAGCGCTACAGGATAGCTAAGCTTCCCGGCCGCGACTTGTGCCTCCTGATCGTTATTAACCAAAATACTGTCAATGACAGGTATTCCTCTCTGTTTTAGCAGGGCTGTCCCGTCAAACTCATTGAGTGTTGTGATGTTGTTTTTCAAAACCAAAATACCTCCGATTCCACATGCATGATTCAAAACACACAAGTCATTATCATTGCCTGTGGTCTGTATCACATGCTAAGTCAGAGTTCAGCAATTTTTTACTGATTATAATATGAGCAGCCGGATAAAGGCATCGCTTATTAGGGATGCACCGGGGGAACGTCCTTAAATATCTAATTGATAATTTTATAAGAATATGTTTTGTTTTACACAAGTAAATCAATTTTATTTTGATTTCTTCGGTAACGCGAATGCTAAAGCTAAAACATATATTTACAAAAATTAATATTTTTTCTTTAGACAGAAAAAATATTATTATTTCTGTTGTCTTCTTTTATGTTGGCTTTTTCTTTTTTGTATTTATTTTTTCACACTACAGCATTTTAACACAAATTATTCAGTCTTTAGCAACCCTTTCTGCTGCCTTTTTTGGTGCGTGGTTTGCTTTTTCTCTTCAGTCAAAATCAAAGAAAAAAGAAGAAATAGATAATTACATATCAGCCAGCAACAGAACTATTTTCACCTTATATCAAAGAATAAATAATCTTGCAGTATACAAAAAACAGTTTATCGATCCATTCAGAGGACATCCTGCTATCTTTTTAGTTTTAAGACCTTCAAATTCTTTTGAAAAAGATGATACTATTATTAATTTAAACACTTTAGATTTTTTAATTAATCATAATTATCCGCAGCTTTTAGCCGAACTCCATATTGAAGATCAACGTTATAAAACGGCAATAGGATGCATTAATTTACATTTTAAGTTACATGATCAAATTCAACCTCTTTTAGAAAAAGCGGGGCTTAAGGAAGGCGAAGACTATGATTTAGATTTTTTTGAAAAAGCTTTGGGTCAACGTTTATATTGTACTCTTAAAAGAGCGGTAGAAGAATTAATCTTTAATGTGGAAGAAACAATAAAAACTTCTATTGATGTTAAAAAAAGATTTAGAGAATCTCTTAAGTCTATATTTTCAGACAAAAAATTCATGGATTTTGAACTTCCAGAAAAAAAGGTTTAATTAATAATAGAAGACCTCAACTTTATCTTTGAAATATTATCTTAATGAGTTTCCAAATATGATGCCAATGACTGAATATCTGGGAAAAGACGAAATTCTGAGATCCCCATAATCTCAAGAGCTTGTCGCAATAGAAATTTATCTTCTGCTGAGATATTAATTTCATAAAGAAATTCATCATTAAGTTCTTTTTGCAAATCTTCTAAACTTATCGGCGATGCATGAATAGTAAAAACTGACTCCTGTGCGAATATACGTAAATCGAATTCAGGACCAGCCATTGCCAATACGTACTTTTTCCCGCTAAACATACCATTGAAAGCTGAATTAATAATTTCTTCCACTTCAAATGAATTATAAAGAAATATTGCCTTATTAGAATTTGGAAATTGTTTTCTATTTAACTTAATTGGATTAAGTGCCCAGAGTGACGCCGGTTCACCTGGTTCTTTATTTACCGCAAAGTATAATGCTATTAAAAAGTTTAAACTCCAATCTAAAAGCCTTGTCGAAAGTCCATAATGTTGCATTAGAAAAAGTTGATTACATCTTTCTTTGGGCCAAGAAGAGTAACGTGTAGGCGCTAGTCGCACAAACTCATTAATAATATTGAACTCACGATAGGGATCACTAAGATTCAAGTTTCTATGAATTTTGGTTTTTAAAGATAAGTTATTTTTAGGTTGCCCACGCCACCATAGGTTTTCTTCACCTAATTTATTTTTAGCTACAACAACACTTTCAAGAAGCTTATTAACCGCTTTGAAAGCATCTTCCATTTTGGGTTTTATTTCACTTTCCATTTTTTCACTTCCATTAAAAATTTATTTATCGTTTCTAAAAATAATGACAACTCCCTGTTTAGAAGAAATAGGGGACAGCGTGAACCTACTCCAGTTTAACAGACACTTAAAAAAATATACAGGAAAATGGTATACAAGGAAAGCGAAAGGAGTGTCCGATGAGAAAAGAGCGACAGGCGTCCAGTAGAGAGTTTAAACTGGAGGCCTTGAGATTTTCATGAAGAAATGGATATGGAATTTCAGGTTAAATTTTTGTTAATTTCAGTAACAGTGTTATGTAAGGTTTCATAATCTCCCGTAAAAAAAATATTTTTCATCTGGTTTTTAAAATCCATGGGTTTTTGATTATTAAAATGAGCCATCAATACTGCTTCGTCCAGAAGCATGGTTAAAACGCCGTGACTCTCAATCTCTTTCATGAATTTGCCGCTCTCCAACAAAATTTCGCTATGATCTTTACCATATAGTTTAAAAGGCAGTTTTTCCCACAAGTAATGCGGAAGATATTGTTTTATATTATAGGTCATGCCGATATTTTTGTATTCTTCCATATTATTAATTTCAAAACCGTATTTCTCCGGATGCTCAGCCCATTTTCCAAGAGGCAGCAGGCCCGGATGATGTATCGTAACCGATGTTCTTTGCGGATCGGAAAAAAGTTCAAGTATATAATTTTTTGTTTTATTCGTAGACTCAGCATCTTCAGAGGGCGCGGGATATATGAAGCTGGCAATCATGAATATGCCGGCATCAATCAGATTTTTAATAGTGGCCCTGGCGCTGTCGGGATTAAACCGCTTTTCAAAATCATCCTTTAATATTCTTTCATCCGCGGATTCAATACCCACATACAAAGCGCAAAGTCCGGCGGATTTTAAAATCGGAATATTTTGAGCATCCATATCCTGAAGTGTTGAAAAGGCTGTGTAAATGATATCCACTTTTTCTTTGATTAACAGCCTTGACAGATCAAGAAGTATCTTCGTCGGTGTATATGACCCGCTGAATCTGAAAGCTTTTGAATGATGCTTTTGTTTAATGAATTTAATCTCATTAAAAATCCTGTCGACAGATTTATTTCTTATTTTTTGTCCGCTGATAGACGAATGCACGCAGAAGGCACAGTTATTCGGGCATCCGCGGCTTGCATCCAGGGAGAAAATTTTTATTTTATCATTTGAGCCGCAGGCGGGATAGACATCCGCATCATATACGGGATATGCGATATTATCCAGTTCTTCTATTCTCTTGAGCGGATTGGTAATAATTTTTCCGTTATCCCGATATATAATATTCGATATGTCTTTTAAATTTGCCTTATTTAACGAGTGATCAGCCAGATGGCTGATGATCTCCTCACCTTCTCCGTAGCATATGGCGTCAAATACATTTGTTTTATTATAGATGGTTTCTTTATACATTTGACCCTGCGGGCCGCCGGCATATATTTTTATTTCGGGATGATCTTTTTTTATGAGTTCGGCTATCCTGATGGTGTCGGTAAAACCGTCTCCCATCCAGAGTTTAAAACCGATGAAATCTGCCTTTCTTAAGACGATCTGTTCCTCAATCTCCTTATAGATTTTATGGACTTCTTTCTCCCTGTGCGCCTCCATTCCGGCGCTGATCGTTTTAAATTCATCAAAGAGTTTATGGTCCTTCGCATCTTTTAAGAGAGGAAGCAGTTTGGTGAGATCGTCTTTTATATTTTGAGGCATAAGTCTCTTGACGATATCGGCCATACAGTAATCAAGGATCAACACATCATGTCCGTTTTTAATAAGCGCCCCGGCAAGGTTGGCAAGGCCATTATCGGGCATCATTGAAGATGGTGTATAAGGGTAGCCTGAATAGGTAATTAAGATTCCGCTCGCTCCGGCCATGACTGATTATCTCCTTATTATGGTATTTAATTATTTATTTATGAGGCAGTTGAAAAGTATCGCAATACCTGTTTGAAGGAATCATTTTTGAAATGCCACATAATGTAATCCAGTTTTTTTGTAAATCCGGAGTCTTCCAACACTCGTTTATTTGTATCATCCGCGAAACACAACGCCTTGGTCTTTTTTATTGAATGATAAAAATACATTATCTCGTTAATTAATACCCGGTTTATTGTATTTATATTTTCATGGAATGGGTCAACAGTAAATATCTGGAAGACGTCGAGCAGCCCTCCGATATTAATGCCTGTTGAGCCGTATTCCAACAAAGCAAATGAAATGATTCTTTTATTCTCTTTAGCAATTAATATTTTACGTCCTCTGAATAAACCGATATTGCTGTATGCCTCGCTTGTTTTGGGGAGATTCAATCCTTCATTATTTATGCTTTCTGTAATCTGCAAAAGTTCCGGTAATGTTTTAGTCAGATAATCCGTTATAAAGAGGCGATCCTCTTCGGATGATAAATATTCTATTTCGACATGAAGGTTGCCGGATTTAAAATATTTATACTGGTTCATATCGATTTCATATAAATCCTGAAAGGTGTATTCAATAGACTCCTTTAGAGTGCAGAATTCACGGAATTTAAAAAACTTTTTAATGGCCCAACTATTTTCTTTTCTGAAATATGCCTTTACGTTATCTATATCGAGGTATTCTATTGTCTGTATGGTGATTGAATCAAGAATATACTGACCGATCTTAACTTCCGGGTGCCTCAAACCCGCAACTTGATGAAGCATCCATGTGTTATCGTAAGCCTTCGCCGCCGCGACTGTACCATATAATTCATTGTTATCAATAAACAGGAGCATCTTGCCGATTTTTGATTTCTCATCATACAATTTGACCCATGTGTCTTCTATATTTTGTTTATTTTTTTTTACATAATCCGCCTTTTCCGGTATCATATAGCCTGATTTGAAAAATAGATCCCATATCTTATCAATGTACTTTACATGAAACGGGACAATGTACGGGTAGTTGTGCCTGAAAATATGGTCTTTGAGCTTTTCCTTCTTGTCCGCGTCGATGCCGGTTATCTCAAAACCGCATTTCATGGTTTTGCTTTTCAGCGCCTCAGCCATGTATTTCAAACTCGCTTCAAATGAAATATCCAGAGTGTTGTCGATATTGATATTTATTATTACCGGAACATTTTCCATCACCCTTGCCGTATCCCGGTCCGGCAGGTTCAAAGAGATACCCCGATACGCGATATCATTTACAGGGAATGCGTATTCTTCATTTTCACCGATAAGTATTTTCGCGTTAATGTTCCTGTTTTCCAGGTTGATTCTCGATTTTGGATGCGATCTTCGCCATAACTGCATGATGCTGCGGGGCATTGCGACAGATATCATATCCCGCTCAACATTCAGGACGGTTGCCTTAAACGTGTAAAATGTCAATTGGTCATGAAAGAATAATATGAGTTCATTATAACCGGAGAAGTCATAATCATCCGTATGATTGGATCTGTTAAGGCAAATATGGGAACAAACTGATGCATCGACTGATGCTTCGACTGATGCTTCTATAGATGTTATCGTAAACGGAAATGCATCCGAGCCTGAATTGAATTTGATATAAACGGGCGTTTGCTTTTCAGATATTCTGTTAAATAATCGGGAAATCGTCTCTGCTTCCGAGATGACTTCGTGATTGCTTATATCCAGATTCAGGATTTGGGGGAGTATGTTCCCGGCGGACTTTCCGTCACGAACAGGAGTCTTGCCGATTTGGATTTGATTCTTTTTATCCTCATCGTTTTGCTTTAAAATATCTGCGTTTTTAGATGAATGCTCCATACGTTTTTTCAGACGACCATTGTGCGAAAAGAGATATAATCGTTACAAATGAATCCAATTGCCTAAATTAACGCCAACTTCAAATTAAAAATGTGAAAGTATTGAGATGTCTGAAATCTAACTCAATTAATTGTACAACTAATAAGTTATAATTCTATCTTTGGAGATTCCCCAAAAACCGTACCAGCCGCCAGGCCGGGTTTTTTGGCTTTTGAGAGTTGTTTGCCGTAGCGAACGAAATGGTTAAAGTCATTTGGTACGTATCCCGATTTTTATCGGGATCAGGTGTGCTTTAACCAATCTAAAAACCTGTACTGCTTCTTGTTTCCACCCTCTGCACCACCCTCTGCACCTCCGGCAGAGGACACAAAACACATGAAGTAGTTTGAAAATGAAATCAAATCGTTTTAATAATGAAAAAATCCTTTACCTGTTGAAACACTCACCTGTCAGTTCCATACACATTTGAAAATGCAGTGGGATGCCCCGTGGGCTCCGCACTGTACTTCTTCCATCCGTACACCCTTTGCTCCGCTCAACTCCAGAACCCCGGACATATAACCGCGCAGACCATGGCAGAATGACGGGTTGATGTGATTGCCACGGTAATAATCATTGAGATGGATAATGGCTGTGTTGGAGGTTACTTCTTGGATGACTAAACTGCCGCTGCTGTGGGTTTGCCTCCAGAAGGTGGAAGCGGATTTCAGCACAAACGACGGGCTGCCCATACGAATAAACAACGAATATAACTTAGGAACGCAGTTGAGCGCGTTATATTTACCTATTTCGAAGCACAGAGAATAGTCGCCCCTGCCAAAAACTTTATCTGTTGCATAACTAAGATCTGCGTACACTCTCTCCGGGAGCCAAGCGCCATCGTAAATAATATTATCGAACAACCGCTGATCCGCCGGGGACAATTGTGCGATGACTTTATCAGGCGCATCAGCCCCGTGCTTCTCGACAACATATTTCAGAAGTGATTTGAAGTTCGAGCCTTTAATGCTTTGCGCTTCGGCCATTTCTCCTCCTCAGTCATTATCTGGTCAGTTAACTTATAGACAGACAACCGTCTCCTGGCTTTGATAAGATATTATTTATTTCATATGTGTACATTATAATATTTTTTTTATTTGTCAATTATTTTATTTTTATAAGATATTGCTTATTTCATATATGCACTTTGTCTCTAGAATAAATTATTCTATTTGTCAATTATTTTTATGATAATTTTTTATTTTTGATGAATTCCGGGAATCAGATCACTATACTTAATTACATATCTTATTGTTATTTATTCCGTTTCTCCTAACCTTCATCTTTGAAACCCTGTCCGTTGCTATTTCATAATTAGAAATTAAAAAAAAAGCCCGTACCAAAGCATCGCGCTTATCATACGGGCTTTCTGAGACCTCATCGAGGTCAGCAAAGTACCAATATCTATACACAAAAAAATTGTAGTTTGAATATATTAGCGATTTGTAATAAATGCAAATGAATGTTTAATGAATTGTACGTTACGAATTAGTTACATGCGCCATTGCTTGCCATCATGACACAGGGCATCCCCATGTGGATTATAAAAATCATTGAGAGCAAAAGATTTTCCCGCGTCATTTCATTATTACCGTTAAAGAGAGCATAACCATCATATTTTCCATATATTTCCGGCTGGTTCAATCTTGCAGATTGAACCTAAATATTTCGGAGCAATCAGCATGATTGCTCGAGCGGGAGAAACCGATTTATGTTGTGTATCGGAAAATTAATGAATAACTGGTGCTCCGGCCACCAGCTGAGTCTTTGGCCATAAGGCCGCGTTCCGTTAGCTCAAGAATATCGCGCAATGCTGTGTCCTGGGAACACTTCGCCAGTTTGGCCCATTTTGACGATGTCATTTTACCTTCAAACCCGTCTAGCAGCTTGTTGAGAACCAAACGCTGCCGGTCATTGAACTGTGTTTCAGAGTATGATTCCCAGAAGCGGGCCTTCTTGATCACGATTGCAAGTGTGCTATCAACACCATCAAATGCGCGGTTCAGACAATCGAGAAACCATTCCAGCCGCGCCGTAATGTCCAGCGTTCCTTTCTGTGTCTCCTCCAATCCCCCATAATAGGCATCCCGTTCGTTACGTATCTGTGCCGACATGCTGTAGAAGCGTTGTGGGCTCTGCTCTGATCGAGCCAACATCATATCGGCGAGTGTGCGCGCAATGCGTCCATTGCCGTCTTCGAAAGGATGTATGGTGACAAACCAGAGATGGACGATACCTGAGCGCAATACGAGATCTGTGTCGTCGTTATTGTTGAACCAATCAAGAAAGATCGTCATTTCTCTTTCTATCCGATCAGCAGACGGGGCTTCGAAATGTACACGCTCATGACCAATCTGACCTGAGACGACTTGCATTGGCCCCTTGCTGTCATCACGCCAGGCAGCAAGTCTAATCTTTCTCATTCCGCTGTAGCCAGTAGGAAAAAGCGAAGCATGCCAGCCGAACAACCTTTCTTTGGTTAAAGGTTTATCATAATTCTGCGTGGCATCAAGCGTCATCTCCACAACGCCCTCAATGTTTCTGGACACCGGGGTTACTGCTCCTATGTCCATGCCAAGATGCCGGGCGATAGAAGATCGCACTTGTTCTCTGTCGAGTATCTCTCCTTCAATTTCGCTGGATTTCAGAACATCGAGCGTCAGCGTTTGAAAGACGGCTTCCGCACGAAGAGAAAAACCCATAGCCTTCATCCGGCCGATCAGTTCCCCTTGTCTGTATCGCACAGCAGCAAGCTTTTGCGCCAAGGCCTCCTGACTCCAGTAAAAGTGAGGCCAGTCCGGTAATTTATGGATATAAACACTCATTCTTCGCACCCCATGCGGAGATTATGGTCTATATTCACCGCAAATGCAAGCATTATAACCGCATATCTGGGGAGTGCGACAAATTTATGAGTAATCATATTGACTTATATCACATCATATTTCAAAACAGCAGGGTTCTAAGCTTGCCGGGTATCGTAGCATAAAATTAAAATTTGGGGAAATATTGACTACAGATTGGAGAGATTGTTTAAGCAGGTTTTTACCATCCAGGGGTGAGGAGCATATACCCCTGGATGGCAATTTATTTAAACTTTACACAAATTAACCGAGAACACAAACATACCTTTTACCATTAAATGCTTTTACATCATGATTAGTATTACCATAAGCCCAAAACAATTCTTTTTGCCGCTTTATCTCCGGAAAGATTCCATAAAGAAAATTAACAGCGGTAAACCTCATTGGAATGGGTTCCATTTGGTTTAATACTAAGGTTGTCCTTTGTCTTCCAAGGTGAATAGCTTTTGTGTACGATTTCATAAAAACATCTATATTACCACGATTTCTGCGATTAGTACGATCTTTGATTACAAAAGTCCCCAAATTACTTATTCTAATTATGGTTCCTAATTTCAATCCTTTTCTTTCTAAATCCGGTGAGACAGCTACTACTCCACTTCTAACCATTTCTCCAGAAGCTGTCTTCCCTTTATTGTGGTAACACTCCTTCAACGTGTATGCTGTAACTGATATTTTGATTTCTTCCGCCCATACACTGCCGGAAAAAATACATAGAATACAAATTCCTAAAAGCACTACTTTTGCTACTAATAGGTTTATTCTTGTCATAATGACCTCCTTGTGTTGAAAAGAGCAAAATCACTCTTTTGCACAGATTGGGTTATGGCTACCTTTGCCTACCCGTAGCTCCTCTATATAAACACTCTTTAATAAGAGTGGGATATGTCAAATCGTTCTTATTGCCTCATACTGATCCAGCCCGGAATAATCGTCAGAACAAACAGAGATTCGATAAGAACTTACATTGAAGGTAAGGCTATATATATAAGATGTTCCCGGATGTCAATTATTCTTTTTTACACGGTGGGTTTTTGGCAAATTAACTTAGTATATTTATATATTTCCGAAATCAACTCACTTCGGTCAAAATATACTTCATTGCGCTTTATTTTCCCATCGCCGTCGAATTGAACAAAGCAGACACCCACACATTCAATAACTTTTTTACCAACGGGTATTTTTGCCAGCCATTTATTTAAAAACCCGCCTTCCATGGGAATGGGTTCAATCTGCGTCCATATCCAATCGGGATTTTGGGAAAGCAGCTTTTTGAAATACGCAAGAAGCTCTTTTTTCCCATTCACGCCGGATGGAATTGCCGGATCAAGATAAAAGCAGTCATCTGAATAAAATCCGGCCAATTCTTCGGGCTTGTTTCCCGTCCAGGCAGGCAGCCACTTTGAAGCGAATTCTTTTGCTTGCTGTTTGTTCATTGTCATGACTTCTCCTTATAAATGAAATCTGCATAGCCTGATACAAATGATGAAGATTTTTCTACTTTATTGATTCCTGGTTCTGACACCGGTACTCTAATATTGAAAGAGGTCCTGATTGTTGGGTGAATTCAGCATGTCCGCACATAGATTCCAGATAAGCGGATATTTTATGGAATGTGCCTCTGTCACATTTAAATTCCATGCCGAACCTGGAAAACAGGAATATCCCATGCTTGTTTTTTCCTGTGTGTACAGCCTGAATGTGGTCATGTATTTTCCGTTTCACTTCACTGATATCCTCTCCCAATGAGACCGGAATTACTGAATCAGCCGGTAAATCCGTAAAGTAATATCTTATCGGTCCGGCGGTATGTTCGGGATAAAATATGGCGATATCATTTTTATTCCAGTGTGCTTTGATTATCCTGACTGGTTCTATCCAGTTTTCAAAAGGAATCCATGCGCCGCGTACGACCCACCATGCGGCGAAGGATATGCTGATAATAATTACAAACATGATTGATGTTGTTTTCAACCATTTCAATCTGATATTGGCAAGCTGTATTCCGATAAAGCCGAGTAATGGAACAACACCAGGCAGTATTGTTCTGCTGATGAAAATAGGCATTATAAATGTCGAATAAAGTATCATTTCCAGCCGATAACATACAGCGGCAACGAACAAAGGGAAACTTTTACGCCAGTTCCCGAAAAAGATTATACCGGCGAGCGCAACCATGGCAAGGCATATAATAGAAACATTATAAAGAATTGCAAGGATGGGGAAATTTTTATAAAAAAGTTGTGACTCGTCCCAGTATAGACATGAAACGCCAGCTATTTCCTTTGCGGCATAAACGATTAAGGTAAAGGACATATTCGCCATCCACCAACTGTCTTTTTCGGGAAGATGTTTGAAAAAGAAAAGATATTCGAGCAGGAAGATAACGCATGGTAACGATATTGCCGCGATAAGATTGCGCCACGGAATGTTCCTTTTGTCATCCGTAGAGAGTATTATGAAAAGCAAAACAGGAATTACGAGAAACACACCTATTAAATGAGTTGCCGAAGCAAGACAGAGGTAGAAGGAAATCCATATATATCCGGATAATTTATGCGGTGAAGCGGCGATGCGTGAGGCATAGATAAATGCGCAGACCGTCAAAAGGATTACTAATTGGTAACATCTGATTTCCTGTGAATACCGGAGCAGTATGGGCAGAGTGGAATACAACAATCCTGTTAAAAGGCTCGCAAGCGGGTTATACCGTTTTACCCAGCGCATGATGAGAATGATAGTACCTATACTGAAAATTACCGAAAGTAATCTCAGGAATGGCTCACTTGTACTGATCTGTGACCATAATTTAAGCAGGATAAAGTAAAAAGGAGGATGCAAATTACCGGAAGAGCGCATACCTTCAAGAAAATCTTGTCGTGTAATGATGTCAATCGTGAAATATTCATCGAGCCAAATTCCTTTGTTCAAACCTACAAGACGTAGAATTATCCCAAAACATAAAATGCCCGCCATTAGATAATTGTAAGGGATACATCCACATGCTTGATTCGGATTGTTGTCGGCATTACTCATCGCAAAGATTACTCCATGCCTGTTTTCATACCGCATCTCAGACCGGTAATCCATAATTTATTTTACCGGTCATAAGTTTAATAATCAGATGAAGGAAAATCCTGCTTCACCCGATTTTTATAAAGAACAGCATCCATGCAATAAATATAATTACTCATTATATTTTTGACCCTGTTGAAAAAAATACTTGTCATAATTGAATGAACAAATTAATATGATTAACATAATTAAATTATGGAGGGGACATTAGCTCTGATGATTTTGATGTTGGGAACCGCTGATAAATTGTCCGGGACAAACACTATGGATTATTCTCCATACACTGACCATACAACAAACGTTAAAGAATACATGTTTAAAGTTTCAGACGGGGTTTCTCTTAAGATAATTGATTTCACCCCGCCAAATGTTTCACTGGAGAAACCGGTTATTCTTTTTGTGGCAGGATGGATTTCTCTGATCTCCGGATGGAGGGGCGTGCTGAGGGTCCTGACTGCCGAGCATAGAGTCATCTATTGCGAGACGAGGGAAAAACAATCATCAACAGTCCCTGAAGTAAAAAAAGTGAGTTTCTCCATCGAGCGGCTTAAACTCGATATTGGTGAAATCATAGAAAACATTATCCCGCCGTCAGAAAAGTTTATACTCGCGGGGAGTTCTCTCGGCGCTTCGGCGATTCTGGAATACTGCGGATCGGAAAAGCGCAAACCCTTATCCGCGGTACTGATCAATCCAAATACCGAATTTAGATTCCCCAAATTTCTTGGAGCAATAATTCCGGCATTACATCCTTCATTCTACCTTACCGTAAAGCCTGTCATAAAATGGTATCTGAAAAACTTCAGGCTCGATAAAAAAACCTGTAAAGAACAGATCGAAAAATATGAAAACACTCTGGACTGCGCAAATCCTTACAAACTGAAGGCTAACGCGCTTGCCATCAAAAACTACTCGATATGGGGTCGTATCGGTAACATCAATGTTCCATGTCTCGTTATAGGCGCTACGTCGGATAAGCTCCACGCTACCGAAAACATAAAGCGCCTGATAAAGATAATACCCGATTCCACCTACATTGAGCTTAAAAGCAATATGGAAAATCACAGCGAAAAAGCGGGGCATGTTATTGTGGACTATATTGAAGCTCTCAGCGGCAAGCCGTGAAAAACCTCAATATATTTTAATTGCCAACCATTTAAGCCAATGCAGAGCAAAGAACCCTTGAACAGTAAAATGCGGTCTGTATCGCATCTCAGGCCTTTTCATAAAGCTGGTATCGGGCCCGCCCCGCCTGCTTGGCTTGATACATGGCAATATCGGCATTTCTTAAGAGTATATCATCATCTGTTCCATCATCAGGATAGACAGCGATGCCAATACTCGTTGTCACAACGAGTTGATTATTATCCATGAAAAAGGGTTTAGAAAAGCTGTCAACAATCTTTTGTATAACATGGATCGCATCTTCTATTGTCTTTATGTCCGGGAGTATTAATACAAACTCGTCGCCGCCGAAGCGGGCAATGGTATCACCTTTCCTTAGCGCTGCATTTAGCCGTTCCGCCGTTCCCTTGAGAATAAGATCACCTATATCATGACCCAGGGTATCATTTACGTCCTTAAAATGGTCGAGGTCGAGCATTGCGATTCCTACTTTTTTTTGATTTCTCTGAGCCTGGACTATAGCAATATTAAAACGATCGGAGAAGAGTTTCCGGTTGGGAAGACCCGTCAGGGAATCATAATAGGCCATCTGCCGGATCTTTTCCTCTGCCTGCTTTCTCTCGGTGATATCCCTGATCACGATAACAACACCCCCGTTCCCCTTAAGCAATGCGGTCATAATCTCCAGGGGGAAAGTTTCGCCAGTGCGTTTCCTGCCGGTTGCCTGTCCGATATGAAAGCCAATCTTATTAAGAGAATCGCGTATCTCGTATGGATGGTTTTTATCTATCCGACGGTCGAGATAGAGTAAATCCGTCGTCTTCATAATTACCTCTTCCGGAGAAAAACCAAAAATATTTATACTTTCATTGACCATCTGAATCCGGCGGTGGGAATCAACCACCATGATAACTTCCGTGTTGATGCTTGCCAGAATATTGCGTAATTTTCTCTGCCTGTAGACCGCATTGCGCCAGCGACGGTAAGCAATCCATAAAAGGGCAAGTATCCATAAGAAGAGCAAATTGCTCACCCATTGATAGTATTGATATGAGATATACTGTAAGAATGAAATAATATTGAAGAGCAGGTGATATACACCCAGGGAAAGGGCAATAGCAATCGCCACCCACAGGTCTATCGTATCGCGATTCTGAATATCGTTCCCGATCATAAAAAAACCTTCAAATAACAATTATTTTTGTTACTTATTTTTTTTGTGATTCTAAGCTCTATTCACTGTCAGATCAAGTTCTATTTAGAGCATCTTAAATTTTCTTTTATTTATTAAACTCCCTATACTGAATATATGCCACTGAAAAATTATTTATCGTTAAGGATGATAATAAATCCTGATACTCGCTTAAAGATTTATAACAATCAGAATGCACACCAGCAGAGAAAACTGTAACAGTTTTTTTGAATCAAGCACCATCATGCTTCTTCCCCTTCTTAAAGAAAACATGTCATATCAAATAACTCTTTAATACACACGCTTTTTGAGCATTGCGACAATCCACCTCTCCCTATTAAAATTTTCCTATCATAATTTTATTGACAAATACAAATAATTAATATAATTTAATTTATACATAAAAAATTATTGATCTTGCATATATTCTCTGAAAATTAGCATCGTTTGAAAGTATTGATTTAAGGAGGCGTATGGAGTATCTTAAATTACTAGAGCAAGTCTATCAATCGGTTTGTCGTATCTAAATCCATCACCTGATTTTTAACTTTTAACTAAATTTCGCTTAACTTTATTTATAAGGAGAATCTGCATGAAGAAATTAATCATCTTTCTTTGCTTTATTTTTACAATAAGCGCTTTCCCCTTTATTGCCTCTGCCAACACAAGCTGCGCCACAAAATATCCGATCGTTTTATCCCATGGCATGGGTTACACCGACAGTGGAATGCTCGGCATCGGATACTGGTATAACATTCCATCAACGTTAACAAGCAACGGAGCTCAGGTGTTTCAGTCTAACCAAACGGCGATGGCGTCCACCGCAGACCGGGCGGCCCAATTGAAGACCTATATACAGCAGGTTCTCGCCACTACGGGAGCGGCGAAAGTCAACATAATCGGCCACTCACAGGGAGGGCTCGACGCACGTTACATGATATCCAACCTCGGCATGGCTCCTTATGTGGCATCTTTGACTACCGTTTGCTCGCCGAATCGCGGCAGCTCAGTAGCTGACGTCCTGCTGGGACTTGATGAGGATATGGACGGATGGATAAGCGGTCTCGTGAATGAAATATATCTCTGGATGTTCGGCGGAGAAGAGAACTCCCAGGCGGCGGCGCAATGGCTGAGCGTGAAATTTATGACCAACACGTTCAATCCGGAAACACCCAATATGTCCGGCATTTACTATCAGAGCTGGTCAGCGACCATGGATTTCCCCCCTATACTGGACAAAGTACTCTTTACCGTGTCCTGGGCGATTTTAGAGTGGTATGAAGGCTCCAATGACGGTCTTGTTTCTACATGGTCGGCCCCTTGGGGAACCTATAGAGGAAACCAGGGTGGTTCGTGGTTCGGCGGCGGCGTATCACATGTGAATATGTGCGACCAGTTCCTTGATTATACACCCTTCTTCAATGCCCCAGGTTTTTATGTGAGTGTGGTACAAGACCTGAAAGGAAAGGGATATTAAGCTGGAAAGTATTATTACAATTAATATTGCATTATAATAAGAAGAGCGGCATCCCGTCATGCCGCTCTTCTTTATTTGTACGTTAAGGATGAGAAGAGGTGTTCGTTTCATGAAGAGAAAAAAGATAATTGTTTTAGGGATTATACTTGCCGTCATCATCATAGTCATAATCGCAGTCATTATGATGAAGGGGAAAAAACAGGAAGGGTACGTTTTTGACCGGAACTCAAAAATCAGCATGAAGGACGTCCGGATCTATCTTGGTAAGAGTGATTTTAACGCAAATGATGTGAAGGATTATTTCAAAAAGGACATAATCAATTCCTATACGCTGAAGTATTTCCTTTTTCTGGATGATAAATTCAAAGATTCGAGAAATCCCGAAGAACTTCTCCAGTCGGTGCGGGATTATCTTGACACGGTCATGCCCCGGGACGAAGCCGACAAGCTTTTCGCGGTATATAAAACCTACGTCTATTACCAGCGGGATGTCCATGACAAGATGTCGATGTGGGGCAGGCCTACCACACCGGCAGAGGCTATAGATATTCTCCACAAGCTTCAGGACTACCGGCGGAAGGTATTTGGTAATGAGAATGCCGATACCCTTTTCGGGCCCACCGTGATGTTGCAGGAATATCCGATCAGACGAGGGGTGATTATCGGAAATCAGGAACTATATGGCGCTGAAAAGGAGAAAAAGCTTAACGATCTGAAAAAAGATATGTGGGGTGATGAAGCTGATATCGTAGACAATGACACCGAGCCGCTGGACCGCTACAATGAGAAGTTAAAGATATACCGGAAAGACATGGCCGAGATGACGTCGGATGAACAAAAGCAGGCGATGAGCAGGCAATTCCGGGAAGAGATTTTCACGCCGGAGCAACTGCAACGTCTCGACGATGTTGACAAGGCTGCAGCCGACGAGAAGAAAAACGAGCAAGACTACTTAGCCCAGGAAAACGAGATCAAAAATAACAACGATCTCAATGCCGACGAAAAGGCACAAAAGATCTCCGATCTGCAGGACCAGATGTTCGGAAGCGAAGCGGAAGCCTTTCGCAGAAGGCAGAGAATTAATGATGCGCTTCCACAGCCCAATAAGTGAAGGCAAAAATCAACAATCTCATGGAATAAATAAAATCAAAGATCACTCTGCCATTGCGAACCGTATCTCTTGCGGTGTTGCAATCTCGCTCTTACAATTCCCGCCCCTTTGTCATTGCGAACCGCATCTCATGCGGTGTGGCAATCTCGTTCCCCTTCTGTCATAATGTAGGGATCGAACGCCTACCGATCCGGGCGGCGCGTTTCGGGAAACGCACCCTACATTCCTTCTGTCATTGTGCGATGACATCCTCCCCCGTCGCTCTGCGACACCCCCTCCAAAGAGGGACATGTGGTAGGGAACGGTTTGAAACCGTTCCGTTTCCCTTAATCTTTCGTAGTACGAGCCTTCAGGCTCGCTTGTTTTGCGGGTCTGAAGACCCGGACTACGAGATTGCCACGTTCACTGTCGTGAACTCGCAATGACATCTTCCCGATGATAACCCTCCCTCGGTTGGGCCAAGCCTCTCTCCTTCTGTCATAATGTAGGGATCGTTCCCCTACCGATCCGGGCGGCGCGTTTTGGGAAACGCGCCCTACTTCCCTTTTGTCATTGCGCGATGACAAAAAAACGGGCATGAAGGCCCGGACTACGCCGGACTACAAAAGATAACTACCCTTCATCCTCATATCTTCAACCTTAAAGAAAATGCTAGACTTCAATCCGTAATTTATGATTAAACAATCCAATTCTCAGCATATATTTTTATAGAGGTTTTAATTTGCTTAATTACAAACTACCTCAATGTGAAAGCTGCAAATACATTATCATTATATTTTTAATTGTCGTTTCCTGCGCAGCGTTTGGCCGTATAGCGGGTAACGACTTCATCAATTTCGACGATGATGTATACATTAACGCAGGCAGCCATATTAAATCAGGTATTAATACGGAAAGCATTAAGGGACCCTGCCATTGATTAAAGTTCCCGGCGACAAGCAAAGGGATTTCTGGTAAATGATAATTCTTAATTTTTTGACTGCCGAATTCAAGAATCAATTGCTGTAATGACAATTTATAAAATAAGGAAACGAAACCGGCCATGTTAAATAAACTAAATATTAATCCGCGGAAACAAAAAATGATCGTTTATATCGTTTTAACTGTTGTTACGCTTGCTGTTTTCTGGCAGGTAAATAAATTTGATTTCGTCAATCATGATGATCAAGCTTTTGTTACAGAAAACAGTTATATCCAGTCCGGAATCACGTTGGATGGATTTCGCTGGGCGTTCAGCACGTCCCATTACGGCGGATGGCTCCCTCTGATATGGCTTTCCTACATGTTTGATTATCAACTTCACGGATTGAATGCCGGCGGTTATCACCTGACTAACCTCATTCTGCATATATTGAGCGTTTTGCTGTTATTCTGGCTTTTTACCCGTATGACCGGGGCAATCTGGAAAAGCGCTTTTGTTGCCGCGCTTTTTGCGCTTCATCCGCTGCATGTGGAATCGGTTGTCTGGATATCTGAACGTAGAGATGTTTTAAGCGCGTTTTTCTGGATGCTTACTTTGTGCCTGTATGTCTATTACACGGAAAAACCGGTTATAAAAAGATATCTGCTTGTTCTTTTTTCCTTTTTCTGTGCTCTTATGAGCAAGTCCATGGTTGTCACTCTGCCCGTTATTATGATCCTCCTGGATTACTGGCCGCTGGGACGTCTTCAATCGCAAAAAGCAACAACCAACCTGACGGACGTTATGCCCCTTTCCACCAATCAATCAATACAGGAAACCAAATCAAAGAAAGAAGCGCCAAAGGAAAATACATCTCCAGCCAATGCCCGGAAATTACCGGAAACCAGGATTGCGGGAATAATTCCATTATGGCAACTATGGGAAAAAATACCTTTTTTTGTTCTTTCAGCAGTTATTTCTATCATGAAGATTTATGATCATTACAATATTACTCAGAGTACTCCTAAATATTTTCCCTTGGATTCGCGGCTCGCTAATGTGCCTGTTTCTTTTGTGACTTATCTTGAGAAAACATTTATGCCGTATGATCTGACTATTTTTTATCCTTTTTCCGATAAGCTTCCCCTCTGGCAAGTCCTGGGAGCAACCATTCTGATTCTCGTTATCAGCATTGCTGTCATTGTGATGGCAAAACGTTTGCCGTATCTCTTTATTGGATGGCTATGGTATGCAATAACCCTTCTGCCGGTTATCGGGATTCTTCCTATAGAAAATTACGCGATGGCCGACCGCTATAACTATCTGCCCTCTATCGGCATTGCTGTTATGCTGGCCTGGGGCATTCCGCTCTTGTTTAAACGTGAAGACATACGCAAAAAGATTTTATTCCCGGCGTCAACAGCCTTTTTTATCATCATGGCAGTTTTAACCTGGCAGCAATGCGGTTATTGGAAAAACAGTACAGAGCTTTGGAATCATGCCTTGCAGGTAACAAAGGATAACTTTCTGGCGCAAATCAATGCTGGGTTTACTCTGGGTGAAAAAGGAAAGCTGCAGGAGGCTATTGATCATTATAACAAGGCTATCCGGCTGAATCCATATTATGTTAATGCTTACTACAGCAGGGGAATTACTTACGATAAACTTGGCCAGTATCAAATGGCCATCAATGACTTCAGTAACGCCATCAGTCTGAATCCGGATTATGTCGATGCTTACAACGGCAGAGGGGCTATTTTCTTAAAATTTGGGCAATATCAGCAAGCCAGTGAAGACTTCAATAGGGCTATCCGCCTTAATCCTGCCGATATAAGAGCCTACAACAATAGAGGAATTCTCTACACCAATCTGGGCCAAAATCAGCAGGCCATCGAGGACTTCTCTACAGCCATCAGACTAAAAGACGATTATGCGAATGCCTATAACAACAGAGCCTTTGTCTATTTAAATCAGGGAAACATAGAGCTTGGCTGTTATGACGCGCAAAAAGCCTGTGCACTTGGAAATTGTACATTATTTGAGGCCACTAAAGGCAAAGGGCTCTGCCGTTGATTTATTGGCATTACATTCTTTCAATTGCCAGCCTTCAATTTTCTCCATTCTATGAATCTATTGACTCGCAGGAAAAAGAAATAATCGACTAGCTTCCTAAAAATGTGAGATTTTAATCCGTAATAAACACAATTCACTTTTAAGTGATGATAACCCTCCCTCGGTTGGGCCAAGCCTTTCCCCTTCTGTCATTGCGCAATGACATCCTCCCCCGTCGCTATGCGACACCCCCTCCAAAGAGTGACATGTGGTAGGGAACGGTTTGAAACCGTTCCGTTTCCCTTAATCTTTCGTAGTACGAGCCTTCAGGCTCGCTTTTTTTTAACGGGTCTGAAGACCCCCAGACTACGAGATTGCCCCGTTCACTGTCGTGAACTCGCAATGACATCCTCCCGATGATAACCCTCCCTCGGTTGGGCCAAACCGCTCCCCTTCTGTTATTACGAACCGCATCTCATGCGGTGTGGCAATTTCATTCCTTCCTTTTTGCCAGTCCCCCGAAAAAGAAAATAATCAAAAAAACCAGATGACCTGTTTGCCTGAACGCGCCATCTTTAAATAACGGGCTTTCCTGCGCGTACGCACGAGGGCCAATTCATTCCGGACCATTGATTATTGACCCACCAATATAGCAATCCGGTCTGCCTGTCAAGTCGATGCCATACACCGCAATTTAGCTTATATGTTATGTAGCGGTCGGTAATTTCAGCCTTCACATTCTGACTCGTGCAGTTGTTGTTGGATTCCGGCCAATCTACAGAAACCGTCGAGTTATCCATATTTACATCGATCGTATATCCGCCGCCCCCGCATATCAACCTGATCACATCCGCCCTTGCCGGCGTGGCAAGTATGATGAACACGAAACCGAGAACTGCTGCGAGTGCTTTTGTTTTCAATTGTGTTTTGCTCATTTTTTCCCTCCTGTTTTTTTTCCTTGAGGTAGATTACTTCTTACTGGCGGCTATGCGTGCTTGTAAAGCTGCTTCTTCTTGTGCACATACAGTGGCCAGCGGTGTACCTGCCTGTACATTTGCACATTTAGCATTATGTGCGGCAATAGCAGCAGCAAGTTGCGCATCGCCAGCATTGGCCACGGTGACTAAGGCTATTAACATTATTAAAATAACAAATAAAGTTTTCATTATTTTCTCCTTCCTTTTTACAATCATAAGGTTGTTGTTTATCTTAAACTGAATATGCATTATTTAACAATTACGGTTTGTAAGATAACATAAAATTAATATTTTGAAAATTGAAGAATACAGAAAGAAACAAATTAAACGGTTCCGGCGAAACTGGACTCCCGCAGATGGTTCAAATTTCACGTCCAGCCTCAATCGCTTATCAATAAAAATCTTTTAATCAAAAAGCGTTTATGCTAAATCGACATAATATATATCGTCAAAAGCGAAATTTACGTATTAAACATCGAAGGTATAAATTTAAAATAATAGTGTTCACGGTTTTTTATCAGTATGACCGATCAATCAATCATCCGATACGATCTTAATGCCAGCAATGCGGCCAGGGGCATAGCATTGCTGCTGCTGTTATGGCACCATCTTTTCTCTTCGAAATGCGATATTTGCAGTATCCCTGTATGTATCTCATCGAAGTTCGCGCAGTTTGACGCGGCTATCTTCATCATCCTGAGCGGCTATGCTTTGGCCGTTTCCGTTGGCAACAGGCCCATAGGTCTGCTGGCATTTTACAAAAAGCGTTTGCCTCGTCTCTACATGACCTACTGGCTTATTGCCCTTATTTTCATTCCCATCGGTATCCTGTCCGGATTAAGACCCCTGTCAATGGTATTCCCGACAGCGCCGTATCTGAAATTATTCATCCAGATGACCGGTTTTCATATGTTTGTAGACAGTGTCAGCTATGGTTACAATGCGACATGGTGGTTCATGAGCCTTATTCTTGCCCTGTACCTGCTTTTTCCTTTGATTTATTATCTTACGAAGAAATTCGGGCTTTGGTTTTTATTGGTCTGCTTTCTTTTTAATTTTCCACGGGAGCCTGTAACAAAATGGTTCCTCTTTCTGACGGTTTGGATATTTACATTTGCCCTGGGCATTTATCTGGCGCGCACCGACGGTCTGGTCTACATCAGCAAACGGCTCAAGCGATTGGGCATCTTCCGGTTTATCCTCCTGGGGGCGGGAATTTTACTTTCTGTCTATGCCCGTGAGTATTTCCCCTATAGTTATAACATCGGTTTTCTGCAAAGACAGGGGTTTGACTGGATTTACGCGCTCATCATGATATTATTCATTTTTGAAATCACGCAATCTTATCCGCTTATACAAAGGCCGCTGGCTTTTATGGGTCATCACCTGTTCAATATCTTTTTGTTCCATACATTTATTTTCGCCTATTACTGGCCTGATTTCATCTATGGTTTCCAATACCCCTATCTGATTTTCCTTGTCTTGCTGTCCATCAGTCTGATTGTTTCCGTAACCTTAGAATACATCAGGAAGTTGCTTGGGTTTGAAAAAATCCTATCTTGGATAGATGGAATCAAAGTGAAGGATATATTTTTTATCAATTAGGAAATTGTTTTCCGCAAAGAGTTGATAACCCTCGTCATACCGGTGAAAACCGGTATCCAGTTTTTTCCTTTTAGTTGGTTCAATCTTGTAGATTGAACCGAAACATTATTCGTAGGGTGGAACAAGCGTAGCGGTTCCACCATTATTCGAACATTCGGTGGATGCGCTGCGCTTCATCCACCCTACAGTCTGCCAAACCTTTCCCCTTCTGTCATTGCGAACCGCATCTCATATTTCATGTCCCCCGCTGGCGGGGGTAGGGGGTGGAAATTCTTTGATTCCTCCCCCGTCGCTATGCGACACCCCCTCCAAAGAGGGACATGTGGTAGGGAACGGTTTGAAACCGTTCCGTTTCCCTTAATCTTTCGTAGTACGAGCCTTCAGGCTCGCATTTTTTTGCGGGTCTGAAGACCCGGACTACGAAAGCAATGCAAAAGATAGATTGCCACGGCTCCCGAGGGTCGCCTCCAATGACAAAGGGAAGAAGGGCTTAGCAGTTTGTTGTTTAGAAGCTATTATGTTTTCATGCGGAATTCGATAAGCTTTAACGTATCTATCGCTACTAATCGTCCTATCGGCCCGGTACTGTAAACAGCATTCTCTATGGTACTATCCGGTCTGATGATGAAAGAGGTAGCTTGCAGGAATCCTTTCTTATCATCAAAAAAAGCTCCTGTCATAGTTGCAAATTCCTTTGCATCGATCTCATATGCTAGAGGAAATGTCAATTTATGCCGTTCAACCATCTTTTGGGCATCTTCATGATTATCCGCAGAAGCCCCTATGATCTTGATGTTTCTCTCGGTGAATTCATTAATACGATCTTGAAAATCAGCTAACTGCTGATGACAAAACGGTCACCATCGTCCCCTGTAAATAAGCAACACACACCATTTGTTTTTCATCATCTCAGGCATTTCCAACGTAGTGCCATCGACTAAGTTGAGTTTCATTGTTGGAAATAATTCACCGCTGTCAAGTTTCTTTAATTCAACCTGAGCCATGATCCCCTCCCTTTAAGTATCTTTAATGTATCTTCACGAAAACAACTTTTTTGAAAAAACCCGTAACATTGTGACTACACATTTTGATCTATGTTCATATTTCTAATCTTAATACAGTAGTTGGGTAATGACAATAAGAATTAAATCGTCGTGACCTACGCCAGCTCTCTACTCTATTGTAATCGGTTTTAGCTTCCGCCTACTAAATCAGCGGCATAATCCCATGGTATTTACTTGTTCCAATAATTTACAATTCCCTAATTCACATGATTTTCGCGCATCACGACAACCGGAAATGTCATCGCCGTGAGTTAGATAAACAACACCCCTGTTGTAGTAGCCCTCTGCGAAATTTGGATTGTTTTCAATAGCCCTGCCATAATCCTCAATAGCCAGATTGTAATTGCCGAGGCTGTTATAGGCATTACCCCTGTTATTATAAGCTTGAACACAATTCGGGTTGATTTTGATAGTCTTGTCATAATCCTCAATAGCCAGATTGTAATTGCCGAGGCCTTTATAGATCATACCCCTGTTGTTGTATGCCATCCAGCATGTTGGATTTAAGTCGATGGTTTTCGTGTAGAGCATTTCGGCATTACTATAAATGCAGGTTTGTCGCCAGGTCAAAACGCCTAAAACCAATAATAGAATCACGCTGAAAGCCGGTACAAGGAAAACGTTTTTTCCCCCCAACCGGCCAGAGGCCCAGGTGATTCCGGCAGCCGCGAGTCCGATAGGCCCTATGATTGAGAAATATTGCCAATGGTCCGCTACCAGTGAGTAACGCATGAAATATATGTTAATAAAACCCAGAACTGGTAGCAGCATCACTACAAAGTACCCCAGCCCGAACAACCACGCCTTACCCCACCCCTTGCGATAGTGCCACAGAACCACAGCCACCG
>JBKQWB010000103.1:0-11413 GCA_052139735.1 Smithella sp. | reverse complement strand
GCACCTGCCTGGTGACATGCAGCCTGTTTTCTTTAAATAGGGCCAGCGTTTCATAAACGAGACCGTGGGCAGGTTTAAAGAAGGCCAGTTTAAATGTTTTGCCGTAGAATTTAAAGCCATGGCGGATGATGTGAATCGTTCCCTTAGTGTTGCGTTCTTTTACCAGCGTGTCGATCAGCTTGCCGGAAAGTTCCGCACCGTGGAGCTTTTCCATCTGTTTCCATAGATCGCCCTGAGTGGCCTTGATGAAATCTATGACATAGTCAGGAAACAATGCCTTTTGCTTGTCCCACAAAAGATTAGAACCGGCAATCCAACCGCGCTTTTTGGACATGTTTTCTTCAATATAGGCTTCAAAGGCTTTTTCGGTTGTGGCTTTCACTATAGATTCCCCGCAGCATTCGTTTTTGATAACTCGCTTATAATAAAATCAATCCATTTTTGATACCAACACCATGTCTTTACAACAATGGTACCATAATTTTTATTAGGATTTTTCCCATCATGCTCTTTCCAAAACATTGTGTGCTGATGTATACCAAAATTAGCAAATCCGGCCTCTTTTACTATTTTTATAACCTGAGTAGCCGAAAATTTAGGTTTTTCTCTGTCTTCCTTAACCCAATATTCTTTCTGAATATCTTTTGCCAACTGATCATCTGGTGAAAGGAACTCAATTACCCTGTCTGCTTGTCCCGATCTTTTTGCTGTCACCTTTGTGAATAGCAGATGATATGAATACCTTTCGTTTTTAATTTCATCTTCGGAAAGATTTTGATCAAATTGAGCAATATATGAGCGTATATGCTGTGGAATTAATCTTTCATTATCTTTCAATACCATTGCTTGCGTGTAATTCAATTCGGAAAATTGCAGGCTTAGTGCTAATTTGTCATCAAGTGAATACTGTTCGCCGTGGAGCAATTTTAAATAATAGTTGTAGTTTAATGCACATGCTTGGTATCTCGCTGATAAATATGAATCAAGACCAGATGCCTTTTTATGCTCTATCATATTCCTTAATCCGATGAGGAAACGCAAATTATTGATAGTATTTTTATCTAGTGGACATTCCGAGACTGAAATACATTTTGATAATTCCCAATGTTTAATTTCTCCGTCTACATATAAATATTTTTTACGATTGTTTATAACTTCATAATATCGATAATCGATTCTTTTCTGCCGGTAATATGCATGAAGAAGATATACCCAAGCGATAATAAAAAGAACAATATATGACTCTGTTTTAAATGACGCGGTTGGATTATTGTAAATTTGAATTGCTGATAATGCTGCTTCACGGGATTTTTGTATAAGCTCCACTCGCTCTGAAAATAAACGCCTGCTCATACTGCCTCCCGCAC
This sequence comes from Smithella sp., assembly GCA_052139735.1. Lineage (GTDB taxonomy): Bacteria > Desulfobacterota > Syntrophia > Syntrophales > Smithellaceae > Smithella. The sequence continues at coordinate 10,046 of JBKQWB010000103.1, read as the reverse complement.
ATCTATTTTTCCGGTCACTGCCGCGCTGATCAGGGCGGTGCGATATTCTTTGAGCTTCTCTACGGCTGATTCTACCTTTGCCACCAGCGTGTCAATGCTCCACGTCTCACTGTCGAGAAAATCGGCGATGGCTTGCTGTTCTATAAATGGCGGTAGCGGAATAATGAGTTCCTTGATTTTATCAATTGCCAATCCTGGTTGTGCTGCTGATACAGAATATTGATTCAAGTTCATTATGCGTAATAACTCTCCTAACCACAATGTGGCAATTGGCTTTACTGGTTCGGCAACAACGGCATGTTCTGAAGCCCAAAAATTACCCTTCCCGTAATTAATATTCCCACAGAGAGCACCCTGACGCCCAATTAATACATAGTGCCCATTATGCGTGAAATCAGAAAAGTAGCCACGCAAACCATTTCCACCATATACGGGATATTCATCACTTTCTTGAATTTCTTCGGAAGTAATACCTTCACCGCTTTTCATTCGCACAACATATTTCAGGCGCTTAATCTCCCAATGATCCGGCACATCGCCCAGCCATTCCACGCAGGATGGTTTCATTTTGACTTTCGGGTTCAGACCTTTGGTGACGACGCTGGAGATAAGCGCTGTGCGCTTTTCTTTCAAGAGTTCAACGAACCTTTGCTTTTTGCCAATGAGCGTGTCAATGCGTCCCATCTCAACGTCTAGAAAAGAGGCGATGGCTTGCTGTTCAGGAAGCGGAGGAAATGCTAATCGGAATTCACGTACAAAATCATCCGGCACACGCTTTTGTCCGCCCGCACCATACATCCATGCTTCACCATTTTTTCTGAAGTCACGTGATATTGTCAAGTAATACAGGTATTCATTATTCAGAGATGGGCCGGGGCGAATGACTGTTAATTCAGTTGTTCCAAATCCAAATGAGTTTTGGAGATTGCGCATTATTGCACCCTTGCCATTCTCAAAGCATGGTGTGATTTTTGCGAACGTAACATCGCCTTCCGCAAAATAGGTATAACCAGAGCTTACTTCAAATATCGGACGTGTTGTTTCCAAATTCAAAGAACCATCTTCACTAACAGATTCCATTGGCAAAAATTGGACTTCTGTTTCTGGTGGCAAATGATTGATTTCCTGTTTAGTCGGATTCATCGCAACCATGAAGCGTGCTCTCTTCACATCCCAATGTTCCGGCACAGCGCCCAGCCATTCCACGCCGGAGGGTTTATATTGGGAATAGGATTTATGCTTCATTATCGGCCTCGGCTTCTGCTGTCCAATCTATTAGCTTTTGCTTTAAAAGCTCTTTTGACGGCAGATAAAGTTGATACTCTTTAGCGTGAATATTGGCTTCCTGCGGCAGTGTAATTTTGACTAGAGCATCGCGCTTTTTCTGACAAAGAATAATACCGACTGTTGGATTTTCCATTTTGGTTTTTACAAACCGGTCAAAATAATTGACATACATTTGCATTTGCCCGATATCCTGATGGGTGAGTTTGCCAATTTTTAAATCAATGAGAACATAACAGCGCAAAAGCCTGTTGTAAAAAACAAGGTCAACAAAAAAGTGGTCTTCGTCAAAGGTAAATCGCTTTTGGCGAGCTTCAAACAAAAATCCTTTGCCCAGTTCCAACAGAAAATGCTCAATTTTATCAATAATTGCTGTTTCCAAATCGGATTCAGAATATTTATCTTTTTCATCAATACCCAAAAACTCCAATACGTACGGTTCTTTGAGCATGTCTTGCGGTTTAGAAATCACTTGTCCTTCTTTAGCAAGTTTGAGAACTCCTTTTTTATCACGGCTTAAAGCCAATCGTTCATACAAACCGGAATTATATTGCCGTGTGAGCTCCGGCAGTGTCCAGCTATTCTCTGCCGCTTCAATTTCGTAGAAGCTCCGTATATCAGCATCTTTAAGGCCAAGCAGGAAAACATATTGTGACCAGCTTATTTTAAATGGTGGATTCCTATCCAAAGATTTGGCAGATGACGTCTGCCGAATTTGCTCCATACGGTCTTTGTAAACCAGATAGAATTTGCGCATGTTTCGCAAATTGCGTTCTGAAAATCCGGCCCCAAACTCAGAACATAATTTTTCCGCTAATTCCTTTAATATTTGCTTCCCATACTCCGCCCTTTGTGTACCTCTTTGCTCTTCTTCAACAATTTTTCTGCCGATTTCAAAATTGGTCAGAACTTGTAATGTGTTTATATTTCGGGAAGCTAAGGAACGGGCATTTACTATCAGCGCGCGAATTTCCTGCAATAAATCGGTTTTAATCATTTTAGCAGTCTGTGTAAGTTTCGTAGATATATCTTTCATTTTATTTCTCCATTGCTGCCTGTAACATCCGCAAGCAGGGTCAAGATTTCCGTTTCCAGTCCTTTGATATCCGCCTCAATCTTCTCCAGCGGGCGCGGTGGTTCATAACGGTAAAAGTGTCTGTTGAGCGGGATTTCATAGCCCACCTTTGTTTTGCTGTGATCAACCCAGGCATCCGGCACATGGGGCAGCACTTCGCGTTGGAAGTATTTATCGATGTTTTCTTTCAACGGAACATTTTCTGTATCGCGCAGATCGGCATCCGGTTCAGGGTTTCCCTTGTTGTCGCGGCATATCTCGGCTGTCTCGTCTTTTTCACTCAGGGCTTCCAAAACGGCTTTAGTCTCCGCCGAAGAAAGTCCGACACCGGATTTATGGTCAACATCTTTCAACTCTTTCAGGAATTTAATCCGGTCTTTGAAAAGCTGCCCTTTTGTCTTTTTGGACAGTTCTATAAGCAAGTCTTTTATGGCATGTTGTCGTTTGATACCTTCTGCAATTTCCTGCTGTCGGATTTTCTCATTCTTCTTGTCGCTCTGGGCAATTTTCTGAAATGCTTTGATTTCGTCTAGCTTAGCAATTCTTTCCGCGTTTGTCTGAAAGTTCAAACGCAGAGGACGTTCAACGGTGATCTTGTTGAACCCGAAGTCTTTATTGTCGAAAATCTTGGATACGATGACGGATTTCTTAACGCCGTCAACTTCGATCTGCCGCTTTTCATCATGGGTAAAGTTTCCGTAAATACGGGTGATCTCCGCAATCTGATCAGGCCGGTTATCTTCACCGTCGCCGATCTGATTGCGCTTGTTACCCAGGCTTTTGCGCATCTTGACATAAAAAGTGCGGGCATCGATGAGCTGAATCTTCCCCTTGCGTTTTTTTCCCTTGCGGTTGGTAATCAACCAGAGGTAAGTGGAAATGCCAGTGTTATAGAAAAGCTGATCCGGCAGGGCAACAATCGCTTCCAGCCAGTCGTTTTCAATAATCCACTGGCGGATGTTGGATTCGCCGCTGCCCGCGTCACCGGTAAAAAGCGGTGAGCCATTAAAGACGATACAGATACGGCTGCCACCGTCTTCCGGGGTGTGCATTTTGGAAATCATGTGTTGGAGGAACAAAAGAGAGCCATCATTAATGCGCGGCAGTCCCGCACCGAAGCGGCCATCGTAACCAAGCGTCTCATGCTCGTCGGTGATGGTCTTTTGTTGTTGTTTCCATTCGACGCCAAAAGGTGGATTGGCCAGCATGTAGTCAAATTTATCTTTAGAAAAACCGTCATGCTCAAAAGTACATTCCGGCTTGATGTTGTCCGCTTCCTCTCCCTTGATGAGCATGTCGGCGCGGCAGATCGCATAGGCTTCGTCGTTCCAGTCCTGACCGTAAAGATGCGGTTGGGCTTCTGAATTGAGTTTGCGGATGTAGTTTTCCGCAACGGAAAGCATACCTCCGGTGCCGGAGGTCGGGTCATAGAAGGTTTTAACAACATGGCTTTTGCGCAAATCTGTTTCTGGCGAGAGCAACAGGTTAACCATTAGCTTGATGACTTCACGCGGTGTGAAGTGTTCTCCTGCTTCTTCATTGGCTTGCTCCGCTCCAATCCGAATCAGTTCTTCAAAGACATAGCCCATTTGCATGTTATCAATTTTGGCCGGCGACAAATTAACATCATCGGAAGCAAACTTTTTGATGACCTCAAAAAGCAGGTTCTTTTCATTCATTTTGTTGATCTGGACGCTAAAGTCGAAGCGCTCAAATATCTGCCGTACATTGGGGGAAAAGGCGTTGATGTAGCTGTTGAGGTGTTGAGCAATGTGGTTTGGATCATCCAGCAGTTTTTTAAAATTCAGTTTGGAAAGATTATAGAAAGACACGCCGGTAATATTTTTTAGCTTTGCATAAACAATGTTTTCCGACTTACCTTTAAGTTTATCATACTCTGCGAGAACCTTCATTTTAGTCGGTTCCAAAATGCAGTCAAAGCGTCGTAACACGGTCAGCGGCAAAATGACCTTACGATATTCGTTTCTTTTATAGGGACCGCGGAGCAGATTACAAATACTCCAGATGAAATTTGCCATTTGAGCATGTGTTTGACCGGTCATTTCTACTCCTGCGAGATAAGCTTGTTTTCTTCCTGAACCTTTTTATGTATTGATAATACGTTTGAAAACACCGATGAGATTGTCGATGTTAACGTAGGATTTTTTTACACCTTTCAAACCGTCATGTCAATTGAGGACTTAGAAAAGTGTTACAAATAATATCCAAAATTTTTATCATAAAGAAAAAGGATAAAGCTTCCCATCAGAATTGTTCGGTGTGATTCTTGTGTACAATGCATTGATTCGGCTGTCTCTCCAAGGGAAAGTGTGTATTATGTGCGCAACGGACGTTCTATCCAACACGTGTCTCTCTGAAGTGTTTTTTGATCATTGCATTGAAGGCTTTCCCTAATGAACCCGCCGAGCGGACATCATTGTAAGTGGACTCTGGTACATCGTAATATTGCCATATTTGTTTGTTCGACCGAAACTCCACTTCCACTGTCCCCGTGGATTGGTCATATCCAATACTCTCTATCATAGATGAATCGACAACATCCCTGTCCATAGTTACCTCCTTAGTTTTTGTTCGCGTTGTGATGTTACTACTTGCTTATAATCGTTTGCATTATGGATGAAAGTTTTAAGCCAGGATTCAACCAACTTTGGATCTTCGCTTGTTGGTCGAGGAGTCATCAGAGGTATACGCACGCGTGTCGGTATCTTGACTGCTTCTCCAATCACTAGTGCCTCTCCTGTCCTCAAAGATGGAAGCAAGTCAATCAGGCTAATCAGGTTGTCTGGGGCGGATGCTTTAACAATCGATTGATCGCTTGAATTAGTCAACCTTAAAGCGATAAACGTTCCAACTTGGGCTAGGATTGTCTCAGTAATCTCTGATGGTCTTTGGGATATAATCATAGCTCCAATACCAAACTTTCGCCCTTCCTTAAAAATCCTCTCAACTGCGTCTTTCGCATAGTTGTTGTTCTCTGATTTGTTGAGATAGGAATGTGCCTCTTCATATGCAATAAATAGAGGTCTCTGCCGTCCTGTGTAAGGTTCATGTCTTCCCCAAAACATGCTGTCAAAGACAAACCGTGTGATGAGACCAACGGTTATATCTAAAACGCCAAATGGGACTCCAGCAAGGTCGAGAATTGTAAGCCTTTCCTCGCCGCCAATCCAATCATTCAATAGATCGTTTAAGTCTTTTGGCGATGTTGTATCTGCGTATTCACCTGGATGAAAGAGAAAATCATAGGCTGAATCCCTGAGCCGGCTTATGAGTTTCTTCTCATAAGAATAGAATTCTTGGTAGTGCCGCGATTTGTATGGTGCAACTGTGCCAATAGCATAGGGTTGGAAGCACGGTGGCTCAAGCTGGTTATAATCTCCCTCACTTTCTAAACATGCAGTTGCTTTGGTTTGATTTTCGGCAGCCGTCTCATTAAACGTTGCATTCAGCCACCAATAAATGTGATGCCATAACTCCCGTACATTGAATGGGATTGGCGAGTCTGCGGAAACACGATCAGGATCAACCACGCCAGATTTTAATACACCAGTATTTGCTCTCTTTCTTTCGACCACCAATTCGCGCAGTTTTCTGTATTCGGGTCGCTGATCTTCTTTGGGTACGGCACCAACAAGAAAGAATACAAGTTCATCAAATGACATTAGCCAGAAGGGAATATATAGTGGCCGGGCCGAGTCGTTGATCTTGAATACGCGCGCATTGGGAAATGCAGAAGCATACTCACCGTGGGGATCAACTAGAATTACTCGTGATCCTGGATAATCATTAAGGATAGCCTTCAAAACGCTTACAGTGGTATTTGACTTTCCGCTTCCCGTTGATCCCAAGATGGCGCTATGACGCAGTACAAGCTTGTGAATGTCTGCGTTGACGCTGAGGTTCTCGGATGAAGAGTGTTTCCCAATTTCAATTGAATCATTGTCCTTACTTCCGTATATGTCGAACAGATCCTTTTCAATCACCAGATGCACTTCATCGTTTATGGTCGGATAAGTACCAACTCCCTTCTGGAAATCGTCATCACCGACTTTCTCACCCACAAGTTGTACTGACAGGAAACGTGATCCATGATTGTATGTGCGATTGTCATCCTTAATTGTGATCGGACTATTGCTAACAGCAGACACGATTCCGTAGATGTTTATGTTACCGACCGGGATCTTCACGAAGGTGCCGATTTGACCAATTTTATACAGGCGGCCATTAATAATCGGAGCTGCAGAGGGGATCGCGTCAGTCACTTCGACTTCAACTGTGCTTGAGTCAACTCGGATGATTCTTCCTAGGTAAGTAACGTCACTAATCATGGCGTCACCCGTTCTACACTGTCCTGCTTTCCTGAACTTGTAATAAGAAAGTTTACTAGAAGGTTGAAATCGCCGAGCGTTAAATGTGACTTCTCCGCGTTCCAGTATGTTGTGGTAATTTCGTTTTGCTTGACAGCCTCTTTATTAAAATTCCATTCGCCCAATTCCCCGTTGATTATGGCTTTTGTGGGTCCGAATACATGCAGATTCAAATAAGCCGAACACGACTTGTATAAAGCCTCCACGTCCGCATCCTTATAGAAGAAAACAATGACGGACAACCGATTGTTCTGTCTCATGCAATTCAGGATAATTTCGTTAATGTGTTGGTCTGAAAACGAATATCCAGTGATAACAAAAAGAAGTTCTCCGCTTAGAAGGTAGTCACGCATTCTATCGAAGTATGCAATAAAAGGTTGCTTTCTAGAAGAGTCATACTTGTCTTTAGATGGATAAATAACAAGTTCGTTCTTTATATCCGCGACATTTGTAATGTTGCCAATTCTTATGATTCGATAAGACTTTGTTGTCTCAGAGTAACGCCAAAACCAACTCAATGAACCATGTATCTTCCAAAGTCGTATCCAGTTTTTGGTCAAATCTCCATGTTGTATCTGATAATCAACGCTCTCTTGCCAAAAAAAGGGCTCAAAGGAACCAACAAAACCGTCAAAATAAGGGATCTCACTGGCCTCGAGTGCCTTTTCAATAATAAGATCGTAGTTTGTCGTGAAGACCTCTTTTGTAAAGTCACGATTAAGCAAATTGTACCAGGCGAAGAATCTCTTAGTTGAAGTGAGGGTAGCGCTAAACTCTTTTGCGGTGATGATTTGATAAATAGCCTTGCATATTTCATCATCTGCTGTCTTAGCATCACTGCCGCAGACATCTAGATAAGTTTTGGTTTCGCTCTCTTTCGTTAATTCACGAATACGTCTTATCTGATTTAAAATGTCCTCGATATTTACATCGCGCCCATGGATCATTGTTTTTAGATCCTCGTTAATGATTTCGAATGTTTTTACTGCACCGTCTTTTAGATTTGACTTCACCTCACTTGTAAGTTGCACGATATCAGGAATACCGAGAGCGCAGGACGTACCCGCTCCAAAAAAGAAGCCGATGTTTTTAGAATAAGACAAATAGTTCTTTAGTTCTCGTATCTCACGAAGTACGTCAATCTTGCTCATTAGTCCTCCTTGGTCATATCCACTTTAGTTTTATCTGTTCAATTGCCATTGGCCAGATCCAGCCCATAGTGTGCGTTACCCTAGGAATCATTATTTGCCGTCTCATCGGTAAGCGCCGGGAAAGACCCGTCCAGCGCTGGCTCGACCCACTGTGCGGGCAGTGCTTTACTCGGTTTAACGCCCAATTTCTTGAGCATCTCTGCTTGCCGGATAACGTTACCTGTACCCTCACTGAATTTTTTACGTGCTTCATTGTAGCTATCCTGAGCCTGTTGAATGCGTTCTCCAACCTTCTGAAGATCGCCAACAAAGTTGGCCAGCTTATCATAAAGCTCTGCGCCCCGGTTTGAAATATCCTTTGCATTTCGACTCAGGCCTTCCTGCCGCCACAAATATGCGACGGTACGAACAACGAACAGCAATGTACTTGGACTGACCAGCAATATGTTTTTGTCCCAAGCGTTTTGGAACAGTTCCCGATCGTTCGTTACGGCGAGCATAAAGGCCGGCTCCAAAGGGATAAACATGACCACAAAGTCCAGAGACTTAAGGCCGTATAGGCTCTGGTAATTTTTCTCTGATAGACCCTTGATATGTCCACGAATGGAAAGCAGATGCCGCTTCAAAGCAGCAGCACGATCGTCTTCGCTTTCCGCGGATGCAAATGCCCTGTAGTCGGGAAGTGTCATTTTGGAATCCACGACCAGATGGCGGTCGCCAGGCAGATTGATAACCACGTCCGGAATGACGTGTGTTTGTCCGTCCTCAGTCTTGACACTACCCTGGCGTTCATAGTGTTGACCACGCAGCAGACCTGATTTTTCAAGCACGTCATCAAGAATGATTTCGCCCCAGTTACCCTGCGCCTTGCGGTCGCCTCTGAGCGCGAGCGTTAGATTTTGGGTATCTTGGCTTAGCGTGTTGTTGAGTTGCGTGAGCATTTTTACTTGTTCAGCCAGTGCACTGCGATCCTTTCCCTCGTTAACGTATACTTCTTCGACCTTGGCCTGAAAGGCTTTAATCTTTTCTTGCAGAGGATTGAGAAGCTGACTGAGGTTGGTCTGGTTCTGATCGGTAAATTTTTTGCTCTTCTCGTCCAAGATTTTGTTGGCCAGCACTTCAAACTGATCGCTTAGTTGCTGACGGGCTTCGTTGATCAGAGCAAGGTCTTTTTGTGTCTGTGTTCGCTCCTTCTCAAGTGTTGTGTTGAGCTCAGCAATTTTCGCTTTGAAGTCGGCCTGTTCCTTAAGAAGACTGTCCCGCTCAGAAGAAAGACGTTGGTTCGCTTCGTCAAGTTCGACCAGTCGTTTTTGTTTAGCAGCAACATCGGCTGTCAAGCTACCGTTTGCCTCACGCCAGTCCGATATTTCCTTTTTTAGCTTTTCTGCTGCTTCATCCATCTCCTTCTGTGTATTCTCAACTTCAATGAGCCGCTTAGCGCGCTCCTCGAGTTGTGCACATTCTCGGCTAGTCTGATCGAAATCGTTCTGTAGTCTCTGAGCGCGGCTCTCCGCATCGGTCAATCGAACCTTCAGACTTGCGACTTCCTGCGAGGAAGCCTTGAACTGTTCGGTCAGTGATGTGCGCTCAACTTCACCAATAGCTCGGCCTTTCGCATCGGCAAGATTCAGTCTGCCTTTCAGGATGAACCAAACTACTAAACCACCTATGAGCAAGCCAACGGCCATGAATACAATGTGTACGATCGATAGTTGCATGGCGACTCCAACACCCAGGGTTTCTTCGGGCCTACACCTAAGACCTAATAATTAATCTGCCAACTTCTTATTTCTAACTTTACTACTTAAACATACCACATCCAAATTATTTATCAAAAAGAAAAAGGCAAACAGTTCGGCCGCCATACTCTTCCCTGTTTTGGCTTATCACAAACACTGACTTGCCGGAGTCAAACAGTGTTTAATTTGATTGCCCATTTACCCCTGATAATCATTATACTTTTCTATTTATGTGCGATGACACAATCCTATTGCCCGCCCTGCTTGAGGTTGGGATAGACATGATAAGGCTGTAAGCATATTTGTGATTTTATCCGCTGAAAAAGTGTGCCGCTTATTCCGCTATCGCTCTGGGCTTGCAGCACGTCGCTTGCCGCTTCATAATCAACACACATATTCAGCTAATCAC
>JBKQWB010000102.1:0-6896 GCA_052139735.1 Smithella sp. | reverse complement strand
TGAAACGCCATAGCTCACAACACGCGGCTTAGTTCTTCAAGCGTCAATCCAAAATTGAATCAACGCCTCTAATCCGAATCTCTTCGTTTGCTAACTCAACTTTGGATTGACGCTTATTCGAAACATTGGATGTTTATTCAGAAAACAGGATTCAACCTTACAGAAAGAAGTGATTGTTTTACCTGCTCGGATAAAAAATTGTAATTGTTGCCATTGGCATTATTTTTGTTTTCCTGTCCTTTTGTTTGTGTTATTATAATAAAAAAGTTCAATACAGTGTTGCATCTCCCCCCTGCTTTTGTAAATAATTGTGATCCCGCTCTTTTGACAGGATAGGTTCTGGAAACAATTTTACCCCGTCACCAAAGTTGAAAGGAGGTCACTTATGCCAGCAAGAAAATTGAAAGAATTTCTGGATAGCCAGGCGGTTAAATATTTGAAGATTGCGCATTCACCAGCCTATACGGCCAGGGAAATTACCCAGTCTTTGCACATCAATGGGAGAAAGGTGGCAAAGACCGTCATCGTTTTCATTGATGGAAAGATGGCCATGGCGGTCCTGCCGGCCAATCGATCCATCGATTTCGATCATTTCCGAAAATCACTCGGTGAGAATAAGATAGAACTTGCCACCGAACGGCAATTCAAGGATATGTTTCCGGATTGTGAGATTGGTGCCATGCCTCCTTTCGGCAACCTATACGGAATGGAGGTCTATGTGGACCAACATCTGACGGAGGATGATGATATCTTTTTCAATGCGTGCTCTCACTCGGAACTGATTGAAATGTCTTACCGGGACTTTGAAAGACTCGTGAAGCCCAAGGTGTTCAGACTTACCTGATGGCATTTTCCTTCTCTTCATATTATGGTGAATTCGGACTATAAAGAAATTCAAGTGGAGTGCTACTGCGGTTTTAAGGCGAATGAACGCCCTGTTGCTTTTACATATCATGGGGAACGCCGGGAGATACAAGAAATCATTGATCACTGGTATGAAGGTGGTTTGGATAGCAGCACTCGCATCATTGACTATTTCAAGGTAATGGCCACAGATGGCGAAATCTATCTTTTGCGTTATAAGTCAGAGTTAGATGCATGGTCGTTGCGTCTATGATCACTGACTTCACCAAGTCCGCAGCGGCAGGCATAAGTATTGTCTATCTATTGTAATCAACCCCTCACAATGAGTACGTGAATATTTTTATCATTGTGGATAACACCATAGGAAATACTGCCAAAAACTGTGGCTGACAAGGAGCTTCTTCCATGGGAACCCATAACAATAAGATCTGTCTTTGACGCCTTAGCCTCTTTCACAATCTCCTCCACAGGATGCCCGGTCTTTATAGAAATTTCAGATGCGACACCGTTTTCATCGCAAAGTTTCTTTATTTTTCCGGTATATTGTTCGGCAGCTTCTTTAAGATAATCCTCAATAGGCTCTGTGATGTCCATTACCGTCTCTGATGCGGCAACTGTCTTGGCAATCACTGAGCGTGTATCAATAACGCTCAGGATAGTAATTGAGGCGTTCAACTGTTTGGCCAGATCAACCGCATACGCGGCTGCTATTTCAGCTGTTTTTGATCCGTCTGATGGCACAAGAATTTTTGTAATCATAAAGCCTCCTTACTGGGATTTATGCCCATATCCTACCTATGCTCGCTGACATACGTTTCATCCGGTATGGATTCTTTATCTATTATACCGGCAAAGATCTTTTCAGGCGTTTTCCGATATTTCAGCTCTTCTCCAGCAAGTTTGGCAAACCGTTCTTTTGATGACTGATTCTGCACAAGCGGGATGGCGTATCGTAAGAAATTTGCCCCATTTTCGTGTATCCGTTCGGCGAAATCAACGATTTCACTTGCGGTAAATAAATTCATGGCAGTTCTCCCTGAATCTGCTTCACATTCCAGAGGTTGATTAATTCACCAGCTTCAAATTAAAGCTTTTCTATTTTGGAAATCAGACTATCGAACGTTTCTACATCTACAACCGGCGATGTAGAAAAGGAAATGCCTGTTAATATATTTAAACCTATCGAGGCGGACATCGCTTTTTCCGTGTCGGGGAATTCCAGGGTGAAGACCAAATCATGCTCTCCCATCACAGCAAACATGGAAATTACCTTACCACCGTTTTTTTCAATGATCTTAACGGCCTTTTTTGTCCGCTCTTCCGAGACATGCTTTAACGAATCTTGGTTATATTTCCCGAACATCATAAATATCGGCATATAATGACCTCCTTCCTGCTTTTGTTATGATAACTTTGATCCATCGTGAACGAATTGTCTTGTGATAAGGTATACAGCAGTCGTTATCAGTGTTTAATCTTTTTAAGAGCTGCTTTTACTTTTGAATTCACCTGTTTGATCTTCAAGTTAACCCATTGACTCTTGGGAAGTCTTAGAATTATGTTTTTTTTCCCTCTTTTTGTTTCCATAACAATACCTCATTGATAGGATAACTGAAGCGACGTCTCAGCGCACTCAACCAAAGGTCATTGCGACATTTTCATTACTGTCTTTAGTATTAATTTAATTACAATAACATCATTGTCAAATAAAAAGAAGATATGCGGTGGTCCGTCAAGGAGCATGTAATAATTGCACTTTAAGTTATTGTATTTATATGAGAAAGACAGGTTTATTGATTTCAGGAAAAGTGATTGTTGAGTTCATCTGTTTAGTTTCAGTAGAGGTCAATTGTCATAATTGGAGGATTACCAATTGAAGTCTGCATTTTAAACACGGTTAGCAATTTGAGGATAACAGGGAGAAGTCCTTGCTGAGTTTACCTGGTACTGTTCAGAGGGAGTTACACGACTCCATAAACGATTATGAAAGGAAATGTTGAGTCAAATACAGTTCAAATTTTTCTCAAAAAATTGAATTGTCTTGTCTGTGCATTATCATTGGTCGGCAAGATCGGGCTCACCGCAGTGGCGCAGGATAGGCAAGGGGTCAGATCCGCCGTTGACCTTTGCAACAGTTAACGGCAGACTCCTTGGGACCCCTAAACATCGAGTTTGCTTAGGTGAATGGTGAAGAGTTTTAAGTTTTCGTAGTGCGAGCCTTCAGGCTCGCTTGTTTTGAAGGTCTGAAGACAAGGCCTACGTTTTAATGGTGAATTGTTTTACGTTTTCGTAGTTCGAGCCTTTAGGCTCGCTTGTTTTGCGGGTCTAAGAAAATAGGGGTCAGCGCCCTATTTCCTCCTACCCCCCTATTTCTCCAGGGGAGGTTCATGGGTCCCCGGATTACATCTACTCTTTGTCCGCAAACTCACGGGCAATTTGAATAAATGTTTGTTCTACTTCAATAAACGCATCCACGATATCCGGGTCGAAGTGTTTACCTCTTTCTGCCAATATGGTTGCACGAGCGCTTTGATGTGAAAATGCCGGCTTGTAAACACGGCGGCTGATGAGGGCGTCATAAACATCGGCTGCTGCCATAAGGCGGCCGCTAAGCGGAATGGCTTCTCCCGCGAGTCCATAGGGATAGCCGCTGCCGTCCCATTTTTCATGATGGGAGATGGCCAGTTCATAAGCATATTTCAAATAGGGGAAATCCACTTTACTGCCAAGCATTCGGCCCGCTTGCGCAATGGTTTGAGCCCCGATCACTGTATGGTTTTTCATCTGCTCAAATTCTTCTTCGGTAAGCTTGCCCGGCTTTTGAAGAATTTGATCCGGAATGCCCACCTTGCCGATATCGTGCAAAGGGGCGGATTTATAAAGCAGCTCAATGGTTTGATCGTTAAGTATCTTTTTATATTTGTCACGACGCCGCAGACATCTTGCCAATGCCTGCACATAGCGCTGAGTCCTTAAAATATGATGACCGGTTTCCTGGTCCCGTGTTTCCGCGAGCGCGCTTAAGCTTAGGATGGCCACATCCTGTGATTGTATGAGTTCCTTGCTGCGCTGGCGTACCTTGATTTCCTCCAATCCATATTTGACAGTATTCAGGAACACAAAATTGACAAGCAATACCGAAAGCGGCAATACCGGCGATAGAAAAATCCCATGGGTTGAAAAAAGCAGGTAAAATATTGCCCCTGTCGCGAACGCGGCAATCAGCGTAAACGACAGGCACAAAAGGGCGCCGCTTAGAGCCAGCGCGATGGATGATAAAATACCCGCCGCCAGAGCAAATATGAGTTCCGCTCCCGGAGCCCACGCGGGCCGTTTAATAAAATCCCCGGTAAGGACGCCGTTGACGATACTGGCATGAATTTCCGTGCCGTGTACCATTTTATTAAGCGGAGAGAGGTGATTGTCTCCCATGCCGGAGGCGGTGACCCCGATAAAAACAATTTTCCCCTTAAATGTTCGCGGTTTGATCCTGCCGGATAAAACATCAGCCGCCGACACATACTGGAAACTATTGTCCCTGAAGCGGTAAGGGATCATGAAAAAACCGCTGGAATCAAGCGGGATTTTTCTGTTGTTCCAATCGATCAAAAAACCATCTTCAGTTGTTTCAATCATAACCTGTTCATTTCCGTATGCTTTGATAAGCGCCGCCATGGCCAGAGATGGATAAATAACGCCTTTATATTCCATAATCAGCGGGACCCGCCGGACAATGCCGTCTGGGTCCGTCAATGAGTTGACAAATCCCGACGCGCCCGCCGCCCGCGTCAGCATCGGCAGGCTTTGAATCACGTCATCGGCGGATGTCATTCCGCGTGTATCGTGGTGTTTGTTTTCCTTGATGACGTATTTCAGGGGATGAATATCAGAACCTGTCCGTATTGATTTGCCGCCGAATTTAAATTGATAAGCCAGCACCGCGGGAGTTCTCCGAAGAACTTTTGCCAGAATCTGATCATTTTCATCCTGCTGTTCTATCGGAACTTCTTTTTGAAATTTAACCCCTCTTTCTTTACCCATTTCCTTTAAAACAACGGACAGGGATGTTCGATCCTCTTCCGGAAAAATCATATCCATGGCGATGGCGGATGCGCCCCCAGAGGCTATTTTTTTCACCAGCCGCGCCAGAATATATCTGGGCCAGGGCCATTGCCCGTGTTGAGTCAGGCTTTGATCGTCTATCCCGACAATGACAGGAACCGCACTGCCGGACGAAGGCGGCAGCGCGCGAATCATGAGATCATAGGATTTATTGTTGAGATATTGCACCAAAGAGGGAGGGAAAATGGCAAAACAGGCCAGGGCAAGGGTAATCAGACAACCGTATAGAAAAAGCTTAATATTGCTGGAACTGAATCGTGAGTTTGTGTTTTGTATACCCAAAGGGATTTACCCGTCATTCATCGCGGCTTTTCAGATTTTCTATCGAACAATGATTTCCACGCGTCTGTTGCGCGGCTCGGCAACGCCTTTCTTTGTGGGAATCAGCGGATTGCCTTCTCCGTGAGACGTGGTGGAAATGTATATTTCATTAATACCGGCCTTGACCAGTATATCTCTCATGTGAAGGGCTCTTTTTAATGAAAGATCAAGATTATATTCAGCGGTTCCCGTGCTGTCGGAATGGCCGTTGACGCTGATATCAAATGAATTGCGCTGCTTGATGCTGTCAATCACCGCGGGAATAAGCGATTGGGAGGACGGGACAATTTCCGTGCTGTCGTTTTCAAAATACAGAATAAATTGTTGGGGCGCAGGCGGTTCGACGGCAAGGGCGCTCCCGAATGTAGAATTGATTTTTTGTTCATCAAAAGCAACTGCCGGCCGGGGGGATAGTATTTCATTCCACACGACAACGGCTTTGCCGGGTTCTGAAAGCAACTGCTCACCGCCCCGGTTCTGAACCGCGACCTTGCCTACATGGCCGTCCCGGTCCGGAACCAGAACCACTGTTGTCTGGTGAACGCAGCCCGCGGCCAAAAAAATCGTGAAGAATAGTATTGATATAAATTTTCGTATCATTTCTTTATCCTCAGTTGTTTGATTATTTGACCTCGATGAGCAGCTTTGTCCCGCGCACGCCGATCGTGCTGGTTGGCGTCTCAATATTAATAGAATTCGGGGAGAGCTTTCCGATGACGCCGGAGACATATACAAAAGTCCCCTTGATAAATTTCATTAAGAAAGAAAACTGATTGTTTTTGGGTTCAAACACATATTGCTTCAGGTTCATGGTGCTCGCAGGCCCGATAGAAACAGTGGAATCGTCACGGAATATGATGCCCACCGAGCCGGATTTGGATGTTTGAATCACATCTCCCTGATATACCGGCATTCCAATTTTTACGGGGATTGTTGCGTTAACCCGTAAAATAGCCGCCTCGCCATTGAGTGTTTTTATGCTGCCCACGGGTTGTTCTGCCGCCAGAACTAATGTGGGAAAAAGGAATATCAGAAGAAGAATGGATAGAAACGGTTTCATCTTAAAAGCCTCCTTTAGCGGACTGCCTGAAAAATTAAGATTCCCCCAAATCACGCAATCTATTAAGACTGCCTATCCCGCTTCGCGGTATTTTTCCTGTTGGATATGATAATATTTTTCGTGTTGGTAAATTATAGGAAAATTCAGTCACGATGTCAATTCTTTTTAAAGTCATTAATTACCGTGCAAAATGATGCATCAATGGACGAAAATAAAAAAAACAGTACAGGAGTTTGTCGAGCGGCCACAGGCAACAAAATGTTTGTTCAGAATATTTTTTTATTTCCCCCAGACATCGAGTTTGCCTAAGTGAATGGTGAATAGTTTTAAATTTTCGTAGTGCGAGCCTTCAGGCTCGCTTCTTGGTCTTTCGTAGTGCGTAGCTTCAGCTGCGCTAATTATGCGGGTCTAAACGGCCTGTTGCCCAAATCACTTTTTAGAATCTTACCGGCGCAGAACGCCCATATCCGCACATCGTAAACAATGTTTCTTGGCCAAAGGTGTAAATAGCATTCTGGATATTCACAAA
>JBKQWB010000101.1:0-6928 GCA_052139735.1 Smithella sp. | reverse complement strand
CTTGGCTTATCCTCCGCCTTGGTGGTGCTGATGTTCGCCCACGTCTTCTTGGCCATGAAGTGAACATTTTTGAACAGCCCCCCCATATGGGGTATTTCAACAACCCCAATGGTCACGGTTCAGATGCTTTTTGGCAAAATGTCACAAAAAAAGCAAACAAACAATCCTTTTATTTACCGCAATAGCGAATATAAAGAAACACTTTAGAATGTTTAAGTTTGACCCTGAAAAAAAACGGGAGACCTTATCATTTCTTTATAAGATTTCCCGTTTAAGATTTTTATATGCAAGCTTTAAGAAAAAATATAATTTCCTAAAGCGGTTTATATTAATGTCCTTCTTCCATGGCTCCTGCGATATACATCATGGCCAGAAGCATGAAAACAAGCGTCTGAACCAGCGATGTAAAAATCATAAGTATGAAAACAGGGATGGGAACAAGGTAAGGAACCAGAAAAAGGACAACCAGCAAAACGATATCTTCACCTTTGATATTACCGAATAACCGGAAAGTCAATGAAAGCGGCCTTGATATATGGCTGATAACTTCAATGGGCAGCATCAGGGGCGTCAGCCAGCCGACAGGTCCCATAAACTGTTTGAAGTATTTAAATCCGTGATTCCTGATTCCGACAACATGCGTTGATAGAAAAACAATAATGGCCATGGCCGCATTCGTATTAATGTTCGCGGTAGGGGATTCAAAGCCGGGTATAAGACCCAGAAGATTGGATGTAAGAATGAATAGTCCTAATGTCGCAATCAGGGGGAAAAATTTTCTGCCTTCATGTCCCATGGTTTCAGTAAGCAAAGAATCAAATCCGCCAATAATCACTTCCATTACATTCTGGACTTTGCCGGGATAAACCGCTAAGCGCCTCGTGGCTAACAACGAGAGCACGGATAAAAGAATGACGACAACAAACGCGTACATGCACTGCTCTGGAACATAATGATTTTCTAAAAAAAGTAGTGTATTCATATTCTACTTAACCTCCTTGAGAAAGTTATTTTTTGTCATATTGGTAAATATATTTATAATTATATTGATGATAACCAGCGAAAGCCCGATAAGCAAACCGATAACATCTACAGTATGATAGGCAATCAAAAAATACAGAACTACGCCTGTTAATGCCAGGCGCAGGAAATATTTTCCGACGATCTTTCCTTTTACATTGCCGGTATTCATAGCGAAAGCACTGCGAAGGCTTCTATCCATCCAATGGAAGTTAACAATGCTGATGAAACCGCCCATAAGGATACCCAGGGCAAATTTAAAAGGAGCAAATATCAGTGCGGGAATAAAAATAACGGTAAGTATAATCCAATTGGCTAATTCAATTCTTCTTTGTAGGGGGTCTTTGGCGATGAGATTCACTTTTTAAACTCTTTATTATCTGTTCTTCATCCGTGAAGTTTTCTTTAATTAATTTGTATAAGTTACGAAATCCTGCCGCGATACCTATCATTAAAAAAATTATACTGAAAACATGGCCGGAGTCGAATTTTTTATCTAAATAAACTCCTATCAAAAGGCACCCGAAAACTGCCAGTATCATGGCAATGCCTATGCTGCTGGCAAAAGCCATTTGCATGGCATACTTTCTGGTTTCCTGATCCATTTTTCTGTAGGGCTCCTTAACATCAAATGATGAACAAAGTCAAGCAAAACATGACTGGCGTTCATTTTTTTAATAAATGACGATTTTTTCTATACCAGTCAATTGTTTTTACAAGACCCGCTGTCATATCTGTACTGGCAGTAAATCCAAATTCTTTCAATGCTTTGGAAGTGTCCAGTAAGCGTTTCGGCTGGCCATCGGGCATCGATTTATTCCAGATGATTTTTCCTGAAAATCCGGTTAGTTTCGCAATGAGATTTGTAAGCTCTTTGATGGATATTTCAGAGCCGGTGCCGATATTTACAGGATCACTTTTATTGTAAGATAAAGTTGCAAGATAAATGGCTTCGGCCGCATCTTCCACATAAAAGAATTCCCGGGTGGCCAATCCCGTGCCCCAGACTTCGAGGCTATCGGAGTTATTATCCATGGCATCAAAACATTTTTTAATTAATGCGGGAATCACATGGGACGAACGGGGATCAAAATTATCGCCGGGACCATAAAGATTTACCGGCAGCAGGAAAATGGAGTTAAAGCCATATTGTTGCCGGTAAGCCTGCGACTGAACCAGCATCATTTTTTTGGCAAGTCCGTAAGGGGCATTGGTTTCTTCGGGGTAGCCGTTCCAGATATCATCTTCTTTGAAAGGGACCGGCGTGAATTTGGGATAAGCGCAGATAGTGCCCAGCGCGACGAATTTTTCAATATTCCGGAGATACGCTTCATGCAGCAATTGCGTGCCCATGATTAAATTATCGTAAAAAAGTTCAGCCGGTTTTTCCTGATTAAAACCAATGCCGCCTACTTTGGCGGCAAGATGAATGACGACTTCCGGCATGGTTTCTTCATACATCCTGCGAATATCGGCAACGTCGGTTAAATCATATTCGGAGCGGTCGGCAATTTTAATATGCTCACAGCCGCAATCAGTCAGTTTCTTAAGCAGATGGCCTCCCAGAAACCCTTTGCCGCCGGTTACGGTTATCCTTTTATTTTTTAGCACAGCGCACTCCTCATCGACAATTTAAGTAAGCCGTTCACTGTTGATACATGAAAAACCCGCATCGACAAGAGTTTTTTCTTTTTGCGCCAGTTGCATATCGGCCGCGATCATCATGTCGATCAGTTTGTCAAAGGTGACTTTGGGCCGCCAGTTCAGAATTTTATTTGCACGTGATGCCTCGCCAAGCAGAACATCAACTTCAGTCGGGCGGAAATAACGGGGGTCGATAGAAACATATTTATGATAATCCAGATCGAGCTTACTGAATACTTTTTCCGCAAACTCACGCACCGAGTGAGTTTCACCGGTGGCAATCACAAAATCGTCAGGCTTGTCCTGCTGAAGCATCAGCCACATGGCTTCTACAAAATCTCCGGCAAATCCCCAGTCTCTTTTTGATTCCAGATTTCCCAGGTAAAGTTTGTCTTTTAATCCTAATTTGATCTGCGTGGCCGCCCGGGTGATTTTTCTGGTGACAAAAGTTTCGCCGCGCCTCGGCGATTCATGATTGAAAAGAATACCGTTGGTAGCGAAAATACCGTATGCATCGCGATAGTTCCGGACAATGTAATAGGCATAAACTTTGGCGGCGGCATAAGGACTGCGGGGTTGAAACAACGTATCTTCATTCTGAGGGGGCGGCGCCGCGCCGAACATTTCGCTTGACGATGCCTGGTAGAATTTAGTTTTTATTCCTGTTTTACGTATGGCCTCCAGAATTCTCAAAGTTCCTAATCCCGTGACATCGCCGGTGTATTCGGGCATGTCGAAGCTCACGCGGACGTGACTTTGCGCTCCTAAATGATAAATCTCATCGGGGCTCAGGGAGTGCAGCATATCCATAAGCTGCCCGGAAACGCTTAAATCGCCGTAATGCAAAAATAATTTCGCGTCCTTTTCATGAACATCACGATACAGATGATCGATGCGATCCGTGTTAAAAGTGCTGGAACGGCGTATCAAACCATGAACCTCATAACCTTTGCCCAAAAGAAGCTCGGCCAGATAAGAGCCGTCTTGACCGGTAATTCCGGTAATGAAAGCTTTTTTCATTTCATCTCCTGAAAATGTACTGAAAATATGAATAAATTGTTTATTGTAATTGCAAATTGCGGTTCACATTACCGTAATGACCGGCGCTTGTCAACCATCGAGGTTATAGTTTTTTTAACACCGCCGCGCAGCGATCCAGAGTAAAAGAGATATCAGCATGACTATGGGCGAAAGAAACAAAAACAGACTCGAATTGTGAAGGCGCCAGCCACACGCCATTTTTCAACATGCCGTGGAAAAAGCGGGCAAATACAGCCGTATCCGATTTTTGAGCCGTGTTTAAATCGTAAACGGGGCCCTGCTGAAAAAATATCGTGAACATCGAACCAAAGCGGTTTACGCAAACAGGAATACCTTTGGCTGAAAATAAATTTTCCATCTCAAGGCAAAGACGTTTTGTTTTACTTTCCAGAACAGAAAACGAATCGGCTTTTGATTTGATGATGTTGAGTGTGGCTAAACCCGCGCTCATCGCCAGCGGATTTCCTGAAAGAGTCCCCGCCTGATAGATATCTCCTGCAGGAGCCAGTTTTTCCATTATTTCTTTTTTCCCGCCAACGGCTCCAACAGGCATTCCTCCGCCTATTATTTTGCCTAAACAGGTTAAATCGGGTTTTATTCCGATTACATTCTGGAAGCCGCCGAAGGTAAAACGAAATCCGGTGATTACTTCGTCAAAAATTAAAACGATGCCGTTTTTTGCCGTGAGTTCTCTTAGCTTTTCCAGAAATCCCTCTTTAGGCGGGATAACCCCCATATTACCCGCAACAGGTTCAACAATAATTGCCGCAAGTCCCGAGCCATGCACATCTATTGCTTTTTGCAGCGCGTCAATATCGTTATACGGCAGACTTAATGTCAGCCGGGCAAGTTCGGAGGGAATTCCCGGTGAGCCCGGAATGCCCAACGTCGCAACGCCGGATCCGGCTTTAATCAAAAGTGAATCCGAATGCCCATGGTAACAGCCGTCGAATTTTGCAATCAGATCCCGGCCTGTAAAACCCCGCGCCAGGCGTATCGCCGTCATGGCTGCTTCAGTGCCGGAGGAGGTGAACCGTATGAGTTGCATGGAAGGAATGGCCGCGGAAATTAATGTAGCGATTTGCGTTTCGGCTTGGGTGGGCGCTCCGAAACTTGTTCCTTTTTTAGCCGTACTGCAAATAGCAGCGATGACTTTCGGATGGGCATGTCCCAGAATCATGGGTCCCCATGAAAGAACATAATCAATATATTGCCTGCCGGAAACATCGTAAATTTTACTGCCTTTGGCGCTGCTCACAAAGACCGGTTTGCCGCCGACCGCCTTCCACGCGCGGACAGGAGAGTTGACACCTCCGGGAATAACCCTGCATGCTTTTGTAAAACAATCCAAACCGGTTTTGTTCATTTAAAATACTCCGGAGATGTTTTTTTATATTCCTGAACACTTTCCAGTATCAGGTAATCATGAATACCTGTGGCTGCTGCCGCTTCATGGATCAATGAAGAAATATTTTCATCCTTGGAATGAAGCATGGTAAAAATATTGTATTTCTTTCTGAAAGCGGGTTTCCTTTCGTAGCAGTGGGAAATAAAAGAAAAGGATGCAAATATTTCTCCCGCTTTTTGTATTTGCCCGGCAGGCGCCGACCACACCACCAGTGCGTTTTTTTTATAACCGGCCTTTTGATGGCGAAGTATGGCTCCAAATTTCCGGATAAAACCTTTTTTCAAAAGTTCATTGATCGTGTCCAGAACTTCAACGCCTGTCAATTCGCAGAGTTTGCCTGTTTCTTCAAAAGGAAACGTCATCACTGGTATATCTTTTTGAATCAAACGAGCAACTTTTTTTTGCTTTGATGTTAAACTTTCCATGTCATAAATTTTATCCTGCATGGAAAATAAAATCAAGTTATTGATTAAATTTATAAAATATTTCTTGACAATCATTTAGATGATCGTTTAAAAAGATTTACAAGTTGCCGGATCGTCAAAATTTGAAGAAAGGAGGTTGGAAAAAAATAACTTATTGGCAGCCGGGGATTTAAAAGTTGTTACAATAATTATTTTAAGGAGAATTAAAATGAAAAAAAGTTTGATTTATTCAGTGCTGGCGTTCGTGTTGGTTATCGTTTCTGCTCCCTTTGTCTTTGCAGCTACACAGGCGGCTGCTGCTGCTCCCGCTGTTGCGGCAGGCGTAGATTACACTAAAGCTATTGTCCTTGGTTGCGGATTGCTCGGCGCGGGTTTCGCAATGGGATTTGGCGCGATCGGTGCAGGTCTTGGTCTTGGACAGGCTACAAGCGGCGCAAGTAATGCAGTTGGCAGAAACCCCGAAGCACAGGGTAAAGTTATGTTAACCATGATGGTCGGTATGGCCATGACGGAATCCGTCGCGATTTACGCCTTGGTTGTCTCTTTGATTATGCTTTATGCCAATCCTTTAGTAAAAATGATTGGTCTATAAGAAGCAGGAAGAGAATTTGTAAGAAGTAATCAGGTATTTTAACAAAGGGAGAAGAAGCAAATAACAATGGACTTCTTCTCCCTTTTTTTATTTGTGAAACTCCAATTCCGGAATCAAAACTAAAAACCCATAAAACGGTGTCATCATAGAAGAAAAAATCAGCGCGTATCCTCCGCCGTTTGTAGTTTCGCTACGGCGGACGGCGTTGGATATTGAATTCCCAATCACCCTTACTTTGTGACGGTGGTAGATTAAGGATTGCAAGTGTCTGTCATTACGAGACGCCTCTCAGGCGTCGTGGTAATCTCATGTCATGATGTAGGGATCGTTCCCCGAACGATCCGAGCGGCGCGTTTGGGAAACGCGCCCTACAATTAATGTCCTCCGCTGGCGGAGGTGGCGAAACGCGCCGGAGGTGGATATGATAAATTATGTAGAGCGTTGCTTTAGCTGCGCTTTAGCGGATCTGAAGACCCGTTCTACGCTTATCTTCCACACTCTTTCATAGCAGGCGGGAGACATATAATAATACTGCTATTTCAACATAATCTCCGATACAGGCCAAAGCAAATAGAACATCCGGAAATATTACTAAAAGTTATTATGATGAAGATAAGAAATATTTCAAGATTGGAATATTTCTTGACAACATAAGTGTTATTCTGTATTTTTTATCACTACTGTCCGGGTATTTGGTCAAATAAATTTAGTTGTTTACACGACATAGGGTTTTCCGTTTTGTAATTGGTTCTTGTAAATAGTTGATAAAGCGGAACTCTTTCGAAAACTGAGACGCTT
>JBKQWB010000100.1:0-9043 GCA_052139735.1 Smithella sp. | reverse complement strand
TTTGTGAATATCCAGAATGCTATTTACACCTTTGGCCAAGAAACATTGTTTACGATGTGCGGATATGGGCGTTCTGCGCCGGTAAGATTCTAAAAAGTGATTTGGGCAACAGGCCGTTTAGACCCGCCTACCCGGCGCACCTAAAGGTACGCACTACGAATATCAACACATGCCCTGGCATGATTTATTTGAAAAGGCGCCGCACAGCCTAAGTTTGTCATTGCGACCCTTGGGAGCCGTGGTAATCCCCCAGAGTTGGTGTACGAGATCGCTGCGAACACTTACGTGAACTCGCGATGACAAAAAAAACGGGCCTGAAGGCCCGGACTACGAAAAAAAACTACCCAAAAAGCGGGAATCCTGTGTTTGCTTGCTTACGTTTTCATATTTAAAGTATTATTAAATTGCGGTTCGGCTATAATATTTAAATTGACACTCATTTCTTTTTAATTTAAAAAAATTGGAAATCATTTTGATATAAGGGGTATCCAATGAAACGAATACTTAGTTTTGTGTCTTGTATTATTCTGATACCGGCGATTATTGCCGGGGCAGTTGAATCGGACAAAAATGCCGAATTATTTCAAGCCGCGGTTACGGGCAACCTTAAGCAAATACAGGCAGCGCTTGCCCGAGGCGCGGATATCAATGTAATGAATAACAGCACCAATGGAATAACTCCTCTTATGGCGGCATCGGCAAACGGCCATGTGGAGGCCGTCAAACTTCTTTTGAACAAGGGCGCCAACGTAAATATAAAGAGTAAGAATGCCGGCGAAACCGCGCTGATCAAAGCATCAATCGGCGGCTACACGGAAATCGTCAAACTCCTGTTGAATAAGGGAGCGGATGTAAATGCAAAACTGACCAAAGGCGAATATACCGCTCTGATGTGCGCGTCCGGCGGCGGCTACACGGAGATTGTCAAACTGCTTCTGAATAAGGGAGCCGATGTGAATGCAAAGGATGTCTATCATACAACCGCCTTGTTGGAAGCATCGTCAGGCGGCCATGCAGAGGTCGTCGAGCTTCTTTTAAAAAGAGGTGCCGATATGAATGCAAGAAGTATCTATGCTTCTACTGCCCTGACGGCGGCATCGGCAAACGGCCATATAGAAGTCGTCAAACTCCTTTTGAATAAGGGCGCCAATGTAAATATGAAGGGTATCAGTGCAGGCGAAACCGCACTGATGAAGGCATCGGTTGGCGGCCATAAGGAGATTGTTAAACTTCTTTTGGAAAAGGGAGCGGATGTAAATATCAAGAGTAACGACGGTTCTACTGTCCTGGCTCTTGCCAAAAAGAACGGCAGAAAAGAAATTGTTGACATACTGGAAAAAGCCGGAGCAAACCCCGGAGCGAACCAATGATCCACCCCACTAGCGGGGTACAAGAAAGATGCAGACGGATGCGCTGGTGGTGTTGAAATAAAGATGTCGGTGCATATCCTCCGCAGGCTGTGGTGTCACGTAGTGACGGAGGTGGATATTGTAGGGCGGGTTTCCCCAAACGCGCCGCTCGGATCGTTCAGGGAACGATCCCTACAGTATGGTTCGCAATGACAGAGGGCGCCGTCGCCATCACCCTGGCGGTTAGAGTTCGAGCAACTCTCCATCCTGAGGTATCAATACTTTATGGGATAATCCTTCCTTTACAACGGCATCTATGAGCATATCCCGACTCGTTAAACAATGATTGAAGGCATCCAAATGCACGGCAATGACTATACCGGGTGCGCATCTTATGAAATCCAACTGCTCATGGAGAGGCATAAGAATAGGTCTGCCGATATCAAGGGCTGCTGTTCCCGCGTTTAATATTGAAATATCGGGCCGAAGGTCTTTAAGCACATGACGGACAGTTTGTGTCATTACCGTATCGCCGCTTAGGTAAATGGTTTTATCTGCCGCGGGTTCAATGAAATATCCTGTTCCCTGTCCCATGAACTTACCGATTACACCGTATCCATGCGCGGTGGGAAAGGGGGTGATATGACCGGATATAAAATTATTTCTGAGATTCATTTTAAGGGGAATTGTATTAACGCGGCGCCGTTTCAGATACGGTTCATCGCGTTGGTTACAATATACAGGAACCTGTTTTTGCAAAAGCAGGCGAATTCCCGACTTATCAAGGTGATCAAAATGTCCATAACGGAAATGCGTGATAAGGCCGCATGTTATTTGATTTAACGCGGAGAAGGCGTCCGGGGGCAAATCAACTGTGGGATTAAGCCGGGGCCTTCTGCGAAAAACGGTATAGGGCGGCAGGCTGCCTTTGGGATTCAGGCAGGGATCGACTAAAATCCTCTGGTCATTGTAACCAATGATCATGCATGCGTTTCGGATATGCTGTATCTTCATAACCTGCTTTACATTTTAAGAAAAGTTCAGGCATTCACACCGGGAACGAACCAGAGAAAAACCTTTTTAATGGTCATTCCAATTCTTCATTGTTTAATATTGCTTTTTTTAAATGAATATTTCTGTCAAATGTCAGATATACTACATTGCCTTTTTCTTTCGGATATTCTTCTTGGTGCGCGCCGAGGACAATCCGGCATTGGATTTTTTTAAGCTGTTAATTTTTTTTGCCTGTTTAATGGCCGAGAGAACTGCGTCTTTCTCTTCCTTTTCCCCGAAAGCCAGTATTTCTCTTACGTCATTGCAGGCGTTAATGGCTTCTTTCGACCAACCGCAAGTCATGTCGGCATCAGGTAAATTAATCAGATCCAGAGAACGCAGCATTGAAAATAAATTATCGTCGCTTGTTCCCAGAACCTTATTTAAATAGCGGCTTATGACGCCGGTTGAAACCCCCGACTGGCGGGATAGTTCCGCGGCATTCCAGCCCTTCTTCTCCTTGGCTTTTTTTACTAATTCCAGATGTGAAACTTTTTTCTTGACTTTTGCTTTCATATGTGAAATAACTCCTTCCATGAAAATTGACGCCTGTTTAAAAACAACAAAATATCCGTTGGCGCCTTCGCAAGAAAAAATAAACTATCATCAGTTACTGTTAACGTGCAGAACGAGAGCGAGATGTGAAACCGTATAACGCCGAACTTATATCAATAGAACTACTGTGCCTGAACAAAACCAGAGCAGGGGGCGCTAAAAATCGCCTCTATAGGCGGCCAGCTTCCCCAAGCAGCAAACCCTGCTCTATATTAAACAATTTTTAAATATTTTCAACAAGTATTTTTTATGGCGGGCAAATTCCGGCAAATTAAGGGCGAAAGGTGAGGGCAGGGAGGTGAGCACAAAAGGTTCGTCAGGTTTGTCATCGCGGGCCGTCTTTGGGATGGCGCGGCAATCCCTGCGCTGTCATTCCCGTCGCCTGATGTCCTTTTTGGTACCCCCGCCTTCGCGAGGGTAAACGCAGGCGGAAATCCAGTATTGCAGGGTGCAACAAGCATAGCGATTCCACCATTATTGAAACATTCGGTGGATGCGCTTGGGCTTCATCCACCCTGCGGGATCGCCACGAACACTTGTAAGCACCCGTAATGACAGATATTATTAATCCTTTATTCGCCTTTGTCGCTTGCATGACACCTCCGCAAGAGATTTAAATGGAGAAGATATGGCCAGTCCCGTTGCAGACGGAAGAATGATCAACAGGGCAATCGCCGATTCCGACAAGTTTGCGGCGTTAACGCCGGAGGCGGCTGTTCTTTTCGCGTTATTAATACCGTGGTTTAATTCCCACGGAAAATTAAACGGCGGGCCCGGACATATAAAAGATGAAGTCTGTCCCAAGATACCCTATCTGACCTATGAAAATATCCCCGCGCTTTTGACCGAAATAAGCGGCAAAACAAATGTTAAATGGTTTATGTCCGGCGGCCGCCACTGGATTCACGCCTTAAAATTCAACTCCGAACATCAAAGACTGGAGAAAAAACTGGGAATTGATAAACTTCCTTCATACAGTCCCGCGCCAGTCGCCGACAAGCCGCAGACTTCCCCAGAAACAGTCGCTGACAAGTCCGCCCTGAAGGATAATGATAAGGATAAGAAGAAGGCTAAGGAAGTTCCCGGCACGGGCGGACAACATCAACCTGTGGATAATTCACAACCGCAGGCTCTTTTAGAAAAACAAAAAAAACCGGATCAACCGGAACAACCGGATCAAGGGGAACAACAGGATCAACCGGCTCTAAAAAACGAGTTCCTTTTAAAACTTCAATCCGCGATGGAAAAAACAGCCCAAAAATTTAATACAAGCCTAAGGCAACAGGAAATTGTCAACTTTGTAAAAGCAAATATACGTTCCAGGCATCCTGAGGCAATACTGCATTGCATAAACTCACTGATTGTTAATCCGGGAGAAATTAAATCAATAACGCACTATCTTAACGCGGCGCTGAAGATCGAAGACGGCAAATACAATGCCCGCGATTCGGAAAGAACCTGTAATGAATTAAAACGGACAATGCCGGGAATGATGTCGCTGGCAGATATTCTGTGGGAGATAAGAGCGCATGCGAATACTTAAATGTTTTGTAATTTAAATAGATAGACGCAAAAGTTCTAAATATGCTTTAAGTATTTATTAACCGATTTTGTTCCCCTTTAGAGGGGGTGGCGCGAAGCGACGGGGGAGGATAAAGGTATGCGGAGGTATTCGTAGTGCGTACCTTTAGGTGCGCTGGGTAGGTGGGTCTGAAGACAAGGCCTACGTTTTTATAGGTGATACCGTCCGCTTCCTTCGGCTAACTTTGTTGGCAATATTGTAGGGTGGAACAAGCATAGCGGTTCCACCATTATCGAAACATTCGGTGGATGCGCTTGGGCTTCATCCACCCTACGAACTTTAAGTATTTATTAGCCGATTTTGTCCTCCTTTAGAGGAGTTGTCGCACGGGCGACAGGGGAGGAAACAAAGGATTTTCATTATGTTCCCCTTTAGAGGGGGTGTCGCGAAGCGACGGAGGAGGATAAAGGCATGTGCTAGTATTCGTAGTGCGTACCTTTAGGTGCGCCGAGTAGGCGGGTCTAAAGACAAGGCCTACGTTTTCATAGGTGATACCGTCCGCTTCCTTCGGCTAACTTTGTTGGCAATATTGTAGGGTGGAACAAGCATAGCGGTTCCACCATTATCGAAACATTCGGTGGATGCACTTGGGCTTCATCCACCCTACGAGCTGGGGGAGATAAGAACGCACGCGACTACTTAAATATTTTGTAATTTAAATAGATAGACACCAAAGTTCTAAATTTGCTTTAAGTATTTACTGGCCGATTTTGTCCCCCTTTAGAGGGGGTGGCGCGAAGCGGGGCAAACTGATGCGCTTTAACGTTTCTGTCATTACGAGCCGCATCTCATGCGGCGTGGTAATCTCATGTTTTATGGGATTGTCACAGCTCACAAGGGTCAATTCGCAATAAAAAAGTATACGGAGTGAAAATGGCTGAAGGAAAAATATTAACCTGCGCTAAAGAAATCGAAGCCTATCTGGGAATGAGCATGGAGACAGCCCAGGAGCATAATTTCCCGATCGCCAGATTCGGGCGGCTCGTCCGGGCGAATGTAGACGATCTTGATAAACACGTTTCTGAAACCGCGAGGAAGCAGAACAAGAGGACAAGGGATGAAAAAATATAAATCATTAAGATTACATTGACATACAGGACAGAAATTCTTATAGTTCAACTATGAATAAGCAATCCATTATAAAAATATTTATTCACTTTGGACACCATTGATTTCAAAATATTATGAATGATAAACCGGAAGTAACCGTAATAATTGCAACCTACAATAGCAGCAGAACCCTTTATTTCGCGCTTAGAAGTCTTTTGAATCAAACTTATCAGGATTTTGAAGCCTGGATAATAGGTGATGCCTGTACAGATGATTCCGAGAAGATAGTGATGTCTTTTTCCGATGACAGGCTTAATTGGTTCAACAGAGAATCAAATTCCGGCAGTCAGGGAGCCCCTAATAATGAAGGTCTCAGGAGAGCAAAGGGGAAATTTATTGCTTATCTTGGTCATGATGATTTATGGTTTCCATGGCACTTGTCGGGACTGGTATCTTTTCTCCGCAATACTAATGCTGATTTGGTTCACCCGCTATGTGCGATGTATGGTCCCGGCGGTTTGGAGTATACGGTTGGGCCACCCAGTATGGGCAGGACTTACGAAAATCACTTCGTCTTCCCATCTTCCTGGTTGCATAAGCGGTCTATTGTAGAAGATTGCGGGGAATGGGGAAATCATCTCCAACTGAGCAGACCGGTTGATATGGACTTTCTGCGCCGGGTTTATATAGCCGGCAAACAAATCATTTTTTGTCCGCAATTGAGTTTACTTAAATTCCCATCGGCATTATGGCGGATATATGATCAGGATTCCCAACTGCCTCAAGATCACTATCTGCATTTAATGATAAGCAATCCCGCTTCTTTGCAGCACAAAATCCTGCTTGAAGCATCCACAGTGCTTGCTCGTCAAAGTAATCGCAGAATATCTATCGGACAGGGGCTGCATGAATTTTTAAACAGTTTGCGCTATAAGATTACAGAATTTCGTGGCCATGATAATCGGCTGCTGGAGCAATTCAGATTTTGGTATGTTCAGAGAAAGCGCCGGAAATCAAGAAATGATCGCGGATTACCGCCATACCCGCCCAAATAGATCATGACAGCATCCTATTCTGGATCAAACCCCGAAATCATAAAATACAAGGGTAAGAGAAATGATGAGCAGGCTCGTTTAGCTGTTCTTCATTACTGTTACTATTACGAAGATGGATTAATTTTTGGATATAGTCGCTGAACATCGGCGGTCGATGTTTTGTGCCGATAAAATTGTAATTATCACTGTTTAATTCATCTAATCGTTTTAATCGTTGCGGATGCCACAGGAAATCATCTTCCAGATACTCATTGAGATTTAACAGCTCGGAATTTTCATCATATTTACATTCCGGACCGGCATAGTTGATACCATCCGCGCCGATTTGGATTAAAAAATGAGCGCCATGAAGTTTTTTAAAGTATAAGGGCTTGTCTGAATAACGATCAACCGGCACTTGGATGTTAGCATTTGAGGGCGCTATTTCTTTTAGTTTTTCGATTGCTTCTAAAACACCTGCCTGATCTGCCTGGATAGGGTGTTTTGATTCCCAATCAATGCAATAGGGATGAAAATATAACCAGTGTATTCCGGCATTCAATGCTTGCATTCCAACTGATTCATATCTGTGATTCAGGTCTTTGCGCGTTAACATAGAAGCGCCAATTTCCAGTTTGCTGCCCTCTTTTTCTATACGATTACGAAGACCTTCAATTTTCTTAAGAGACTTCATAAAATATTCAGCATCATTTTCCTGCCAATCATACAGAGAAAAACGAATCGAAGTCACATGCTCCAGAAGTGCATCTTGAACTTTGGATTTATGGGTATTACCCCCATTAGATATAATGGCAATTTCTTTAAAACCTTTTTGTCTTGCCAATGCCACTGTTTCAGGGAAATGAGGAACTATTGTCGATTCTCCTCCGGATAACACAAGACCCGGTGTATGAAAACCCAATATGCTGAATATTCTGTCCAGAAAAGGAAGTTGCAATGTAAGGCCTTGTTTCCTTGATACAGAGTAAGGGCACCCCGAACAGGAACGTGTACAGAGTTGAGTTAGATCCAACTCGACCGTAGTAGGGAAAATATGCTCGCCATTTAAATAGGCTTCTATTTTGTGTTTTTCAACGGCTACTTTCGAGGGAGCAAACACTTTATTCTGCTTGTTCATTATAAAAATCCTTCCCAAAAAACATACAATTCATTTTTTTAAGTTGCCTTTTTTTCTGAGATTCAGGATGGCTTCGGTTACTTCTTTCGCACTTTGAAGATTGCAGCGCGGCTTCGGACCATTACTTAGATATTCAACAAATTCCTTCAATTCCAGGTAGAGAGGAAATGTGGTATCAATTGCGATCTTTTCCTCACCAGCATCGTCTCTTATTATAATATGATCATCGAGGGCATCATGCAGAGAAGCCGAACCTTTCTTACCGTGGATACTTACGCCGCTTATTTTATTACAGTGTCTGCCGCTTACGGACATGCTGACCATGGGCGTATCATCCAGCATAGCGGTAAAGCTGACGGGCAATAAATCTTCATTCTTCATAACATGAATAGACTTAATCTTGTCTGGAATATAACCTAATATATGCTTGATAATTGTAAGATCGTGAACAGCTTGTGTCCAGAAAACATCTCCGCCATGAAAATCTTCCACCCATGCGTGCCTTGTTGTGCACAATCCCTGAATTTCCCCTATCCTTCCTGTATGAGCAACTAATCGCAATGCTTCGATACCCGAATGATAGTGCCATTTATGCATGGCAAAAATATAATCCGAACCGCCCGAATTATTTAAAAGCTGAAAATCTTCCAGAGAAAGGCACAGCGTCTTTTCAGAAAATACAGGTTTAGTATATTTTAATAAGCCGGCGCACACTTTTGTTAAATCAGGGATAGGCACAGCTACTACGTAGCCGTCACAAGCAGGTAAATCGACTATTTGGGAAAACACTTTCAAAGCGCCATTTGCCGAAGCTCTTAATCTCGTTTGGGAATCAAGGTCAACCACATAAACTTTGCAATCTAATTTAATTAAATCTCTTAATATATTTGAACCCCAGACTCCGCACCCGATCAATCCAATAGCTTTCATTTATTAAAACTCTACCTGAATATTTTGCATAAAACCAATTTTATGTTTTTGTTGGTCAACTCATATATAGGAACAATGTATTATATGTCAACTTCTACCATTGTAAATGTTGATTCATCGAATTGACTGCGTTCGTTTCCGAATCTCTCTTTGGTAACATCGATAAGAAAAATCGGTCTTCATCTTTGTATTTTTCTAACAGTATTTCAAGTAACTTTATCATTTTGACTATACCGCTTAAGTCTCCATCCTAATCCGCAGGAATCCGCCACTCAAATCCGGAGGAAGTCGCCACCCCCCGTGATCGGAGCGAAGCGACGCTGGTTTTTTAGTTCTTTCTCATAAGTATTTT
>JBKQWB010000099.1:0-4498 GCA_052139735.1 Smithella sp. | reverse complement strand
GGCAAGCAAGGATATTGAGCTTAACTGCCGGGATAAAGAATGGCATCTGCTTCTCGATATAAAGGAAACCATTATGCGTATTGATAGCGGGCTCTTTGGAATTTGCGACCATTGCGGCCATCCAATATCGCAAAAAAGGCTGATTGCCGCACCGATGAGCAAGCTTTGCGTAACATGTCAGCGGGAAATGGAAAACCGGCTTAACGCACAAAAACACAAAAACCATTATTCAGGCAGAGTGTCCTATAACCATGCTTAAATGAGATTTTAACCGGGTTATATATTGGAATAGTTATTTCTAACACCTGATCCTCAATGATTGTGCGGAAAGTAAAAAAGTTCTCATGAGGATTTGGAAAAACTTTTCAGGAGGTAAAAAAATATTATGAACGAAGAACTGATCGTAGCGTCCATGGATGGTAATTTTAACATTGTGAATGAACTTTTAAAAAAGGGTGCTTATGTCAATACGAAAAATAATTCAGGTGAAACGGCTTTGATAAAGGCGTCTGAGAAAGGGCATAAGGATTTAGTGGATCTGCTGCTCAACAGAGGAGCCGATTGTAATGCTTCGACATACGACGACGGTTACACTCCGTTACACTCAGCCGCCAGCAGCGGCCATAAGGATATCGTTAATCTATTGCTTTCCAGAGGAGCGTCTGTCGAAACCCGGGACTTTTATAGCAGGACACCCCTGCATTACGCAGCGGCCGGCGGCCAAAGAGAAGTCGTGGAATTGCTGCTGACCAAGTATTGCGGGAATTTAAATGCCCCCGACTACTACGATAAAACGCCCTTATATTATGCGGCAAAAAACGGCCACATGGATGTGGTGGAATTGCTGCGCCTGCACGGCGGCCACGAATAGAAGGCCTTCGGGAAAAAACGAAAGAAGGGCTTTCAAAAAGCTCAGGGGGTATATTACATTTATTTTCTTTATTTGTTAAAAGGCACATTTTTTTAAGTTATTTTTCTTTAACGCGCTGTATTTCACCGGACTTTTATCGAAGGTTCCTTTAAACAATATGTTTATAAATTTTAAGAACGTTTGATTCATATGGGGATTGTATTTCAATAATCCCATATGGGTTTTTCTATTTCATCGAAGCCGGCGGCATTTCTGTATTCCAATAAAATAAAAATTATACTTGCATATTCATGCGCCACAAAATATATATTATCACGCATTTAATCCACACAGGCATTCTTTGGAAGTTTTGATATGAACGTAAAAGGCACAGTTTTTACTACAGCCAAGGTTACTATCGCTGCAACTTTTGGCGAGGAACGCTGGAATTCCTTTATGGCAAAGCTGGCGGAGAAAGACAACTATTTCAAAAATGTGATCATGACAATTACCCTCATTCCGTTGGATAAAAGCATCATTTTTTTTGAAGAGATGCTTAAGGAATTTTTCAACAACGACAGCAATCAATACCTGATGTTTGGAAAGGTAGGCGCCAAATATGCCCTGTCGCCGGGAGGCCCGTACAAATCTTATCTGCTCACAAAAGATATAAAACAGTTCGTTGAGTCAGTCATGCCCAAACTCTGGTCGACCTATTTTAGCGAAGGTATACTTGCCGCGCGGTTAGAGAACAACGTGGTTGATCTTAAAATCACCGATCTTCCAATCAAACATATTTACCTCGAGTATATGTTTGTCGGTTTCTTACAGCAGGCCCTCAAAATTTTCGGGAAGAAAACTGTTTTACACCGTTTAAAGGGTATCTCTCTGGGCGATGACGATATTCATTACCAGTATGAATTAAAAGACACTTGATCACAAAATGTGATGTACGGTGTTGATGTTTGCCGCAGCGTGAATAGTGTTTATCAGGGATTGAAATAAGGAGGCCTCATAAACATTATACGGCATACAAGACCGAAATTCTTATAGATCGATTATTAAGAAGCGATGTCTTGTCCAATATCAAAAACGTTTTTATGGATGTGCCTGGTGATTAAGAAAAAATATTATGAGAATTTTGTATGATCACCAAATATTTTGTTTGCAGCAATATGGAGGGATATCGCGCTATTTTTATGAGCTTGCTAATCATATTGCGGCCATTGTTGAGCATCGTGTTGAAATATTTGCGCCCTTTTACACTTGTCAATATCTAACGGCTTGTGGCGCTGCGACTCATAAAGGTATAAAAATACCACAATTATCCGGATTGGAGAAAGTGACTGCATGGGGTATTGATACCTGCCTTGCGTATTTACTATCAAGTTCTCAATCCGGGTTTGATGTCTTTCATGCAACATATTATTCGGGAGTGGATTGCCGCACTCGCTCGTCTAAAAAAATAATTACCGTTCATGATATGATCTATGAAAAGTTTTCTGATCAATTCCCCGGTAAAGACAAAATACGACAGATGAAAAAAAATGCAATTATAAAGGCCGATCATATCATTTGTGTTTCCGATAATACACGAAGAGACTTACTTAATTTATTGCCTGTTCCGGAAAATAAAACATCGGTTATTTATCATGGCTCTTCATTTTATAAAAAAACTGAAAGCAAATCATTTCCAATCCGGAAACCGTATCTTTTGTTTATCGGCCAGCGGGACGGGTACAAAAACTTTGATAGTTTACTTCGTGCTTTCGCGCACTCATCAAAACTTAGAAAAGATTTTCTGCTGATTTGTTTTGGGGGTGGAACATTTAGTTCTGTTGAGAAAAAACGAATTGCAGCGTTAGGTCTTTCTTTGCAGGATGTAATTCAAGTTCATGGTGATGATTCTGACTTGGCGGGCCTCTATGGTGAGGCCGCAGCATTTGTATATCCTTCTTTGTATGAAGGTTTTGGAATCACCCTGTTGGAGGCAATGGCTTTATCCTGTCCTGTGGTCTGCTCCAATGCAAGCTGTTTTCCGGAGGTGGTCGGCAATGCCGCGGATTTATTTGATCCGCTTGATGAAGAGAGTATCCGCTCCACGATTGAAAGAGTCGTTTTTTCGACGGAACACAGAGATTTTCTCATGGGGAGAGGTCTTGATCGCGCCGGATTATTTTCATGGGACAGGTGCGCCAAAGAAACATTACGGGTTTACGCGAATTAACAGGAAACCCGAATTAATGATAGATCAATTCTTAACATTCAGATTGTTTGCATTTGTGACGGCGGAAGAATACGCATCATCCATTTTATCTAAAAGAATTTCCCATGCATATTTTTGTTCAACAAGACGTCTCGCGTTTTCCCCTATTTTTAACGCCTCATCGGGATAGGACAAAAGGCGCAAAACCTTTTGGGCAAAAGTCTGGACGGTGTCAGCAATAAGGATATCCTCGCCATCGATATAATCGATCCCTTCGGCGCCGATTGATGTGGACACCACAGCCTTACCCATTGCCATGGCTTCAAGAATTTTGAGCCGGGTGCCGCTGCCGCTAAGCAATGGAACGACTATGACCGATGCATCCGTCATATAAGGTCTGGAATCCGGTACAAATCCGGTTACAGTAATATTTTTATTGCGCGCAAGCCGCAATACATCAATAGTAGGGTCTTTGCCCACTATCGAAAAATTTACGGAGGGATTTTTTTCCAGGATCAGCGGAAAAATCTTATCGCAAAAATACAGCGCCGCCTCATCATTGGGCTCATAATTCATGGTGCCGACAAATACCAGTTCCGCCGGATGCCGGGTAATTTGATAATAATCGGTATCAACACCATTCTGAACAATAGTGACAGGAATATTTTCCCCGTAAAGTTGCCTTATAAAGCCCTTGTCTGTTTCGGACATTGCCACAACGCAGTCATATTGAGGGAGATTGTCGCGTTCAAATTTCAGAAAGCGCAAATATTCCCTTTGCATAAGGCTTTTTTTTCCGTCTGTGGCATTTTTCCAATAGCGCAGATATAATACCGATTTAACATTATGAGCGACAATAACCTTTGGTATCAATATCCTGACGCCTTTAAGCCAATGTGCAATGTTAGTATGTTCAAGCTGAATAATATCATACGCACCTGATTTGAGTTCACGCTTTACGATCGGCATCATGAGCACTTTATGCCAGAAAGTCCGCTGCACATATTCCGGATGCTCGCTCATCACGGACATCAGCAATTCCAGGCCTTTTTTTATTTTTACAAGAAACCAGAGCATCCACCTTGGAGCGAATTTTCCCAAAAGAGTTATATCCGGCATAATTACCCTGTGGCAAACTTTTTTCAAGGTCTCAAGTAATTCACCGGTTATCCTTGGACAAATCAAATCCACTTCATGGCGTTTCGAGAGCTGCCTGAGCATGTTGAACTGCTTGGTCTGTCCTCCGCCGCCGCCGGGAAATTTAGGTATTTCACAGGTGATATACAGTATTTTCATAAATTTACTTTATCATATATTATCACTACTGTCCGGGTATTTGGTCAAATAAATTTAGTTGTTTACACGACATAGGGTTTTCCGTTTTGTAATTGGTTCTTGTAAATAGTTGATAAAGCGGAACTCTTTCGAAAACTGAGACGCTT
>JBKQWB010000098.1:0-31123 GCA_052139735.1 Smithella sp. | reverse complement strand
CCACCGGTAAACCCGGTGGCCTTTTTGGTTTAGCCTTTACAAATACAGCGCATCAATCATGTCCGAATATTTCTTTAAAACTTCACGGCGCTTAAGTTTCAGTGTCGGGGTAAGCATACCATTTTCAGTTGTGAATCCTTCACTTAGAAGTAATATCCTTTTCGGAAGCTCATAACTGGCAAAGGTTTTTTTCAGATGATTGCGGATCTCATCTTCATACATCTTAATGACAGCCGGATGTTGAACAAACTCATTTTTATCTATAGGCAGGCCCTTTTCTTTAGCGACCTTTTCCATAACAATGAAATCAGGAACGATGAGACAAACGGTATAAGGTTTGTTCAGCCCGAAGATCAGTGCCTGCTCAACACTGGGCAGTAATTTAACATGTTCCTCGATGGCTGAGGGGTAAACAAATTTTCCGTTTTCAAGTTTGAACTGCTCCTTGATGCGACCGGTGATAAAAAGGAATCCATCCTTGTCAACAAACGCCCTGTCGCCGGTTCTCAATCCGCCGTCATTGGTCATTGATGCCTTCGTTTCTTCCGGTTTGTTGTGGTAACCCTGCATGACATTCGGACCATAAATGATAAGCTCTCCCTCGGCCGAATCATCATTCATACCGGTTCTGTCAATTACAAGCCTGACCTTATCAATCGCTTTGCCGCAGCTCCCGATCTTGTATTCGGCAGGGGTATTGACTGTGCCCGCAGGTGAAATTTCCGTCATTCCCCACGCCTCATAGACAGGGGCGCCTATATCAAACATAAATTGGGCTATATGTGCGCTTAGCGCCGCGCTTGAGCTGATTGAAAGCTGGAGATTTCCACCGAAGAGCGCCCTCAATTTGCTGTAAACAATTTTATCGACAAGGGCAAGTTTAATAAAGTTCATCAGGCTTGATTTGCCCTGCTTCGCCAGTGCGCGTTTCTTCTTGTTTTCCTGGGTCCCCATGTCAAACAGTTTCTGTGCGAGGCCTCCCTTATCGTGGATATTCATCAGAATACCATCATATACCCGGTTGAATACACGCGGTACAGCAACAAGCATGGTCGGTTTAACCAGTTGAAGGTCGCCAACTATCGTTGTAGGCCCCTCTGCAAAGCCCGTGCTTCCGCCAAGCATCAAGAGAGTGTTAAGCTCGGCTGTCTGCCCGTAGGAATGTGCCCAGGGAAGGAACGACAGTGATCTCGTTTTTTCATCAAGCATGTAAAATGATTTCTTCAGGGCATGTACCTGGCTGGTGAAATTTCCATGTGAAAGTAATACACCTTTGGGATCGCCCGTTGTCCCTGACGTATAGATCAATCCGGCAATATCGCTTGCTGTTGGTCTTATTGCCGGAATAATTTTCTTAAAGCCGATATTCATGAGTTCCTGGTAGCTCTTTGGACCTTTTTTATCGATGATGAAGATGTGCTTTAAAGAATCAATTTCATTCATCCAGGTCTGTGCTTTTTCATAAAATTCATTTTTAGAGACAAACAACACTTTCACTCCGCTGTCCTTGATTATATACTTCTGAACCTTTTCCAGCTCTGCTTCGTACATGGGTACAAACAGCGCCCCTACGCCATATGATGCATAACAGCAAACAGCCCATTCGGTACGGTTGCCCGCGATTATGCCCACCGCATCGCCCTTTTTAATTCCGAGACCTACAAGCCCGCTTCTTACACCGTCAACCATACGGCTGACATCGGAATAGGTTACCCATTCATAAGTACCACTGCTGTTCTTTGTTCCGAAAAGGGGGTTGTTTGCATATTTGTTAACACTGTCTTCAAAAATCTCAACAAGATTATCCGGTTTATCTAATTTGTACATATTCCTTCCTTCATTTATTGGTACCATCAGTTGAAACTTGTCTACTCAAAGTAAAGTGAACTCTACACCACCTATAAGGGTGATGGCTGCCGATTGCGGCTAAATATGGCCGCGTCGGCATCGCCTGCTAGTAACCCTTTTAAAGTGACCATCATCAAACCTCCTTTCTCAGAACCTTCTTGTCGATCTTACCTACATTGGTGAGGGGAAGTTCTTTTCTAATCTCCAGAATTTTAGGTACCTCATAAGGTGCCAGTTTCTCCCTGGCAAAATCAATGATGGCCTTTTTCAGGACTTCCATATCCCCTGTAACAGGGTAGCCGGGATTCAGGATCACATAGGCCTTCACGAGTTCCGAACCGGACCGCTCGGGATTGTTGCTTCCAATGATGGCAGATATATTGACTGCCGGGTGTCGATTCAAAACATCTTCCACTTTTCGGGAAAACACTTTGAACCCACCGATGTTAATCATGTCTTTTGTGCGATCCACGAGGCGCAGGTATCCGTCTTCATCTTGAATGGCCACGTCACCAGTGTGCATATACCCGTCTGCATCAATGGCTTGCCTAGTCTCTTCGGACCTGTTGAAATAACCCACCATTACATGAGGTCCCTTGATGCAGATCTCTCCCGGTTGCCCCAGTTCGACTTCTTTTCCCGTTGCCGGTTCAATGAGCCGGACGTCTGTATTCAGGAGCGGCAATCCGATGGTGCCGGTCTTTCGTGGCCCTTTCATGGGATTGAAAATCGTTAAAGGTGATGTCTCGGTCATACCGTAACCTTCCAGGATTTTCCCGGTTCCTACGATGGCCTCGAATTCCCGTTGTGCCTCTTCCGGATACGGAGCGGCAGCTGAGACACAGACCACCAATTTTGAATGGTCCAGCGTCTTGAATCTGGGATTCGCCGCAAGCAGCATATAAAATGGCGGGACATTTGCCATCATTGCAGGTTTGTACCTGTCCAATTCTTTACAGATATGATCAGTATCCCGCGGGTTCGGAATCAGAATCTGGGTCCAGCCCGAAAAAATGAAATTAGCATTGGTGAACACGCCGGCGATATGGAAAAAAGGAAAGCCTGTAAGTCCAACACCTTTGCCCTCCTCCAAGCCAAGCCATGCCTGGAAGATCAGGAGGTCGGCAACGGCATTTCGATGGCTCAGCATTGCGCCCTTTGGCACCCCGGTAGTGCCGCCGGTATACTGGAGATAGGCAATGTCATCGGGAGTGAGACCCACATTCGGGTATTCTGCGGAAAATCGTCCGGGCTCAATCACTTTATTAAAGAGGTAGACGGTTTTACCGTCCAATGGGGTTACTTCCCCTTTGGGGATCTTGCCCAGCATTTTACCGAGAAATTTTTTGATTCCCGGGAGGAATCCGCCAACGCTTGTAGCAACGATGGCTTGGAGATCAGTCAGATGGGATGCAATCGGCGCAAGCTTTTTTTCAAACAATGCATCGAGGGTTACCAGCACTTTGGCTTGAGAGTCTTTAAGCTGGTATTCCAGCTCTTCAGATGAAAGGAGCGGCGAAACGCCTGAAACAACGCAACCCGCCCGCAATGTTCCCAACCAGGCGATAACATATTCCGGGATATTGGGGAGATTGATTCCCACGACGGCCCCTTTTTTTAATCCGAGAGACAAGAGCATATTGGCGAATTGGTTTGCGTATCGATCCAACTGGGCATAGGTGATGTGGACTCCCATGAAGGCCAGGGCTATTTTATCCGGATAGTTGAGAAATATGCGCCGGCATATCTCCGGACAGGTGTTTTCCCAATTGACAGGATTGATATCCCTAAGGTTTGAATCATAAGATTTTTTCCAGAATAAATCTCCTCCCATAATGCCGCCTCCTCTTTATAAGGATAGGTACCATGGGTACCTTATTTCAGAACAAGTGCATCGATAAGAAGCGTTTCTGCAATACGCAGCGTGGATTTTAAATATTTGTTGGATTGTGATTGTTTTGTGGATTTCATATCCATCACCTGAGTGAGGCCGAGAAAGAGCGCCCAGATAATGTCGGAAAGGGCATAGCTGTCAATATTCTTAATCAGCCCTTGTGCTTTTGCTGATTCAAATACCCCTCTCGCCAGTTCGAAGTCGTATTTACCTTTACGGCTGATGACCGAACGGGTTTCGGGGCTGAGCTCATTGATAAGATCCTGCTGCTGGAAAAAGATGTTGGCGACCCGGAGAGAGTCCGGCGCCTTTTCATAACTGCGGACAAATATTTTAATTAAGTCTTTCACCAGATCATTGCCGGATACATATTTTTTGTTGACCAGTTTTTTTTCTATCCGTCCCATCTGAGCGCCGAATTCTTCCAGAAACGGCAGCATGAGCGAAGAGTAGAGCTCTTCCTTTGCGTTGAAGTACTGATAAATGGTCGGTTTGCTGATCTGGGCTTCGAAGGCGATCTCGTCCATGGTTGTCTTCAGATAGCCTTTAGAAAAAAAGACTTTCTTGGCCGCCTCCAGAATGCTCTGAATGCGCTGATCCTTCTCCCGCGATTTTCTTTCGCGTATGACTTGCTGGTGCTTTAACATAATCACCCTTTATTGTTCGGAAAATATTGTATAAAACTGAACGTAAAATTTAACACTATGGGTAATTCTTATACCATTGGTAAAAAAATAGTCAAGAGAAAGGTGTTTTTTATTGACAAAATATTTAACTGGTGTTTAAAAATATACTAACAGTAGCATATTTAACTCCTGATTAATACGGTTCGTCTGAAATAACATCAGGCGGGTATGATGGCAAGAAGAGTTTGTGTGATGATCGTTCCATAACAGGAACGATCATCACAATGACAAATTATTAATGACAGATGATGCGCAAATACGCACAGGAGGTGTCTATGGATTTTTCCCTCTCGCAAGAGCAACGCATGTTCAGGGAAACCGTGTACCGCTATGGCAGAGATGAGATTGCGCCTCTCTGCGAAGAGGCGGATCTCAAAGGTGAGTTCAGCTTTGAGATCTGGCGAAAGCTTGCTTCCTTCGGGATACTGGGTTTGCCCTTACCCGAGGAATTCGGAGGATCGGCGGCCAGCATCCTTAACTGTTGTCTGGCCGGAGAGGCTCTGGGGCACGCGGGTGTAGACGGCGGCAGCTTGCTTGCCTGGGGCGCCCACACCTATCTGTGTGCCCATAACATCTATGCCTTCGGTACCGAGGACCAAAAACGGAAGTATGTCCCGAAGCTTGCATCGGGCGAATGGATCGGATGCATGGGCCTCACCGAGCCGGGCGCCGGATCGGATGCCGCCTCCATTTCGACCACAGCGGTGAAGAAGGGTGACAGTTATGTTCTCAACGGGTCCAAGACCTTCATTACCAATGCCCCTGTGGCCGATGTCTTTGTTGTGTTTGCCAATGTAAATAAGGCCATAAAGCACGAGGGGATTACCGCCTTCATCATCGAAAAAGGCACCCCCGGGCTCACGACCGGTAAACCATTCCACAAGATGGGGTGCAAGTGCTCATCCACATCGGAGGTATTTCTCGCGGACTGCGAAGTCCCGGAGGAAAATATTCTGGGCGGTGAAGGAAATGGCTGGTTCATCGCTCTTAGCGGTGTCGAATGGGACCGTTGCACACTGCTATCCCCGATGCTTGGCGCGGCCCTCAACAATCTCGATTCGTGCGCCCGCTATGCCAATGAGCGTCAACAGTTCAAACGCCCTATCAGGAGTTTCCAGGCTATTCAACATCGGATCGCCGATATGAAGGTTTTTGTTGAGGCTGTCAGACTCGCGGTTTACCGGGTTGCCTCGGCCAAGGATAATGGCCAGATGCTAAACCCTCTGCAGGCGGCAGTCAGCAAAGTATATGCCGGCGACAGAGGATTCGAGATGGCGTCGGAGGCCGTGCAGATTTTCGGTGGTTACGGGTTTATGCACGAATACCCCGTGGAAAGAAATTTTCGTGATTCGAAACTGGCAGCCATCGGCGGGGGCACGTCGGATATCATGCGTATGATCGTATCCAGGATGATGATGATGTAATTCTTATGGAGGTAAACAGATGGATTATCAACTTTCACCGCTAGAAGTGAAAATGCGGCAGGAACTGGCCGCTTTCTGCAGGACCGAGATAGCGCCCAGGGCAAAGATGCTCGA
The DNA here is from genome assembly GCA_052139735.1 of Smithella sp. Classification (GTDB taxonomy): domain Bacteria; phylum Desulfobacterota; class Syntrophia; order Syntrophales; family Smithellaceae; genus Smithella. The sequence continues at coordinate 25,157 of JBKQWB010000098.1, read as the reverse complement.
CAGCAGTTCACGCCCGGAAGCAGGCGCATACATGAAGGAAAATCTTAAGATGCTTTCCCAGGGAGGATGTCTGGAGGCAGGTCACATCGGCGATGTCATCGATCTGATCGCTGTTTATCTTGCCGGCGAAGAGATTGCCAAGGCTTGTCCGGCGACATTTCTGAGCGCCCGTGCGAGCGCCTTCCTGTGTGCCGGCGCATTGAGGTTGTTTGGCGCTCCTGATCAGAAACAGCGATATATTCCCGATCTCATGAAGGCCGAACGGGTAGGTGCGTTTGCCTATTCTGAAGAACAAGCCGGCTCGGACATGGCGGCGATCACTACCGTTGCGCACAGGGATGGCAAAACGTGGCGGCTCAACGGCGATAAAAATGTTGTGGTAAATGCCCCGATCGCGGATGTTTTCCTTGTTCTTGCCTATAGTGAAAAAGATGCCGGCACACAGAGCGGCATGAGCCTCTTCATCTGTGATAAAGGCGCCAAGGGTTTAAGCATAGGAAAACCCGTTGAGACCATGGGTCTGCGGGGAGTTCCTCTGGCGGGCATCTTCATGGATAATTGTGTTGCCGCCGGAATCGTGGGGGGCACTCCCGGAAAAGGTTATGAACAAGCAACCCGAATTCTGACTATGGGCAAAGTTGGTATCGCGGCGCTGTGCGTTGGAATAGGGAATGCCTGCATGGAGATTTCGGTCAAACATTCGAAAGAAAGGAAAACGTTCGGCAAACCGATCGGGCTTTATCAGGATGTCGGCTTCCGGTTGGCAGATATGTTTACCATTAATGATCTGGGGCGCATGCTTGCCTTGAGAGCGGCATGGGCAATCAATACCGGTGAGTATGAGGCTGATATTATGGCTGCGTGCGCAAAACTCTTTGCCAGTGAAGCGGTAACAAAGATCGCCAACTGGGGGATGCAGATTTTTGCCGGGCATGGATACGTTGCCGGTAGTGATATTGAAAGGTTTTATCGTGATGCCAAGTTCGGGGAAATCTGTGAGGGCGCATCGGAAATTCAGCGCTCTTTGATAGCCCGAAGCGAATTGGATAAGTTTCTGCCGAGGTAGGGAATTATCACTGCCACAAATCAAATGGATGATTCCGGATGGATGCCGCTTACGATGATGCAAACGAATATGTGAGCCAGAAGAGGTGAAATGCGATGGATATCATAGAATCAAAAATTGATACCAACTCCTTGGATTATAAGAAAAAATATAAGGCCATGGAATCCCTGATAGCGGATCTCAAAAATGAATTAAAAAAGGCCAGGGAGGAAAGACCCCAGAAGAACATCGATCGTCTGGCTGCTCAGGGGAAAATGCCCGTGCGCAAAAAGCTCGACCTGCTCCTTGACAGAAATACCCCGTTTTTGGAAATTGCCCCGCTTGCGGCCAGAGGCATGTATGACGGCAAAGTTCACGCTGCCGGATTGGTTGCCGGTATCGGTATCGTAGAGGGTAGAGAGGTTTTAGTTGTTGCCAGTGATGCCACGATTAAGGGCGGCGCTGTCTATCCCATGGGAGTCAAGAAGAACCTGCGCTGCCAGACAATCTGCATGGAAAATCGTTTGCCTATGATTAATCTTCTGGATTCCGCTGGGGCATATCTGCCCATGCAATCGGAAATATTTCCGGACATTGATGATGGCGGCAGGATCTTTTATAACCAAGCCGTTATCTCCAAGATGGGAATTCCGCAGATCACGGCGGTGATGGGCCTGTGTACGGCAGGGGGCGCCTATGTGCCTGCCATGTCCGATGAGGTGGTGCATGTAAAGGGCACCGGCGCCATCTTCCTCGGCGGACCGCCTCTTGTGAAGGCCGCGACGGGAGAAGAAGTGACTGCCGATCAACTCGGCGGCGCTGAAGTGCATTGCATCGAGTCCGGCGTTTCGGACTATTTCGCCGAGGATGATGCCCATGCAATTGCCATTGTCCGCAAGATTGTCGGGACCTTGCCGAAAAACGAGAAGGCAAGACTGACCATGCGCGAACCCAAACCACCCCTCTACGACACCAAGGAGATATATGGAATCGTGAGTGAGGACCTGAAGATCCCCTATGACTGCCGGGAGGTCATTGCGCGCATCGTTGATGGCAGTGAATTTCTGGAGTTCAAGGAGCTTTACGGACCGACACTTGTGTGCGGATTTGCCTACATCCACGGCTACCCCGTCGGGATCCTGGGGAATAACGGCATTTTATTTTCCAATAGCGCCCTGAAAGCCACCCAGTTCATCCAAATCTGCGACCGGCGCAAGATCCCCCTTGTCTTTCTGCAGAACATCAACGGTTACATCATCGGCAGGCAGTATGAGCGCCTCGGAATCACCAAGGACGGACACAAGATGGTGAATGCCGTCTCGACCTGCACGGTTCCAAAATTTACGGTCATTATCGGAGCATCTTTCGGGGCGGGCAACTACGGGATGTGCGGTCGGGCTTATTCGCCGCGTTTTCTGTGGATGTGGCCCAACGCCCAGATCGGCGTCATGGGCGGTGAACAGGCGGCCGGGGTGCTGATTACCCTGAAGAACGACCAAAATGCCAAAGCGGGCTTGCCACCCATGACCGCGGAAGAAGAGGCGTTCATCCGGATGCCCATCGCGGAAGCGGCCAAGAAGGAGGGCGATGCCTACTATAGCACTGCCAATATCTGGGATGACGGAGTAATCGACCCCGTCGATACGCGCAATATTCTGGGGTTGGCTATTTCCGCAGCGCTGAATGCGCCCATTCGTGATGATGTAACAGGATTCGGCATCTTCAGAATGTAAGGGGGTTATACCATGTTCGACAAGATACTTATCGCCAATCGAGGCGAAATCGTAGTCCGCATCATTGCCACCTGCCGGGAAATGGGCATCAAGACGGTGGCCGTCTATTCCGAGGCAGATAGGTCTGCCCTTCATGTTCTTGAGGCCGACCAGGCTGTCTATCTCGGACCCTCAGCGCCCGCTGAAAGTTATCTCAACATGGACAAGATCATAGCGGCAGCCAAACAAACCGGAGCTCAGGCGATTCACCCCGGCTACGGTTTTTTGGCGGAAAATCCCCGGTTCGTTCAGCGGTGCCGGGAGGAAGGGATTGTCTTCATTGGTCCCCCAGCCCAGGCCGTTCGGGACCTTGGAGACAAAACCGTAGCGCGGCGAACCATGATCAATAGTGGTGTTCCTGTCATTCCGGGCATGATGCAGGCCGAGGCGGACCCCGATGTGCTGATGAAAGAAGCGGAGTTGATCGGTTATCCGGTTCTAATAAAGGCTGCTGCAGGGGGCGGTGGCAAGGGGATGCGAATTGTGCATTCCGCAGGAGATCTCCGGGAGGCGACGGAATCCGCGTCCAGAGAAGCCAAAAGCGCCTTCGGCAACGGAGCAATCTACCTGGAAAAATATCTCCATCAATCCCGCCACGTTGAATTTCAGGTCTTGGCGGATTCCCATGGGAATGTGATCCACCTTCTGGAAAGAGAATGTTCCATTCAGAGAAGACATCAGAAGATCATCGAAGAAACTCCCTCCACGGCGCTCACGCCGAAGCTCAGAGAGGCGATGGGGAAAGCGGCCGTCGCCGCAGCCAGAGCTTCAGGTTACGTGAATGCCGGAACCGTAGAGTTCCTTGTCGATCATGATAGCAAATTCTATTTTCTGGAGGTCAATACCCGTCTCCAGGTGGAGCATCCCATTACCGAAATGATCACCGGCATCGACCTGGTGCGCCAACAGATTGAGATTGCGGCAGGGAACTCCTTGAAGTTTTCCCAGGCGGATATCGTTGGTCGCGGTCATGCCATTGAATGCCGCATTTATGCGGAAGATCCCATGAGCGCCTTTCTGCCGTCATCGGGGAAAATCGCGTTCGTCAGAGAGCCGCGTGGGCCGGGCATCCGGAATGACAGCGGCGTCTATTCCGGCTACACGGTCCCGATGGAGTATGACCCTATCCTGTCGAAGCTGATCACGCATGCGGAAAGCAGACAGGAGTGCATTGACAGGATGAGCAGAGCATTGAAGGACTATATCATCCTTGGCGTCCTGACGCCCATTCCCTTCCTCATGGATATTCTGTCCTCAGAGGCATTCATCAAGGGGGAAACATACACGGACTTCATCGACACGCATTTTGCCGATTGGCGTCCCGCCATGGAAGGCGTTGACCTGGCATGTGTCGCCTATATAGTCGATAACATTGCAAACCACAGGACAAAGAGCAACTTTATACAGACAGACGGTGAAGCTTATTCACCGTGGCAGACACTGGGAAGTTTCCGGCCATAGTTGAATGCCGGGACAATAACGGAGATATGAAATGGACTATAACCTGAAAATTGGCGGCCAGACCCTCCCTGTGGAAGCCGACCTCAAAGATGACGGAACACTCCTGGCCAAGATCGGAGAAAAGATTTTTGCCACTCGTTACCAGATTATTTCGGAAAACCGGATTCATATGGAGGTTGAAGGCATCGGCAGGAACATCTATCTGGCCGATAACGGCGATGGCAAGCTCGTCAATATCAATGGCACCACCTATATGGTTCAGGATGCGGATACCCTTGCCAGGAATAGCTTAAGAAAGCGCAGCAGCAAGGAACTTCCCCAGGAGATCACGCCGCCCATGCCATCAGTGGTGGAGCTAATCATGATAGCTGAAGGTGACTTGGTGGAAAAGGGACAGAGTGTCATAGTGGTGTCTGCCATGAAAATGGAAACGACACTTCAGGCGCCTTATAAAGGAAAAGTCTTGAAGATCAATGTTGCCCAAGGAGATAAGGTCATGCCCGGCCAGATCCTCGCGGAAATCGAACGAGAAGAGGAAGGCCAAAGCAAGCCTTAAGGAAGAAATTACGCGGGAAAAGGAGAAAATATGATGTCTGAAGATCACCTGCTCTATTGGGTGGAAGATCATGTAGCCAATATCCGGATCAATCGTGAACAGCAGAGAAATGCCATCACGCCGGAGGCCATAGTTCTTTTTCTGGAGTACCTGGATATGGCGGAAGAGGATAAGGATGTACAAGTGGTATTGATTACCGGAGCAGGTGACAAGGCCTTTTGTACCGGCGCTCAACTTGGAGAAGGCATGTCTGCTGACGGTCAGAAGGTGTTCCATAACTATGCACAGCTTTTAAAGCGCATCGCCTTGTTCCCTAAACCCACGGTGGCACGGATAAAGGGATATTGTCTTGCAGGCGGCATGGGATTCATGCTTGCCTGCGACATCGCGATCGCCAGTGACGACTCTCAGTTCGGCACGCCGGAGGTCAATGTAGGACTCTGGCCCATGATGATCGGGGCGCTGATTTTTCGTAACGTGCCGCAAAAGAAAGCCATGGAGATGATCCTTTTGGGAGAGCGGTTAAGCGCAACGGAAGCACTGGCGATGGGTTTGATTACCCGGGTGACGCCCGAGGAGGAATTGGACGGCGCTGTCTTTAATATTGTGAAATGCCTGGTTACTAAGAGCCCCATTGGCATAAAGATAGGCAAGGATGCTTTCCATCAAGCCGACAACATGTCTCTGCAAGATGCGCTGGATTTCCTTTCCCTAAAGCTCGTGGAAGTGGCGTCAACAGAAGATGCCCGGGAGGGCATTACGGCATTCATTGAAAAGAGATCACCGATTTTTAAAGGAAAGTAAAAGGAGATGTTTATGAACGTTGATAATTCCAGAAAAAACGCAAAGGTTATCATTGCGAATTGCAGCGGGTTTTTCGGCGACCGCCTCAGTGCCGCCAGGGAAATGGTGCAGGGAGGTCCCATTGATTTTCTCACCGGCGATTATCTTGCCGAGTTGACCATGGCCATCCTCTTTAGGACCAAGATGAAAGATCCCAATGGCGGCTATGTGTCGACCTTTCTGAAACAGATGGAACAGGTGATGGGAGAGTGCCTTGATAAAAAAATCCGTGTTGTTGCCAATGCCGGTGGCCTCAACCCGAAGGGTTTGGCTGTAGAACTGGCGCGCGTTGCAGAAACACTGGGGCTTCACCCTAAGATTGCTTATATTGAAGGTGACGATCTCATGGGCCGCCTTGGAGAACTTCAGGCTATGGGAGAGGACTTCATCCATATGGACAAGGGGATCGCCCTGAAGGATTCCCAGGCGATGACGATCTCCGCCAACGCCTACCTGGGGTGCTGGGGGATCGTGAAGGCCCTGGATGAGGGCGCCGACATCGTGGTTGGCGGACGCCTTGCGGACGCATCGCTTGTGGTTGGTCCCGCAGCCTGGTGGCATGGTTGGAGACAGGATGATTGGGATAAGCTTGCTGGCGCAACAACTGCCGGTCACATCATCGAGTGCGGCGCACAGGCCACGGGCGGGAACTATTCCTTCATCGATGAAGTTCCGAGCTTCAGGCAAGTCGGCTTTCCCATCGCCGAGATCAGTGAAGACGGCTCATTCATCATCACCAAGCACCCCGCTACGGGCGGCCTTGTCTCCGTAGACACAGTCAAAGCGCAGCTACTTTATGAGATTACCGATCCGCGCTATCTTACGCCCGACCTGGTAGCGCGTTTCGATACCATCAGAATTTCCCAGGATGGACAGGATCGTGTCCTTGTGAAGAGCGTCAAGGGCGAACCGCCCACGCCGACGGCAAAAGTTTGTATCAATACCCTGGGTGGCTATCGTAACTCCATGACCGTTATACTCACCGGTCTCGATATCGAGAAGAAAGCCCGAATTTTAGAAGATGCCCTCTTCAACGCCTTAGGAGGCAAGGAGCAGTTCCAACAGGCGAGGGTCCAGCTCATCCGCTCCGATAAAGAAGATCCGGCGACCAATGAAGAGGCCTTTGCTTATTTGCGCATCACAGTCATCGACCCGGATCAGAAAAAAGTGAACAAAGTATCGTCGAAGATCGTGGAGCTTGCTCTTGCCAATATTGCCGGCTTTACCGGTACTGCTCCACCCGCTAAAGGGACTCCCGCCATTGTTTATTGGCCGGCCCTGGTATCCAATAAGCACATTCATCAGAAGGTGGTGATCGGTGAAAAGGAATTTATCATAGAGTGCGTACAGTCCGGACAGTCGCACCCGGCGCCGGTACCGCTTATGGCCGATTTGCCCGCCGCGCCCGGTGGCAAAACCGTGCGGATGCCTTTTGGCCGGCTGTTCGCAACCCGCTCCGGTGACAAGGGAGGCAATGCCAATCTCGGGGTATGGGCAAAGACGCCTATGGCCTTTGCCTACCTCAGAGAATTCCTGACCACAGAAAAACTGCGGGATTTACTTAAGGACTTGAAGGATTATGATATCGAGCGCTGTGAACTTCCCAACCTGCTGGCGGTGAACTTCTACATCCGGGGTATTCTGGGCGAAGGAGCTGCCGCATCTTTTCGCCTCGACCCTCAGGCCAAGACCCTGGGTGAGTACCTGCGGGCAAGAATTGTGGAAATACCGGAGTCGCTTACGTCAAATTGATGCTGCCGGTCTTATTGAACGGGAGGTAAACAGGTTTAGGTGCACGAAAAATGATCATAGAATGGGAAAAAGATGATACGGTCGCGATAATAACCCTGAACAACGGGGAAAACAGGCACAATCCTCAGTTTACCAGGGCAATCCTTGATGCCTTTGCTGAGATTGAAAAAGATGAGTCCATCTATGCCGTCGTCATCACATCTAGTGATGAGAAGAACTGGTCCCAGGGACTAGACCTGTCCTGGATCATGGATGTTATCACTAAAAGAGACTTCCAGACGATCAAGGATTTCTTCTTCAGTTTGAATGCAATGTTCAAAAAGATTCTTCTTTTTCCCATGCCCGTCATCGCCTCGATCAATGGTCATGCTGCCGGAAACGGGGCAATACTTGCCTGCTGCTGCGATTTCCGATTGATGAAGGCGGACAGAGGTTATTTCTTTTTTCCCGGAGTAGATATCAACATCTCCTATCCGTTAGGGATTCAGGAAATGATTAAAAAAGCCTTTCCTTATTACAAGCTTGAAGAAGCGATTCTGACCGGAAAGCGTTATGATGCAAAAGAACTGGAAAAGCATCATGTAATCATAAAGGCATGTGATAACGTCGAGGCTGTCCGGCAGGAATCCATTGCTTTTGCGAAGACATTCAAAAAGAAGCGCAGTATCTTTGAAGAAATAAAAAAGCAGCTCAACAAGCACATAATCACTCTTATTGACAATGAAGACTCTGCATATATAGAAGGGATGGATATATTAAAACAATAGAGGCATTTGGACATAAAAGAGTATGGGAGTGGATTTAATATCCTAATAAAAGTGATTAAGGAAGATATAAAAAAGGGATTCTCAATGATTGAGGAATATTTGTTGGCGAACATAATAGAGGTGCAGTGCTTTTAATAACTTAGGATAGGAGGCATAACATTTTTTCCCGTCAAATTGTTTCACTCAAAGGATAAGGAGATTAAATATGCTTTTCATGATTATTTACACATGGGAACCCGGACAGAGAGATGCATTAATTAAAAGACGTACAGAGAAGAAAGGCCCCTCTCTTGCCGAGGGCGTGCAAAAGATTCATGAATGGCTTGATGCTGGCGGAGGTAGAGGTTTTATGGTCTTTGAGACAAATGACCCCAGAGTCATAATGACATCCATAATGGGATGGGATGATCTCCTGAAAGTGGAAGTTGTTTCATTACTTGATGTGACAGAAATATTTCCGAAAGAAAAAAGCAAAAACTAATAAAATAATCTGTCGAGTTTTATAATATTTCTTTAAGGGCAAAGTCAATAATAGCTTTACCCTTTTTATATAAATATTTCAAACAATGATCATTGTCATTCAGGGACACCTCGGAATACAGAATCATAGGTGTAACAAACAATTCTGCCTGTTCGTAAATCGGAAATTTCTTTCTTTCCGGAAGCGAGTTCCAGAGAATTTTCAAATTCTTACTTTCTTTCAAACAATGTTCTTTCATGTCTTTTTTTCTTTATGTTGGGAAAATTATCTTTACTATACCGACTTGGCATTTTCGGCAATAACGACCAAAAGCCAAGTGTCAAAATTTCATCATGTCTGATTTTATGAGGGGATTCCTCTTTTTATTTTATCTTAAATAGAGTACGATTTAGAAAGTCTTTTGTTAATTTAGTTCCCAAAAAAATAATAATATTTAACATTCAAAAATTGTTTTAAAATACGCAATCATGGTTGCGTATTTTGACGAAATGTAATAATGTTATTTTGTTTTATACCAATTCTAATCAAAGATGATATTGAGGCGGCGAGGCGTATCACTAATACGTTGAGGGAAGCCGTAAGCGACGCCAACAAAAATAGCGCTTTGATTACAATTGGTATTAGGAGATATAAAGATTGTCCAAACGAATTGTCATTCTATCTGAAGAAATAGCCAATAAAATTGCTGCCGGTGAAGTCGTGGAAAGGCCGGCTTCTATTGTCAAGGAATTGGTGGAAAACTCCATCGATGCCGGGGCTACCGACATCAGGGTTGAGTTGGAAAAGGGCGGTTGCCAGTCAATAAAAGTAGTTGATAACGGTTCGGGAATAGAACACGAAGATGTGGCGCTGGTATTTGAAAGGCATGCCACCAGCAAGATTCATAAATTTGATGATATTTATTCAGTCGCTTCTTTTGGCTTTCGCGGCGAAGCAATGCCGAGCATCGCTTCCGTGGCGCACGTAGAGTTATTAACGCGGCGCAAGGATGATTTAGAAGGAACGAAAGCTATTCTGGAAGCAGGCGCGATAAAGGAAATTACGCCTGCCGGCTGTCCTGTAGGCACGCAAATATCGATAACAAAAATATTTGCCAAAGTTCCCGCCCGCAGGAAATTTTTAAAAACAGAGGCTACGGAGCAGGGGTTATGTCTGGACGCGATTACCCGGCTGGCGTTAGCTCATCCGGAGATTCGCTTTAAAGTATTGGTCAATGGCAAGGAATCTTTCTCCGCGCCTGAAGCCTCTGATGTATCCAAACGGATTCCCATGGTTTTGGGCGATGATTTTTCCGCGCATTGCATTTCTGTGAACGCGCAAAAAGACAACGTCAGTTTAATGGGATTTATTTCGCGCCCGGAGTTCTCAAAATCGAATTCCAAAAGCATATATTTGTTTGTCAATAAACGCTTTATCCGCGATAACAGTATTACTCATGCCGTATTATCGGCGTATAGACAGGTTATTGAGCCAAGACGCTACCCCGCGGCCGTATTGTTTCTTGATTTGCCGCCCGAGGATGTTGATGTTAACGTTCATCCCGCCAAGATGGAAGTTCGCTTTAAGGATTCAAACAGTATTTATCAACTGGTATCCAGATCAATCTCTGAAAATCTTGCCCGCGCCGAAACGTCGAAGAACAGTTTTGTTTATCGTCTGTCGCCCGCAGTAGCGCCTGAAAAAGTGGATTTATTATTACGGCGGAAAAGTAAGAAGGATTCTTCTTCGGACGTGATACCTCCGTGGGACAGAGTTGCGCCCAGGCCTTTCGGTTTGTTCTCCAGACAGAATTTACAGCAGGCCATCAGTGATGATCTGTTAAAGCGCAGCCCGGTCGCGGAAAACCCGGAAGCTCCCTATCAAAGCGATAATGCTCCGGCAAAAGAAAAAATAAATTTCTCGGAGCTTTCATATCTGGGACAATTTGCCAACACCTATCTCGTTTTCGCAGGTGATGAAGGTCTGGTTTTACTTGATCAGCACGCTGCCCATGAACGGATACTTCTGGAGAAATTAAAAAAGGCAACGCCAAAGCAGGTTATCAGTCAATCACTTCTTATCTTGGAAATTATAAGCTTAACTCCGGCGCAAATCACATTGTTTTCCGAATGCATCGATTTTTTACGGGAAATCGGTCTGGAAATTGAAATATTCGGCAAGGATGCGATTGTAGTTAAGGCGATTCCTGCAACGTTATCAGAAATTAAAATCAGCGAAATGATTTCTGATATTGCCGATCAGTTAAAAGAACAGAATCAGATGCCTTCTTTAGAGGAAAAGAAAGAAAAAATATTGGCCTCGCTCGCTTGCCGCGCGGCAATTAAAGCCCATAATATCCTTTCTGAAGAAGAGGTTGACGCTCTTTGCAATCAATTGGAAGAAACACCTTTTAATCTTACCTGCCCTCACGGACGTCCAATAACTATCAGTTTTTCCTTAAGCGAAATCGAAAGAATGTTCAAAAGGAAGTAATAAAATAGAAATGGGAAAGTTGCCGCTGGTCATCATCAATTCACCTACCGCTACAGGCAAAACGCAATTGGCCGTAAATCTGGCATTGGAATCAGGCGGAGAAATTATCAGCGCTGATTCTTTGCAGGTATACCGCTATCTGGATATCGGCACGGCAAAACCGTCAATGGAACAAAGAAGAGGAATCAGACATCACTTAATAGATATTGTTAATCCTGATGAAGAATTTAATGCGTCTGTTTTTGCCGAAAAGGCGCGAATGATCATTTCTGATCTGGCGGGGAAGGGGAAGCCCGTCTTCATCGCAGGAGGAACAGGACTTTATATCCGGGCGCTTCTTCATGGAATCATTGATACGCCGGACGTGGATGAAAACATCAGAAATTATTATCGCCGGTTACGGGATAGTCACGGGAAAAAATATATCTATGATTTGCTTTTGCAAAGAGATGCCGGTGCGGCCGGTCGGATAAATCAAAATGATTCGGTAAGGGTAATTCGGGCATTGGAAGTACTGGAACAAACCGGGGAATCAATATTCGTAAAACAAAAAAAACATTTGTTTGCCGATTGTCCCTACAAGACTTACAAAATCGGCCTTCAATTGGATCGCAAAGAATTAAAGAAGAGAATTATACAACGAACGGAGAAAATGATCGCAGAGGGATTGCTGGATGAAGTTAAAAGCGTTTTAGGCCGGGGCTACAATGAAAATCTAAAATCGTTGCAATCGCTGGGCTATAAACAAATGATAGGATTTCTGCGTAATGAGCACAATTGGGAAGATTCAATAGATTTAATCAAGCGTGATACCTGGCATTACGCCAAGCGCCAGATGACGTGGTTTGCCGCCGATAAGGAAATAAACTGGTTTGATTGTGATTCTCCGGAAGAAATCGTAAAAAATGTGGATAAATTCTTGCAAGAAAATAGTGTTATCTAAAAAAGCAAATATTACCTTTGCCTATGCAACTTTTAAATGATAATTATTTTAATTATTAATGAGGAATAAATCCTCATCCGGTTGGGAAATAATTCCTCAACTGAAAGAGGATAATAATTTTCCATAATCTTCTAAGTTATGATATGTTAAGCATTATTTAAAACGTATCACATGGCACATTTGTTGCAAAAACATTTTATAAATGAGGGAAGTAGGTGCCGATATGATGTCCGACACCTGTTTATCGCGAAATATAAAATTTAACAAAAGGAGAAATGATTATGAAACATTATATGAGAATGATAGGAATCGCTATACTCGTTGCTTTCTTTTTCCTGGCAAGCTTTCCTGCTGCCTGGGCTGAGACACAATGGCAGAAAAATCATCCGCGCCGTGCCGAGGTCAATAAGCGATTGAAAAATCAAAATCGCCGGATTAATCAGGGTGTAAAAAACGGGCAACTCAATAAGCAACAAGCCAGACAATTACACAAAGAAGATCATCAAATCCGGCAAGAAGAGCGGGACATGGCCTCTCAAAACGGCGGACATATTACCAAACAGGAAAAAAAGACATTAAATCAGCAGGAAAATGCCGCAAGCAAGCAAATCTACGATGAAAAACATGGTCAATAAACAAGTCAAAATATACTGCCTGTGTGGCATTAAAAATCGCAGCAAGGAGGGAACACAATGAAAAGGTTGCTTTTTGGAACAATCGTTTTAGCGTTAGTAAGTGTATTTCCTGTCATGACGATGGCAGGGGTAGATGTGAGTATTGGAATTGGCATTCCATTGCCGCCGCCTGTTACATTTGCAGCACCGCCGCCTGTAGTCGTATTGCCGGATACCGATGGTGTTTACGTTGCTCCCGATGCCAGTGTAGACATTTTTTTCTGGAATGGTTTCTGGTGGCGTCCGTGGGAAGGGCGTTGGTATCGTTCACCGTATTATGATCGCGGCTGGGCTTATTTCAACAGAGTTCCAAGATTTTATTCTCACGTAGACCCACATTGGAGAGGAAATTATCAAAATCATATGTGGCAGGGTCACAGTTGGAATTATCAACCGATTCCTCATGCGCAACTTCAACATAACTGGAAAACCTGGCAGAGTAATCGATCCTGGGGCAATCAAAAAAATTGGGGCGTTCAGGGTTATACACCTAAACCGCAGCCACAAAAACAGGGATTTAGACAACCAGGACAAACGATGCACCAACAAAGACCTGAAGTTCAGAAACATCAACAAGTTCAAAGACAACAGAGACAACAACCGAATCGAGGACATGAAGGCAAAGGTGAAGAGCATGGAAGGTAGGAGAACGAAAAGTTAAAAACGCTGCTCCTAAATAACCATTGAACCTTACAAAAAAGAGTACCATTGATTGATTATAAGAACCCCGCGACTTAATATAAGAGCGGGGTTCTTGTATTTTGATTGATATATTTTAAATAATTGACAACCAAACATAACTTTCCTATATGTAAATTGTAAGAAAGCAACTCTTATCAAATAAATTAGCAAAGAAAATCCGGTTGTTCATATTATTGACAGAAACTTTTAAAAAGAAACATACGCTTGTTATAGTTTATTTTCATTCTTTGGTGATAAAGGAATACCATGAACTTCAATGAAATCATAGAAATATCAAAAAAACGATCAGAAGCGGGCCTCAAAGAGATCAGCGATCAACTATCACTTCCCTTTTTTAAAATAAAGGGTCAACCTGTTTGGGACAAAACGCCAAAGGATATTGCCGTTATCGGCAGCGGGATTGGCGGGATGGCCTCAGGGGCTCTTTTTGCCAAAGCGGGTCACAAGGTAAGTGTCCTGGAAATGAATAAAGAACTTATAGGGGGGCACGGCAGATGCCTGACCTTTGGGGAGATGACCTATTCAATGGGACCGCAGTACGTATGGGAATTCGGAGATGGTAATCTTGGAGACCGTTTTTTAAAGTTCCTGGATATCAAAGGAACAGATCCCTTTATACCGATGAAACCTGATGGTTTTGAAAGGTTTTTCATCGGCTGCAAAAATGAGAAGAGTAATTATTGTTTTGCGAATTTCAAAGTTCCCCTGGGATTGGAAAATTTTCGCAGAGATCTAAAGGCCATGTTTCCGGAGGAGGGTGATTCTCTGGATACGCTTTTTAATGAAATGATCTCTATTTATGATACGTATAAATCTTTTTTTAAAGAGAATTCTTCCACGGAAGGCAGATTTTTACTGGCGACAAAATTTCTGGCAACCAGCAAAATACCGATGACCATGAAACTGAAGATCGGTCGCTGTTTAACGATGTCTGTTAAAGAGTTTTTCGATGAATTCCGTATCAATAATCTACTCAGACGCATTCTTTACGGTCACGGTGGAATATTCGCTGAAAACGAATCAGAAATGTCCGCGATTGCATACATTGTCGGAACAGGAAATTATCACATGGGCGCATGGTATCCCCAAAAAGGTTTTTCACACTTTTTTGATTCGCTGTCGTCCGTGATAAAGAAAGCCGGCGGTTCCGTAGAAACGGGGAAAAAAGTTATTTCTCTGGAGACACAGGGCAACCTTGTAACCAGGGTTATATGCGAAGACGGTTCCTTTTATGAATGCGATTTTGTGTTCAGCGATATCTCTCCAAGATTAACGTATTCACTTCTGGGGAGGCGGGCGGAATATTTTGACTATACGCCATCGCATAGCATTCCGACATGTTGCATAGGAATTAAAGAGGGGTTGCAAAATATTGCCGATATGAAAGGCCGTAATTACTGGTGGCAGGACGGCAATGAGGTGGATTATAATAATCCGGATATTACCGCGCTGCCGAAAATGCTCTTCATAGGATCGCCATCAGCCAACGGGTACGGCAAAAGAGGGGATAACGAAAATGATGCCCTGGTTGTCTATTGTCCCGGAAATTATCAGCAGGAAAAGATGATTTATAAAGAGGGGGCGGAGGCCATCGAAAAATTCAAGAAAAAACTTGCCGGTGATATAGTGGATATTCTTGAAATGAATGTTTTCCCGGGAATTAAATCAAAGCTGCTCTTTGCTGAAACCATTTCTTCAATGGATATACAGAAGGATACGGATGGAGAAGCGGGAAATGCCTACGGACGAAGACTAACGGTAAAAGAGCTTCTTAAAGGGGCGATTGATGAGAAAGATTGCCCTCCGAATCTTTATAATGTATCCGCGACAAAAAACAGTCCCGGAATTGCTGCCGGTATTTTTACAGCGGAATTAATATTGAATGAATTAACAGGAATCGGGTTTTAGAAAAATAACAAGCGGGAGCGGTTTCCTCCGAATTCATCCCGGCAAAATAAATGAATCAAAGATTCTAAAGGAACAAACATTACTTAGTATTGGATCACTTGCCTTGCCGCAGGCGAAGGTGTTTTCACTTGCCTTCGAATTGGAAAGGGAGAGGGGATTGTATGACTGGAGCAGATTTGCCATGGTTCAAAGAATACAGCGTCTTAGGAATACCTGAAACATTTAAACCCTATCCCGATCAACCGGCATACGACATTCTATACAAGACAGCCCGGACGTATGAGAATCAGGGTCTTATTCAAATGGATTATATGATGACGTATCCGGATGTTAAGGATCATGTTGATCGTCTGGCTACGGCGCTGTGTAGTATGGGACTTAAAAAAGGCGATCGGGTCGCTACGCTTCTGCCGACTTCAATCCAGTTTATTATTGCGGATTATGCTATTTCAAGAGCCGGCCTGGTGCATATTCCCGGCAGTTCTCTGGAACCGGCTGAGCACCTTCAGCATAAATTCAAAGAAGGGTCACCCCACGCGCTGATATGTCTGGATGAATATTTAAACGTCGTTGAAAATATAATACAGAATATTGCGTTAAAACATATAATCGTGTCAAAATTAGCTGATTATTCGCTTAATAAACCGCAAAGCTATGAGCCGCTTGGAATACAAGATGCCGTATGGTGGGCGGAACTGATTTCTAAAACCTCTCCCAATCTTCCTGATATTGCCTTCGATGTTGAGAAAGATTTGGAATTGATCCTTTTCACCGGCGGCACAACAGGACTTCCAAAAGGGTGCATGTTGACACACCGCAATGTGTATGCAAACGCCATACAAAACGCAAATTCATTCGGGTGCGCGCACCTGTTAGTAAAGGGCGTTCTTACTGTATTAATGGGATTGCCCCTCTTTCATTCGTATGGACATAGCACCATGCATTGCATGACCCTTGAGGGCTTTAATCAGATACTGATACCGGATGCCAGGGATACGGCGGGCATGGTAAGAATGATAAAAGAATATCATCCATTTATACAAATAGGGGTTCCAACTCAATTCCTTAAATTATCGCAGCAGGAATTGAAGGATGTTAATATTCTAGGCATTTCCGGTTCCGCCCCGCTGTCGCGGTCCGTTCAGGAGGAATTTGAAAAAAAAGGCGGGGGAGGCGGCATAATGGAAGGATACGGTCTTTCTGAAATGTCACCGGTCACACATCTGAATCCTTCATTGATGCTCCGTATATTTGGCGGTAGAACCGCCGTTAAAATTAACAACAAATTTCTTCAATTGCCCGGTGTGGCTGCCGTCATCCGTGCCTTATTAAACGCTATAGGCAGTAAAAATGTCGGATATCTATTGGGCAAGAGCATGGGCTTTTTATCCAGGTCAAGCGCCGGGAAAACCTCAAAGACAAAGCTGGAAAAAAGAGGAACTATAGGCATCCCGATGCCTGATACTGAAATAAAAATCGTGGATGTGGATACAGGAGCTGTTCTTTCATGGGATGAGATTCTCAACGGCAGGACAGGGGAGATGTGCCTGCGGGGTTCGCAGAGAATGTCGGGGTACTGGCCTGAGGCAGGAAGCGGTCTGGATGATCAAGGCTATGTCCGTACAGGCGATGTTGTAAGGGTTGATGAAGATGGTTATTTCTATATTATTGATCGAACTAAGGATATGATCATTGTTTCAGGGTTTAAAGTATATTCCAGAGAGATTGATGATATCCTGCATGATTATCCCGGTGTCGAAAGAGTTGCGACAATAGGCATTCCTGATCCCGAGAGGCAGGGCAGTGAACGGGTTTGTGTGTTTATCGAGCCGAAAAGAGGATATGAGCAGTCCATTACGGAAGAGATTATTATTAATTATTTAAAATCAAAAGTGGCAAAATATGCCGTGCCGAAGATTGTTCGGATAGTTGATACGATACCCCTTACAGCAATGCAAAAGGTAAATAAGAATCTGCTGCGCAAGCAGATATCTGAAGAAGAAATTAAGTCTTCAAACGATAAATCCTCAAGTTAGATCGAGTCAAAAACGGTCCATTGCCCAGACATCCATTTGGCTGCCAGAAAGTGTTTTGGATAAATATAAGGCTCGCGTCAGGCGATTACAAAACTCGCCTTCGGCTCAAACACTTGTAATCGCTTATCTTACACTTCGCCAATATTTATTAACCAAAACTCTTTCAATGGCTGCTTAAATGAATTTTATTCGGGCAACAGGCCGGAAAAGACGCGGCAAAATGATTGAACTTTCTGAAAGTTATGTTTCTAAGCTGTTATGCATCAAAATATAAATTCAATTTGATGTAATTTGCCGGATATATGTTATAATAAAAAAGTCATTGCATGACGGATGCGAAAAAAGATTGAAAGCGAGGGATTATGATAAAATACACCGAAAAACAAATCAAAGAACTGGATAAATATTACAAACACCCGCGAAATCTCGTAGATTTATTTGAAGATACGGCGGCTAAATGGGGTGATCGAAACGCTATTGGAACAAAAAATATTCAAACCAGACAGTACGAATGGATAACATACAAATTTCTTGCTCAAAGAATAAATAATGCCAGAAGCGGTATTAACCAACTGGGCATAAATAAGGGTGATGCAGTCGGAGTTATCATCGGCAACTCTGTCGACTGGTACGTATTGGAAAACGCGGCACACGGACTGGGCGCGATCTTTGTGCCCATGTACGAAAAAGAATTACTAAATACCTGGCAATACATCATAAAAGACAGCCGGATAAAATATCTTTTTGTTAAGGACGAAAAAATCTTCCAACAGATACAGCATTTTAAAAATGAAATAGAAAGTTTGCAGGAAATATTCATCATCTACGGAGAAGGTAAAAATAGCCTTAAGTCGCTCGAAGATGCCGGAGCTAAAAATCCGGTTAAATCCTATAAGCCTCATTGGTGGGAGCCTGCGGAATTGATCTATACGTCAGGAACTACCGGAGAACCTAAGGGAGTTCTTCTTTCTCACGGCAGCCTGTCGGCCTGCTCGCAGGGCGGATATCACATATTTCCCGATCTTAATGAAAATTCAGTTTCTTTGGCTATACTTCCCTGGGCGCACAGTTACGGGCTTAGCGGGGAATTGCACAATTTCATGCAGTTCGGCGGAGCTATCGCGCTAATGGAGTCAGTCAACACGCTGGGTGAGGATTTTTTCAAGGTCAGGCCTACTTATCTCATAGCGGTTCCAAAGGTTTTTAATAAAATTTACGACGGAATTCAGGCGAAAATGCATGAAGAGGGCGGAATCAAGAAAATGCTGTTTGATATGACGTGCAGAGAAGCGGCAAAATGCAGGGGTAAGGCGAATAAATCCTTGAAATTGAAAATACTTGATAAAATCGTGTTTTCAAAAATCAGGGAAAGATTCGGTGGCCGGCTTTCAGGCGTTCTTACAGCAAGCGCTGTAATGAATCCTGAAATAGCAATGTTCTTTGCCGATCTTGGTATACCCACTTATGACGCATACGGGTTAACTGAAACAGCACCCGCAATTACCATGAATTCTCCGCTTCTGGGAAACAGATACGGATCCGTCGGCAAATGTGTGGAGAATATGCATGTAATCATTGACAAGTCTCGAACTGGAGACGATAGCGATGATGGGGAAATTATTGTTTACGGAGCCAATGTGATGATGGGATATCACAATAAGCCTCAGCAGACCGCGGAAATTATGATGAAAGATAATTGGAAAGGATTTCCCGGAATACGCACCGGCGATCAGGGCCGCCTGACCGCTGACGGATTTCTCTATATTACGGGCAGATTTAAAGATGAATACAAACTTTCCAACGGTAAATACGTTCACCCTGAATCCATAGAAACCGACATTAAACTGGTTCACAATATTGCCAATGCCTTTGTCTGGGGCGATAGCAGAGAATACAACATTGCGGTAATAGTTCCGGATTTTGAAACGATGAAAAAGGATGATCGAATCGCCAAATGGGCGCAAGGCTCTCCTGGGGAAGTCGTAAATAATAAAAATATTCAGGATTTTTTATCCGACGAGATTAAACGGCATTTGAAAAAAACATATGGAGGATATGAGATACCTCAGCAATATATATTTGTCAGTGAAGATTTCAGTATGGAAAACGGATTAGTTACCCAGACCATGAAGCTTAAGCGTAACGCGGCTCTGAAATATTATTCAAAAGAAATAGAAAAATTATACTAACACCGTTATGTTAAACTCTTTTGAAGATATACAGATCACAACACAAGAGGTCGTACATTATGGAAAAAAAGAAACCATCCACTCCTGCCGGGAAACACAAGACAGTGGAAAAAAGACTGGAAAAAAGCGAAGAAATGTACCGTCTATTGGCGGACCGGTATGAAAGATTGACGAAATCGTTTGGCGTTACCGTTAATATTCTGGTAACAGCTTTAGAGATGAGAGACCCCTATACTGCCGGTCATCAGCAGCGATCCGCGAATGTGGCCTGCGCCATCGCTCAGGAGATGGGATTGGCCCAGGACATCATTGAAGGAATAAACATAGCCAGCACCATTCATGATATCGGTAATTTATCCATACCGGTGGAGATATTGATCAAGCCTTCAAAGCTCACAGGCAAAGAATATTCAAAGGTTAAAGAACACGCGCGGTGCGGGTATGAGATGTTTAAAGATGTGAAATTACCCTGGCCGTTGGCGGAAATAATTTATCAACACCACGAACGAATGGATGGCTCCGGCTATCCCAGAAAACTGAAAGGGGATAAAATTCTCATAGAAGCCCGCGTTCTTGCTGTTGCCGACGTTGTGGATGCCATGTCTTCACAGCGTCCTTACCGGGCGTCATTGGGTCTTGACGCGGCCATTGAAGAAATTGAGAAAAACAGGGGGATTCTTTATGATGATGCTGTATCTGATGCCTGCCTGAGGTTGTTTCGCGGGAAGGGCTACCGCCTTACATGAGATCGAAATTATGGCTAAGCTGACATTAGATGAGTGGATCGCACGCTTAAAAAAAAATAACAGTTTCAATAAAAACGCGGCCGCGGTCGTTGAAATTCCCGAAAAGGCAGGCGATTGGGAAGATTACCCCTCATGGGTGAATCCCCGGCTGCTTTCGGTTTTGCAAAAACGTGGAATGAATAAGCTATACAGGCATCAGGCGCAGGCGGTGCGCTTCATCCGCAACGGCAAGGATGTTGTCCTGGTGACGCCCACGGCCAGCGGCAAGACCCTGTGTTATAATCTGCCTGTGCTGCAAAGCATTCTGGATGAACCCCAAACACGCGCCCTGTATCTTTTCCCCACCAAAGCGCTTGCCCAGGATCAGATGCATGAAGTCCACAGTCTTATCACCGGCCTTCAAGCCGATATCAAAACCTTCACCTATGACGGCGACACACCCGACGACGCGCGTCAGGCTATCCGCAGGCAGGGACATATTGTGGTAACTAACCCCGATATGCTGCACGCCGGCATTTTGCCGCATCATACCAAGTGGCAAAAGCTCTTTATGAATTTAAAATACATTGTAATCGATGAACTGCATATTTACCGCGGAATCTTCGGGTCGCATTTTGCCAACGTCATCCGCAGACTCGTGCGGATCTGCCGTTTTTACGGCGCCGATCCCGTGTTTGTGTGCTGCTCGGCCACTGTTGCCAATCCGCGCGAACATGCCGAAAAAATACTGGAGCGGCCGGTGGCGCTCTTGGATAAGAGTGGCGCACCCACCGCAGCCAAAACATTTGTTCTTTACAATCCGCCTATCGTCAACCGCGAATTGGGCATTCGCCAGAGCGCTCTGACACCTGCGCGCAAAATAGCTTCGGACTTGATCGACAACAATATTCAAACCATTGTTTTTGCCACCAGCCGCCTGAATGTGGAAGTGCTAACCAAGTACCTGAAAGATAAATTTGTCAAAACAAAGCCGATTGACGATCATTTTGTGACCGGTTATCGCGGAGGCTATCTTCCGAATCTGCGCCGCGAAATAGAAAGCGGCTTGCGCTCGCGTGAAGTGATGGGCGTGATCAGCACCAATGCTCTGGAATTGGGCATTGATATCGGCAATCTGGAAGCCTGCATCATGGCTGGCTATCCCGGTTCAATTGCCAGCACCTGGCAGCAGGCCGGACGCGCGGGCAGGCGTTCAGGGCACTCTTTGGCAATCCTTATTGCGCGGAGTAATCCGCTGGATCAATTCATCATGGAAAACCCCGATTACTTCTTTGCGCTATCCCCGGAGCACTGCCGCATCAATCCCGACAATCTGCTGATCCTGCTGCATCACATTAAAAGCGCGGCTTTTGAACTGCCTTTTGAAAAAGGGGAAAAATTCGGCGGCGAGAATCTCGAAGAATTTCTGATGTATCTGGAGGAAAAAGGCGTCCTGCACCAAAGCAATGACCGTTGGCACTGGGCAGCGGAAAGTTACCCGGCCGACGAAGTAAGTCTCCGTGCGATTAATCCCGAAAATGTCGTGGTGGTCGATACCACCGACACGGGCAACCATAAGGTCATTGCCGAAGTCGATTGGGACAGCGCCTTTACCGCCGTGCACGATGAAGCCATTTATATGCTCGCATCCGAGCAGTATCATGTTGACAAGCTCGATCTGGAAAGAAAGAAAGCTTATGTGCACAAGGTCGATACGGACTATTACACCGACGCCATGACCTATACAAACGTGCGCGTAATCGACTCTTTTGAAAATCATCAGGATGCCGGAGCCATAGTGGAGCATGGCGAAGTACAAGTCGTGCGCAAGGTGGTAGGATATAAAAAAATAAAATTCTATACCTCAGAGAATCTTGGCTACGGCGATGTAAGTCTGCCGGAAAAAGATATGCACACAACGAGTTACTGGTTTACCATTCCACGTAATCGCCTGCGGGAACTCAATTTCACCGCGGCGGAAATTATTGACGGTCTTTCAGCGCTGGCCTATACGCTGCAGCATTTGTCAGCCTTGTTTCTCATGGCGGACACGCATGACATTGACCGGTCGTTAGGGGATAAAAGCGGTGAATGGTTTATCAGTCAGGGCAAAGCAGGGCGAGTTATCACGTCGTTTAATGACAGAGAAACCAAGATTTCGGATAACAAAGCTATCGCGCGCATTGACGAGTTTGACCCGACCATTTTTATTTTTGATTCCTACCCTGGCGGCATCGGCTTTTCAGAATTGCTCTATCGGGAACATGCCAATCTACTTTCGGCCGCCATGAGCCTTATCGAAAAATGTCCGTGCGCATATGGCTGTCCGTCCTGTGTGGGACCGACACTGGAAGTGGGTAAAACCGCCAAGGAAATTGTTCCGAAGATCGTGGAACTGATTCTGGGGAAATAGACAAGAAAGTCTGACATAGATGTGGATAAAAATCCGGATCATTAAAATCTTATGAAATCGATTGATAAATTAAAACGCCTGACCGGTGAAAATATTATAAAACCCACTGCTGAAAATTGCGGGATGGATAAGGCACAGCATATGAATCCATCATCCCAAAGACAAGGGCAGCTCGATGATTTACGCCGTCGTATTGAAACGGTTGTGTCACGTTCTAATGTTTGCAACAAAACTACAGCCTCTGAGGCGCTGGCCCGCGGCAATCGAGGACTCATCGAAATGCTTTCCGGTGAAGAAATTGAAAATAAACACGGCCGATTCTTTCTGTCAAGCGATGTCGTGCGCGGCACCAGCCGTCACGGTTATCGCAACATTCGTGAAGCGTTTGATTTTAATATGGGTGCGGCGGCGATGCTCGCCAACAATCCCGTTATTAGTGAATATTGTTCTTCGGACGGCCTGTTTCTCGATACGGAAACAACGGGTCTGGCCGGCGGCACCGGAACGATGGCTTTTTTGATCGGCCTGGGATGGTTTGAAGAAGGACACTTTCATGTCCGTCAAATTCTGGCGCGCGACTTTAGCGAAGAAGCGGCAGCGCTTGCTTATCTCCAGGAGATTGCCGAGGGGAAAAAATTTCTAGTAACCTTCAACGGCAAAGCCTTTGATATTAATCTGCTCTCATCCCGCTTTATTTTAAACCGGATGCAAAGCGATCTTGCCAGTCTTCCGCATCTGGATTTGCTGCATCCATCGCGTCGCATTCTGGGACATCGCCTGGAAAACTGCCGCCTGGTCACTCTGGAGGCGGATATCCTTGGCATACAGCGCGAAGGCGACATTCCCGGTTGGGAAATTCCGCAACGTTATTTCGACTGGCTGCGCAGACGCGATCCGCTGTTGCTTGTCGACATCTTTGAGCACAACCGTCTGGATGTTATTTCCATGGCGGTACTCACCGCGCATTTGGTTGAGATCATGAACGCACAAGCCATGGACCAATACGTAAAATCAGATGATTACCTGGCCGCCGCCCGTCTTCTATTTAAGCGTTCCAACACGCAGGGTGTCGAAAAGATACTGGACATCTTTAAGGAGAACATCCGCACGGATTTCTCCGTGCAGTCGAAAAAGAAACTGGCTCAGTTATTCAAGAGAACCGGCAGATTGAATGAAGCCGCACAAATATGGCAGGAACTGGCCGCATGTACCCCTTCTGATTTTTACGCTGTTTCGGAACTTGCTAAATGGCTGGAGCATCGCGTCCAGGATTATTCCCATGCGAAAATACTGGTCGATAAAGCGCTTAATCAGGATAATATGTTTTCGGAAGATGAAAAAAAATCGCTGCTGCACCGGTTAAAACGGTTGAATTCCAAACTGGTAACTACCTGATAATCCATTAATCCGCGAGATTAAAAATGTGGAGAGTGTAAACGATGTTTTAGTCTTACCCACTGGCAAGATGTAAGTGACGGAGGTGGACATTTAAAAAGAAGTTGCAAATTTATAATAATTTGCAACTTCTTTCTGACTATATATAACGGCCTTGAGGTAACGCCCTAAGAAACAAGCTTGGTGTCCTCTTTAGCTTCCAGTTTAGCTTCAGGTTTAGCTTCGGGCGGTTTCCCATCCTTTTTGATAATCAACCCGACTTTTTCAAGATGACTCATGATATTGTTCAGTTGATTAGATAATGTAATAATAACATCGGGAGTCAAGACTAAACGGCAAACAGGGTATCTCTTGGCAGTGGGTGGATTGGGCGGTTTCGGTGCGTCCATGCGGGTAACGCACAGTTCTATACGTACAATAGGGCCATCAACGGTAAAAAACCCAAGGGAATCAACAAATGTTTCAGGAACTTCAGGGCGATCAATGCGGCTAATCTTTTCTTCTGGTAGATTCATTTATTTCTCCTTAAATAGTGATGTTTTATTTGCTGTCGTGAATAAAGATATTTTTCAATTATTCTGAATGGAAATATGGCGCTTTTTTTAGAGTATTTCAAAATAAAAATAATAACTAAATGAATCATCTCTAATGAAGTAAAAAAAATTCAAAAATCCCTCTTTCGAGGGATTGACAATTTTTCTTAGTACGAGTAAGCAATTTTTCATAATTGAAGTTGTTCAATATATTATTGATTAAGATTTTTATGGCAGATATTTATTGACAAGAAAAATAAATTTGTTTATGAAAGTACATCTCTAAGAATTAAAATAGCTTCACAAATATTTCATAAGAACAAGTTTCGCAGATTTACGATTTTTCATACTAAAATATCTGAATTGCATTTTTGTAAGCCATTCAGACATGGAAGCGAAAATGCACGTTCCTGTTGATCGTCAAACTTGTCATGTCATTCCCGATACAAATCGGACTACCCGGCGAATTCGGCTTGGTGTTATTATCATC
>JBKQWB010000097.1:0-4857 GCA_052139735.1 Smithella sp. | reverse complement strand
ATAATCCCTGCCCTGCGCGTCGAGCTTGTTTTCGTAGTCTTCCAGAAGCGCCTGGCTGAATCCGTCAATCGCTCTTAAGGGGGCTCGCAGATCGTGAGAGACTGAATACGAAAAAGCTTCCAATTCGGTGGTGCGTTCGAGCACACGCTGCTCAAGGGATTCGTTGAGGCGACGGATTTCATCCTCCGCCTTTTTTCGTTCTGTGATATCACGCGAAATATTGGCAATATAGAGAGGTGTGCCCGAAGGGGTATCCTGAATGGTGAATGCTAACATATGAACATATGTCAAGTGGCCTGTATGAATGTTACGATACTGCAAATCACCTTCCCAATTGTTGCGTGCCAATACCGCGGGGAAAATTTCCCGCCGGACTTTTGAAAGAAACGGTTCAGGAACGACATCTCTGATGAAGTAATCGCCTGCTTTGTCCGGATCGATTCCCAATATTTTGCTTCCTGCATTATTGAGAAAGATCATTTTTCCGTCGAGTGTGAACAGGTTCACCATCTCACTGCTGAATTGAACAATCGAAGCCAGCTTACGGATTTCCTCTTCCGCGCGCATACTCTCGGTGATATCCTTAATCGTTCCCATTAATCCCATAGCATTGCCGTTATCGTCATATTTAATCGTCGAGGTAATCAGCGCATGTATTGTCGTACCGTCTTTCTTAAGTAAATCAACTGGGTAATCCTTGCTGTAACCGCGCGCCATGAGGGTGTTTAAAAGCTTTGTGCGTTGGGCCGGGTTTGCATAGAGACTGGGGATAGTTACCCGCATTAGTTCATCCCTGCTTGAATAGCCAAATAGATCAATTGCCGCATTATTCATGTTGATCCAACGCCCGTCTAATGAACTGATAAAAACACAGTCTCTTGACGTGTTGAAGAATGCCCTGTATCTTTCCTCGCTTTCCTTCAGTTCCTCTTCCGCTTTCTTACGTTCGGTGATATCCATAACCGAAATAATGCCTGCAGGGCTCCCGCCGACGATAATGGTTGCGCCCGAAAGATCAACCCATTTGACCGTACCGTCTTTAGAAATAATTTTAAATTCATAGCGGCTTGTTACAGCTTCGGCTCTCTGACGCCTTTGTCCCCGTTCCTGAACCAGTTGTTTGTAATCGGGGTGGACAATGTCCCAGAAATTCATGCTCAGAAGTTCCTGATTGGTGTAACCCGTGATACGGGTTGCGGCAGAATTCGCGTATACCCATTTATTATTTTGATACAACAAAACGGCTGTTGGGGAAGATTCAGTAAGAATGCGGAATCTTTCTTCACTCTCCCGCAGAGCTTCCTGAGCTCTCTTGGCATTTGTAATATCAATACCGATGCCGAGGAGATGATCGCGGCCGGCAATGTCGAGTTTGACCCCGGTGAAAATCATAGGAATCGACCGTCCGTCTTTGGTGATCATACTGGCCTCGACTGATGAATGCCCTTTCGTCATCGTCTCGGCTATGCCATTTTTGATAATTGACGTATCGGGTTGCCGGCCATTGAAGAAGTCCAGAGCGTTCTTTCCCTGAAGTTCTTCGCCGGAATAACCTGTTACCTCTTCGCTTTTTTTGTTAAAGTGAACCAGACGGCCGGTATCATCATAGAGGTAAACAATACCAGGGATACTGTCGATAATGGCCTCGTTGAATGTCAAAGCCTTTTTCAATTCTTCCTCTGCCCGTTTGCGATCGGTGATATTGCGGATAATGGTCTGAAACGCGGGCTTTCCTTCCCACTCGATGAGCTTGCTTCGCAAGTCCACCCATGCGATTGAACCATCCAGCCGGATACCGCGATAAATGCTGTCTTCAGGGAACTTCTCACCGGACCGCATCTCTTTCATTTTTTGTTCGGCTATTTTCCGATCGTCAGGATGAAGAAGGTCAAGAGGGTTCGTACCCACTATTTTTTCAAGAGGAAGGCCGCGCATAACGCAGTAAGCATGATTAGCCATGACGATACGCGATTGAGCAATAATTATGATACCATCGACACTTTGTTCAAATAGCGATCTGTAACCCTCTTCAGAGCGGAGAAGCGCCTCATCCGCTCTTTTACGGTATGTGATATCCACACATGTCCCTTCTAAATAAAGAGGATTACCCTGACCGTCCCGAATCAAAACGATGTTCAACTGCACCCATATCAGACTCCCGTCCAGGCGTTTGAACTGAACCTCCTGTCCCATGACCCGTCCGTCCCGCATAAGGATCTCGATTAAACGCTCGCGTTCACGGTGATCTACATAGATCTGAGAGCCGGCATTTCTTACAACGTCCTCATCAAAGGTTTTCGCATCGTACCCGAGCATAAGCAGCATGGCCGGATTGGCAAGAATGACCCGCCCGTCGATGGTGCTTCGGAAAATGCCCTCGATAGCGTTTTCGAACAGTGTCCGATATCGTTCCTCGCTTTCGGCAAGAGCCTGCCCTGCCTGTTTGCGTTTGGTGATGTCTTTCGTGTTGGGTGGCCTGGCTGTATGCTTTCTTACAGCAGCCAAGCCTTTTGATTCGGATTTATTGTTACCCGTTTCTTTAATTTTCTTTGTAAGCGAAGATTTCCGGGAGGGCGACAGTCTCTTGTTTACCGCTTTAACCTGCTTTTTTTCTATGGATTTTGTTCCGGCTTTTCTTTTCATAGCGCAATTTTCCTTAAGGTCAGTTAAGACTAACTCCGATTCCCGCAGGAGCATGGCCAATTATAAATTGATCATTGAATGGTTTAAACATAAAATCCACCAGCATGATAACAAGATTCGACGAAAGGTTACGATAACTACTTTGATTTACTTATGTTTAAATTATAGAGCTCAAAAATTGTAAAGTCAATGTATTTATTGCCGGCAGTCATGTTTAAGTCTGATTAAATAAGAAGCGGATTATCATGTTATTATCTTTTTGGACAAAGGGTACTATATATAATTTATTCCCGTCCGTCGTAAAAGTTACCGCTCCGTCGCGGTCCGTCCGGAAAACACGCACACCGGCCTCATTGTATCTTTGAAGAACCAATGGATGCGGATGATGAAAGATATTTGATTTTCCCGCGCTGACTATTGCGTAACGGCAGCCGACCGCTTTAATAAATTCGGTGCTGCTGGAGTAGACGGAGCCGTGATGAGGGACTACCAAAATATCGCTTTTAATATCGGCTTTGGATTTAATAAGCTGCATTTCGGTATCGGATGTAATATCGCCTGGTATTAGAAATTTTACCTTGCCGTAAGTTATTTTCAGAACCACGGAAGAATCATTGATTTCATCATAAGAAAGATTATTTAAATCTTTTACGGGATAATCCGGCGGCCATAAAACATTGACCCTGACACCATTAAATATTCTTTCCGGAGATTGATTGGAAACAGGACAGACATCGATATTATTACGCTTGATCGCTTTTCCCCATTCCGGAAACTCCTCTAAATCAATCGGCAAGTTCGATCTCCAGACCTGCCGGACGGCAAAATTATTCATAACGTAAATCAATCCCAGCAAATGATCGGGATGAGGGTGGCTTAGCGCGACCATATCAATCTTGCTGATTCTCCGGTGATAAAGAAATGGAGCGAGAACGGATTTACCGACGTCAAAAGAACTATCCGCAAAGCCGCCGCCATCGATCATCATTGTTTTTCCGCCGGGAAACTGTATCAGCGCGGAACTTCCCTGTCCTACATCAATAACTGTAACTTTTAAATCAGATGATAATTTATCTTTGAACGCAAGATAAGTTATATCCGCGATGAAAAATAAAACCGTAAAAATCAATAGATATTTTAAAATCTGTAAACGTTGCGTTGAAAATGCTTTAGGCGTTTCCCTGTTTCTCTTCGCATCAATAAATTGCATGGCAAGAAAGATGAATAAATAAAAGATGGCTATTTCCAGCAGGTTCGGTGTCGTAGCGCTGAAAGAAGACCAGGGGAGCGCCGCTAATTTATTGATTATATTCACTGATATTCCTACAGAGAATGAAGCCAATTTAATACAGTAACCGGCCATTATAGGCGAAAAGAAGGCGCAGAGGATAAAAAACATGCATATAGTCAGCGACAGTGTTCCCAAAAGCGGGACGGAAATCAGGTTGGCAATAATTGTTATGGAAGAGACGCGGTTGGAATAATAAACAATCAAAGGCAGGGTGCCGATCGTTACCGCGATGCAGACAAGTGCGGATAAATATGAATACCGGATAACACGTTGTGTCCATAAAGGAAGACCTGATTCCTTTTTAAAGTGAAGATCGCCCAACCGGGGCATAATATAAATAAGCGCCAAAACGGCAACGAAAGAAAGTTGAAATGAACTGTCAAAAAGAGCTTCCGGCGAAACAAGCAGAATAGTTAATGCCGCGATAGCCAGGATATTATAAATGTCTCTTTGTTTTCCATTAAGCAGGGCAACCAAAAAGACAAACGCCATGAGAGTCGACCGCAGCACTGGAATTCTCATTCCGGCAATCAAAGCACAAATCATTACCATCATGAATGCGGCGGCGGCCGCTAATTTGATGATATTAAATCTAAGCATCATATATTCCGATGACTTTAAAACAAGAAAAACAAAGAAAAAAGCGGAAGCTGCAATTATTCCGATATGCAAACCGTTAATTGATAAAAGATGCGCGGTGCCAGTTTTATTAAAATTGTCCCGCACGTTAGCGGGAATATTATTTTGATTGCCGATCGTCATAGCTTCAATGACTTCTCTTTGAGGTGAAGAAGAGTTATTATAAATTATCACTACTGTCCCAACGTTAGTCGAATAAATTCAGTTGGTTGTTAGTATCTGTATTTTCTTCCATAACATCAACATCTGTAAGCGCTTGTAAAAGCGGTATTTTCTCGAAAAGC
>JBKQWB010000096.1:0-62646 GCA_052139735.1 Smithella sp. | reverse complement strand
ACATGTTGTGAGAAGATGACCACCAAAACCAGCGTCGCTTCGCTCCGATCAACTGGCCTTGTTTCCACCGGAATCAATGGCCGATTTCATCTGGAACACGTGGCCGATTTCACCGGAATAAAAAATTGTATTAGTTTTTTGTGCCTGTTCTCTGCGTTTGTAAATACAAGTGCTTTAAAACCCTCACGCACAGTTTCAAGAGCAGGTACTTTTTGTTTAATGTCGTCTTTTAAGTTCTTAATTACCTCTTTAGACTCGTTATTGTTTTTGCACGCTCTCAAGCTACGCGCATATTTGGAGTATTTACTTTCTAGGCCAGAGGCTCTTGAAGAAGTAATGGCTGAGAATAGGAAATGAAAATTCTCCAGAGTCGTGGCACATTCCCTTAGAGTGGTTAGATCTAGTAATTTTTTATTTCGCTGGGCAATCAAAGCCAAAAAAAGTGTTCTGACTTGCGTGACTTTGAAAATATTCAGTGCAACAAGAGAATCAAATATACTTTTTTCCTCCTGTTGTTTCCAATCAGTTAATAGAGGCATTGTTATATTTTTGTAATAGTCGGCTTCAAGCACAATGTCATCAAGAAATTCCTTGATAAGAGTTTTGTCTGAATTAGTCTTACGTTTAAATGATTTGTATATCTTGTCCTCAGTCGTAAATTCATATTTGGAAAGCCAAAAATGGCGGACATAGATGTCGATGTCAATACGTTCCTCACGGGCAGAAAGGGTTGAGTGCAGGTTTTTCCATTTAAATTTAGCAGCATCGACAGGGTGTTCATCTACGAGGACTTTGAAAATCTCATTCTTTATTAGATCGACTGGAGATAAGTTCATACCCCTTGCGTTTAATGTCTCAAATATTGTGTAGGCTTCGTCTTCGTTGCCTACGGTTATATAAATAGTTTTAAGAAAAGTAAGCGCTTGGTCACGAAGTGCCTCTAATATTGAAGTGTACTTTGTCAAGTCGTCCGACTTGGATATTTTCCAAAAGACGGCAAATTCCTTTGTCAAAGAATTCTTTTGAAGTCTTTTAGAGAAGAAAGTGAATGAGGCCAGAAGATTTGACTCTTCTTCGGAACCTGGAGTTGCTGACACCTTCTTAAAATTCTGGATGGAATTTTGTAGAAACGGTTTCGGGTTTTCATTTTCTAATTTAAAAAATTGTTTATTTGAAACATCGCGGCCTTCGATGAATGAATAGAGACCTTTTGCTAAATCATCTCGTTTTATTTCCACAAAGGAGTCTACGAGTGCAGACAAAAGAAGTGTAATAGTAGTGAGTCGCTGCTGCCCATCTACTATTTTGAATTCGGTTGATTTGTCTTCCCCCACAAGAACAAGAGATCCGATAAAATATTCTTGATTCTCAAGTCTGTCATTTTTGATCACAATGTTCGAAGTTAAATCTCGCCATAGCTCAGCGACTTCATCTTCTCCCCAAGAATATTCTCTTTGAAAACGAGGAACAACGTATTTCTTGTTGATCGAGAAAAGATCGTATACTGTCTTTGTGTAGGCATGAAGATCCATTTTTATTAATCTCCTTATTTATTGGAATTAAAAAAGTAACTTATATGGATATTAGCAACAAACTTTTCGTGCACTTTGACAATGTTTATACTTGTCTTGTATGAAAACCTAAATGCCACAAGATCACAATATTATACTTTTGATAAAAATAATTGTTTAGCGATTAATGATTGTAACCTAACATAAAAATATAAATTTAAAAATGAGAATTTCAGGAAGCCACCAATAGCCTCGTCACTCATCGCAAGGTCAAGTTCTGTTCAAGACGGCTTAAGCAATCAACAGGAAAAGCCTTTTGGATGTTTCATGAGTTATTAACCTGATTAGTTTACAAAACACCAATCTTAGGAAAATTATATTTGACAAAAACAGTTTTGAAAAAACCATCTTCATGGAAAGAACAGTTATCCAGTTGTGATATTATGTCTATGTCCGCTTTAATACCATGATGCTTTCCGTCCGCCCATTTAGATGATACATCATATACAATGCCTTCATAAGCAACATATGCGGCATTGCCATTCTTGCCGTCGAATTTCGCGAGCTGTGTTTTTGTAAATGTTTTTTCGTCGGGTATCTTTGTTTCCTGTGAGGTTTGGGATATCGTTGCGCCTGCATATGATGTAACCGCCTTGGCAGGAGTATCCGTACTCGGATTGCCGCAGACCGCAAAGCCGAACATCAAAAGCATTGCTGCCAATGATAAGATGATTTTTGTTTTCATATTAATACTTCCTCGCGTCTTTGCAATTTTCCAATGCGCTGCCCGTTTAAAACATACGCTCACCATAAAAAATATTTAATCCTTTTCATCCCTTCTTAATTATTATTCTTTTGGATATCCCACCGTCTGAGCCAGAATAATTTTCTGATTATCGCCAAGTTTCATGGCTTTTGCCAGTGATTCCCTGTCAATAGATCCTCTGACAACGGTAGCCAAGCCTTCCGATGCGCAAAACAGATAAACATTTTCGCTTATAAAACCCGTGTCCGCAGCCGAGTAAAATATTTTTTCTTCATCCGTTATGTTTCCCAGTTTTTTAAAATCGGCCACATAAATCAACGTCACCGGCGCTTCAGCGACAAATGACTGTTTTCCGGTAAGGGCGCGGATATCCTGATTGATGATTGGCTTTATAGTGTGCCCCTTGGCTTCATATAAGAAAAGTCCCTCGGCGGTAGCCACGTAAACATCGATCGACTGGCGGTTCATTGCTGAGGGCGCGGTACGTCTCCCGTCTTTGGACCGATTTATTCCGCAGGCGGCCCAGAGCATGTTGGATAGCACATTTACAGGAAGTTTAATCGAACTAAAGGCTCTCTCTGATTTTCTTTCTTTAAAAACACGCATCAAATTTTTACCGCCGTCCAATTGAGGCGCCGGAAGTTTCATCCAATCAGCCGCGGCGCATAAGGAAAATCCGAAAGATAAAACAACAACCGCAATACATATTTTTTTTAACATTATTTATCCTCCTTTTTAAAAAATATCTATCGAGTAACGCTTAATTATTTTTAAGTGACATGCCCCGGAAACTTTTACCAATTGTTAAGTCAGATATTACTGATTGAATTATAGCATAAAATCAGAATTATGAAAAATAGGGATAACGGGGGGAAAGAAACAAAAATCCGATTCCCGGGTCAGCTTCTTCTCGGAATCGCCTTCAACTTTTTTTGAGTTCCACCCATTCGCGCCAGTCTCCGGGCGCTTTCTCTGGCGATCAGCGCTTCAAGACCCAGTTTAACAAGAACTGTCTTTTTCTTAATCCCTGTCATCCTGGATGCTTTATCGATCAGGCTGTCTTCAATATTCAGAGTTGTTCTCATGATTTCACTTCACATAATTAGATGCCTTAATATGCATCATTTATACATATCTGCCAAGTCATTCTCTTTGTTTCATCGCGTATTTTGACGCGATCGATTTTCAAAACAAACTTACGCGGCCGAGGCCAAAAGACGCGGTCTGACAAAGGCAGGCAATAAGTTGCCGGCCATATTTAATTATTTAACAATATCATCGTCTGCTAATTTTTCTTCAAAAAATTCTTTGTGCCAGTTAAGCTGCGTCCCGGCGGCCTGCAGCGATGAAAGAAGTATTGCCTCCGCGACTTCTGCTTTGGTTGCGCCGGCATTTATCGCGTCATTAATATGATGTTCCGTGCAATGTTTGCATCGAAATACCGAGGCGACAGCCAAACGAATAAGCTCTTTTGTTTTCATATCAAGGACAGTTTCACGGCTGGCAGCATTTGAAAAATGCTGATACGCCGCACCTAAAGGCGACTGCTTTAAGTACCAGGGTGATTTATTTTCCATTTTTCCTCCTCCTTGGAACTGATGTCATTTATGTTTTGTGCCAATCATATCGCAAAATGGCCGCACCAATGCTATATAAGCGCTATATAATCATCTGGATAAGGTGGGGGCCCGGCTCATTTAGCGCCCGACCAAGCTCTTTTGAGAGTTCATCGGCGGTGGTTACTTTAACGGACGGCACGCCCATTCCTTTACCCAGGCTGACCCAGTCAATGCCGGAAAGGTCAGTCAGACGCAACGCGCACTCGCCGGGTGTAACTTTGAGCCTGCCATACTCGATTTTCAGTATGTCATAGCTGCTGTTGGAGCAGATGAGCGTGGTGACATTCAGGCCTTCTCTGGCTTGAGTCCACAATGCCTGCAGCGTGTACATGCCCGCGCCGTCCGCCTGGAAGTTGATCACCGGCCTGTCGGGGCAGGCGATGGCCGCGCCGGTCGCGCATGGAGCGCCCTGGCCGATTGCCCCTCCCGTGAGCGTAAGCAGGCTGAAAGGTAAAACGCCCGCAGTGACCGGATAATACATGAAGCTGGTTGTAACAGCCTCATCAACTATAATTGCTCCCTGGGGCTGCAGAGCCGCGATGGCCTGGCAAATCTTCGCCGGGTTGAGAGCGCCCGTGGGGATTTGGGGTATTTTCAGTGATGTCACCATGCCCGGATCCAAAACTTCAGGCACGCCGAGTTCGTCTGCGAGCATCTCCAGGACTTCCAGCAGGTCCTGATGAGGCGTGGATAAGTGTAACTTCTTCTGCTCGTCTTTTAAATAATTTGCCGGAATGCCTTCATATCCGAAGAAAGCGACAGGCTCCTTTGCCCCGGCAAAAACAAACGTATCGTACCGGGAGAGCATTTCCATGGCCAGCTCCGGAAGGTAGGGTATGCGGCTTACATCAGGCAGTCCGGCGCCGCGCTCGATACGTGCCGGGAAATTGTCTGTGATGAGATCGCAGCCGCAGGCCTGTTTTATCCTTGCGGCGGCCATCAGTTCGTTTCGCCCGATATATTTGCTGCCGAGAAAAAGGGCGGCCTTTTTGCCGCTTTTCAACAAATCTGCCGCTTTCTTGACGGTGTCCCCGCTTATGGATGGTTTCACCCGATTATAAGGAGGAATGACGGCGCTGGGGCTGTAATTGTTTGTCTGGAGATCAAACGGGACGATGAGGGTTGCTATCTGTCCTTTTTGCGCGGCCTCGATGGCGTCTGTCATTTCCTGACCGGGATGATCGGTTGAGCGGCAGGTGCGCTGCCATCCGGAGACAGTCTGAGCCAGCGACTCGATATTCATGGTAAGGGGCGGGTCGGATGCGCGGTGCCATGTGGAATGCTCGCCCACCACTGTTACAATTTTACTGTGCGCCCTTTTGGCATTATGCAGATTCGCTATCCCGTTTGCCAGGCCCGGCCCGAGATGGAGCAAAACCATGGCAGGTTTTTGAAGCATCCTCGCGTAACCATCGGCAGCTCCGGTACACACACCTTCAAACAAACACAGAACAGGTCGTATGCCTCCCACTGTATCGAGGGCAACCGCAAGCGGAAGCTCGGTCGTTCCCGGGTTGGCAAAGCATACCTCTATTCTTGAATCCTCCGCCGCTTTAATAATATATTGGGCTCCGTTCATAATAACCTCTTTTGAAATGATTTAGTTAACCAGTGATTCAGGCTTTTCCCCTTTGAGTATCCGGGCGATGTTTGCCGATGCCATATTGATGACCCTCCCGGCCGATTCGTTGGTCACGCCTGCTACATGGGGCGATAAGAGCAGCTTTTCACTTTCCACGGCAAGCAGCGGATTATTCATGGGCACCGGTTCCTGGGAGAAGACATCGATTCCCGCGCCGGCAATCTTACCCCTCATAATCGCCGCGGCAAGAGCCTTTTCATCCACAAGTTCGGCCCGGGCGACATTGATAAGATAGGCGCCGGGCTTCATGGAATTTATGGAATTTTCATTGATCATGAAGCGGGTGGAATCCGTAAGAGGCGCGTGAAGACTGATGATATCGGACTGACTCAGAATGGTTGCCATATCGGCATATTCAACACCGAGCTGCGCTTCAACGGCCGCCTCCGGACGATACGTGTCGTAATATAAAAGCCTGCTCAACCCGAATGGTTTTAACCTTTCGGCAACCGCCTGGCCGATGCGTCCAAACCCGACGATGCCCCAAACCTTGGCCATAAGCTCCGCAGGCTTTATATTCATTTGTTCCCATCCGCCCGACTTGGTGCTTGTATGGGCATGGAACATGTTTTTAAGAAGACACAGCCCCGAGGCGATCGTGTATTCGGCTACACTGATCGTATTTGCGCCCGCGGTATTGGCCACTTTGATTCCTTTTGCGGTGCACGCCTCCACATCGATGTGCTGGTAGCCCACGCTGGGCTGCTGGATGAATTTCAGCTTTGGCGCGGCGGATACCATCTCCGCGGTAATCTTTTTGCTGAAGGTGTAATCTCCCAGCACCATATCAACCCCGGAAATTGCTTTCTTGATTTCTTCATTCGACATTTCATGACCGGCGATGACCTCGAAATCAGGCACATCGGGCGTTTGCTGTATGAGCAACTTCACAAGTTCGGCAGATAAAGGGGCAAGGGACAGCACTGTTTTGGACATATTATTTATCCTCCTTATAGAGATATTTGATTAAAGTGTTTTTTCACAGGTTTGTTTTTACCACGGGTCTATCCGCAAGTTCAAGGTCAATTATGCCGGTTATTCGTTGATAATACTATATGATCAATAAATCGTGTAGGGGAGGGGAAATTCGGGTTCATTCCACCGCAGTAACATATCGGGGACAAAATTATATGATTGAAGTTTTGCCGTCATAGGCAAGCGACAGGCAGTTATCGAACATGTCGGATAGGGCCTGCACAGCTTCCTCGCCCCTGCCTTCTTCCAGAAGCGACGTGAAGAGTTCTAAATGTTCAATGCTTTTTTCGACACCCAGGATTTTAATGGAAGTTTCCCAGAGAAGCAGGCCTATATCCCGAAAAGCGTTCATCAGCACGGGAAAGAATGTATTGCCGCTGCGCAGGCAGATGAAACGATGAAAGTAAAAAAGCATCTGCGCCATTTCAGGCAGGTTTTTGTGCTCCTGCTTCGATACGTATTCCCGGATATTGTCAATGATACGCCGAAGCGTTGTAATATCCTCCTGCGTGTGTGATTTTGAGAAAATCCGCATTGCCTGTCCTTCAATGGCCAGGCGCATTTCCAAAAGCGATCGGGTGGTTTCGCGATCCAGCCGCCCCCCATGGAATTTGAGGATTGTTGCCAGGGTTTCGAATGTGCCCTTTTCCGCGTAATTTGACACAAACGTGCCCTGGCGTCCGTTTACATTTACAAAGCCCATGCGCTCCAGATTTTTCAGGCCGTCGTGGATAACCGTTTTAGATACCCGCATCTGCCCGGCAAGTTCCCGTTCTGAAGGTAAACGTTCGCCCATCGAAAGCTTTCCGGAAAGGATCATCTCTACGATCTTTTCCACAAACATATCCCGAATAGTGGGGGCAACAATCACGCCAAATTGCATAGAATATCACATCCTGTATTAAGGTCTGACCACGACCATTGATTATTTGTATCATAATTATATTTGTAAATCAATATTTTTATTGACAGTGCAAATTCATTGCGTTATTCTAATTACGTATTGGTAAGACCATGTCGGTATTTCGAAATCCTAATAGAGGAACATTCGAAAAGACAAAAGCCAATGCTATCGTTTTTCCAATTGCGACCAAATCCGGAAAGGGACCGGAAAGGGTCCGGAGATGGACTGGAGATGAAATTGACAAGTGGATGCATTGCTTAAATAACCGGGTCAAGGCCCGGCGGGAATAAAGTAAGGAGCATATTAATATGGAAACGAGAAAAAAAATCGTGGCGCTTGCGCAAAAGATTGCAAGTTCCCCAAAAGAATTTACACAACAGGATCCGGAATACTATGCGCTGGAATGCGTGGTAACGGATGAACATGCGGATGTGGCGCTGAACATGGATGTCCGCGTCCCGATCTCGCCTTTGATGCTTTCTCAAAAGTGCGGCAAATCCCTTGAGGAAACGACGCGGATTTTAGAAGAGCTGCTCGTCATAGGAGTCGTTGAAGCGACAAGGGAGCATGGCGAACTGGAATACACACTGCCCATCTTCGTGCCGGGTGTCATGGAATTCATGGTGATGAATGTCAAGCAGGTGGAAAAATATCCGCAGATCGCCCGCGCGTTCGAGCAATTATCACTGCAACCCCTCAAGGGGGCTACACCGATGATTCCCGTGGGCGGCGGCGGCCTGGGCATGCACGTTATCCCTGTTGAACAGGCCATTCCCGCCGAGACCAAAACAGCCTCCTACGAACAACTGTCCCACTGGCTCACGAAATACGACAAGATTGCCGTCGGCGACTGCTCGTGCCGCATTTCGCGCCGTCTGATGAGCGAGGGCTGCGGCCATCTGGAAAAAGACATGTGCATCGCCCTTGGCGATATTGCCGAATTTGCCGTAAGCTCCGGCAGGGCGCATATGATTACTTATCAAGAGTGTCTCGATATTCTCAAAAAGGCTGAGGACAACGGTCTGGTGCATCAGATTACCAACGTTGACGGGTCCGAAAAGATCTTTGGCATATGCAACTGCTGCCGCTGTTCCTGCTTCGGCTTGCGCACGTCGCAGTTTTTCAACACACCGAATATGTCCCGCTCAAATTTCGTGGCGAAGATTGACGACGAAAAGTGTGTCGCCTGCGGTCAGTGCGTGGAATACTGTCCCGCCAACGCCGTCAAACTGGGTCAGAAGATCGCCTCTAAAACGCCTATTGTACAGCCGGAAACTATCCTGCCCGACGACCACGAATGGGGCGAGAATATGTGGAACCCGAACTACCGCGACAGCAAGGTCAACGTGGTTCCCACCGGCACCGCGCCCTGCAAGGTCAACTGCCCCGCTCACATCGCCGTGCAGGGCTATATCAAACTCGCCGCTCTTGGCAAGTACAAGGAGGCGCTGGAACTCATCCGCAAGGAGAACCCTCTGCCAGCTGTCTGCGGACGCATCTGCAACCGCCGCTGCGAGTTCGAATGCACCAGAGGCGATATCGATCAGCCCATTGCCATCGACGAGATCAAGAAGTTCATCGCCGATCAGGAGCTTAATCCCGCGACGCGCTTCATACCGGAGAAGATGCACAACTACGGCAAAAAGATCGCCATCATCGGTTCCGGCCCGGCGGGTCTATCCTGCGCCTACTATCTGGGGATAGACGGCTACGATGTTACGGTATTCGAGAAAGAAAATAAACTCGGCGGCATGCTCACACTGGGCATTCCTTCCTTCCGTCTGGAAAAGGACGTCATTGAAGCGGAGATCGACATCCTCAAACAAATGGGCGTGAAGTTCAAGACCGGCATTGAGGTAGGGAAGGACGTCACGATTCCGGCATTACGCACAGAGGGCTTTGAAGGCTTCTACGTCGCCATCGGCGCGCAGGGCGGCCGGAAGCTCGGCATTGAAGGCGAGACTGAAGGCGAGGGGGCGCAGGGCGTTATCTCCGGCGTGGATTTCCTCAGAAAAATCAATCTGGGTGAACCCGCGGGAATCAGCGGCAGGGTTTTAGTCATCGGCGGCGGCAACGTCGCGATAGACGTGGCAAGAGCCGCCGTCCGTACGGAGGCTGCAACAGTTGCCATGTACTGCCTCGAATCCAAAAAAGAAATGCCGGCCTCCGCCGACGAGATCGAGGAGGCCCTTGAGGAAGGCATCACCATTAAAAACGGCTGGGGACCCAAGCGCATCATCGTGGAGGACGGCAAAGTCAAAGGCGTGGAATTCAAGAAATGCACGGCCGTGTTTGACAAAAATGGCAGGTTTGCTCCGAAGTATAATGAGAAAAAAACCGTTATCGTTGAGGCCGATTGTGTTCTTACTTCCATCGGGCAATCCATTTTATGGGGCGATCTGCTCGTGGGCTTAAGCGTGGATATAAACGGCAACGGCACCGTAAAGGCCGATGATCTGACGTATCAGACGCGCGAAACGGACGTTTTCGCGGGCGGCGACGTTTACACCGGCCCGAAATTCGCCATCGACGCGATTGCCGCCGGCAAGCAGGCCGCGATTTCTTTGCACCGCAAGGTATGGCCGGGTCAGAGCCTGACCATCGGACGCGACCGCCGCGTCTATAAGATGCTCGACAAGGGCGACGTTGTGGTGGACGATTACGACCATACGCCCCGCCAGAAGCCGAACCGAACCCCGGCAGATGCCAAAGCCAGCTTCCATGACCAGAGGCGTACCTTCACCGTGGAGCAGCTTAAGAAGGAAACGGAGCGCTGCCTTGGCTGCGGTGTAACTATTGTAGACCAGAATGTCTGTCTCGGCTGCGGCGTTTGCACCACCAAGTGCAAGTTCGATGCGATTACACTCGAAAAGAAGTTCGACGGCAAGATGGTTCCGCTTGAAAAAACAGTGGAAACCGTGATGACCTACGCGATGGAACGCCAGCAGAAGATTGCGGAGCGCCTCCAAAGAGAGCAGGCCGAAAAGAAATAGCGCGAAAAAGACTGGCGCCGGAGCTTACGATGCGGGCTGCGATCGGCTCGAGGTTAAAAAAAGAAAAAAGGTTTTCAGTATTTATGCTGAAAACCTTTTTTTTCTTTTTAACGGCGATCTAGAGTTACTGGTTTGTGTATCATACTAACTCTTCAGGCTGGTTCAATCTTGCAGATTGAACCAAAAAACTGGTTTTGTCAGAATGACCGAACCAGCCAAAAGTTATCTGCGCGAGTCGTAAGCCCGTAATGACAAGGAACGGTTTGAAACCGTTCCCTACAACTCGTCATTGAGCCGCAGACGAAGCAATCCCGTGTTTGCAAGATTCTATGAGATTCAGGCTGGTTCAATCTTGCAGATTGAACCAAAATAACTGGTTTTGTCAGAATGATCGAACCAGCCAAAAGTTATTTGCGCGAGTCGTGAACCCGCAATGACAAGGAACGGTTTGAAACCGTTCCCTACAACTACTTATTTTTCGTAGTGCGAGCTTTCAGGCTTACTTGTTTTGCGGGTCTGAAGACAAGGCCTTCGTTATACCGGATAATCAGGAGTCTTTTAATTCATATGTAAAATAAATATCATCATTGCCCGATGAAATACTCCTAACCTGTTTCACAACAGTTTTCTTCCCGAAAATTTAAATGGCCTTCTGAAAGTAACCCATGAGGAGTTTCTCGAAATAATAATGTCTGATTTGAAGCCTGGTAATTTTGAGATGAACGACATTTTTCTCGAATTTTGTGATAACTATCCCTTCGTCAAAATAAGTCGACCAGAGTTTAGTCAGGACCGATTCAACGAAGAGCTTTATATCCTTTTTGAGCAGATAAGCTGCGTATGGGCCTTCCGACGACAGGGCAAATTGAGCGGCTATCTTCCCGAACGTCGCGTACTGCATCATATCGTTGTCGAAAAATTCCTTTATCATCTCGTCAAGAAAAAGGATGAATTTATCCATCGGAACGGGAGTAATGGCCCAAATTGTATTGCTGAAAAATTTGTCCTTTTCCTTAAGTTTGGATATAAAAGAATTCCAGCGTTCCTCGCCGAAAACTTTAACGCTAGCATTCTTTCCTACAAGAAAAATGATG
Organism: Smithella sp.; assembly: GCA_052139735.1. Taxonomy (GTDB): domain Bacteria; phylum Desulfobacterota; class Syntrophia; order Syntrophales; family Smithellaceae; genus Smithella. The sequence goes on along the minus strand of JBKQWB010000096.1, from coordinate 51,142 downwards.
CCTTTTACGTTCATATCGAAACCTCCCGGAAATGCCTATGTGGATTAAGTAAATTATTTTTATTACCGGAATCAATTGGGGAAACTTTATTTTTTGATAAACTCAGGTTTATTAGATTTTAGTTGCCGTGAGATGTAATTATAAAGTTTCTCCATTTCCCTGCTGGGGTAGAATTCCACACCAAACTCATAAGGCTCATTCTCATTGATGACTTTACTCCATTGTACTTTCCCCAGGATTTTTATCTGTTGGTGCGCATCTTTTGCTGTGAAATCCAATTCAAGGAGAGTATTTACGGGCAAAAGAATATTGGTCTGAATTTTGGCGCCGCACACGGATATATCCTTAAAATGGTTGCCGTTGATTTCTTTTTCCGGAAGATTTTCTCCTCCTGAAACGACTGTTATGGTAACCTCCTCCTCATTCTTTATTCTTATCGCTCTTCTCTTTTCTTCCATCCGGCGCTTCATTCCTTTTAGAATGCTTGAGGTGTTACTCTTGCCTTCAAACACTACTTATTCATGGTTTAAAATGCAGGGGAATCATTCTTGTATGTCAATTTAATATGAGCCGCAATTGACCTGTCCCAAAAGCTTTGACGTCTCCTGAATATTTGTACCCTATGTTACAAGTATGGCAGGTTACTACGGCCATCGCTATTCAAATGCGAATGCTTTATCTCCTGACAGGATCTGATGGGTGCCGTCATGATGAAAAAGCAATTTTTTGAAGTATGATACAACCTCCGGGTTAAACTGTGTGCCGGTGCCCCGCTCCAGTTCCTCCATAGCCTTCCAGGGCGGCATGCCCGAACGATAGGGCCTGTCGGTAGTCATGGCGTCATAAGAGTCGGCAACCGCTAAAATGTGCGCTCCCAACTGGACTTCCCCTGTGAGGGAACCTTTGTGATCGTCATGGTCGAAATACTGGTGATGGGCCAAGACAAGCGGAATAGCTTCGCTCAATACACTGCTCACCGAAGAAAGTATCCGTGCTCCGCGCTCGGAATGGCTGGCCATCATAGTCATTTCTTCGCTGCTGAGCGAAGCGGCTTTACCGATAAGTTCCGTGCTGATATCGACTTTGCCGATATCATGCAGCAGCGCCGCGACTTTGATATTTTCAATCTCCTGAGGCTCCAGGTTCATGGCCGCAGCTATTTCGGTGGCATAATGTGAAACCCGCACGGAATGGCCCTGTGTATATTTATCGGAAGACTCGATGTATTTTGACAGTATTTCCAGTATACCCATATAGGCGTTTTTGAGCTGAACGATTTGTTTTTCGTTTTTTTCATGCAGATGGCCGACAACAATTGCGCACAGGATGAGGAAGCTGCCCCATGAAATGATATTTACATATAATGAAACGGCGCCGGTGACTGACTTGAAATTGTCATAGTTCAGAAAGACATAAAATGTGACCGCCATGACGCTGAAAATACTGGTAAGCAGGGCTTTTCTTTGCCCAAGTACGAATCCTGCGACAATCGCAGGTAAATAGAACAGATTCAGAAGGGCGAGCTTTTCGGCAATAAAATAATTCAAAACAACAACAGCAACCAGAATAAACAGCACCACAATCTGCTCAAAATATTTAAAAAAATATGTCTTAATCTTTAACATACGCCCTCCTTTTCGTAATCTATGATCAATTTAATTTACGATGGTTCGCTTTGGAACAAGCCCAATCCATCCTTTGGCTTTTTAGCTTTGCTCTTCAGTATGATATTTTCGATGATCCCGCCAAAGCCTCTCGCTTTGGTGAACATTCATTATTTATTGTTTATATACTTTATGACGTAGTGCGTAGGGCAAGTGCATATTTGACCATAACCGTAGCTTAATCTATATGGACAATGTGTTTGTTGTGTATCTTTCAGGAATATAATGTTATTGCCATTGATATGTTCAACTTCACACATCTTGAATTCGCCGCATTGACCTTCAGTAATACAGGAGAACTTGTGAAGACATTTTGTTGTCACTTTGAGTATATCATCAGGAACTTTAACTGACATAACACCGCAACCCCTTGGTTTGATATCTCTTTTATGGCCAATAATTAATAGTCGAACTTCGCTTTTTGATTAATAATGATAACAGAAAGATAACACTTAACAATCCCACGAAAGGGGGTATTTTATAAATAATTTAATATTCACTTTAGAAAATATTTTGTTCATTAAAGTTAGTATCATTTCTCTTTAATATCCCCCCAAATAGGGGATTGTGTTTTTAGAAATTTATAATATAATAATTTTAAAGGTGAATTTATTTTGGTTATGAAAAATCATAAACGAAGTGTAAAAACGCCTATAAAAGACTTAATCGTTAAATGCTTCATGGAAGATCCACTTCCCCTTTGCATCAGTAGGGCTAAGGATGGCACCTATGTTGAGGTCAACAAAGCTGCCCTCAAAATGATGGGATTGCCGCGTAAAAAGGTAATCGGACATACATCCATAGAACTCGGATTCATTTCAGTCCAGCTAAGAAAATTGTTAATTGATGATATAAAAAAACAGGGATTTGCTGTAAATATTCCCGGTAAAGTCATTATAAATAATCAAGTGGTTATAAACGTGCTGTTTAAAATACATCCTGTTAAGATGGGAAAGGAAACCTTCTTCATGATTTGTGCAACCGGAGTTGCCAATCACAAATCGACCATAGGGAAGTTGACTGATGATAAATTATATAAAATAACACTCAACGATGACAGGTTTGTTAAGGAAAAACTCAAACAATATCAGTTGACTCCCAGAAAGCAGGAAATTGCTCTTTTATCTGCAATGGGCAAGTCCACTGGTGAAATTGCCAATAAGCTTTTCATTTCTCCGCATACCGTAAAAGATCACCAGAAAGAAATCTTTCGTACAATCGGCATTCACAGTCGCAACGAACTTTTCCCGAAACTGTTAAATTTTCTGTAAGTTTTTTCTTTGCTTATTTCCGCTTTCGTTGCTTGTTCGTATTCGCCTTCATATCGAACGAATCATTGAGTTAACGGTATTGTTTTCTCCATCTTATGTAAACTGATAGCCTTTCTCCCGAAATAATCTTAGACAGGCATCGGCGACAGTAGCGTCATAAAAAACCCCCTTATTTTTCTCGATCTCTTCAAGAGCGATCTCAACACCCAATGCCGCACGATAGGGACGATGAGAAGCTATAGCTTCCACGACGTCGGCAACAGTCATAATGCGTGCCTCCATGAGAATCTCATCTCCTTTTAGATTTCTTGGGTATCCGGTGCCATTCATTCGTTCATGGTGCTGGTAAACAATCTGTGCCAGCGGCCACGGAGATTCCACATCCTTCAGCATCTCGTATCCAATTTTAGAATGTCCTTTAATCAGGGTAAACTCAATATCTGTCAGCTTGGTAGGTTTGGACAATATCTCTACTGGGATGGATAATTTCCCGATGTCATGGATGGAACCTGCCATGCGGATTCCATCTATTTTATCCTGAGGAAGTCCCATCTCAGTGGCGATGGCACGGGCAAGATCCGCAACACGTAACTGATGACCGGCCGTATAGGGATCTCTGGACTCTACAGCGGACACCAGGACGCCAATAGTTGTATCAATCGATTTTCTGAGGCGGCCAAGGGTCTTTTGGAGTTCGTCTTCCGATTGCTTGCGATCTGTGATGTCGCGGGTTACGCCCATAATGCCGATTGCCCGCTGATTTTCGTCTCTGATTAAAGAAGCCTTCACCTCTGTCCAAACGGTGGTCCCGTCTTTTCGACTCATTTCCACCTGAAATGTCCGGGATACATAAATATCTCTATGTTCTGATTTTTCCAGTTCCATGACCTCAGAGAGGATACCCAGGGCCAAGTTCAAGGAGGATGGCGTCACTGTCTGGGCCGGTGTTTGTTTCATAGCCTCTTCCGGTTCATATCCCCTCAGGAGTTTTACAGAAGGGCTGAGATAGGAATAATTCAGATTCATGTCCATAACGAAAATGACGTCATGTATGTTATCGGCCAACAGCCGATATTGTCTTTCACTTTTCTTCAAAGTCTCTTCCGCACGCTTGCGGTCAGTGATGTCTTTATATATTACCTGAAACTGTCTTGCGCCATTCCAAATGATTTCTTTGCGAAAAGCATACACCTGGCGAAGTTCGCCATTTTTTCTCACGATGCTTATTTCATATTCAGGCGGGCAAAACTCGCCCCGCTCTCTTTTTCCCTTTCTTATCCTGAACTCGGCATAACTCTCCGGCGTATAGAGATCCTTCAGGGGGGCTCCTCTCAACTCTTCAATGCTATCGCAGCCGTAGATGTCCACAATAGCCCTATTGGCATAAAGTGTCTCACCTTCGGCTGTCACGATGCGAACTCCCAGCGGGGAGTTATCCAGAGAAAGGTGGAAGTTTCTCTCGCTTTTCTGCAGCGATTCCTCCATCTGCTTGCGCTCGGTGATATCACGGTGATGAACAATTACGGCTTCAACAATATTATCATCTACCAGATTTGTTCCCACAGTTTCGAACGTACGCCAGCTTCCATCCCTATGACGAAGACGTGTTTCACCATGCTGAACAGGAGAGTTTGTATCAGTGACCAATGTAATGAATGCATCAGTTGCCTGCCTTAAATCATCCGGATGGATACGCTCCAGTCCGTTTGTGCCAATCCTTTCTTCAGGTTTAAATCCTAAAGCTTTCTCAACTGCCGGATTTATATAGGTGACAATACCTTCCCGATTCATTATAAGAATGATGTCTAAAGAATTCTCCGTAAGAGCCCGGAACCGCTGTTCCTCATTGCGTAGTTTTTTCTCCATCTCTTTGCGCCCGGTTATGTCTTCAATGGCCAGAAGGATAATCTGTTCCTTTCCCGACACTCTTTTAATTTGCCGGGCATTCAAAAGCATGACGCGTTTGCCGATGGTAGTAAAATCGTGTTCCACCTCATAGTTGTCAAAGGATGTCTTGTGGGGTAGAATGTCTTCCAGAAGTTTCCGCAGCTCGGGGATATTCCACTGCCTATTGCCAATATCATAAATAAGTTGTCCCTCTGTCTGTTTGGGGTTTACCTTGAAGTATTCATAGAAGGAACGGCTGGCGGTGACCACCCTAAAATCTTTATCCAGAACGATCAAGGGTTCACGCACGGTATTGATGATGCCCTCGGAGTATTCGAGAACATTTGATTCTTGACTTAAGGCCTTCTTTGTCTTGCGTTGATCATTCATCAGGGCTTCCCCGGTGTGTTGAAATGATCTGTTTGGTTAAGATTAACCAATGACTGCCATGATGCTTTATGATTTTTAATAATGGAGATATGAAATTATCTGCGTGATAATATGCATTTATTTTTATACTATGTCAAGGGGATATTTCATATCTGTAGTTAATGCGTAATGCCGCTTTTTAGTTTAGACTATGAATTGAGTTGTTTCTTACGGGTTGAAACTCTTCGGTGTGTCCACTATATCGGGGAAGATCAATTTGTAATCAGGTATTTTCAAGTTTAAAATCTTAGAATAGATCAATGCGAAGAGCATTGCATCTTCAGGCCTCTTTATAGAGCTGGTATCGCCCCCCTCCCGCTTGTTTGGCTTTATACATGGCGATATCGGCATTTTTCAGGAGTATAACTTCATCCGTTCCATCATGGGGATAGACAGCAATGCCGATACTCATTGTCACAACAAATTGATAGGTGTCAATGAAGAGGGGCTTACAAAAACTGTCAACGATCTTTTGTGCGACCTGGATCGCATCTTCTATTGCTTTCAAGTCAGGAAGGATCAGCAAAAACTCGTCGCCACCGAAGCGCGCAACCGTATCACCCTTCCTCATTTCCGCATCCAGTCGCTCTGCCGTTGCCCTGAGAAAAAGATCCCCTACAATATGGCTCAGTGTGTCATTAATTTCTTTGAAATTGTCGAGGTCGATCATCGCCACTACTACTTTGTTTTGATTTCTCCGGGCATGGGCCAAAGCAATGCCTAAACGATCGGAGAAGAGCTTCCGGTTGGGAAGACCCGTCAGGGAATCATGGTAGGCCATCTGATGGATGATTTCCTCCTCCCACTTGCGGCGGTCCCGGAGCGCCAACTGGGCCGCATAATTTTCTGTTTTTGTCCGGGCACGGCGGTAAAGCTCGGCTAGTACGCTTATAAGCACGCCATTGAACAAAAAAATGGCCAGACCTACGGCATCGGGTAAGGACGAAATAGCAAACCCTTTCGGGGGAATAATCCAGTAATCCGCCAAAAGTGCGGCCATTGCAGTTGCCAGAAGTCCAAACCTGAAGCCGGCAAAAAGCGCTGCGATTATCACAGCCGGGTAGAAGAAAATGTAAGTCGGTAAGTCACCGCCAACGAGCTTCACCACCGCCCGGTGTAACAGAAGCGCTGCTATAGTGATGCAACTTGAGACGGCAAAGCGGACAAGCGGAGAATTGCCAAAGACAAGTTTATTTTTCATTCTTAATCTTCCCAAAGTGATAAAAGTAGTCCGCTTGTAATCATATTATCTCTATGGAATCGGCTTATCCATTTCTTGTGAGCTGATAGCCTTTTTCACGAAATAATTTCAGGCAGGCATCGGCGACAACATTGTCATAAAGAATGCCCTTATTTTTCTCGATCTCTTCAAGAGCTACCTCAATACCCAGGGTCGGCCGATAGGGACGGTGTGAACCCATAGCCTCCACGACGTCGGCCACAGCCATAATACGGGCTTCTATCAGGATGTCATCTCCTTTTAGGTTTCTTGGATAGCCTGATCCGTTTATCCGTTCATGATGTTGGTAGACAATCTGTGCCAGCGGCCACGGAGATTCCACATCCTTCAGCATCTCGTATCCAATCCGGGGGTGTTCCTTAATAAGAGAAAACTCCAGATCTGTCAGTTTGGTAGGCTTGGATAATATCTCCGCGGGGATGGATAATTTCCCGATGTCATGGATAGAACCCGCCATTCGGATTCCTTCAATTTTATCCGGAGCTAATCCCATCTCAGTGGCAATGGTGCGGGCGAGATCGGCAACCCGTAATTGATGACCGGCCGTATAGGGATCTCTGGACTCTACAGCGGATACCAGGACCCCAATGGTCGTATCAATCGATTTCCTGAGACGGCTAAGGGTTTCGTTCAGTCGTTTCTCTGCCTGTTTGCGCTCGGTGATGTCTTCCATGTATACCATGATCAGATCAGAGGGAACGAAAACGAACGTAATTATGACAAACTTGCCGGGCATAAAATGTTCTGATTTGGATTCTATACTGATGATCCCTTTTTCATCAAAACATCTCTGAAGGTTTTGTAATATTTCCGGCCGATCTTTATACATCTTGGAAGCCTGTCTTCCAAGGAAAGAGTTCCTTTGGTTTATTGTAAAGGTCTTTGCGCTGTCATTGAAGTCTGTCAGTATGAATTCCTCCCCTTGTTTTTGCCAGGTAAACGTCGGGATCGGGTTGCCATTGTACTGCGCTCTTAAACGGTTTTCACTTTCCCTTAACGCATCTTCGGCCCGCTTGCGCTCGGTGATATTCCTTGTTACCGTTAATATTCCGATCGGTTTGAAATTGTTGTCCCTTAGGAAGGATGCCGCAAGCTCCACCCAAATAGTAGAGCCATCTTTACAATACTCCTCAAGCTCCATCAGGGCGGTCCTGCCTGGATCGGCGGTTGGGCTTGACTCCAAGGCCATTTGATCGGCGAATATCTTACTTGCTTGTTGCAGAGAATCGGGGGTCAGAATTTGATCCAGCGTTTGTGTCATCGATTCTTGAACCGAGTAGCCACGCAACTTTGTTATTGAAGGACTAATATATGTCGGATTGAGGTTCAGGTCAAATACGCCAATTGTATCCGCGGTGTTTTCAGCAATGAGACGGTATCGTTCTTCGCTTTCCCGCAACTCAACTTCTGTCTGATCCCGCTGGGTCCGCGTCCGAAGTGCGGTGATGCCAAAGGCCAGATCGTCCGCCAGCTCTTTCAGAATTTCCACTTCCCTGTCATCGAATGCATTTACTTCAACAGAATAGATTGCCAGCTCTCCCAAAGTCTGGCCTTCACTGATGAGCGGCAAGGCAATGTTAGATTTATAGCCGCGCGCGATGGCTGATTCTCGCCAGAGAGCAAAGGCTGGATCCTGCGGAATATTGCGAGCGATGGATGGCTGCCCTGTGCGGATTGCGGTGCCGCCAGGGCCGCGGCCGCGTTCGTTATCGGCCCATGTAACATTGGCAGATTCGATGTATCCCGAATCAAAACCTGCATGGGCTACCGGGTGTATAGTCTTTGCTTCGTCCTGCTCCACAAACCCTATCCACGCCATGTGATAACCGCCAATTTCGACGGCGATCCGGCAAATCTCGTTTAGCAACTTCGTTTCATCCGTGATATGAATCAGCGCTGTGTTGGTGGCGCTGAGCATACACAATACACGGTTCAAACGGCTAAGTTCCTCTTCCGCCCGCTTGCGTTCGGTGATGTCGCGCGCGATGCCCAACACCCCGATGAGTTCACCTTCGACATTGAACATCGGCGTCTTAATAGTATCCAACAATGCGCGATGACCATCGTCGGCAAAGGTGATCCATTCCTCGTTGCTGCTGGGCTTACCCGCTGCCATCGCCTTACGGTCATGCTCGCGAAAGAAGTCTGCCAGTTCTTTGTCTACAAAGTCGTAGTCGGTCTTACCAATAATGTCTGCTTCTTTAGCTCCGAAGAAACGTTCAAACATCGTGTTGCAGGCCAGATAGACGCCATCTATGTCTTTTAGCCAAATCAAGTCGGGGATGGTTTGCACCAGGGTGCGAAGACGTGCCTCATTAACTTCCAATAATCGTTCCACCCGCTTACGTTCGGTGATGTCGCGGACGACACAAATCAAGCCGCCATTAGCCATAGCCGTTAGGGATACAGCCTGCGGAAACCTGCTCCCATTTTTTTTCTTACCGATGGTTTCGCCAAACCAATGTCCTTTCCGGCTAAACTCAGGCATAAATTCTTGCTCAAAACGTTTAATGACATCAGAATCATAGAGAACTTTCCATGACTTCCCCAAAAGTTGCCCTTCATTCTCATAACCGTAAATCCTGACATGCGCTTTGTTTAAATAGATGTATTCTCCTTCTGCATTAAGTATGGCCATCCCATCGATTGCCGAATCCATGGCATCGGTTTGCCGCCTGAGCATATCTTCGGCCCGCTTACGGTCGGTAACGTCGCGTGCAATTCCTGTAAACCCCATTGGTTTGCCCGATGAATCTTTTTGTAACGATACAGACGCCTCAACATGTCTTATAGTCCCGTCTTTTCTTATAATCTGCCAATCGAATCCTTCTGTGGGTTCTCCTGTTTTGTAGACTTCAGCAAACGCCTGGTAAAGTTTTTTTGCGTTCTCTTTATCCGTATATTGACGGTTATTCATGCCCATCAATTCTTCTTTGGAATAGCCAAGGAATTGGCATAATGAATCATTGAAAAAGGTAAAGTTACCGGCAAGATCAACCTCAAAATAACCTTCATGGATGCCTTCAAGAATGTTTCGGTATTTTCCCTCACTTTGGCGCAGCGTCTCCTCGGCCTTTTTGCGCTCGGTGATGTCGCGAACAATTGTCTGGATGTAGTCCTTCCCTTTATCGTTGAAGGCGTTTAGGCTGATTTCAGCATCAAAAAGCGTCCCGTCATAACGACAGTGCCTCCATTCAAAAAACTGAGATTGACACTTAATCGCCGCGTTGATCTTCTCAATTCCTTTTTCTATGGAGCTCCTTCCGTCAGGCTGAATTTCCGGTGAGAATTGGTAAGGAGACTGTCCGATAATCTGTTCTCTGATACAGCCGAATATCTCAAGGGTCTTTTGGTTACAGTCAATAAAGATATCATGATCCATCAATAAAATGGCGTCATTGGCGGATTCGAAAAGGGTCTGGTATTTAATTTCGGTCTCACGCAGCGCCGCTTCCAACCCTTTGCGCTCGGTTACGTCGATGAAAAAGCCCGCATTGCATTTCACACCGTCTAATATTATTGATGTTGCGATGATGTTAGCGTAAAATATAGAACCGTCTTTGCATAGACACGGAATATTGTGCGCCACCGCCGTGTTTTCGCCTCGCGCCAGGGCATCGAACTGGGCCAGCACGTGTCCCAAAGACTCTTTAGGGTGAATGTCCTCCACGCTTAATTGTAATAGCTCTTCTTCCGTGTATCCAAGCATCCTGCATAGAGCAGGATTGGCATATATTAATTGCTTTGTCTGCGATTCGGCCACCAGTATTCCTTCGGCCGCACTGGTAAACAGCATTTTGTATCGGGCTTCCGATTTTTCAATTTTCCGGATTTGCTGCTTTAATAAGGCATTCTCTTCGATTAGTTCCTGATAGGTTTTGGATGAATTATGCATCTGATGCCTCTGTTTCATTTAACCATTTAAGATAGATGAATAGAAACAAAATGAACGATACACTTTAAGTATATACAAATTTTCTTAATACTACTGGATACCCGCGAAAATGTCAAAAAGAAAGTATGCAAAAAAAGTGTGCCGTTAGATAGTTCGCCTTCAAATGGTTTTGGGCAAATTAAGCCTGATGCAAAAAAATAATTTGGATTTATAAAGATTTCAGGTTTGAAAGAGAGTGACAGATAAAGGTCAGGCGTGCGGCAAGGCATCGCCCGTCTGCGACTCGCCGCACCTATTTTATGGTCTTGGCTTCGTTATCAATCGCCAGTTGCACTTGCTTGTAGAACAAAAATCGCTTTACAGCCTGATCGCCGCCCTGACGATCAGTGGCATGCGGCCAGTTGCCATTTGACGCGATGATCAGTTTCCGCCTGGGGTCGATGAAGATGCCCTGACCGAAAATTCCCCTTGCCGCATAGCTGCCGTCATTCATGGTCCACCATTGATAGCCATAACCGAATTCGGCCTGAGGGGTATCGGCCTGCTTCGTCGTTGCGGCAGCGATCCAGCCGTCGGGCAACACCGGCTTGCCTTGGGCCATGCCGCCGCCCAGTATAAACAGACCAAAACGGGCAAAATCGCGGGTTGATGCCTGTATGCAGCATCCGCTGATTTCATGGCCGGTGGATCCCAATAGCCAACTTGCATTTTGCTCCATGCCAAAAGGCCGCCAGACCTTCTCCGACAGATAGTCGGACAAGTTCTTCCCGGTCGCCGAACTGACCAGCACCCCGATCAAATTGGTCTCGCCGGTCTTGTAAACCCATTTCGTGCCCGGAGGCACTTCGCGCTTCAATTTGCGCATATAGCTGACAGTCACATCGACCCCCGGCTCGGCCTTGTGCGCGTTGAACAAAGCGACGTCCGATTTGGGGTCGGCATAATCCTCATTCCACTTCACACCCGATGTCATTGTCAGCAGCTGCCTGATCGTGACATCATCATAGACCGACCCTTTGAGGTCGGGAATGTAGTCCGACACCTTGTCGTCGATGCTCTTGATATAGCCGTCCCTGATGGCCGCGCCAACCAATGTCGAGGTGAATGATTTCGCAACCGAGAAGCTGGTCCAGCATACATCGCCGCTGAAATCGAGTCCATATTTTTCGAGGCGGATTTTGCCGTCTTGAACGATCACCAATCCGGCGGCGCGCTGGTCCTTCATATAGGCATCGACATCGATACCAACATCAAGCGGCGCTCCCTTCGGCAGGGGATAGACGTTTTTACCCGTAGAAATGATCCGGGATTTAGCAATCAGAGGAATCCGGTCCATCGCACGAAAAGCAGCATCGCGCTGCGGGATTGACCAGAAAAGGACATCCTTATTGGTCGGCAGGTTTAGAATCAGCCGGCGCATATCCTTGTCAGCCGTCGCCCAGAATATGCCGCCTGCAGCCACCAGTAATACCAATATCCCAATGATCCATTTCCGCATGACGCCCCTCCTTTAGTATCCTGTAATGAAACACCTTATAAAATTTTCGAGCAGGAGAAAATAATTCCTTATGATTTATGGGTAAAATTTATTGGTCTTTATTGGAATTATCAGCGTTAGAGCGGTGAGAATAAAAATATTTAACAACAAAACACATCACAAAAGAGACAATAAACAAATATCCCATAAATTCTTTACCCCACTGTGTCCCATCCACGAGGAAATTTGCTCCTATGAACTTAAATACATAATTGATAAAGCTGCCAACCCCATAGGCTAATTTATCCATTGCAATCACATTGTTTCCTTGCGCAAAAAAATTTCTATTTATTCACAAAGTATTGACAATCCCGCCTTATTCTTGTGCAGGCTCGTCACTCTTAGGCTGTTGCTGTTTTCTATGCTCCCTAGCTTTGGCTATTTCATCCTTGCATTCCTGTGAAAGTCTATCCTTATTACTCTTTATACATGCTATTATACGACCGCCGCCCGGTTTAATATCTTTGCAGAATTTCTCAACATCAGCCTTACATGCACCCTTGCCGCCCATGGGAGGGGTTGCCTTTTCCTGATCACTTGCAACGGCTAATGTCCCCCATAAGATTATTGTTATTACTGCACAGATAACTATAAAATTTCTTTTCATGGATTGCGCCTCCTTTTTTATTTTATCCATTTTAAATGGTTTGTTTTAAATTATGCCCTTTTCTATTCACAACTGCAAATGTATTCCTCTAAAACGTTACCGCTAATGTGCATCCAACTTCCGTAGAATTATTATTGGGTTCTACTACATAACCTACAGGTATTCCGTGATAAGTAAGCGTTGCAGTTCCCGACTCTTTGACATTCCAATATCTTACGTAAGGTCCCATTATAAAACCTATCTTCTTGCCCTTCTTTGCAATGGATATTGATCCTCTGGCGCCGTAGCCCTGCTTCTGATCATTTTCAGGGTCGTTTAAACCTGAAACAGCGTTACTTAATTCACTCCTTTGCTTTCCATAAAGAAAAACATCAAATTCCATATTCGCTCTTAAAGACCAGCCATTGTCTAACTTAGCAACAGTTTCTACACCTATTGGCAGATAGACATAATTTGAATTTCTCTCATAACCGCTATTAGCCTGCTTTTGCGTATTGTCCTGTAACCATCTATATCCAATCCCCAGATCAGGAGTAATCGTCACTGCTTTTACAACGAAGTCATAACCCGATAATACTCGAAGTTCCAACATATAATCAGATATGTCTGATATCGTTAACGGCGTTCCACCCATTGTCTGGCCGTTATAACTCATTTGTCCGGTGGCAAACGACCCCTCAAATTTTGCCATCAACTTATTGTGATAAGCGCAAGAACCGGCTATTCCATACAATACGCCTTTTTCTCCCACATAGGGTTCGCTATATTTGATGTAAGATATTTCCGGACCCAAAGAGAAAGAATATTTTTGCTTAATAAGTTCTTTATCGCCTTCTTGAATAAAAGAAGCAACATCATCAAGTTTCCTTATAACCGTTTCGTTATTCGTCGTTATTATTGTAACCTTGTTAAGATCCATTCCAGTGACCGTGCCAAACATTACGCTGCCGTCCTTAAATCGAATTCCGCGTAAGTTTTCCATTCTTATGAAGTTTTTTATTTCATTAAATTTACGGAAAATTACTTTCCCGTCTTTCGTTTCAATTTGAATGTCGTCAACACTTAATTTTACCACTTTTCCATAGATGATACTTCCATCAATAAATTCCACGCCTTTAATGTTTTCGTCCTGTGCAAAAGAAGAAGTGGCAAAAAATAAAATGAAAATAATTATTATGACGCAAGACCAAATTTTTTTATAGAATAATGTAACCATTGTTTATATTCCCCATTTTAGTGATTGCTAAAATTATCTTATTGCTTATATGGAAATAAGTCCTGGTACAGGAGTATAAAAAACATTATTTATATGATAAAAAAAAGACAGTTATTTTTATACTTATATGCTGAAATTTGTCAATCCATAAAAAGAGGGATTTTTGAATGAATAATTTTTTAAGGGCCGGATACATACATTAATCCTGCGGTAATATCCTGCCCCGTAATAGAAATATTCCCCAACGAGAAGTTTCCGGGTGGGCTGACAGCGACATAGGGCGGCTGTATTGCCAGCGTGACGGGATCCAGATTACCAACGTTTAGCTGCCATGCATTGATAGCGCCTGTGCCTGCAACTGTTATCGGGCCGGTACCGTTAATCCCGATAATGCTCGAAGCTCCCGATGTTTTAAGCAGGCCGTTATTTGTCACGTTGATCGATCCCCCGGGAATGGACGACGTGAATTCAATAGATTCAATCCCGGCAACCAGGCTCCCTTCATCTGCGGTGACAAAACCACCGGCATCAATGACCTGTATCGTGTCTCCATTTGAGGTTTTTAAAGCGGCGGGCCAGGCATCTCTCACAAGGACTGCGCCATTCGTGCTGAATTGGATTCCGGCAGCCTGCACGTTGAGGTCGGCCGGTGAATTCACCGATATTTGTCCGGACCCTGAATTCAAAGCCAGATTAGCGCAATACAACTGCCCATAGCTCAAGATGGCTCCGGAACCGCCTGCTGAAACGTTAACCGTGCCGGCAATGACACAATATTCCCACAAGGTGGCAAGCGTCGGTGGTGCGGGCGAAAGAACGATGTCTGAATTCCCGGCGCTGCGGGTGCTGCTTATGTTGATTGAATTGCCCGCGACCATGGCGCCATAATCTGTAATGGCAGGTGTTGCAGACCCAGCCGGTTGAGACGCGGAGGAACTCACTGACAATGTACCCGGCGTGACTACGACATTGAACAAAGAAACCGGCGATAAAGCCGAAACTGCAACGTTGTCGGTAGTGCTGACAAGCGCCGTAATGCCAAACAATTGCCCGGCCGTGCCGTTGCCGACTGGCGCAGCAATCGGGCCCGCGCTAAAAAGCTTCATAACTGAATAATACTGATTTGGACCTGCGCTCTTCACATACGTGGCCTCGATGAAGCTGCCTGGGTTCCCCAGTGCAATTCCTGCACGGCCCGTTACTAAAATAGGGACTTCAAGCGGTTCGTTATTTCCTGTCGAAACAATATTAATTCGGGCAGGTAGCGCCTCAGAGTCGCCAATCGACGTGTATCCGCCCGGACAGTACCCGGCAGGGCGCTGTCCGGGGGTGAAGGTAAGCGTTAAATCTGCGCCAGGGCCTATGACAGGCCGGCTTTGACCCAGATTTGTGAAGTTGTTTGGGTTGGGGTCTCCGACGGCTGTATAGTGAGTGTAATCACCTCCGGCAGTCAGCACCCAAATATTACCGTATCCGAGCTGGCCCCCGCTGGTATTGATGGTTCCGGGAGCGCCACTGGCAAGGATTGAAATTGCAGTGCCGGTTCTTCCGCCCGAGGAGAGAAACACCTGGCTTCCACTGAGAGTAGATGAGCCGTAAGTATCGACAACATCTCCTGAGCCGCTGTTGTTTTCTAACGTGATTTTTCCAGGCGTTGCTATTAAAAGAGCGCCGGCGCCGCCGCCTAAATTGCCGGTTGCCGCAGCGTTGATAGCGGGACCGTCAGGGTTGATCACAGCTATGTCCGACGCGGCGCCCAGACCAACAAGTGTGATGGTCGCTGCACCAAGTGAAAAGGCAGATTGCACCGAGGAGTTAATGCCGCCGCTGACGGTGATTCCAGCTCCCGGCTTATAATAGCTGCCCGCCACCATCGTCACCTCTGCACTGGCGCCGGTATTTGCAGCAGATGAAGAACATGACGTGTTGATGGAGCCGCTGTTGATAGCCCCCGGCGTTATAATGGTAACAGGAAATCCGGGCTGCGCCGATGTGGAGTGTGTGTCTATGTTGCCCGTATCAATATCAAAGCAATTGGTTTGGGTTTGAGACGTTGTCGCACCCGCCATAAGCAACACGCGCCCGCTGCCGCCTGAACTGCTGGTTGTAATATCCTGTGTTGAAATTGCCGGATCGGCGCCA
Source organism: Smithella sp. (assembly GCA_052139735.1). Taxonomy (GTDB): domain Bacteria; phylum Desulfobacterota; class Syntrophia; order Syntrophales; family Smithellaceae; genus Smithella. Next base: position 35,254 of record JBKQWB010000096.1, on the reverse strand, counting down.
GCGTTTGACCCGGCTAGAATCAGGACACTCCCGCCGTCACCGGCTGCTGTGAGTGCGCCTGTATTGACCGCTCCTTCTAGTACTGTGCCAAATTGAAACATACCGCTAACGACAGCACCGTTTATAGCCTGCTTCGGGCTTGCATAGCCGCCAATAATCGTTACCGGCTTGCACGATGGGTCGGATGGGCCCGATGGGCTCGATGGAGGAGTTGCTGTTTCAATGACAATCATGGCGGCATTTTGAGAGCCGGTTGTGTTTAGCGCTCCTGTTTGTATCGTCACCGGCCACGCTTTGCTGGATTGAGCCTCGCCAACCAATGTGATTTGTCCGGAAGCGCCCGTCCCGGCGCCGCCGGTCAGTATGGTGAGACCTTGAGGCAGGATTATGTGACCGCCTACTGAACTTCCCGGCCATTGAGCATAAGCTACAATCGTAACTGATCCGCCGGAATGGCCGGACGCAAATGACCGCGTGTCAATCGTGACGGAGTTTAGGTTGCCTAAATCGACATCACCGCCAAAGCCGGAACGCCCTGTAATGGTCGTCGATTGCGCCGCTTTGACGCTTGTTGCCCCGGCGACAAGAATAACGTTCCCGCCATCACCGGTTGCCGAGCTGGTATCGATATGAATGCTGCCCTTACCTGAGAATATTTTCCCTCTGGCTACGGCAACAAATCCGTTTCCATTTGTGCAAACCTTGGTGTCCAGGTCGAGGTCATTACTCGTACTACCGCCGCCGCTGCTGCATCCGGTGACGATGGTTAACGAAATCAGGATAAGGCCTGCTAGAATGAACCCTCTTTTGAACATTGCAAAAGCCTCCGCGTGTAAGAACCATCAACGGCATTGATATTGGCATTGATATTGCCATTGATATCGATTGCTAAGAACTTCCTTTTGTTGAATGAAGTATAAAAAACACAGTCTTGTGTGTCAAGACAATCTTAGTCACAGGAAATCTTGCTCGCAAAATGTGCGGGGTACGGATTGCGTTTATGATAAAGTGTAAGGTACAGTTATCAATTTATTTTTGCTTTTCTCTTAGGGACAGGGCTTTTGTCTTGAGAATCTGCACTGCTTTTTCTAATTGCGCCGGATCAAAATCTCTGCCCCAAGCAAGTTCATTTGTGCCTTGTTTCATGCCAAATACTTTAGGATCGCTAATGGCTGCCTCGAATCCCATGCCGTCCCAGAATTCTACTTTAAATCGGCGAAGCGGTCTTGACCAGTCGGGCAGTTCTTCTTTTGTAATTAGTATCGCCTCACGCGATGTTCCAAAACGATCAATTTTATTTTTCACGCATACATGCATCAGATTATAGGGCATGTTAACTTTTCTGAATCCCCAGAAATCCCTGAATGCCAGATAACTATTGTACAAAGTATAAGTTCCGGCCTTACGGAAAAGCCTTATGGAAGAAAATATAAAAATAATGACAACGCCGCATGCATTGAAGAAATATACCTCTTTCTTCGAATAGGATTCGTGCAACTTCACCGCTGAAAAGTCACCTGTAGCTAGAACGGGTATAATGATACAGAATATAGAGAAAATTGTTAAGACAAGTATAAGCAAATATAAATACGTCACACCTTTTTTGTTTTCCTTTAAAACACACAGTGGTATTTCGTCTGTTGTATGCAGTGTAATATCCGATTCATTCATATGATGATTCCTCTTCTATTATTAATTTGAAAATTTAGGGGCTTGTTTAGAATATTTATTAACACAACTTTTGATGATTTACGATAGAAAGGTTCGGTGATTTCCAGAATTGAAAAGTTGAGACTTACAAGAAGTTTTTCACAAGTCTAATCAACCGGCAACCGTTAAGTCCGCCGTTGCGCCTCATAATTGTTAATCACGAATTCCTTCGATTTGAAAGGTGCAGCGATAGATTATGAGGATGTATAATACTATCATAAAAGAAAAAATATATAGCTTTCATAGATAAAAAAGGTAATAATAAATTACCTTGGTTGGCAAATCCTGGTCGGTTATGGAGTTTGGAAGATATGTTGAAAATATCAGCTAATCGTTACATAACTATAGGACAATATTTACAGCAGATAACAGAAAATTTAAAAAAAGCAGGAAAAAATGATCCACCAGCAATAGGCTCAAAAGGCTTATTTTACTTTTACAAAAAGAGAGTGATAACATGGGACTACCTACATCCTCTCCCTTGTTAGCGGAACTTGCGGGAGAATTATCTCGTGCTGATGATGGAAACGCACCATATTTACATGGCAAACTTTCAATGCTAGTCAAAACTATTGCACAAGAACTTAATGCACAACTTTTCTTGCATATACCTTCGGGAATTCGGGGGACATCCATGATAAGAAATGTCAAGAGGAAAACGGAGATTTCCCTTGACCTTCCCGGATGCCGCCGGTGGTTAAATTAAACTCCTTTTTCTCCATCTAATCTTTTTCATTCTTTTCATGGGGTCAACCTTACGATCAGGCGACCAGACATCCATTTACGGTATCAGATCATAAATGCCACGAGTATTCGGTTAATCTGGCAAATAAGATTTTCATAAACAAGCACCGGATAATATTCGCGCCGAGAATGGGCCATTTAATCTGGCTCGTCGGAGGCGCGCTGCCGGATAACCGCCAATTGACCTTTGCCGAAGATTGAGTTTGGGCCAACCCGCCAGCCTCGAAACAGTATAAAAGGCGTGAAGTCTTTTGAACTCACGCAGTCCCCACGAAAAGCAAGGACCAGCGGGAAGATCATTCGGTAAAAAAGGCTATGTCATCTCCTTTCAAGCCGCCAGTTCCGACGGCACAAAATCTTTCTGCTGTCGTTCAACCGCCAACATGTATTCCACCAACTTACGGGCGACAGATATTGTTGCCCGGTTACGATTGCCTTGGTTAACTTCCTTCTCGTGTAGCGCTGCCAGTTGTGGATTCCAGCGCGGCGCTAATTTGGCAGCCTCGATCAGCATGGTCTGTAAATGTTTATTCCGTTTTTTGGAAATCGGCCCTCGCTGGTCCTTCCCTGCGGATTCCCGCTGGGCGCTACAAAGACCACAATAACTGATGGCTTGACGCGCACTATGAAAACGCGATGAATCACCTATCTCCAAAACCCAGGTAAGAGCCATGACTTCACCAACGCCTTTGATGCTCATCAGTCTTTGAACCCGTTCACGGATCAGTTTGTCTTCCAGCAACGTATGAACAAGTTTCTTCTGAACAGCTTCAAACATCTCCAAACTGCTACGGCTCAGTTTCAACATGTCCTTTACAGAATCGGGAACGTCTTCAACCCGTTCCAGTAAGCTGTTAAAGTATTTCCGGCGGTGTAGTTTCTCTTTGCTATAGTGCGCTCCAACCTCCATCAGCAGGCCAGACATCTTATTCTTCATCTTGACGGCTGTCCGCACAATCATATTCCGGTAGCGTAGAATGCGACGCAATTCTCGCAATTCTTCAGAGAGCATATGACATTCAGGCAACAGGTTGACCCGCAGCAGGTCGGCTATCTTTTCTGCATCGGCACGGTCGTTTTTCTTCTTCGCTGCCGTAATTGCCTTGAGCATCTCGGGATGAGCTACTTTCAAATCAACTGCATAGGGCTTCAAAAAATCATACACCCAGCCGGTAAATAGGGTGGCTTCCATAGCGCCCAACCAAGGCCCGGGCAACCCTTCCATCCATTTGAGCAGTGTCTTGCGTTCTGCTGCCATTGCCCCCTGTTGCACAATTTTACCATCAACCTGCTTTACACAATACGAAATTGTCTTCTTGTGAATGTCCAACCCAATATAGTATAATCTCTCCATGGAAGCCTCCTTTGGTAATTTGATTTCGGACGACTATGTCGATCCGACCGCTTTAAGCTATCAATACCACAGGCGGCTTCCTACTTATTGCTTCTTATGCATTCAAACAGTATACTTAATTAATTCTTCCTATTCTAGCCATGCTTATTCATATATGAAACAGACCGGTATACCAATAATTAAGTATACTGTCCCCCGAATTCATAGTATTAATGTTTTCAGTCACTTCACTGTTTCATACTCTTCATCTCATCCGCTGTTTTCTTATGGTCTGTTTTATTCATCTTCTTTTCGTGTTTTTCCTTACCCATCTTCATCATGCACATCTTACGCATGTTCTTAAACTGTTCATCTGTCAAAATAGCCCGCATATCTTTCATGGCTTTTAGCATATCCAAATGCTGGGCGGTTTTTATATCTTCAATTTTCTTAACCGCTGATGCGGCCTTATCCAGATCAAAATCTTTCACTTCCATAATTTCCTTAAGTTCGATCTGTGCAATCTTAAGGTCAGCTTTGGATCGGATCTGCATCTTCAGCATTTCACGGTGCAGTGGTTTCATCTTCGCCATCTGGTCATCGGTAAGCCCTATCTTTTTTGCATAGTCCATGCACATCATTTCGCCGCCCATCATGTCCATATGGTCCATTTCCATCATCTCTCCATGCCCTCTCATGGGCATATCCGACATCTGTGAAAAAGCGGGCACTGCAAAAACAACTGTCAACAACAATGAAAGTAATACTTTTTTCATAATCTCCTCCTGTTTGTCTGTTTTAAAATCTTTTACTCTGAAGAAAGCATGCCTTTACTTTTTCTTCAGGTCCTCAACTAATCGATATATGAGCCATAAATTTTTTTCTTGAATTGAAATTCAGTAATTAGTAACAAAAATTGATTTGATTTTATTGCAACTCTTTTTTCATACTTTCATATTCTTCCTTTTATTCATGGATTAATTGACGATGTTTCACAGGCAATCCATGCATACGATCTCCGGCATTGAAATTGATTTGGTTTGTTTCAGTGCATCTTCCAGGGGGAGATACATACGCAAGGTGAGAGAAAAGTTTCCTGATGAAGGACATGGCAACCAGTTATAACTATTCATTGGTTTGTTCGACGAAACTTTAATTATAAAAGATCCGTCTTTATCCTTTATTACAGGGGATCGATCACCAACACTGTAACGCTTTTCATTATTGGGCACCAAATAACTGTTCTTGTCATACACGGTAAGACTCCAGAAACCATCGGCTCGTACCGGCGGGCGTCCCTTAAAATGTATATCGTATGAATGGGTTCCATCGAGTATATGACCCATGTTATCAGTATATGCATTCCAGTATATTGCTTCAATCGCCTGGTTCGCCGCTATCCCGATGCGTGCTATGTAAGCACGAATCAAGGGTGGAGTTTTGCTCTGGGCAAGATCAAGCCGGGTCGCCCATGATCCGTTCTTTATAGTTCCATTTCCTTTTTTGAGAAGCACACCCAGGTGATACTTATCGAAATAATCCAGCGATGGAGCCATGAGAGTCCATCCGGCAATAAAGGATATAACGATGACAGATATAACGATAATCGCTTTTTTCATTATTATCTCCACTTATTTGTATAAGCTGCTTTGATATTCTTTCAAGGGAATGATTTTCATCCGGTCTTGAAGCTGGTGGACTTTGGGAAGATCATCTTTACCATCCACCAGTATCCTTGCCATTGCCCAGACCTTTTTGCAGGGAGATCTCAAGACGGGTAAGCCATTTGTATTGCCGGTTGTATTGCCGGTAAAATCCTTCGCGGCCAGGATGACCGTTACTGCTTTGTTAAGGCCATATTCCCTTGAACCGATGTAGGCGAAGACATCTGTATTGTCCCGCATAAACTCCACGCTCCAATACCGGCCGGAAGGAGGCATGCTTATGACAAAGGGGCCTGAATCCATATCCAAAGCTGCGGCTGAGTAAAGGGTATCATTGTTCGGTCTTACGATCAGCTTCGAGGTATCATCTGCCAGGTTCCTCTCGTGAAACCATGTGTTCTTTCCGCCTTCACGCGCGACCACTTCCCAGGTTCGGCCAAATTCCCTGCACGGATATGAATACATGGACGCAACAAATCCCGCGGTAAAGCTGCAGATAATGATTACTCCCCCCAAAATAACTTTCTTCATCATGAATATGTCCTCTTAAACTTTGATTTCATGTTGTAACCTACCATAAAATCGGAAATTGATAAACTTAAAGAAGAAGCAGGAAATAAAAATAAATTATACTTGCATATTAACAAATCAAAATATATTATTAAAATTGTCTTTTAAAAAAACATTTCTTAGGAGGTTCAATATGAACATAAAAGGAACCGCTTATGTTACCCGAAAAGATACAATCATCAAGAATTTTGGTGAGGAACGCTGGAATACTTTTCTGACCAAACTGGCAGCGAAGGACAAATATTTTAGCCAGACGATTATGAACGTCACACTCATTCCGCTGGATAAATTCATTATATTTCTTGACGATGTTTTAAAGGAATTCTTCAACAACGACATCAATCATTATTGGAAGCTTGGAGAAAAATCCGCCGATTTCTCTCTTTCAATGGGAGGCCCGTACCACTCTTATCTTCTAACAAAGGATATAAAACAATTGGTAGAGTCTGCCATGCCTAAAATATGGTCGACCTATTTTGACGGGGGTATATTTACTTCCCGGTTAGAAGACAACGTCGCTCATATTACAATCTCCGGACTTCCGACCAAACACATTTATTTCGAGTACCTTGTCATGGGTTATTTGCGGCAGGCTCTTATTATTTTCGGCAAAAAAGCTACTGAGCACCGGATGAGGGGTTTCTCAATTGGCAATAACGATATTTATTACCAGTTTGTAATATCGTAGCACCCGTAATTAACGAACGGCTAATTAACGAACGGCAGTGAGTAAAAAATTAACTAATGTAGTGTCTCATAAATAACCTTAGTTATTATTAAAAATATGCTATAGAACTTTTATTCTTGCCTCTTGATAATAAAATATTTTTATACAAGATCACGTTGCCCTATGTATATTAATTTCATCAAGTAGTGCACGTTCAACAAAAGAATTAATAGACATTTTCATTTTCTTCGCAGTCGCAGCAACTTCTCGATGCAGATCAGGGGAGAGTCGTAAATTAAATCGTCCTGAATATGGTTTTTCAGGTGTTACACCATCCTCTTCGCACCATCTTATATAGTCGTTTATTGATTCTCTAAAGGCTTTTTCAATATCGCTTACAGACTTTCCTTGAAAGGTAATAACATCTCTTGTGTTAATTACATCACCATGAAAAATCTTGGCTTTATCATCATATTCAACAATTCCAATATATCCTTTATACTCCATCATGTTTTACCCCCGCATTTTCCAATAATCGTCTCATAGAAATTATCGCCCCCCTATCTGTTTCTTTTCGTGGGTGTGGCCTGTGAAAAACGGCTCTTTCATTATTTAATTTAATCCTAATACGTGAACCGCTTCCCTCAGAGATATCAGCACGAAGAGAAATGAGGAGACGTTCAATATCCAGCCAAAGAATATTTGATTGAACAGGATTTCTGAATATCTCAGAAAGCGTCTTTCTATTTTTAGAATTCATTGATTAAGATGGTACTATAATATAGTACTTATGTCAATTGATTCTTTTTTCATAATTATCAGGGATGGGGTTTGAAGTCCAATTGACATTTCGCGGTTTTAGTCAAAAAAACCCAACATGGTACACGGTTTACATTGCCGTTGCGCCTTGTAATCGTTCATCAAAAAATATTTATTGCGAAAAATGTTACACGGACCATGCACGTATCACCTGCTGTTTGGCGGTGAGCAGTTATAAAATTTGAGGATTACCACTTGAATTGTGACATCGGACATCAGGCAATATGAAGGTATTATTGGCTTCTGCAATTTATATTACTTCACACTATTTTGAATGTTCAACCTTCTTCTGAAGGCGTCAGCTTCTGCTCCAAAAACACTGTTCTGCATTTCCTGTATCGCTTCGGCTTTTTTATCATCGGCGATTTCAGGATTATTCATTATTTCTTTCTCCCGGACATAGTAATCGGATTCTTGTTGTTTGTCGGCTTCCAGTTGTGCATCCGCCTGTTGCAGTCTGGCGATTTGTTCGGATGAAAAATAGCTCTCCCGGAACTCATTTATTTTGTCCGCGCGTTCGGCATCAGGCAATTCTTTAAGGTCTCTTTGATAAAGTTCCTGCTTTTCCTGATAACTTGCATACTTTTCAGGATCGCTCTGCGGAGAGTCTTCAATTGAGGCGGCATCCGCTCCCCACATATCTTCTTTAAGAGCGTTTATTCTATTTTCTTTCTGGGCGCCATACAGATTCTGATCCACCTTTATAACGTTTTTTCTGATCGTATATTCATTTGCTTTAACTTCAGCGCCCCACATCGCGTCCGCTATTTCATTACCGAAAATCTGTCTGCGATAATTCTGCACGGTTTGAAGATACCTGAGGAGTTCATCTGCGTTTTTAGGTTCGCCCCATGATTTCATCTTTTCTCTGAGGCTGATTTCATAATCAAAAAACTTTTCATAAAGCGCGAACATCTCTTGTGCCTTTTGCGGATCGAGAACCGAAAACAGGTATGCCTTTACCGCTTTGAGATGCTCTTCCCTGTTTGTGAAATTCATCTGTGTCTGGATAAATTTAAAAAACCGCACCGTATATGAATTAACAAGATCTTTGGAAAATAATTCGCGGGGATTTTCATTAGCCGATTGAGAGGGAAAACCTTTGAGAAATTTCTTTACGTCCTGGATCGATATTTTTTGGCTTGAACTGATAATATTAACGGGAACTGTCTTTGATTGTTTTGAATAGAGCATATATCCAATGATACAAACAGCCGCAATAACTAATCCGGTTATTATTATTTTCTTTTTCATATATCGACCCTTAACAAATTTTTTGTTCTATTAAAGACGAGCCGTATTGCGCCAGCTTTTGATCAGGGCAATACGGCTCTTTATTGAAAATTACTTATTGGAGTTTCTATTAATATCCCTTCGATTTGAGGTCAGCTACGATACTTGCAAATTCTGTTGGCGGGTCATAGCCAAGCAATTCTACTTCCAAAAGACCTACTTCCGACATATGATTTACACCGAACCATCCAGAAAGTGTTCCCCGATAAGTGCCCCATTGTGCCGATGAAACAGGAACTAAACCATCATTGGTTCCCGAACCGAATATAAGCATTGCCGCCCATAATGGTGTAAGAACCTGACCACCTATAGCTGTTAAGCAATCGGCTCCATAACTCTGATAATAAATACCGGCCATATTTGGAGTGTTTGGATTGAATGTATTGATCATCCATGTTGTTGTTTCCTGTGTTCCGTTTGTAGCGCAATCTTGTCCTGTGACACCCATAAATGAATATACATAATTAAGGAGTCCCGCGATTGCGCCTGTCAACCCTGTATCAGCGGCAAATCCCATAATGACATCGGCAACCGGACTGCCTCTATGCGGACTGCTCATGCTGGTATAACTTGCGACATAAGGCGCCATGCCAAGATTTGAAATAGCATAGCGTGTATAGAGACCACCGTCTGAATGACCGATAAGATTTATTTTTGCCGCGCCTGACACTGCCAGAATCGATAAAACCTGAGCTTTCCATTCTGCGCCCTTGATTGCTTTTGATTGCATGGGATCAACACTTGTTATGTAAACACTTGCGCCATTGCTTTCCAATGTTGATGGAATGCTTCCCCAATAGTTAGTGATACCCATAACATCTGCATTTGCTCCCATGCCGTGAGAAAGTACGACAGGGTACTTCGTTGCCGCTTTTGTGCTGTTGGCCATTGAAACCGCAGGTATTGCAATTAATAGTATGATGACACCAATTAAGACTTTTTTCATTCGCTTTCTCCTTCAATCTTAGTTTTTTCGGTGAAAATTTTAAGTCTGTATCAAGAACCATCCCTTCCAGGGCTGGACGATTCGAGCCTCCTTTCCGCGTTGTTCACCCCGCGCAAATTCTTTGCAGTAGCAGCAACAAGGATTCTGGATAAAGTAAGCAAAAACATGTTCATGGAAACATGTAAAAAACGAGTTGTGGGTTAATATAATGCCTGTTATAAATTGTCAAGAGAAATTATAAACCATGTTATAAAACATGCTTTATGGAAGTTTGTTGCAAAATGCGGCCGAAGGTGTATAGACTGCGTGAAACTGTAATATGGATAATTCCCGTGTGCGTTGGATCCGCTTTTCCAGGATTTTAGCGGGATTTGCAATGCGATCACAAAGATTAACGAGGTTTCCATGCCGGCAAAAAGAGAGCATAACGCTGAAGACATTGTCAATGCAGCCCTTCAGGTCGTTCGCGAACAGGGCTTTGAAAAGCTCTCCACGAGAACTATCGCGGAGAAACTCCATTCTTCCACCATGCCCATCTATTACAGCGGCATTACCATGCCTGATATTGAGAAGGAAATCGTAACAAAGGCCTGGGCCGTTCTTGAGGAATACCGATCAAAGGTGAGGACGGGTGACAAGGTCAGGGATCTGATAATCGGCTTTGTCATGTTTTCCAAAGAGGAAAGGAACCTCTTCAAATGTTTCCGCAATGAAAAGCTGACCGCTGTTAATATCGTAAATGCCGAGAAACTTTTTCGGAAGGACATTGAACTCATCAAGGATCACAACATTTTAGGAAAGTTGTCCCCTGAACAGGCCATGAATGTGCTCATTCAGGGATGGATTTTCGCTAACGGCCTGGCCCTTCTTATCAACAGCCCGATTAAGAATGCTATCACGATCCTCGATTCTGAAGAATCTATTATTAAGTTTGTCAAGGACGCAACACGAGTCTACTGGCGGGGCGTTGAAAGTATTTTGAAGGAAAATGAAGAAAAAACAAGCCGCAATGTATGAATGTCCGTTTATCTTCTAACTTGAACTTCTTGCCAAGATACCTAATATCTATGCTCTTCTCCTTTAGCCATTACACACCGCCATCTTTTTTTATAACTGAAACTCTTTTGTGTGTCCACTAAATCGGGGTAAGTGCATAATGTCCCCGAATTCCCCACTATAATTTCATATTCCACTAAGCAATGATTTTATACTTGGGAACAACTTCAACATTGTTCTTAATCATCTGCCAAACAGGGCAGACCGATTCCTCGGCGAGTTGAATTGCTTTTTGAATATCATCATCCTTTGCGTCTTTGGAATTCAAGATGAATTCTATAAATATCTTTTCAAATTTGATCGGAGGCGTGTCACGTCTTAGGCCCTTTGCATTTACTTTCATTCCAGAAATGTCTTTTTTCATTTTTCTCAGCAAATAGACAATGGCCGTCCCACTGCAGCCGGCAAAGCTCATAAGCAGTAATTCGAGACCATTATACCCTTGTCCGTCTCCTAACGGGACTTTATAATCGAATGCTATAGGATGATCAGGATTAGATTTTGATACCCCGGTAAATTGAACCTTTTGATTCGTCAAATTAACTGTCACTTCTTCGAATTGTTCAGACATCATGATGCTCCTTTCATGATACGATTATTTATTTTCTTTCAGTTCAACGAAAAAATCAGCCAGAGCGTAGCGATTCGCAGCGAGCTGTTGTAGATATTCCTATCAATACAATTCTATAGGAGAAACTATACAATACTCCCCTTTGTCATTAGGTGTTGATGAACCCTTCGAAAATATTTTGCAAGAAAAAGGAATTATAGGTTTTCCTAAAATGGAAGCAGCCTTGTCGCTATTGCCATGGTATGGCTCTGAAGCATTCAAGACTTGTTTGTTAGTAGACAGGTCAATTAAAGAATAGTTTGATTCAGAACATTTACTACCGCCGCAAATGTGGTTCAGCAGAAGAAAATCTTTACCTTTCTTATTCTTTTCGCAACGGATTTCGAGGAATTCATTGGTAACTGGAAAGGCATAAAAATTAGCAACACCAGAAATTTCAACTGTTAGGACAAAGAAGGGTGATTCGACTACGCTGCTGTTATAGAGAATGACGGAAGTATTGCCACATTTGAATTTTGTCAACGTATCATCAGCCATCGCAACAGTTGTCGTTGCGGATAAGAAAAAAATAAGCGCTATAAAAAGTCTATTATTCATTCTTCTTTCCTCTAACATTGTTTATATTGATCAGTGCTAATATTCCAAACGCCAACGATTGCAGGTTATAGCCTAGCATAAAATTACATGTTTGAAAACTAAGGACTAGAGGAAGTTTTTCACAGGCCTGACAGACTGGAAACCGTTAACTCCGCCGCTGCGCCTTATAATCGTTCATCAACAAATATTTATTACGAAAAAATGTTATATGAACTATGCTGGTGCCCATCTACAAACAAACGTTTTTTGAAAAATAATCTTCTGAAGATTTCGGGTTGCAAGAAAGTAATGTTAAAAAATCAACGGCAGAGACCGCTGCTTTTAGCCCATGTAAGCGCCCGGCATAATCCTCCCTGTGCGCATGCTTTTTGCGCGTAATAACAGCCAAGCTCTTTGTTGCCAGATTTCAGATAAACGCCAGCCATGTTGTTGTAGACTTGGAAATTAGCAGGGTTGAGGCGGATTGCCCGGTTAAAGTCTTCTATGGCTCGTTGATACTGACAAAGATTAGTGTAAGCAATTCCCCTGCCGTAGAAGGCATCGGAATAATCAGGTTTCAGTCGAATGGCTTCATTGTAGCCCTCAATGGCATGTTGATACTGGCCAAGGTTACCATAAGCAATCCCCCTGTTGTTGTACGCAATGGCATAACCCGGTTTGATTTTGATCGCCCCGTTATAATCTTCAATCGCCTGCCTGTAATTGCCGAGGCTGCTATAGGCATTACCCCTGTTGTCGTACGCCATTGCATAATCTGGCTTGATTTCGATTGCCCTGTTATAATCTTCAATCGCCTGATTGTAATTTCCGAGGTCGTAATAGATAACACCTCTGTTATTATAAACGAGCCAATTGTAATCAGTAACTTTCAAAGTGTGATTCCAAAGATCCATGCTGTCTTTCCAGTAGCCACATTGCTGCCACGTTAAGAATGCTAGAATTGCTATGGCTGCTATCCCTACCGGAAGTATAATCTTTTTTCTTATTGCTTCATTACTGATCAAAGCCGGTATTCCCCAGGCCAGCATAACAGCAAGGCCGATAGAGGGCAGATAATGATAGCGGTCGGCCATAGCGTATGGCGCTGATATCGATACCTGAAGGATTCCAATGACCGGGGCAATGGTTATCGAGAACCACATCCATCCCGCAAATAGATATGGCAGACGTTTTATCATTACAATGACGGCAGTGGTGATAATGAGAATCAGCAAAGATGCTCCCATGATCTGCCAAAGGGGAATTTGATCGGGAAAAGGATAGAAAGCAGCCATATTATGAGGCCATAAGGTTTTTTCCAGATAAGTCACACAAGCAACGGGCGCATTGGCAAGCCGGGAAATAAGAGGAAACTGTTTAAAACCAGGAGAATCCGGCATATCAGGAGTATTCGGATTATAAAGTGTTATGATAACCATAATGATGGACAAAACAAAAAAAGGTATTTTTTCCTTCAGTTGCCATATTGGAATTATTCCCGCAATCCTGGGCTCTGATACTTTCTGGACACGGGGTGGAGACGTATTTTTCTTTAGAGCTTCTTTGTTTAGTTTATTTTTCTTTTTTCCTTTATTTATGGAAACAGGCATAACTTCCGGCATACTTGTCACGTCTTTCCGCGACTGAAGACGGCAAAGCGGCCAGTAATCCAGAAGAATCATAATAACGGGCAAGGTTACAACCATGGGCTTGCTCATAAGAGCCAGGACAAAGGAAAACACAACAAGCAGATATCTTTTTATAACCGGTTTGTCCGTGTAATAAACATAAAGACATAAGGTAAGCATCCAGAAAAACGCACTCAGGACATCTTTACGTTCAGCAATCCAGGCAACCGATTCCACATGAAGCGGATGAAGCGCGAAGAGAGCTGCGACAAAGGCGCTCTTCCAGAGAGCTCCTGTCATGCGGCAAAAAAGCCAGAAAAGCAATAATGTGCTGAGAATATGCAAAATAAGATTGGTCACATGATAACCGCCGGCATTTAAGCCATGAAACTGATAATCGAACATGAAAGACAGCCATAACAGGGGGTGCCATAATTCGAAATATCTTGTACTGAACGCCCAGCGAATTCCATCCAGCGTGATTCCGGATTGAATGTGACTATTCTCAGTGACATAAAAGTAATCGTCGAAATTGATGAAGTCATATTGATTTACCTGCCAGAAAACAGCAAGTGTAACAACTGCCAAAACGATATAAACGATCAGTTTCTTTCTGTCGGGGCTGATATTTATTTTATTTAGCATAGCGATCTACCGCTGCTGCTTGTACCACATATTAAGTGAGAGTTCAGCTTTTTTGATGATTACCATTTGGGAAGAAATAATGTTAAAAAATCAACGGCCCAGACCGCTGCTTTTAGCCCATGTAAGCGCCCGGCATAATCCCTGTGCATAAACTTTTTGCGCAGGCCTGTTCATTTCTTCGATCCTTTGAGAAGATCAATAAAACATGATGTGTTTCTTATATTGTCAAAATCTTTATCTTCTTTAATATAATCTCCAATGTTATATCCTCGTTCTATTGCTAAACGTAAACAGTTGCAAGCCAGCGAAACTTTTTTTTGACGAGCTAATGCGCAAGCTTTATTATAGTAAGGATATGGATAATCAGGTTTCAGACGGATGGCTTCATCATAATCATCTATTGCACGCTGATACTGCCCAAGGCTGGCATAAGCGCCCCCCCTGTTGTTGTAGGCATCAACATAATCCGGTTCCAGACGAATTACCTGATTGTAGTCCTCGATGGCTCTGGGATATTGACCGAGGCCTGCGTTAGCATTACCCATTTTGATGTAGGCATCAATATAATCTGGTTTCAAACGAGTTGCCTCATTAAAGTTCTCAATGGCCAACTGATACTGGCCGAGTTTATAGTAAGCATTTCCTCTATTGTTGTAGGCATATACGAAATCCTGTTTCAGGCTGATAGCCTTATTATAATGATCTATCGCTTCTTTGATTTTCCCTTGGTCATATAGAGCAATACCCAAACCGTTATGCGCAATATAGTTATCTTTTGTTACCTGCAAAGCATGATTCCAAAGTTCTATGCTGTTCTTCCAATAGGCGCATTGCTGCCAGGTTAAAACCGCCAGGACGGTCAGAAAGGTTATTGCCGCCGGGAATAAAATCTTTTTACGCATGACTTCAGTTTTAATCAAAGACGGAATGCCCCAGGCCAGCATAACCGCGATACCGATAGAGGGCAGATAATGATAACGGTCAGCCATAGAGTATGGTGTTGTTAATGAAATCTGAATGATTCCGATAACCGGTAAGATAGTTATCACGTACCACAGCCATCCAAAAAACAGATACGGCAATCTTTTTGCCATTGCGATAACGGCAGCGCTGATAACTATAATCACAAGAGCAGTTGCCAGAACTTGTCCCGGAGGAAGTTGATCGGAAAAAGGATAAAAAGCAGCCATGTTATTCGGCATAAATGTTTTCAACAGATAGTTCACAAAAGCAACAGGGGCGTTGGCCAGCCGGGAAGCCAGAGAAAAAACTTTCAGGGATGTTCCCTGTTTATTCGGAGTATAAAGCGTGATGACGACGAGAACTGCTGACAAAACAAAAAAAGGTATTTTTTCCCAAAGCTGCCATAACGGAATTATTCCCGCGATTTTTGTTTCCGGTAATTTTTGCGCTTGAGTTGGGGGTATGTTTTTCTTTAGAGTTTCCTGTTTTACTTTGTTCTTCTTTTCTCCTTTATTTGAGGCAATGGAAATATTTTCCGGATCTTTCGTTACTGTTTTTCGTGAGCTAAGACGTCCCAGCGGCCAGTAATCCAGAAGAATCAAAATCAGGGGCAAGGTAACAACCATGGGTTTGCTCATAAGCGCCAGGACAAAGCAAAACACAACAAGCAGATATCTTTTTATAACCGGTTTTTCCGTGTAATAAACATAAAGGCACAAAGTAAGCATCCCCAAAAATGCGCTTAAGACATCTTTACGTTCAGATATCCAGGCAATCGATTCCACATGCAGCGGATGAAGCGCAAAGAGCGCCGCGACAAAGGCGCTTTTCCAGACGGCTCCTGTCATGCGGCAAAAAAGCCAGAAAAGTAATAATGTGCTGAGAATATGCAAAATAAGATTGGTCACATGATAGCCGCCAGGATTCAAACCGTGAAGCTGATCATCGAACATAAAAGACAGCCAAACGAGCGGATTCCATAAGCCAAGATATTTTGTAGAAAATGCCCAGCGAAATCCATCGGGCGTGATTCCGGAATGAATATGATTGTTTTCGGTGACATAAACGTGATCATCAAGAGTGATAAAGTCAAATTGATTCACCTGCCAGTAAACAGCCAGCGTAACAACCGTTAAAATGACATAAATGATCAGTTTTTGTTTTCTTGCAGAAATATTTATCTCGTTTAACATGGCTGGTTTCATTCCCTTTAATCAGGTATGTCGAACCCATCATAGAAACAAATATCAGAAATACTGATTTTAAAATGCGGATTTTCATATCATAATACTTAAAATAATATCAGTAAAAATTACGGATTGAAATATTGCGTGGCGGCATCTTGTTACAAAGGAGGATGAAAGTTGCAGTGTGAACCTTCAGGTTCGCTTGTCCGTGGGCGGGTCTGAAGACCCGGACTACATTTTTACAGGTGATACCGTCCGCTTCCTTCGGCTAACTTTGTTGGCCGCGTCGTCGGCTTCCTCGACGTATGTTCATATACGTCTCCGGAGCCTCCTCCTTGCCGCCGCGTTATCCTTTGGAATCGATGCGGTATAAAGTTTTTATAGGTGATACCGTCCACCCCCTACCCCCGCCGGCGGGGGACAAGAAAGATGCAGACTGATGCGCTGGTGGTGTTGAAATAAAGATGTCGGTGCATATCCTCCGCTGGCGGAGGTGTTACGTAGTGACGTAGGTGGATATTGTAGGGCGCGTTTCCCCAAACGCGCCGCTCGGATCGTTCGGGGAACGATCCCTACAGTATGGTTCGTAACGGGCCGCATCTCATGCGGCGTGGTAATCTCATATTTTACAGGATTGCCACGGTTCCCGATGGTCGCCTCCACAATGACAAGGAGTGTTCGCTGCCGAATGCAATATGACTATTCGTTTTCGGTTTCCGCCTCCACAGGAATAGCGTCCGCGTACGCCGGTATTTTCGATTCGGTGAACGGTTCCCCGACAGGATAGTCCGCGAGCATAATCGTCCCGGCCGCTCTTTGAGTAAGGAATTTGGGCTTTACCATGAAGACGACAACAGGCAAAATGGTGAGCGTACTGACGATGCACGCCAGAATTGAAAACGAAACCAGGAAGCCGAAGAATCTGATTGGCAAAAAATTGCTGAACAGGAAAACGAAAAACCCGACAACAACGGAAAATCCGTTATACACAATTCCCTTGCCGATCGATGTCATTGTATCGATATAGCCCTCTTCAATGTTTCCACGGACCCGGGATCGTTCCCTCAATCTCCAGAGAAAGTACGCCGTATAGTCCGTACCCGCGCCAATGCTGATCCCTGTTATGGTTGCCGTGATATAATCCAGCTTTATATCCAAAATTCCCATGAGACCGAATACCAGAGTTATCGCGCAAAAAAGCGGTATCGCGGCAAGTATGCCCGCGGTAAATGACCTGAAGAAAACCATATAGCAGGCAATGATGATAATAACACTCAAGGCAAGGCTCCAGAGCTGCCCACCGACAATCATCGACCCGATTTCGGCAACCATTTCGACCGTTCCGCCAAAGGATATCTGAATATCCTTATTCGGATGTTCCCTGATATACTGTTTCAAGTGGGAAATGAGAAAATTTAAACGGGTGGTGCTCATGTCCGGCAGCCTTACTATAATTTGCGCCTTATTGTATTTATAGTCGACAAGATTGGAAAAATCTCCCTCGCTCTGGCTTTCATAGGAGAGCAGGTATTGCGCGATAAGATCACGTCTGTCCGGCACCCTGTTTTCATTCGGATCGTTTTTCATGGTCTTATTCATATAGGCAACAAAATCGGCCATCGACAGGGCATCGCCGATAAGCTTTTTATGTGTTTTGGGGTCGGTCAGCCCCCATGCGAATTTCTGAAAATTTTCCATCCACTTCAATATCTCCGGATTCTTCATCGGGCCGTCTTCAGGCGAATTATTCGCCACCGGGTGCGTTGACTCTATAAAGATATTGAGGGTGCTGTATCCGCCGAATTGATTGCCGATGAATTCGGCGTCTTTGTATATAGAGCCGCTCTTCGGGAAGTTATTCATAAAATTCGCGTCGACCTCTACTTTCGGAATGAAATACAGGCAGGCGGCGGCAAGAACCATCACACAGGCGAACATCGCGATCTTTTTGTCGATGGTGAATTGCGCGATCGACTGCAATATTTTATCCGTTTTTGTCCCATGGTTTTTGTCGATCAGCATCTGCGGTATGTTGAGCATGGAGAGGATGGCCGGCGTGAGAATGATTGTCAGGATGAACGAAACAATGATGCCGAAGGCGCAGAAAAATCCAAGCAGCGCGAGCCCCCTGATGGGATGGGAGATCATCGTTACGAAACCGACGATGACAGTGACCGCCGAAATAAGAACCGGTGAACCGATCGAGACGATGCAGTTTCCCGCGATGCACTTGATAGCATCCCGTGTAAACGGCACGGTCGCGTTCTGCACGTCTTCATAATACTTCGCGATGAGCTGTGTTCCATAGTTATGGGCGATGGCGATAAGCATCGGTCCCATGAGCAGAAAGGGTAGGGTGATCTTCTCTTTCATCCATCCCATGAAACCGAAGGATGCCGTAAGTCCCATCAGGACGATAGTGAGAGGCAGAAGCATGCCCCGTATTGTCCTGAAACTGGCATAGAGAAAGGCCAGCATGACCAGAAGGCCCAAAACGAGAAAAATCTTCATATCCGAAGCCATTTGAAGCTGCATCTTGTATC
This sequence comes from Smithella sp., assembly GCA_052139735.1. Taxonomy (GTDB): domain Bacteria; phylum Desulfobacterota; class Syntrophia; order Syntrophales; family Smithellaceae; genus Smithella. The sequence continues at coordinate 16,339 of JBKQWB010000096.1, read as the reverse complement.
TTAAATAGGGGAAACCGGTAAGCGTCAGCGTGTAAGCGGGGTCTGCGTATTTATCCATGATGTTGAGCAGGGTCGGTTCATCAGGCTTATCAGGCAAGCGCTTGCAGATATCATTATCGGAGATCCAGCGGTATGTCGTTTGACCGTCCGGCGACTTTACGGGGATATGGAGATTTACTGTCGCGGCGATGAGCGCCGATTTTTCATCAGCGCTTATCAGGCGCGTGGAAATCATGTCATTGGCTTTCGCGTCGGCTCGTATTTTCTCCATTTCCGCCGGTCCCAACGAAGCGGTATCTTCCGGAAAGAGGGGATAGACCTTCATGATATCGTTATCGTTGGAGGTTGACTTCACTTCGGTTATGGATAAGACTTTATCCACATAAGAAGCGGTTTTTAATGCTTGGCTGATATTGCGTATCTGTGAGAGCGTGTGTTGATCCCATATGGTGCCGTTTTTTGCCGTTACGCTGATATAGATGGTATCAATGCCGCCGAATGCATTTGTAATTTTGTCAAATACCGTGCGCGAAGGAAAATCATTCGGGAGGAGCATCTTGAGATCGGGTTCGAATGTCAGGTTTTTAGCGCCGATCCCGAGGATACCCACGATGATGAAAGAGAGAATAAAAAATAATACGGGTTTGGCGGTCACCGTACCGGCAATATTTTTGACGCCGATTCTGATGAAAGCGTAGAATGTAATAAAGCTCAGAACAAATACGGTGGTATAGATTATCATGTCATTGCTGATGATCATACAAACACCTCAATTTACTAAAATGAATATTTGAGTTTTACAAATAGTTCGTCATTATTACTGTACTGTCCCAGCATGGAATCATCATGACTGCTGGCAATGATTAATACGCCGATGATACCCTGCAAATTATTTGTGAAGTTATACTTAATGGACGGTTTTAGCATAATATCCCGATACTCCACATCGTAAGCTCCCCCCAGGTTGATCTCCAGGGTATTTTGAAGTAAAAACTGTTTAAACATGAAGGTTGCCATTGTATGAAAGCCGTCCTGTATGAAATATACCGGCCTTGATGAATCATAATGCGGGATGAATTCCTGGATGCATTGAACACTGACGCTTGAGTCGCCATGGATGTAGTCCAGCCCCAATCCGTATTTCATGGAATCTTCCTGAATATCGACATCCGGGTCGAAATGAAACGTCTGTGTCGTTGCGGCGCCGAAGGAATCGATATAATTTTTCATGAATTCCGCGAGAATCGTATCTCTTTCCTGGGACGTAAGAAGTTCAGTAAGGACGGAGTCGAATTTACGCATATAGTACTTGTTGTTGTAATAGGCATACTCGCCGCGGACGGTAAACGAACCCATGGTAGTCGTGAAATCAAAGCCGAAGACATTCATCATGTTAATTCTGGGTTCAAGATCGGCATTGGCATTTATCGCGTATTTAAGAGCAACGGGATCCGTAAGCTTAACAGTGACATCCGTCGGAGCAGCCATCAGAGGCATAGTATCAAAACCTCTGAAATAGCTAAGCGATACGTCCCATCCCGAGATATATCTGGAGATTCTTATGCCGGTCTCCGAATTGCTCAGATTAAAGTCGGGCATATTAATATCATGGTAAGTCGTGGTAAGCGGAATATTGCCGAAGGCGGAATTTGTGTTTATGGCTGAAGGGAGTATCAATACTCCGGGAAACCATCGTTCCCCCTCTTTCGGGAGACGATAGGGAACATACCGTGGAATGAAGGCAAGTTCCGTATTGAACAGATCCGAATAATAATTCATTTTCATTGCCGGCACTCCTATCTTTTGTTCAACCTGATCATTGGTGCCGCCTTCGGTCAGGTCCGGGGTGTTGAGGTTGTCCGTAGGGGTTATTTCATCGAGCCGGCCCCAGGCAAATTTTTGAATCCCCAGCCTGAAATCAAGCTTGCCGGTGTAGATATCAAAATAAGCCTCATCAAAATTAATGTACGTACTGTTATCCTGGTAAACCACCGTAAACTGATCGAACACATTATTGCTGCCCGGAGCATGAACCTTGCCGTCCTGGCCCGCTTTTAACAGAACCTTGGCGGAAAGCCATGAAGAAACGCTTGCTTTCACATCCAGCCCGATCTCCTCGGAGGGATTCTCATAAGGGCTATTATGATCGAAGGCATAGATAGCCTTACCCTCGATATATCCCCCGATGGAAAGCTTTGTTGCGACATCCCCCTCATATTCATAAGCCGCCGCGGCCGCACAGGGGAAACACAATCCCGCAATGACAATCCAAACTGTGAAGAAAGACTTCAAAACTACATTCCTCTTGTCATGAACCTTTCAGTGAATATGTTATCCTTCAGACCGGAGTCATATAGGATATTATTCAGGTCGATAACCGTCTTTCTCCCATTTTGTTCATTGTAAATTTCAATATGAGTCGGTGTATTAATGCCCTTAATATTTTTCACATTCATGAACAGCCCCTGCTTGAGATACTGTCCTTTCGTATCGTAAAAATCGGCCTTGATGGGGATGTAATTGATTTTTCTGATCCAGACGGTAATGGCATTATAAAATTCCACCTTCTTTGGAACCGCTTTGATGACGTAGCACATTTCGTTGTTCACGTTTTCTTCCTTAACAAGTGTGTAGGTATAGTCATTGACATCCTGACTTCCCATATCGAAAAAGGTAAGTTCCGTGCCCATAAAGCTCTCTCCTTTTCCGCTTGAACTGATTTGGCGCACGCGCTGCAGCGCGGGCAGATATAGCCATTGCTTGTCCTGTTTGTTTTCATCCGTCCAGACAAGAAAGCTGGTTCCTTTGACATCGGAAGGCGAATTGAAAAAAATGATTGATTTTGATTTATTCTCTCCCTCTCGCCGGGTAAAGGCGCTGAGGGTCCTCTCCCGTTTCTCCCCCTTCTTGCTTTCCAATGTCATGGTCATTTCCACCTTGCTGTCTTTGGCCTGATTAAGCAGATCCTCGGATTTCTTTACAATGTCGTAAGCGCTCATCCCGGCAAATGCACGGATGGGCAATGTGAGAATGCAGCAGACAGCCATAATAACAATCGCTTTCCGGATAAAAGAACATTTCATGATAAACCTCCTGGTGTTTTTTATTTTATATATCCGCAGATATGTTAATTTCCTGTATGCACATGGTTCAAAATCTTTGTAAGATCGGACTGTGTTGTGTTCAAATTAATAAAATACCGGCCCGCGCCCGAAGTGCCTGCGACTTCGCTTAAGGCGAAACCGTAATCCTCCATGTTGATTGAAAACATCAGATCGGCTCCGGTATCGGAGGGCAGTAATCCGGCCAATGCCGCGACGAAAGACTGGACAAAATTTGAGTGATCGAACAATCCTATCCCCTGATTGTCCTTCATAACATGGCATCGTGCCGAACCGGGCACGAGCGTTATATTCACATCAAGATAGGATTCCCCCGAATCGTTATGGGTGCTTAAGGTAAGACTGAATGTCATGTCCATAGACATCATCCATTGGGGGACGTCATTTTCGAGATATTCAATTCTCACGTCATCCAGAATCAGCAAAGGCGTGCTTGTCCTGAAATCGAAAGCAATGCCTTCGGGGTTGAAGGTAAACCGTAATTTCTGGTCAACGCCTGTCGCGCTTGTATCGGAGGCGGGCAGAATAAGCGAGAGCGGTAGCGTGCTAAAATCAAGTGTGACGGAACCGTTTAGCAGGTTTTTGACGATCTGGGTGAGATTATCCATGGAGATATTCAGCCCCACGCTTTGTGCCAGCACGTCGTCGGAATTGGTTCCGAACATTGATTGGACGTCCGCCGGGGTTAGATTCAATGCCGGGTGAGTAACAGCATTATTCGGATAAAGCGTTACCCCCGACGGAAACACCGGGGCATTCGCCGCGATGAGAACCCCCAGATCTATCGCCGTAAAATCATCCGATGTGGCATTCGGAAGTCCGTGGATATCCAGATAGGCCGTTTTGAGGTTCAGATTCAAGCCCGCCAGATAACCGTCTATGTAATAAGCCGTAGAGCCGAATACGTCCGAAAGCGTCTCGGATACCGTGCCGACGTTCATTTGTGGTATGCCGGTAAGGAAAGAAAATGTCAACGAGGGATCCACCGAAGCCGTGGCGCCGTCCGCAATTCCGTCATACACCGCGAAATCCGTGTCAATAGTGTTTGATAAACTATCGGTTACTTCGGTATAAAGCACCGCGTTTAGCGGCGATGGTCTGGATGATAGCTGTGACGGGGCCAGTGTATCGATTGTGTAGCCGTTAAATGTAATGCCTTGCGCCGTAGCCAGAATATTCTTTCCTATGAAGATATCGACGCCATCCCGAACCAGCTGATTGTCAGGGGGACCGGCGTATGTTCTTAAAACAAATTTTTCTTTCGATGCCAGATTATTTGAATAAATGACCTGCACAAGGATGGGAACAAGCAACTGGGATCCGATCGAATAATCGCAGACATAAAGTCCGTTTTGCAGCGTTGCCTCCACCTGGTAAGTTAACCCGTCGCTTAAGAAAACCCTGCCGCCGGTAAAGGCTCCGCCTGACACCTGTACACCGAGTTTGGCCGTGGAATTTTCCGTGACGATGGAACCGTTGAAAATTTGCACATATCCGCTGCCGGTATCCTGATAGAGGGTTATCGTCGCGGAGTCGCTGTATGTTACCGCGTCGACGGAAACGCCGGCATCATATATTGTCGATTGAGGCGGCGGAGCAGCATTATTGGAACAACCGATTATAGCCGTAAGACATACTGCCAATTTAAGAAAAAAATATGCGGGGCTCTTTTTTTTCATAATAAATTCAGTTCTTAAATGATTTTAAACACAAACAAGACGCTGTTAACCTCCTATAAGAAATACAGAATAAGCCCATATTTTAGCCTGTATGTTAGAAAGACGAATCAGCTTGCGATGCCGGTAGAAAGAATTCCTAAATAGTGGCAAGTAGTGCTATCCACTTTCCATTCTTTTGATAATCAATATTTGTGATTCTGTCAAGGGATATTTGCGGCAGTTTAAGTAAATCCATTAAAATAATAGAAGCGACGAATTATAAATTATGATATGAAATATGCATGCAGAGCTGTTCATACGAAGAGGAGAGAGACCATTGTGAAAAAAAATACTGAAAATCTTATGCGGATTAAAAAACTTTCCGAAGAGACCGGTGTGTCGAGAGGTACGATTAAATATTATATCAAGGAAGGGTTGATTCCCCGACCCATCAAGACGCATCGCAACATGGCCTATTATAATGAAGAGCATCTCGATGCCATACGGCTTGTGAAAGAGCTGCAGAGCAAACGTTTTTTGCCCCTGTCCATCATCAAACAGATTGTCGGTGTGAGAAAAGACGACATGACCATCGAGGAACTGAGGACTATTTTCCAGATGGACGGTAAATTATTCCTTAACTTGAAGGAGCGGCCCATGGTAAAACCCGTAACGGCAAAAAAACTTTGCCAGTGGACGGGAGTCCCACTCAAAGAAATCAAAGAACTTGGAAAAAATAATATTCTCGAGCCGATTAAAAAAGGCGATAAGATTTTTTATAATGAAGATGACATTCGAATCGTTGAGCTATGGGCCAAGGTTCGTATTCTCGGCTTTACAAAGAATTTGGGGTTTGACACAAGCATTGCCAATATATTCAAGGAAATGATTGAACGCCTTGTCGCGGAAGAGGTGAGAATCGTCATACCGCGCATCACCGGGAAAATACCTCCGGACAAAGCGGTGAAAATGATTGAAGACGCTCTGAAACTGGTGGATACCTTTATAGAATTGCTTCATAGGAAGATGATCATGAAGATTGCCCGAAAATACGCACTGCAGTTTCAGGAAAGTGTCGGGACAAACCGGTAAAAGAGAGCGGCTTTAGCAAATAATTAAAAAAAATTATGTGAACGAGTTTTTTTATCGCTACGATATGTGCTACTATCCCGACTCTTTGTTTGCTCAAATAAAGGCTGGGAAGCGTGTTTAATAAAATCTTCAAATATTTCTTTGTTTGTCGATGTGATTTGCTTTCGAGTTTTCATTGATTATTAAATACTCCTAAAATGGAATATGAAAAACTTACAGCATAAACATTACTTAAAGATAATCTTTCAATTCACTTTTTAGATGCGTTATAATGTCTTTGCGTTCTGGCACTGTTATGTCTGATAAAGATGGCGGAGTTTCTTTTTTATTACTATCCCATAATTCCTTAGTCTTAAAAGAAAATATTTGTTTATAATACTGTAAGGGGTAGTCTTTATCTTGGTAATTTATAGCATGTATTACATATATAGGAAGTAATGCCGAGGCTTGTAGGGTAACACTTTCAGTAAAACATTTAGAAGTGCCGGGCAAGAAATCATTACCTTCTGATGAATCCACAATATCCGGCTTTATTTTAAATTCTTGATCAACAATTATTTGCCTATTAAATAAATTAGTAGCTGTATGATTGCTTGTATTTTTTAGACATATTACTATTTGCATCTTGGGTGCTACCTGAAATTCGGGTGGCTTTTCAATATCAAAAAAAGGTTTAGCCAAAATTATTTCGACTTTCTTTTTTTGTATCATTGGCAATGATTTTAATTCTTTTGGTTTTTCTGATTCAACTGGTGGATGTAGTTCTGGTTTATTAACTAATGTCTGCGCTATATTGTTTTGAGTAGTCTTATTTTGAATCACCGGAGAAAGTAAATTACTTACATATAATAAAGCAATTCCGAGTAATAATGAACCAGGAAAAATCAACCATTTTTTAAGGTTTAATCCTTCGATGACCATATAAAATGGCACTGTGCCAATAATCCATGCTGGTATCAAAAGCCAGCGGACATCGCGAATCATAATAGCCACCACCGCAAGAATAAAGGCAACAGAAAGACTGATAGAACCCCAAAATAAATTCTTCTCGTAAAAAGGTAATTTGTGTGACTTTTTTTTTGGTGTATTAGAAAAGATATAAGGACGGATTTTTCCCAATAGTTCTTTAATGGCCTTTCTAACTGCGGGATCAAATCTATTTTTCATACTCTATCCATTAATAATATAGATAACGAAAATACAGCCGGTATATAGCAATCGACTTTATTGCTTTTGTTAGAAGGCAATTATCAACTCCAAAGCTAGAAGAGCGCAACAACTCATCATAATTTCGTTGCATTGGTTCAGGTAACTCAAATAAGACATTATTCTGAGCAGTCCGCTGCCACCACTTCTGTACTGAATTATTTTTCCTTTCTCAACAAGCTGCATTCCACCATGATGTGAAGCATTTCTAACCGTGCTATCAAGGCAGGCACAAATCTTTTGAAACTGCGCCGTATCCTTGAATGGATTGCACCGATTAGCTTTATTGATGGTTAAGTACTTTTTGAGATCCATTTCAACAAATTGATCATATTCTCTCCCCGAACCAATATTGTTCAAACATGCAAGTACTGCTACGTTACTTGTTAGAGTCTCAAAGGCATTGCCATAGAAGAGTTTTGTTTTGGAAAATGCATGAGAGGAAGCCACAAAATCAGGTGGAAGCTTAATCCCATATTGAATATGCATCAGAGTTTGAGAAAAATCACTAAAGCAACTGAAGAATTCTTGAAAGGTATCGAAGTATCTGTCAAGATTTTCGGCAGCCATTTTTAGCTTAAAAAAGCTACGAAATCTATGAAACTCGTTAATGTAATTTTCAGTAATGTTTCGGCAATGATCTGCAGCGTCCTCGAAAAGGTGATATTTTAATGGCAACAACATTCGACAGCAGAAGTCGAAAAGTACGAATTGTAACTCATGGGGTTCCTTGTATTGACCTTCGCGATATTGCTTTAATATTTCTGCTGCTAATTCGAGTTTTCCCTTGATTGTAAGAGACCAGCCTTTTTTGACAATAGGCCAAAGCGCGTTAAAACCTTTTAGCTTTAGTGCCAATTCTTGAAATTCCTCGAAAGAGGAAATCTTTGGGGTTTCTATACCTAATTTGCGCTGCATCTCAAAAATCTTTTGAGTATGTTGTAGTGATGGAAAAACATGATCGCGATGCAGGTCTTTTTTAAGGATGGGAAATTCTGGACTAAGGTTGATTATCGTTCCTTCTTTAGAACCGATAGAGCAATTCTGGACTTCCTTTATCTGAACGGAAGCTGTCGCCTGATTACAGTGCATTCCTACGATAATTTCTTCTTCGCATTCAACGCACTGAAAAGTATGCTCTTGATAGGGCTCATGTCCTACTTGGATGCGTAGCGTATGTGAATGACCACATGTTTTGCATTTAATCAAGTGCCTTATGATCAAAAGTTCTACCTTCTAACATAGTTAATACAGTCCGTATAAATTTGTAAATACAGACAGTTCTTTATAAAACTTTTTAATAATTATTTAACAATTACAGATTGTAACCTATCATAAAATTAAAAATATGAAAACGGAGAATAGCAGGAAGCTATCAACAGTCTTGACGCTCTATGTCAGGTCAAATTATGTTTAGGAATTCGGGATAATTCGGGGGACAGTATACTTAATTATTGAAAGGAGAATAAAGGGGACGGTTCTATTTAAGAGGGAAGGCGGAAGATTTCGAAAGATGAAAAAATATGATGAAGGGGTCTTGAAATATAAGTTTTTGAGGGATGACAAAATAAAGATTGCCACGTCATCCGAGAGATGCATCGCAATGACGACAGAAAAGTAGGGCGCGTTTCCCCAAACGCGCCGCTCGGATCGTTCAGGGAACGATCCCTACATTAATATGCTTTTATTATTGTAAAATAGATCCGAGTTTAAAAAATTGGCAGGTGATTGCGAAAAAGCGCAATACCTGCCAAAAATATCAAGAAAAGGGATTTCCAAAACCTGTTATTTTGTCCCGGCCGAAAATACCCGGCCAAACTTGTGACACGGAATAACAAAAAGATTTACCAGATACCGAACCAGTGTGAGCTTCCCGCCAGCCAGATCAGAGAGATCAAATAAGCTATCAGGACTGCCGTGGCTATTTTCTCCATCAGGGTTAGGGGCTCTTTCTGCTTTATCTCCTGGGTCATGCGTTTTACCTCCGATAGTGTTCTTAACGTTTCATCTTAAACATATATATGAAAACGCGGATGATTGTCAATCCTTCCTTGCAATGCTGTTTTTCTTCAATTCCCAATTTACACAACATTCCAACGTTGAAATGATTAAAAAATATTGCTTAAATTCTGACTGAACATGTGGTAAATCTATCAAAGAGTCGATAGAGGAGGCAAAAAGCATGTACAACGCAACCGCAGTTAGAGCCGGTGAATCTAACATTGTTGATTCCCGGGTTGATTCCCGGGCCGGTAAATACCTGACTTTTTTTCTGTCCGGCGAGGAGTATGGTGTGGAAATCCTTAAGGTTCAGGAGATCATCGGCCGGATGCCGATCACGCCCGTTCCACTGATCTCCAGGGATATTCTGGGGGTCATCAACCTGCGCGGCAAGATACATCCCATTATGGACCTGAATGTTAAGTTCGGCATGGACCGGACTCAGATCACCGACGAGACCTGCATCATCTTCATTAAAACCTCCAGCTTAATGATGGGGATTCTGGTGGACAAGGTCTCGGAAGTGATCAAACTGGCTTCAGGGGATATCGAAGACACTCCGTCTTTCGGGGCGGACGTAGATACCGAATATCTTTTGGGCATGGGCAAGGCCGGAGGGCGGATTTGCCTGCTTTTGGACATTGAAAAGGTTATCATGGCCTCCGACATCATCAACATGAAAAAGGCTGCCGAGGGCAGCGGACAGAGGCCGAAGGACGAAACGAATCAAATACAGACTAATTAGAAAATTGCTTAAATAGGGGATAAAAAACATGATAAATATAAGCATAGTTAACGATATTAAGATCGGTTTAAAGGTCATCGGATGTTTCACTTTGATTTTTGCAGTTGCAATGGTGTTGACGCTGTGCGCGCATCAATATGTCAGCAAGCAGGATTCGATCTATCGCCAGTATACAGGGGCCATTAAAGAAACCGCAGAGTTGAAGACCGGCATCGGGAAAATGGAGGGATATCTTTATCATTATATTGCGGCGCCCGCCGCGCGCAATAATACCGTGGCAGGCATTAAGCAGGAAATCGCTTCAATAGATCAAATTGTTGGGGCATATCAAGGCAAAAAGATGCTTCCTGAGGAAATGAAGATTCTCTCCGATTTCACTTCCGCCTGGTCTGAAACGCGCAAGGGCAGCGAGGAAATAATGAAGCTTGCCGATGAAGGCAAAAACGATGAGGCCCAGCTCTTACTGGCCGACCCAAGCCGTTTTATCACAGCCCGGAATAATGCACTCGCGGCTGTTGGCAACCTCAATGATTATAACACGGGCCTTGATGAGGCGGCCATTAAAGCAAATGCCTCGGGCATAGCAAGTTGGGCGGGTATACTGTGGTTATTGTTAGCGCTGGAGGCTGTTCTTTTAATCGTTATGGGGATCATTATAACCGAATCGATCACCAACACGCTAAATAAGGGAGTGCTGATGATGAGAGAGATGAAAAACGGTCACCTCTCAAACCGTTTGCATTTAAACAGGCGGGATGAAATAGGCGATCTGACCCATGCCATGGATCAATTTGCCGAACACCTTCAGAAAAATGTGATATTTAATATGCAGCAGATATCCGAAGGCAATATCGATATTGTACCGGTTATAGCAGATGATAAGGATGAAATGGGACCGGCGCTTCAAAAGATGACGGAAAACATCAGAAATCTGATCGATGAAATAAGTGAGTTAATCAGGAGTTCCGCAGATGGCATTCTCGATGTTAGAGGCAAGGCCGAAACATTTAATGGGGCCTACAGGGATATCGTGGCCGGCATAAATAAAATGTTAGACGCGATGATGGACCCGATCGGTGAATCGTCGACAGTTTTAGTAAAAATGGCTCAAAAGGATCTGACTGTTCGGATGAAGGGCGATTATAAAGGGTTTTACAGCGATGTCTCAAAAACTATAAATAAGGTTGTTGAAAATTTGGATAAGGCGCTTCAGCAGGTGGCCATCGGCGCAGAACAGGTATCCATGGCCAGTCTTCAGGTGAGCACCGGCGGGCAGTCTCTGTCGCAGGGCGCAAGCGAGCAGGCCAGTTCTTTGGAGGAAGTATCCAGCAGTTTGCAGGAAATGTCATCCATGACGAGGCAGAATGCTCAAAACGCCAGGGAGGCCAAGGGCGTGTCTGAACAGGCCAGAGAAAGCGCTGATAAGGGCGTGGAGAGCATGAGCCGGATGTCATCGGCCATCAACCAGATCAAATCGTCGTCGGATTCCACAGCCAAGATAGTCAAGACCATAGACGAGATCGCGTTCCAGACCAATCTTTTGGCGTTGAATGCCGCAGTGGAAGCAGCCCGTGCCGGAGATGCCGGTAGGGGATTTGCGGTAGTGGCGGAGGAAGTAAGGAACCTGGCCATGCGCAGTGCCGAGGCGGCCAAGAACACGGCCAGTTTAATTGAAGACGCGGTGAAGAATTCCGAGAACGGGGTTGCCATTAATGCTGAGGTTTTGAAAAACTTTCAGGATATTGTTGAGAAATCCAACCAGGTCAGCCATGTAGTGGCGGAGATCGCGGCGGCATCCGAGCAGCAGGATCAGGGCATAAGCCAGGTGACCAAGGCTGTGGAGCAGCTTAATCAGCTAACTCAGCAGAACGCCGCCAATGCCGAGGAATCGGCAAGCGCCGCCGAGGAGATGTCCTCACAGTCCGAGGAGATGCGCAGCATGATAGAGGGGTTCACGTTGTCAGCCAGTGCTGAGTTAACCCGGACGCTAAGCGAGGGCCGGTCGGGTCATTTGCCGCACAATCCGGGTATGCCGGGACAAAGGGGCAAGGCTGCGGCCGGTTTTGAGCCCGATCCCCGCAAGGTGATACCGCTTGATGAAAGTGACCATAATATATTAAAAAATTTCTAAGCTCCACAATGGTGTTGAAGAATTCAGAAAGAAACTGATATTTCAAGACCTGACGCCATTATTTGCGCCAGCCGAAGGCTGATGGCCCGCAATGACAAACAGGGGGACACTGTCATTGCGAGGCGAGCCTCGGGAGCCGTGGCAATCTAGTAAGACATGAGATTACCACGCCGCATGAGATGCGGCTCGTAATGACGGAGGGGAAGTAGGGCGCGTTTCCCAAACGCGCCGCTAAAGGATTGCCAAGGCTACCAATCCCTACAAAAAAGCAGTTCCGTAGGGTGGAACAAGCGTAGCGGTTCCACCATTAGTTGAATATTCGGTGGATGCGCTCCGCTTCATCCACCCTACGATCTAATTTATTTTCCTTTTAGTTGTAAATCAGGAATTCTTTTGCCAATCTTTATTTCGCGAAAATCATTTTTAGAGAGATAATCAATAAGGCTATGCCGAATATTCTTTCCAGTGTCTGGTTGGATAAATTGACGGCAAATTTCGCGCCGATAAATCCGCCGAATACGAAACCGGCGCATATCATGGCCGCAATTGGCAAATTAACGAAGCCCTCTTTATAGTAAGTCCACGCGGCAAGGATTCCTATCGGGGGAACCATCAGCGCCAGTGTTGTCCCCTGTGCCATTTTCTGGGAAAGGCCGAAAAAAAACACAAGAATCGGAATGATAATAATCCCGCCGCCAATGCCGATGAGGCCGCTTAACAACCCGGCCAGCAAACCGGTGAAAATGAACAAAAAAGCATTAACTGACCCCATATATCAATACCTCCCGTAAATAATTAAATTTACGCTCTCGCTGTAATGTCAAGATAAACAAACTTCCGATGCATAATGCCGAGAATCCACACCTCGGTCTTGACCACTTTGAACACGACCCGATAATCACCCACGCGTAGCTTCCAGTAGCCTTTAAGCGACTTTCGTAAAGGGAGCCCATATTCATTAGGGGCGGTCTGCAAGCGTTCTTCAATGGCCTTACGAATTCTGTCTTTTGTCCTTCGATCTATTCGCGGCAAATCCTCAGTACCAACAGCAGGATGATAGTGTAATGTAAAAGGCATGCATCATTTCCATATATCTTTATGTGAAAGCGCAACTTTTCTGTTGAAAGTCTTCATTCGCATGTCGGCAAGCGCTGCCAAGGCAACATCTTCCCTCAATTCTATTGCTTCCCGGATAAGGTCACGGGCAAGGGTGGACATGGAAATACCTCCACTTATTGCAAGGTCATGCATAGTACCATACAGTGGCGGCTCAATAACAATGTTTACTCTTGGATTTTTGGTAGGCATAATTTCCCCTCCTTATATTCTGAGTGTAACACTTACGGTACACCATGTCAAGGCAAAATAAGATAAATAATTTTGCTGGAACATTCAAAGTGATTGACTTTCATGTGTGCGAATTATCCTCACGGGCAACTAGTAAAATGGGACTATTTCCTGCACTTAGGTTACCAGGTCTTCGATATCGAAAGGTTTATCAAATACAGCCGCAGCCCCAAACAGATATGCTTGTTTATGCGTTTCCTCGTCGCCAAATGCCGTAATCATAATTCCTTATCTTCACCATCCGCAATTTTACAGAATTGCAATTTGCGATATAAAGTTTTCCGGTCGAAACCCAACAACCGCGCAGCGTGAGTTTTGTTGCCGCCAACTGTTTTCAGAACATGTTGGATATAACGTCGTTCCGTCTCTTCCATGGATACAAGGTCAGAGGCGTTACTGCTGATAACCATATCCGTAACGCGGTAAGAGCGAATTTTTTCCGGCAGATCCTCAACGACAAGATTTTCGTATTTGGTCAGTGCCACAGCCCGTTCTATGGCATTGCGCAGTTCACGTACGTTTCCAGGCCACGCGTAGTCAAGCAATTTTTCTGCCGCCGAGTTTGATATGCCCGATATGCTTTTGCCCGTTCTTATTGCGAACTGTTCGATGAAATGCTGCGCCAGGAGCAGAATATCCGTCCCCCGCTCGCGAAGAGGAGGAAGTTCGATCTGTATAACATTGATACGAAAGAAGAGATCTTCGCGAAACAATTTTTCTTCTACGGCAGATTCAAGATCGCGATTCGTCGTCGAGATTACCCTTACATCGAAAGGGATTTCCGTGTCGGCGCCAACCGGACGCAGAGAGCGTTCCTCAAGCGCGCGAAGAAGCTTGGGCTGCAGGGTCAATGGAAAGTCGCCGATTTCATCCAGAAGAAGCGTCCCTCCATCGGCTTGCAGGAAAAGTCCTTTGCGGGCCGACCGGGCATCGGTAAACGCGCCGCGTGTATGCCCGAAAAGTTCACTTTCCAGAAGCGTATCGGTTAAGGCGGCGCAATTGACAGCGATAAACCGGCCGGCACTCCGGCTGCTTTGGCGGTGCAGGGCACGGGCGACAAGTTCTTTGCCTGTGCCGCTTTCGCCGGTAATCAAAACGGTAGATTCGGAATCGGCTATTCGTGAAAGTTGATGATAGATATTTTGCATGGATCTGCTTGCCCCTATCAATTCATGATACTTTTTAGCAGTCTCTACAACTTCACTCAGGATCTTAACTTGCTCCTGCAGTAAACGATGTTTTACGGCACGTTCCAGAGTAAGAGCGAGTATATCCATTTCGACAGGTTTTGTAACAAAATCATAAGCTCCCGCCCGCATTGCTTTGATGGCGGTTTCCATGCTGCCGAATGCTGTAATGACGATGACGGGTACGTCCGGCCTGTTCAATACTATACGGTTACAAAGATCAAGCCCGTCCATGCCCGGCATTTGCAGATCGGTTAATACTGTGTCGAATTCTTTTTCCTGCAATGCGTGAAACGCTTCATTCGCGGAAGTGAAGCATGATATCTGAAAACCGCGTCGGCTTAAATCCGCCTCAAGAAGTTCACACATGTTTTGATCATCATCAACAATCAGAATTCGTCCGCTCATTTTTCAACCTCCCGCGGTAAATAGACAGAAAAACAACTGCCCGCTCCCGGCGTGCTCTTAACTTCTATCCAGCCGCCGTGTTCCTCAATGATGCCGTAAGCGATGGAAAGCCCGAGTCCGGTGCCGTGACCGGCGTCTTTTGTCGTGAAAAAAGGTTCGAAGAGATGTTTAATGTCTTTTTCCTGAATTCCTATTCCCTCGTCCAGGACATAAAGACAGAAATAATCCTTCGCGGATTCGTTGCCGCCTGCCGGATTTTGGGTATGTTCCTGGCGGATACCCACCTCTACCTTGCCATCCTTGTTTATTGCATGCAGGGCATTGACAATAAGATTTGTCAAAACCTGTTGAATCTGCCCGGCATCAACCTTTACCATAGCCGGAATGTCCTCCCCGGCAAAGAACAGCCCGGTATTTTGCTTTTGGGCATGGGGTGACATAAGATTTATGGTTTGAAGCACTATCTGCCGCAGATCAACCATAGTTTTTTTAGGTGAATGGCGTCGTGCAAAGTCGAGAAGATGCCGTATGATTGCCGTCATACGTTCAGACTGTGTTTTGATGATAGTTGCACTTTTTAATATCTCTGTTTCTGACAAGTCTCCTGCGGCGATAAGACCTGCCCTGCCGGAAACAACATTCAAGGGTGTGCCAAGTTCGTGCGCAATGCCAGAGGCCAGTCCGCCTATCGTTTTTAGCCGGTCTGCATGACGCAGTTGTTCAATGGCAGCGATCCTGGCAGTAGTTTCTTGACGAACGTTTTCCCGGGCATCATTAAGCTGCTCGCACATTGTATTCAACGCCGTTGCAAGTTCTGAAAACTCACCACTTCCGCTAAGATACAGTGGCTCCGACAGGTTACCCTCTCCAATCCGCCGTATTTTCTCGATTAGACGATGTAGAGGCCGCCCGATCATTCCGAAACCAAGCAGCAGCACAGCTAGTCCAGCTATAAGTACCAGTTCGCCCATCAAGATAAATATTCTGATAATAGCAGTACGGGTATAATTATCCAGTTGAGACAACGATTCGGAAAGTTCAAGGGCTCCTGGCTTTTGTTTAGCGATTTTAACGGGAACATATGTGTAAAGATATCCGGTACCATCGTTATACCGTTTCTTGAAGAATACCTCTTGTCCCTGTATCACCATACTGAGCTTTTCCCCAGGTATACGGGGGCTGTATGGATCATCCGGCGGTACGTTCAGCCAGACCCAACGAACGTATAATCTATGCTCTCCCCCATTTACTCCTGAAATAAGTTTTAGGGCACGTTGCTGGCCTCTGGTAAGCCATACATCGGTTACCGAACTTTTCATCGCACGACCCAGCAGGTGAGCGTTTCGTTTCATATCTGCTTCAAATAATCCAATGTCATGCCTGACCGTAAAATATCCATCAATCGCCAGAATGATTATTATTCCCAAAACAATAATAGACAC
>JBKQWB010000095.1:0-37936 GCA_052139735.1 Smithella sp. | reverse complement strand
GTCAGTGTGACGCTTTTCGAGAAAATACCGCTTTTACAAGCGCTTACAGATGTTGATGTTATGGAAGAAAATACAGATACTAACAACCAACTGAATTTATTCGACTAACGTTGGGACAGTAGTGATATATTATGTTTGATTAAAGTTCATACTATTTATTAAAATGATTTCATTAAAATTGGAGTTTCAGGAATAAAAAAAGGCCGAATCGAAATTCGGCCTTTTGGGTTAATTTATAAAATTAAGTTTAATCATTTGTCATCGTCATCATCATCGTCGAATGATTCCGAACCTTCCGAACCTTTTGGAACCTCCGCTTGTAATGAACGGGTAATTCCACGAACCAGGAGCAGCATAATAAAGAAGAGAATAATCATGGAAGCGATAAGAATAAAGATGACCGTCGCAGTCCATGCTTTTGATTCCTTTTCAATATTCTTAGATAACTTCGTTGCTTCTGCGTTAAATTTATCAACTTCCAGTCCCAGTCCTACCCAGCCAAAACCGGCAGGTTGGGGAAGATTTGACGCATAAAACTTGATCGGAGCATAGGCAACGAACTTGGTGACCCCATTATATTTGTACATTAAAATCCCTTCTTTACCTTGTGAAGCCTCTTTCGTGATTTTAGGTATATTGGGATCCATAAAGCCCAACTGGGACATGTTTAAAGCTTCCATGCCTTTCTTTGACATTTCCGCCGCATTCTCAGCAGTAAGAGTTGGAGCAATTTTCCCATCAGGATTGAGCCCAACAATATGGTAATCAGTAGGATGGCAAATGACAAAACCTCGATGGTCGACCATATAAGCGTAATTACCTGTAGAAGTATCTGCTTCAAATACCTTTTCCGATTGTGTAGGAATAAGGTGATCGGTAAACTCAGCCAAATGACGATAATCCAGGGACAGTACAATTATACCAGCGAAGCCATTTTGATTGAACACAGGCGTCGCAAAACGGACGATTCCGGAAAACCTTTGTCCCTTATCGAACGCTGCCTTGTCGACATATAACCCTGTTACAGGGGAGACATAAATTTCGCCTTTGTTAAGATTTTTTGTCTTGGCGAAATAATCTTCAGTCTTATATGTTGCATTGGCCGGATTGCTGACATTAACCAGTTTTTTTGCCGCCTGTCCGTCAACAATTTTAATTTGTTCATTACCGTTTTTGTCAATCAGAGCCATTTCTTTGTACAGCGGGATCAATACCTGCTGTATTTTACCGTTACTTTTGATCCATACCGGTTTTTTATTTTCAGAAACAAACTGTTTGTATACACCCTCTGATGCAGGAATGATTGTTGCGACTTGCAAATCTTTATTGCATTCTCTTAAGAAACTGGCAATTTCGTTTGCTGTATTGACGGCTCTTGCTCTTATATCTTCCTGAACTCTGTTATCGAGAACTTTAATTGTTCTCTCGTTTATAGTAACCCCCAGCTTAAACATGCCGTTGGCAATTAAGAAAGCCATTAATGATAAGGGGATTACGATAAGCAGGAAGAACACGCCTCCTATATTTAAAGACCGCTTATCTTTTTTAGTTTTTGACATTACTAGTTCCCCCTAACCTTTGTTATTTTGTAGTTAATTTGTTTTATATTAACCCAAAAAATAACGCATGTAAGGGTTAGCATAGAGAAGAACCAGAGAAACGACCAACGCGTAGATCGCGATGGATTCAGCCATGGCCATACCAACCAGCATGGTCATCATGATTTTGCCCTGTACTCCGGGATTTCTTCCAACTGCCTGACAGGCACCACTTGCTGCGTTACCAATACCTGCGCCAGCGCCTATAGCTCCGAGGCCGATGGCCAGACCGGCACCGATCATTGCGGCCATAGCAAAGTATACTTTAATGTAAGATTCGCCTACCGGAATGGCTTCTGCGGCAAAAACGAGCGGACTCGCTATGAGCAGAACTGCTACTGATGTAAACGCGGTTAGAATTTTTTTACCAAATTTGTGTGACATTGTTTATCTCCTTTCATAATAAATTGTTTATTATTACTTCCTGTTACCATAACATAAGTCGAGAGCCATGGAAAAGAGAAATAATTTAACTTATTCTGTTCAAACTTACTGCATGACTTATGCCATAGCGTAAGCGCCGGGGAAAAATATTTCACTATTAAATAACATGACTATTGAAAAAATATCAATCTAATCTGTTGAGATTGTTTCATTTCACAAAAAATAAAAAATAAAAAAATTTATATAAAAAAATATCAGCAGGTTTTTTTTACAAACTTAATAGCATCACAATTTGCGGCCGCATTTAATGTTTTGTTAAACTTGTCTTTATAAAACATTAAAATCAATTTATGGAAGACGGCTTTTTACGTCAGATAACTTGTCTGTTCTCTTTCCTTTTATATGTCCGCGATAACGCTCGTGAACAGGCACGGAAAACACTTTTTTATATTTTTATTGAAATTTTCCGCTAAGGCCGTTAATATCGTGAAAATAAAATAAGAAACTTTCATTAAAGGATTATTATGCAGGAGATTTTAACGGCAGTCACTTACCTTATTGTATGGTTTTTTTGTTCTTATATTCTAAAAATCGAAAGTGGTTTGGCAAAACTTCTTATTTCACTGACAGCGGCAATTCTTGTTTACGTTTTAATAGGTATTAAGCTTTCCCATAAAGATAACAAAAAGGATAAAGAATATTAGGTGACTTTATTCAATAAAATTAAAATCCTTCTCTATAAGGCTGTGAGAATCCGCATCTGGTTTGCCAGCATCACGGTTATCATCCTGTTTCTGCTTTTAGCTCTGACAGTGAACAGTGCCCGCGAAAAGGATATTGTGAATATCTTCAGCCGGCAGCAGCTTGTCAATGTTCAAAACACCGCAAAAAGAATGACAGATGTTTTTTTGCAGGTGGGGAAAAACATTGCTTTATTTTCTCATTTTGATCCGCAGTTAAAAATGTCGCCCGAAGAAATGGACAGTTATTATAAAATACTGTCTTCCGGATGGGAAAACACTTTTGATACGATTGTCTATTTTGACGCCACAGGCAAGATAAAGAGCATTTACCCGCGCAATACACGGCCTGCAATAAATTTATCAGATCACTTCAATATTATCCGGAAGAAACAAAAACAATATTTAGGTCTGGCTTTGCCGGAACCATCAGGCGCAATCAGTTTAAAACAAAAAACGGACAGGTATCTGGTTGTTGGCTACCCTGTTAGGCGGCAAGACGGTAAATTTACCGGAGCGTGGTTAGTTTCATTTTCTCTTTCGGCGGTCGTGGATAAATACAATAAACAAACTATAAATAATGAGTTGGGTGAACTCTGGTTAATCGATGAAAAACAGCAGGTAATTATTAATCGCGATTCAGAATTTAACGGGAGAAATATAAAAGACATTTTGAAAAACAGCAGTGAAGCAAAAATGGATTTTTCGTCGGATAAGGGCGGTTATTTTGAATCGATGGTTCTCCTGAATAATAAAAAACATCAGCACAGTATTATTGCTTATTATCCATTGTTAAATGGAGATAAAAGATGGACTCTTCTGGTTGTTGCTCCTTACAGTCAGGTCATTTCACCTCTTCGCAAAACTTTTTTCTACACGCTTTTCAGTTCATTATTGCTCATTATTGTAGTTATAATTGCCAGTATGTCTTTTGCCTATAAAGAGGGTAAAAGACTGCGCATCACGGAAGAGAAGAAGAGATTAACTGAGCGGAAGGACTGGCAGGAAAAACTGCTGCGGGAAAAGAAAACGATAGAAGGTATTATTGAAGGTTTGCCCATTCCCAGCTTTGTCATCAATAATGAACATAAAGTCATATTATGGAATCGGGCATGCACGGAGCTTACAGGTTATTCCGCCCAGGACATGCTTGGCACCAGTAATCACTACAAACCTTTTTATTCGGTCAAAAGGCCGATTGTCGCGGATTTAATCATTGATCACGAGACGGAAGCTTTGAGTAAATATTATGGCAACAAGAAAGTAAGAAAAGCTGAAAAATTGTTAGGCGCCCATGAAGTAACTGATTATTTTGAGAATCTTGGCGGCCGCAGCCGTGTTTTATATTTTCTGGCGGCTCCTATATATGATGAAAAAGGTGAAATTATAGCGGCAATTGAAACGCTGCAGGATATTTCACGTGAAAGGGAAATGACGAAAAGTTTAAGCGAATACGCCGAAACATTGCAAAATGAATTGATTGAGAATATTGAATTGCGGCGGCAGATTGAAGACCTGTACAACTATTTGCAATCGATAGTAAATAGTTTGCCGGATAAGATTTATGAAATAGATGAAAAAGGCATTATTAATTTCATGAGCCGCGGTTTAAAGAATAGAGAAGAACCGTATTCCAGTGAATTTAAAAAAAGACATTTTTTAGAATTTGTCACGTCCGGATATGAAGAGTTCGTATTATCTAAATGGGAAGACGCGAAAAAAGGTATTTATAAACCTTATGAAATTGAAACAAAGAATAAGGAAGGCCGTAAACATAATCTTTTGATTACCACCTCTCCAGTTATAGGAACCAATCATTATCTCCTGGTTCAACGTGATATTACCGAATTTAAAAATCTGGAGAAGAAACTTTACGACAGCCAGAAACTGGCCGCCCTCGGACAGTTGTCGGCAGGGATAGCTCATGAAATACGCAATCCTCTTTCTTCAATCAAAATGAGTTTGCAAATATTGGCAAAACGCATGAATCCTGAAGGGAACGATTTAAAGAGATTTAAGATTGCGGAAAGAGAAGTGGATCATTTGGAGATGCTGGTCAATAATATTTTAGCTTTTGCCAAACCGGTGGAACCAAAGAAAAGCCCTGTGGATTTATCCAAAGTTCTGGAGCAGGCTATAGACATGGCGGAAAAAGGAATTGCCGATAAAAAAATTGAAGTACAAACTGAATTCAGCGAGGTTCTTCCCGTGACAGTTGATGCGGCGATGATGGCCGACGCTTTTTTAAATGTTATCCGAAACGCGCTGGAGGTTGAGGCGGAGTATGGCAAAATCATAGTTTCGCTGCGCTATTTTGATGAAACCCGTCAGTCAGTGGCTGTGGAGATTAAAGATAATGGCGGCGGCATTAATGAAGAAGATATGCCGCATATATTTAATCCTTTCTTCACGCGTAAAAATTATGGTACCGGTTTGGGACTTTCTCTGGTAAAGAAAATAGTTGATATTCACCAGGGTACGATTGATATTTCCAGTAAGAAAAACGAGGGAACAACGGTGCTTATTGTCTTGCCGCTGGGAACAGACATCACCCGTTCAACCATTACAAACGAATAAGGTAATATATGATGCCGAGTATTCTTGTTATTGATGATGATGCTTCGATTGCGGAAACACTGGATCTGTATTTAACGGAAGAAGGGTACAAAGTTCGCACCGCGCTGACCGGCACGGAAGGTTTGAATAAGTATGTGCAGGCGCCATCGGATGTTGTCATCCTGGATATTCGTTTGCCTGATATTGACGGATTCACTGTTCTGGAAGATCTTAAAGAAGAAAATGAAAACGTTAAAGTCATCATGATAACCGCTTTTCATGATATGGAAACAACCATAAACGCGATGAAGAGCGGCGCTTTCGATTATATTCATAAACCGGTCAATGTTGATGAACTGGATATGGCGATTAAGAAAGCCCTGAAATCTCTGGAAATGGAAAAAAAGATTGATGGACTTTTAATGGAGCCGTCAAGGACTTTCCGGGTTGGAGATATTATCGGCACCGGTAATGAAATGCGGGAAATTTTTAAAACGATCGGCACTGTTTCCCAGAGCCGCACTACCGTGCTGATTCAGGGCGAGAGCGGCACAGGCAAGGAATTGATTGCCAAAGTCATTCATCATAATACGTCGCCCAATGAACCCTTTATCGCCGTCAACTGTTCCGCTATTGTCGAGACCCTGCTGGAATCGGAATTATTCGGTCATGAGAAGGGTTCTTTTACCGGCGCTATCGCCCGCAAACTGGGCAAATTTGAACTGGCGCGCTTCGGCACGGTATTTCTGGATGAAATCAGTGAAATGTCGATTAACCTGCAGGCCAAGCTTCTGCGAGTTTTGCAGGAAATGGAATTCGAGCGGGTTGGAGGCAAGGACAGGGTAAAAGTGAACGCGCGCATCATGACCGCTACTAATAAAGATTTAAAGACACTGGTTAAGGAAGGAAAATTCCGCGATGATTTATATTATCGTCTGAATATCGTATCTATTAATTTGCCGCCGCTTCGCGCCCGCCGCCAGGACATTCCACAATTGATAGACTATTTGCTTGCCAAAATTAATCTGGATTTGCATAAGAAGGTTATCGGAGTTTCAGGCGAGATGATGGAAATATTCATGCATTATAACTGGCCGGGCAATGTACGGGAACTGGAAAATCTGCTTGTGCGTGCCTGTGTTGTGGCCAAAGGCCAGGTGCTGGGAGTCGGAGATTTTCCGGAGCTGGGCAAAGAAGATGCTCCTAAATTGCCGGGCGATGTATCCGCGGATTTATTTAAGTCGCCGGAAGCGGGTAAATTTCTGACCCTGGATGAAGTGGAAGAACGCTACATCAGAAAAGTCATTAAAGAAACGGATAAAAACAAAGGGGAAATTTGCGAGGTGCTCGGAATTTCCAGACCGACATTTGAACGCAAGTTAGAAAAATATGGGATCACCTTTGAACGCGAGTAGCTGGGGCTGTGTGGGCTTTTGAAAAACGGCCATCTGCGGTGTTTCCCTCACCCGTCGTCGTTGCGACGTATACAGAAAATACGTCTCACTCCTCAGGGATCGGGGGCCTTGCATCTGGCCATTTTTGAAAAGCCCCTAAAAACTGGTATGATGTTCTAGGATTTTCTGATACCATTTTGCTTTCTTAGGCTAACTTTGTTGGCATCGTCGTCGGATTCCTCGACGTATGTTCATATACGCCTGCGGAGCCTCCTTCTTGCCGCCGCGTTATCCTTTGACCGGGTGCGCAACTGAAAGGAACGCAATATAAAAAGTCTTTACCTTACCGGGAGTCGACGCCTATTAGGCGATAGACTCCAATCGAAATGGTATAAAAATGGCAAATTGGATTTTTTGAATAGCCCTCAAAATTGGTATGATGTTCCCGGATTTGTGTGAGAAACGACTCAATGTAAAATGATAATTATTAGATTACTAGGAGTAATCATACCATGATTTTTTTAAGCAGATTTTTTGTTATTGTCGTAGGTGCTGTTGTTATAATTGGGCTATTGAAAAAAGAAATTGAATTTGAAGGTTGGTCAAATTGGTCAAAAGGGATTCTCCTGTCAGCATCTATTGGCTTAATAATAGCTCCGTTATTATTTTTTATCAGGAGCACGGTAAATATTAATGATCGTTCCTATGTCATAATTTTTTATTTGGAGAAAATTATAGCAGCTATTTCGATAATAGCTATGGTCGTCCTCTCCATTACTCAAAAGTCAATAAATCAAATTTCCTTTAACATTTTTAAAATAAATCAATTGATCAAGAAATGGCGATATGAAATAGGTACGTTAAGGTTCTATTTATTTCTGACTGCGGTTGTTGGTGAGCTAATTATACTTATCAGTGATGCCTTAAGGGTTATTTATTATTATCTTTTTGTCTCTACAACTTCTTTAATTTTTGTAAGTTTAATAATGGAGTCCGTTTTTTGGGGAATTATTATTACGGAATTTATTAGAGGATCACTCAAGAATTTAATGATGGGATGTAAATTAAGAAATCATTTCATCCTTATTATTTTTATTACTGTATTAGTCGGAATCATTCAAATGGAATACATAATCCCATCTTTGTCGACTAAGTATTATAATAAAGCTTGGAACATGGTGAATTGTGATAAGAAATATAATGATTCTTTGACTTATCTTAATATAGCGATTGGCCTAAATCATAGAAGTGAAGTGGCATATATAGAAAGAGGATGGGTATACGTAAAATTGAAAGATTATAATAAAGCAATACCTGATTACACACGCGCTATTGATCTTAATCCAAATTTTGCAATGAGTTTTTATGGTCGAGGTTTCGCGTATTATTATATTGGCGATTATTCAAAGGCTGTAAAAGATTGGAATGCTGCAATTTCCATTGATCCTAAATTGAGAGAAGAACTAGACAAATGGATAGATAAAGCTAAGGAATGAACCTCAGGAAATCTGGGAAAATCCGGGGACACCAGAAATAACAGGGGCAGGTCTTAAAATATAAGTTTTTAAAAAAAAGAAGGATAAAAGGGCTGTTTACAAAATGTTCAGATGCAAGGCGCGCAAAAATCCGAACCGCGAGGCGTATAAAGATATACGTTGAGCGGCGCGGTTTGCAGCGCAACGCAGCAGATGAGCGTTTTTAAACAGTCCTGTATGGAATTATGAAAATTACAAGTGCGGAATTTATAAAAAGCGCGGTCTGGCCGCCTCAGTATCCGCCGGCGACACTTCCGGAAATAGCTTTTGTCGGGCGGTCCAACGTGGGCAAATCATCTTTGATCAACACGCTTGTCGGGCGCAAGAATCTGGCGAAAACCAGCAATACTCCTGGGCGGACGCAGTTGATCAATTTTTTCGCGATTAACGAGAAAGTGTCATTTGTCGATCTACCGGGTTATGGATTTGCGAAGGTTGCTCAGTCTGTAAAAAAAGACTGGGGCGATATGATTGAAGCCTATCTGCGGGAGAGGCTCAGTCTGGCTCTGGTAGTTTTTATTCTGGATATACGGCGCGATCCCAGCGTTGATGATTTGGCCCTGCGCGATTGGTTGGAACATTATCGGATACCTTATGTATATATTTTGACAAAAGTCGATAAATTATCCAACAATCAGGCGATTGCCCAAAAGCGCGCGATTGAAAAAGCTTTGCGTGTATCGTCTGCAAATAAGCTCATCCTTTTTTCAGCAATAACGCAAAAGGGCAAGAGCGATATCTGGCAATTCATTGAAGAACATTTAAGTGCGCTTCCTCATTAACAGGCTCAGATTTCTATAATCAAACAATGGTTTTACAAAGTGTTGCCCTAACAATCTTTTCGCTGCACTTGAGTATGGATTGCTCCCCGCCAATCCGAAGCGGCGCGTTTGGGGAAACGTGCCCTAAATGGATATTATTGGGGCATGATATCAGTGAACGTCAGTCACTGGACGCCAGTCATTTTTTTAGTTATATCATATCAATAAGTTACCAATAAAAATCAAATAAATTAAGCTTAGGCTCTTGACAGGACAAACAATTTATGTTAGCCGAAACATGCTTGTTTGGCATGGTGTTTAGACAACATTATTTTTGAGGTTCTTAATACCAATCCTAAATCAAAGCGCTATTTTTGCTGGCGTCGTTATCGGCTTCCCTAACGTATTAACAATACGCCTCGTCGCCTCAATCTAGCCGTATCAATGTCATCTTTGATTTAGAATGGTAATACACATGGAATAAAGAGGTGTAATCAGGTGCTAAAAGATAACGAAAAAGTTGGCGCAGTAATGGTAGTTGGTTCGGGAATCGCGGGCATTCAGGCCTCTCTCGATTTAGCCAATTCCGGAATGAAAGTATATCTCGTCGAAAACGGGATCAGCATCGGCGGCGTCATGGCCCAGTTGGATAAGACATTTCCCACAAATGACTGCTCCGCCTGTATATTGTCGCCAAAACTGGTTGAAGTTGGACGGCATCCGAACGTAGAGATTAAAACCCGGCGGACTGTTGAATCGGTCGAAGGCGAACCTGGAAAATTTAAAATTAAATTAACCAGCGCGCCGCGTTTTGTTAATCTGGATAAATGTACAGGATGCGGTGATTGCGCCAATGTTTGTCCGGTCTCTGTCCCGGCGGGATTCAACGGCAACTTAAGTGAAAGAAAAGCAATCTACCGGCATTTCCCTCAGGCCATACCGAGCGGCTTTGCCATTGACAAGCTGGGAACATCTCCCTGCAAGTCTAATTGTCCTACGCATATCAGCGTTCAGGGTTATGTGGCCCTGATCGGTCAGGGCAAGTTTAAAGAAGCGCTCAAACTTATCAAGCAGGATAATCCTTTCCCCATCGTCTGCGGCCGCGTTTGTAATCACCCCTGCGAGGCAGCCTGTATGCGCGGCAAGGTTGATGAGCCCATCGATATCATGCACCTGAAACAATTTGTCGCGGATCTGGATCTCAACAGCGATACGCGTTATCTGCCCGAAAAGAAAGAAAGCAAGGGCAAAAAGGTCGCCGTTGTCGGCGCCGGTCCTTCAGGACTTACTGCTGCTTATTACCTGGCGATTGAAGGTTACGATGTCGATGTATTTGAATCGCTGCCCGTTGCCGGCGGCTGGCTGGCCGTTGGCATTCCCGAATACCGCCTCCCCAAAAATGTTTTGAAGGCGGAAATCAAAGTTATTGAAGATTTGGGCGTAAAGATTCACCTGAACACAAGAATCGGCAAAGATATCTCCTTCGACAAACTCAAATCTGATTATAGTGCCATATTCATCGGCTGCGGCACCATGAAGAGCAGCAAGCTCAATATTCCCGGTGAAGATATGCAGGGTGTTATTCACGGCGTGGATTACCTGATGCAGATCAATCTGGGCAAAAAAGTTTCTTTAGGCGATAAAGTCGCAGTTATCGGCGGCGGTAACGTGGCCATGGACGCAGTCCGCACAGCCGTCAGAACCGGTTCGAAAGAAGTTTTCATTCTTTATCGCCGGACCCGCGCGGAAATGCCTGCTGCGCCCGAAGAGATCGAAGAAGCGATTGAAGAAGGAATCGAGATGAAATTTCTTGTTGCCCCGAAACGCGTCGTGGGTAAAGATGGGAAAGTCACCGGTATCGAATGCACGCGCATGGAACTGGGCGAACCGGATGCCAGCGGACGCCGTCGCCCGATCGAAATTAAAGGCTCGGAATTTATCGTCGAATGCGATGCCATTCTCCCCGCCATTGGTCAGGAAGCGGATTTATCCTTCATTACGAAAGAAAGTGGTGTTTCCATCAATAAATGGAACAACATCGATTACGATCAAGTTACTTACGCGACAAATATAGCCGGCGTTTTCACCGGCGGTGACGTGGCTACCGGTCCCCAGACGGTCGTTAAGGCTGTCTTTGCGGGCAAGGAAGCGGCCAAATCCATTGACCGGTATTTGCGTGGCGAGGATGTGAAAGCCGGCCGTGAGAAAGACTGGACCAAAGATCTGGCGGATAAAGGCGACATTTCCAATGTGGCCAAGGTAGCCAGGGAAAAATATCCGCTCATGAAACCGGAAGACCGAAGAACCAATTTCAAGGAAGTCGGTATTGGTTTTGATGAGGCGCAGGCCATCGCGGAAGCTCAGCGCTGTTTGAATTGCGGTATTTGTTCGGAATGTTATCAGTGTGTGGATGCCTGTATTGCCAAGGCCATTGACCACGATATGACTTTTGAGGAAGAAACCATTGAAGTCGGCGCAGTGATCGCTTCTCCCGGTTTTGAAGTATTTGACGCTCGTCTGCGCGGCGAATTCGGTTACGGCATTTATAAAAATGTTGTTACGGCGATTCAATTTGAAAGAATCCTGTCCGCGTCCGGTCCTTTCTTCGGTCATGTACAGAGAATATCCGACGGTAAGGAACCGAAGAAGGTTGCCTTTATTCAATGCGTAGGTTCACGGGATGTTTCCTGTGATAACAGCTGGTGCTCGTCGGTCTGCTGTATGTACGCGACCAAGGAAGCGATTATCGGTAAAGAACATGCCAAGGGGCTGGAGCCCACTATTTTCTATATGGATATTCGCGCTCACGGCAAGGATTTTGACCGTTTTGTTAATCGTGCCAAAGATGAATACGGCATTCGTTACATCCGTTCAATGCCATCGGTAATTAAAGAATTGCAGCAAACAAATAATTTGCTGATTAAATATGTAAATCAGGATGGAACCCTAAACGAAGAAGAATTTGATATGGTCGTTCTATCGGTTGGCCTCATGCCGCCGAAGGAAGCCAAGCGGCTGGCCGCAAGTATGGGTATTGAACTTGAAGAGCATGGTTTCTGCAGGACGTCTCTGGAAAATCCTGTGCAGACCTCTCGTCCCGGAGTTTTTGTTTGCGGCGCTTTCGGAGGTCCCAAAGATATTCCCGAGACAGTTATGGAAGCCTCGGCTGCGGCTGCCTGCGCGGAAGGATTGCTGGCGTCCCGTCGTGGCACAATGATTACCCCGGCGGACAATCCGGAAGAAAAAGATATGCGCGGCACGGGAGTGCGCACAGGCGTATTTGTCTGCCATTGCGGTATCAATATCGGCGGTGTTGTTGATGTGCCGGCAGTTCGTGACTATGCCGCGAGCTTGCCCACTGTTGTCTATGCGGCGGATAACCTGTTTACCTGTTCGCAGGATACAGCGGTGAAGATGGCTGAAGTTATCAAGGAAAAGGATTTAACCCGTGTTGTTGTAGCCTCCTGTTCGCCCCGCACACATGAAGGTTTGTTTCAGGAAAACTGCGAGAAGGCCGGTTTGAACAAATATTTGTTTGAGATGGCCAATATTCGCGACCAGAATTCCTGGGTGCATATGCACGAACCGGAAGCAGCTACGGAAAAAGCAAAAGATTTGTTGCGCATGGCTGTGGCTAAAGCTCAGTATCTCAAACCCTTAAAACCGGGTCAGCTGTCTGTCAACCATCAGGCATTGATTATCGGCGGCGGTTTGGCCGGTATGACAGCGGCTATGTCACTGGCAGATCAGGGTTTTTCCTCTTTCATCGTTGAAAAAGAGGATCGTCTTGGCGGTAATTACAATCATCTGTATAAGACACTCGAAGGATTGGACACGCGCGCTCATTTGAAGAGGCTTTTGGAAAAAATTTCTAAGAACCCTTTAATCACGGTTTTCACGTCCGCCCAGATTAAAAAGATTGAAGGTTTCATCGGCAACTACAAAACAACAGTACAAGCCAAAGATGGCGAGAAGGTTTTCGAGCACGGTGTGGTTCTGGTGGCTACCGGCGCTTATGAAAACAAGCCTAAAGAATATCTATTCGGTCAGAACGCCGCGGTGAAAACACAAAGAGAGTTGGAGACGCTGATTTACGAGAAAGATCACAAACTGGATTCTGTGAAAAATATCGTTATGATTCAATGCGTGGGCAGCCGCGATAAAGAAAGACCTTATTGCAGCCGTTACTGCTGCTCCGAGGCGATTAAAAATGCGCTGGAACTTAAGGCATCTGATCCGTCACGCGATATAACCATCATTTACCGCGATATCCGTACCTTCGCTTTCAAGGAAGATTATTACAAGAAAGCGCGCGAGCTTAATATTAAATTTGTGTCCTACGAAGAAGACCGGAAACCGGAAGTGATTGCCGCAGGCGATAAAGTGGAAGTCAAAGTATTTGATCCGATTCTCAACGAACAGGTTATTCTACCGGCTGATATCGTGGCTTTAAGCGTCGGCGTTGTGCCGAATCCGGAGAACGCGGCCATCGGTCAGATGCTGAAAGTTCCTACCAATCAGGATGGCTTCTTTCTTGAAGCGCACGTTAAACTGCGCCCGGTTGATTTCGCGACTGACGGCGTCTTTATGTGCGGTATGTCGCATTCGCCTAAATTCAGCGACGAATCGATCACCCAGGCCAACGCCGCGGTATCGCGCGCCTGCATGGTATTGACACTTGATTTCATCCAGGCTGAGGGCAAGACGGCTTATGTCACTAAAGAAAGATGTTCTGCCTGCGGTCTATGCGAAATCAATTGTCCCTACAGCGCGATCAGGGTTAACGCCGCTGAAGGTTGCGCCGAAGTTAACGCGGTTCTTTGCAAGGGCTGCGGAGTTTGCACGGCGTCGTGCCGCATGAATGCTGTTGACCTTAATGGTTTCAATAACGAAGAAGTATTGGCACAAATATATAATTTAAACTAGGCAAACGGTTAAATAGACGTTTGGCCGCCGGATGGAGAATATATGGCTGAGAATTTAGCAAGTAAAGAATGGGAACCGAAAATAGTCGCTATTGTCTGCAACTGGTGTACCTATGCCGGAGCCGACCTGGCCGGAATCAGCAGAATTCAGTATCCGCCGAATGTGCGCATTATCCGCGTTCCCTGCACCGGAAGAATCAATCCTTTCTATATAGTGAAAGCCCTGCAGTCCGGCGCCGATGCCGTTCTGGTTTCCGGATGTCATCCGGGTGAGTGTCATTATATATCGGGCAATCTGGTTGCGCGCCGTAAATTCGCGACGTTGAAAAGTTTTCTCAATTACGTTGGTGTGGAAGGCGACAGAGCCATGTTTACCTGGGTTTCCGCCTCCGAAGGCGATCGTTTTGCGCAGGTCATCAGAGGCGTCACGGCGAAAGTCAAGGCTTTGGGGCCGGCTAAAAAATTAATTAAAAAGATTGGATAGTCTTATACATAAAAGATAATTAAAATAAACGGGGAAATCATCACTGTGGAAAACATCGAAACAAAATTGCGGGAAGAAGCAAAAAGGCTGCTTTTGGAAAAGAAGGCCGATGTGATCATCGGCTATGAAAAAGGCACGCTTCCGTTAACGGCAACACCTTGTTTTATTACCACGCCGGAAGAAGCCGACAAGCTTGTTTGGAATAATCTCTGCACACAGAATCTGGCCAAGTTTGTGCACGATCTGATTACTGTGCATAAGAATTCGCAAAAGCGGGTCAAGCCGGAAGACCGGAAGAAAAAAGTCGTAGGTGTTGTAGCACGCGGCTGCACGACCAGATCGCTGATCATTCACCTGCAGGAAAAACAATACGAGCGTGACGAAGTTTATATCATCGGCGTTCCCTGCGACGGCTATCTGGATGGCAAGGGATTGAAGGTTGCTGTAGGCGGCGCGGATATTGTGGAAGGAACCATTGATGGCGGACAAATTAAAATGAAAACTTCCGACGGCGATAAAACAGTGGCGCTTAAAGATGTTCTGGCGGACAGCTGCCTTACCTGCCGTTTCAACAATCCGATTATATCCGATATCATGATAGGGCAGAATGCACCCGCCATGAATCCCGATGCCGAATATAACGATGTAAAAGATTTTGAAGCCAAACCGATTGAAGAACGCTGGGCATATTTTGTCAAGGAAATGGAAAAATGCATGCGGTGCAATGCCTGCCGTCAGGCTTGTCCCTCCTGTTACTGCCCGACCTGCTTTGTGGAACAAAGTCAGCCGCAGTGGGTAGGTATTGGCGAAGATAAAACCGATACACAGGTATTTCAGTTTATGCGTCTGTATCACATGGTCGGGCGCTGTGTTGATTGCGGGTCCTGCGTTTCTGTTTGCCCGATGGGTGTTGACTTGAGAAAATTCCTCAAGAAGATTGATAAGGATTGCTGGGAGCTTTTCGCTAACCGCGCGGGTTCCAGCATGGAAGATATGCCGCCGCTCGGCAAATATGATGAACATCATGATAAAGAAGATTTTATCTTCAACCCATAATTAGTTTGAAATGATGGAGCTTACATGGAAAATTTTCTGGAAGAAGTAAACAAAAAGATTAACGGTGTGCCCATTCAACGCTGCTATCATTGCCGTAAGTGCACGGCCGGTTGTCCTGTGGCTTCCCACATGGAATATAACCCCAACAAAGTTGTCAAAATGATACAAAATGGTCAGCGTGATAAGATTTTGAACAGTTCGACAATATGGCTTTGCCTGTCTTGCGAAACCTGCATTACCCGCTGCCCTAATCAGGTTGATATTGCCCGTATGATGGATGTGCTCCGGCAGATGGCGATTGAATCCGGCGTCGGCGCGCGCGAGGCGAACATCTTGAAGTTTCATGAAGCGTTCCTCGCCTCCATTAAACGTGGCGGACGTATAAACGAAATGATGATGACGGTCGATTACAAACTCAAATCGGGAGATCTTTTCTCGGATGTTTTGATGGCTCCGGGTATGTTCCTGAAAGGAAAGCTGGCGCTTTTGCCTCCACGGACCAAAGATTTGAAATCGGTTAAAAACATTTTTGAGAAAACAAAAAGTATATAATGGCAGAATTGTTTCGTATCGAGCCATAACCGGCCTGATACAGAGAAGTAACAAGTATAAAAGGAGGCTACTCTCTTGAAAGTTTCATATTATCCGGGCTGCTCGCTGCACGCGACGGGAAAAGAATATGATCAGTCCATGAAGGCCGTCAGTCGTGCCTTAGGTATTGAACTCAAAGAAGTTGATGATTGGTCCTGCTGCGGCGCATCAGCCGCGCATAACACAAATTTTGATTTGTCTATTGCTCTGTCGGCGCGCAATCTGGTTGCCGCGGAGAAAAACGCGATGGATGTCATGGTTCCCTGTGCTGCCTGCTTTAATCGTTTCAAGACCGCTGAACATAACCTGAAAGCGGATAAAGAACTGAAGGCAAAAATTGAAGGCGTTATCGGCGCGAAATATCAGGGCGGCATCGCCATTCGCAATCCCATTGATATCATCTATAATGAAATCGGCATTGACGCGCTGGCGGTTAAAGTTGTCAAACCGCTGGCCGGATTAAAACCCGTTTCCTATTACGGATGCCTGCTTTTGAGACCGCCGGAAGTTTGCGAATTTGAAAATTATGAAAATCCTTTCATGATGGATAAGATTCTTGGTTCAATCGGAGCCGACGTTAAAAACTGGTCTTACAAAACGGATTGCTGTGGCGGATCAATGTCGATCAGTAAAACGGCTATAGTCATTGATATGTGCGACAAGCTGATGGGTGCCGCGAAGGAAGCCGGCGCTAATTGTATAGTCACTGCGTGTCCCATGTGCATGGCCAATCTGGACATGCGGCCCAGCAGCGAGATGAAAATGCCGGTCTTTTATTTTTCAGAATTGATGTCGCTGGCCATGGGGCTTGACGGATCGAAAGAAACGTTCAAAACGCACATATTTGATCCTCAGCCGCTGCTGAGACAATTGCAGTTGATTTAATAATTTATAAGCTTATTTTACTTCATGCTTTTTTTAAAGTAAAGTTGCTGGAGAAAATTCTTAATTAGGGAAAATTATGGAAAAACGTTTAATTAATAAAGACGCACTGGCGGGCATTGCCAAAAAGATGGCAGGGGATTTCCTGGTTTGGGCTCCGGTGAAAAAAGAAGACAATGTACTTTTTGAACCTTTGCAAAAGGATACCCAACCTTTCTTTGCTTATTTAAATTCCAAGAATGCACCGAAGAATGTATTTTTTCCGCACACGGAAATGATGATGAAATATACCCGGACGGAAAAAGGCATGGTTTTTTCCGAGGACGAAAACAAAGCTAATCAGTCTGTTTTGTTTGGCGTGCGTCCCTGTGACGCGCATAGTTTTGTTCTGCTGGATAAACTTTTCGATCAGGAAAAATACAAGGATGGTTACTACATTGCCAAACGGCAAAACACAACGGTTATTTCAATGGCCTGTGTAAAACCGCCTTATGTGAGTTGTTTTTGCACATCGGTTGACGGCGAGCCTGTTTCCTCGGACGGGGCGGACATTCTGCTGACAGATATTGGTTCTGACTATCTGGCTGAGTTTATTACGCCCAAGGGCGGGAAGCTGGTTAAATATTTCGGTGAAACAAAGGCTGATGCGGCGGCGGAAACCAGGAAAAACGAAATCGCGGCCAAGGCCAAAGAAATGATTAAGTCCAAAATACCCGCTCACGAAATCAAACCGATTCTGGATAAAAATTTCGATAATCCTTTCTGGAACACGATTTATGCCAAATGTCTGGCTTGCGGCACCTGCACCTATTTGTGTCCCACCTGTCATTGTTTCGATATCAGTGACGAGGTTAAAGGCAGCGACGGCATTCGGATCCGGTCGTGGGATTCCTGCATGTTCCCCATGTTTACCAAGGAAACATCCGGTCACAATCCACGGATTTCACAGAAAGAAAGATGGCGTCAACGAACGATGCATAAGTTCAAGTATTATGTGGATAATTTTAACGCGATTGCCTGTGTGGGCTGCGGCAGATGCGTTATGTCTTGTCCTGTGAATATTGATATTCGAAAAATTGTTGAAGATATTTCAAAATTATAACGAGGGAGTTAGTAATGCAAAACCCGTATATACCTTATCCTGTTGTGGTGGATAAAATCATTACTGAGGTCGATACCAAAGACATCAAGACTTTTCGTTTTAAATTCGTAAATCCTGAAGACGAAGCGAAATACAATTACATTCCCGGCCAGTTCGGCGAGCTTTCCATTTTCGGCAAAGGCGAATCGCCCATCGGTATCGCTTCTTCTCCGACACAAAAAGGCTATGTTGAATTTACCGTGCAAAAAGCCGGTGTGGTCACCTCAGCGCTCCATGAAATGGAAGAAGGCACCGTGATGGGCATCCGTGGCCCGTTGGGTAATTCATGGCCTCTGGAATTTCTCGAAGGGAAAAATATTGTCATTGTCGGCGGCGGGTTTGCATTTACCACGTTGCGCTCTCTGATCAATTACATGATTTACGGCGACAACCGTAAACGCTTTGGCAACATCACTATCATTTACGGCGCGCGTAATCCCGGCCTGTTGCTTTATAAAGATGAATTAATCGAATGGGGAAAAAGAACCGATTTAAATCTGAATGTCACTGTTGATAAAGGCGATGCGACCTGGAAAGGCAAAGAAGGTTTTGTTCCCGCTGTATGTAAGGAAGTCGCGCCCAGCAAGGAAAATGCTGTCGCGGTGATTTGCGGACCTCCCGTTATGATCCGCTTTACCTTGCCGGTATTTTTTGATCTTGGTTTTTCCAAGGAAAACATTATTACTTCGCTGGAAATGAGAATGAAGTGCGGAATCGGCAAATGCGGACGCTGCAACGTGGGCAGTAAATATGTTTGCAAGGACGGGCCTGTGTTTTCTCTGGCGGAACTGGATAAACTGACGCCTGAATACTAGAAGAACTTAGGTGCTTCAAAAATTAAATTTTATGGGGAACCTGATGGTTCCCTTTTTTTTAAGGTGGAACAATTTTTGAAAAATGATTTTGGTAATTTGAGATTACCGTATATGATAAATATAAATGGACTTATAAATAACGGGAGACGTTGAATGTCAGAAACAGTTACAACACCATATCTTGATATGTCTCGAGCAATCATGGAAGCAGGCGGCGAGGCGCTGAAAAAATGCTATCAGTGCGGAACCTGCACAGGGACATGTCCCTGGACACCCATCACCGACTTTAATATCCGCAAACTTATCCGTTTTGGCCAGTTGGGCCTGGACGGCATTGAGGATTTCATGTGGGGCTGTTCCACCTGTAAGTTCTGTGTGGATCGATGCCCTCGCGGTGTCGAAATTATTGATGTGGTTACAGCCATACGCAATGTCTACAGCGGCGGCGGCATGCTGCCGCACAGTCTGCGCACCTTTG
The DNA here is from genome assembly GCA_052139735.1 of Smithella sp. Taxonomy (GTDB): domain Bacteria; phylum Desulfobacterota; class Syntrophia; order Syntrophales; family Smithellaceae; genus Smithella. The sequence goes on along the minus strand of JBKQWB010000095.1, from coordinate 18,596 downwards.
TCGGGTCCATGTCGGCGCGCGGCAACCCCTGGTCGGGCGATCAGAGCAAACGAAATGACTGGGCAAAGGGGCAATACCCTGTTTTTTCAGGAGATAAAGAATACCTGTATTGGACATGCTGCACGGTGTGCTATGATCCCAGAAATACCAATTTAGCGAGAGCAACATCCACAATATTGAACCATGCAGGCATTAGCTGGGGGCTGCCGCCTGCGGATGTCAATTGTTGCGGTGAGAGTTTGAAAAAAGTCGGTGATCTTGAGCTTTTCACCAGACTGAAAGAAAAGAATCTGAAGTTTTTTAAAGAAAATGACGTGAAAAAGATCATCGTCGTTTCACCTCATTGCATGTATACCTTTAAGAAGGAATACGGTGAAGATTATGAAGTCATCCATTTTACAGAATTATTGGCCGATCTGATTCAAACAGGAAAACTTACACCGACCAGGAATCTCGGCGGCGTCAAGGTTACTTATCATGACCCTTGTTACCTGGGAAGACACGGTCTTAGTTACGATGCGCCGCGGGCTGTCTTACAATCCATACCCGGCCTTGAGCTTGTTGAAATGGGCAGAAACAGGGAACAGAGTATGTGCTGCGGCGGCGGCGGCGGCGGACTTTGGATGGAAAAACTCAAAGGCGAACGCTTAAGCGATTTGAGACTAGAAGAAGCATGGTCAACAGGAGCATCCATTCTGGCTACGGCCTGTCCATACTGCATTACCATGTTTGAGGACAGCGTTCGAACACTCAATGCCGACAATATCATAAAGATTAAGGATGTCAGCGAGCTTTTTCTGGAGGGCCTTGGCCTGACCATTGAAGATCAGCCGCAGGTTGATGTCTGCGCCGTTCGTTGAAAGGTTATGTATTCTGGAGCAAAAATAGTTTTTTGTAGGGAGATAGTATGAGCAGAATTGGTGTTTTTGTTTGCCACTGCGGTTTGAATATAGCCAAGACAGTTCGGGTCAGTGAACTGGCCGAGTTTGCGGCCACACTGCCGGATGTAGTTGTTGCGAAGGAATACAAGTTCATGTGTTCCACGCCCGGACAGGAGATGATAGCAAGCGATATCAAGCAACATAAACTGGATCGCATTATCGTTGCCGCCTGTTCGCCGTTAATGCACGAACAGACTTTCCGTAAGGTTCTGGCGGCGTCGGGTCTCAATAAGTATCTTTTGACCATTGTCAATATCCGCGAACAGCTTTCCTGGGTCACCCATGATATCGAAGAAGGCACTTCCAAAGCCAAAGCGCTGCTTAACGGCGCGGTTTACCGCGCGCGCCTGCTCGCGCCGCTCATTTCGCGCGTGATTGACGTCAATCCCGACGTAATGGTTATCGGCGGCGGAATTGCCGGCATTCAGGCCGCGTTGGAACTGGCCAATACCGGTAAAAAAGTCTATCTGGTTGAAAAAAATTCCACCATAGGCGGACATATGGCTCAGTTTGACAAAACGTTTCCCACGCTGGATTGTTCCGCCTGCATTCTGACGCCCAAAATGGATTCCGTGCTGCAACACAAAAATATTACCATGCTGACCTATTGTGAAGTAAGCGAGGTCAAGGGATATGTGGGCAATTTTGATATTACCGTGAGGCAGAAGGCGCGTTATGTCGATCACAGCAAATGCAACGCCTGTCTGGCCTGCACGGAAAAATGTCCAGGCAAAGGCGTTTCCGAATGGGACGAAGGGCTGGTAAAAAGAAAAGCCATTTATATTCCTTTTCCGCAAGCCGTGCCGCAAAAGCCGGTTATCGACAGGGAGTCCTGCACTTATTTTATAAAAGGCAAATGCAAACTTTGTCAGAAGGTCTGCGAACAAAAGGCTATTGACTATGAACAACAAGATACGTTCGTTGTGGTGAACGTCGGAGCGATTATCCTGGCTACCGGCTATGATCTGATGGATACCAGGCCGCTGGTTCAATACGGGTACGGCAAATATCCGAGCGTTTATAACGCGCTGGAAGTGGAGAGACTCTTTAATTCCGCGGGCCCCACGGGTGGCAAAGTCACACTGCGCGACGGCAAGGAGCCTCAGGCCATCGCCCTTCTGCATTGTATCGGCAGCCGCGATAAAAATAATTACGAACATTGCAGCCGTGTGTGCTGCATGTATTCGCTCAAATTCGCCCATCTGTTCAAGGAAAAGACATCCGCCGATGTGTATCAGTTCTACATTGATATGCGGGCCGCCGGAAAAGGTTATGAGGAATTTTACAACCGCATCATCGGGGAGGACGTAAAATTCATCCGGGGCAAGGGCGCGCGTGTTGCCCAAAGCGCCGATGAGGAGGGACGCCTGATCGTTGAAGCGGAAGACACAATCACGGGAAAATTCATACGTTTACCTGTGGATATGGTTGTTCTCTCACCGGCAATGATTCCGAGGGGGGATTCCAAAGATATTGCCAGGCTCTTTAATCTGAGTACCGATAAACAGGGCTTCTTCATGGAGCGGCATCCTAAACTTGCGCCCCTGTCCACCATGTCCGAGGGCATCTTTATCGCCGGAGTTTGTCAAAGCCCGAAAGATATTCCCGATACCGTGGCGCAGGCCAACGGCGCGGCCGCGGAAGCTCTGACGATTGTCTCCATGGACAAAATGGAACTGGAAGCGACCACGGCGATGATCAATCCCGCGTCCTGCTGCGCCTGTCAAAATTGCGTGCGCGTTTGTCCCTATGGCGCGCCATTCTTCAACGAGAGCAAAGGTGTTTCGGAAATAAACGAAGCGCTGTGCAAGGGTTGCGGTCTATGCGCGTCCGTCTGCCCGGCGTCGGCCATTATTGCCCGTCACTTTACCAACGAGCAGGTGTTGGCGGAGATGGAAGGCTTAATGGAGTTTTAGTTATGGCATTATAAAAAGTCCATATGCTGCGTTGCGCTTCTTTTCGTGCGCCTTGCCTCTGGAGCTTTTTATTGCGCCATACAATGATTTTATAGAGAGGAAATTTATGTCATTTGAACCGAAAATATTGGGTATAGCCTGCAACTGGTGCACATATACAGGGGCGGATCTTGCTGGTACAACCAGATTGCAGTATCCAACGAATGTTCGGGTTGTCCGGGTTATGTGTTCAAGCCGCATCAATCCTTCCTTTATATTCAGAGCATTTCAGTTTGGTGCGGATGGCGTTCTTGTAGGTGGCTGCCATCCCGGGGATTGTCATTATAATACCGGAAATCTCTACGCACGAAGAAGGCTTGCCACGACAAAAAAGATTCTGGAATTTGCAGGAATAGAACAGGGGAGATTCCGGGTGGAATGGATTTCCGCTTCCGAAGGCAACAGATTTGCTGAAGTTATTGAGGAGTTTACAACTCAAATTAAGAATCTTGGCCCCCAGACGAAGTTGAAGATACAGGAGTAGGGTTGGGAGAAAATATGACTGATTTTAAAAAAATCGAAGAAAATTTAAAGAAGGAAGCAAAAAGGTTGTTGGAGTCCGGCGAAGTGACCATAGCGCTGGCTTATGGAAAAGGCTTCGATGAACAACATCCGATGCCCTATGCCGCGAAAAGTGTTGCGGACGTCGAAAATATCGTATTCAACGAATACTGCACTTATAACATGGCTCGTTATCTTGTTCGTTACCCGCAAGGGACAAAAATTGCTATCGCCGTGAAGGCGGCCGACAGCCGAGCGGTTGTTCAGCTAATTCAGGAAGAAAAAGTCAAGAGAGAAAACCTGGTGCTGCTGGGAATTCCCGTGACCGGTATGAAAAATTCCAAGACAGGCGAAGAGATTGATAGCAAGACCACATGCGGCATGGTTAATCCTGTTCTGTATGATGTTTTACTGAGCGAGGAGATCCACGGACAGAAGCCCGTGTCGCCCTACGATGTCCTGGCTGAATATGAAGCGATGGACAATGATGCGCGCTGGGCTTTCTGGAAAAAGGAATTTGACCGGTGTATCCGTTGCTACGCCTGCCGTAAAGCCTGTCCAATGTGTTATTGCGATCCGTGCTTTATTGATCAGCTAAAACCAAAATGGGCGGACAAGGCGCCGCAGTCTCCCGGTAATATGATGTATCACCTGACACGTTTTCATCATCTGGCGGGACGTTGTATTGATTGCGGTGAGTGTTCACGTGCATGCCCGGTGGACATTCCTTTGTATCTTTTCCATAAGAAGGTGGCCAAAGAGTGCGAGGAGATGTTTAAGCAGGCATCCGGTATGAGCATAGAAGACAAGCCCGTGCTGGTAAATTTCCGGGTTGAAGATTCAGACAAAATTTTGGAGTAAGGAGCGGTTTGTGTTGAAGAAAACAGCAATAGAAAAAATACCCGAACTGGCAGCGGCGTTGATGGATAAGGGGTCGCTTCTTGCCCCCGTCAAAGAAGCCTCCGGTCATAACTTCGCGGAGATTAAAGATCCGCAAAAGGTTGATCTGAATTTCTACAATACCATCATGAGCCCGAAGGGAGCGTTTTTCCCCCATAAGGAAGATTTTATTAAATATAATACAGGCAAGCCCACGTCAGAGGCCGAACAGATAGAAGTGGATCCCAAACCGGTGTTCCTGTTTGGAGTGCGTCCCTGCGATGTCAGAAGTTTCTCCATTATGGATATTCACTTCAATGCCGCGGGAATAGTTGATCCCTATTGGAGCCAAAGGAGAAAAGCAACAACCATATTCGGCTATGCCTACGACTTGAATCAGCCGGTTGATGCCGCCGATTTTTATAATTCGCTGGGAATTTATGCTGCCGATACCGAAGGCAGCGACATTTTTATGGTGAAGACAGATAAAGATTTGCTGCTCAAAGGCATTACCCCAAAAGGAGAGGAACTTCTTGCAAAACTCAATACGCTTGTTGATGCGGGAGGCGATGATGAGAAATATTTTGAAGAAACTCTTAAAAAGGGTAAAGAGTATAAAACACGTTTCCTGTGCATTGATCAGGACGTAATTGCCAAAAAACTGGAAGCCATTTTCGATAACAACGATTTCTGGACAAAAGCTTCATCCGCGTGCCTGAGCTGCGGCATCTGCACATTTGTCTGCCCGAACTGCTACTGCTTTGACATTTGTGACGATACGATGTTTAGCAAAGGAACGAGGCGCAGAGTGTGGGATGCCTGTATGTTTACAGATTTTACACTGGAGGCTAGTGGCCATAATCCAAGAACACAGGTTTTCCAGAGATTAAGGCAGAAGGTCAATCACAAATATTCATACCATGTGAAAAAATACGGCGCAATTTCTTGTGTTGGCTGCGGACGCTGCACGCGTTCCTGTCCGGTCAATATTGATATATATTCGATTATTGAAGAAGCGCTGAAAGTATAAGTTGCGTGTATTGGAAAAACATTTTGAGGAAAAAAGATGTCAAATAACAACCCTTACATACCTGTGCCGGTTCAGATTGCCAAGATCACAAACGAAGTTGATACCAATGATATCAAAACATTTCGGTTTACTTTTCTGAACAAGGAAGACGAAGAAAAATTTAAATACACGCCCGGACAATTTGGTGAGCTGTCCATTTACGGCAAAGGTGAATCGCCCATCGGCATTGCCTCTTCACCCACGGACCCGGGCTATGTTGAATTTACCGTCCAGAGAGCGGGAACGGTTGTGCCCGGTATGGTGACTGCGGCCCTTCATGACCTGGATGAGGGCGCTCAAATCGGTTTGCGCGGTCCTTTGGGCAACTCCTGGCCGATTGAATTTCTGGAGAATAAAAATATCGTGGTGGTTGGCGGCGGTTTTGCCTTTACAACCCTGCGTTCGCTGATTAATTACATGCTGTTCAAGGACAACCGTAAGCGATTCGGTGAAATCACTGTTGTCTATGGCGCAAGGAATCCCGGCCTGCTCCTTTATAAGGACGAACTTGCCGCATGGGAAAAGAGAGATGATATCAAAACGGTCATCACCGTGGATAAGGGCAATGAAACATGGAAGGGCAGGGAAGGTTTTGTTCCCGCCGTATGCAAGGAAACGGCGCCTTCTCCCAAGAATGCAGTAGCCGTCATCTGCGGTCCGCCCATCATGATCAAGTTTACACTTCCGGTCTTTTTTGAGTTGGGTTTTTCCAAAGAAAACATTCTGACCTCACTGGAGATGCGCATGAAGTGCGGCATTGGCAAATGCGGTCGCTGCAATGTCGGCAGTCAGTATGTCTGTAAAGACGGTCCCGTGTTTTCACTGGCCCAACTGGATCAACTGCCCCGCGATTTTTAATAATAATGATTAAAGGTTTGCCGACTTGGTAAATCGTAAATTATGTATACTCTTTATGATGGAAGAGAAATGAAAGTTTAACAAGATTCTTGAGAACAAAAAATTATCCGGGAACGTAGTCGAAATGGTATTTGAGGCTCCGGTTGTCGCGCAAAAAGATAAAAGCCGGCCAGAGAAGGCCTGAGAAAGTTGGGTGTGAAGATTGAGACAAATTTTGTAATCGGCCGGACAAAAACAATTGATGAGCTTTTTGAAGAAGGCTTTCAGGCTGTTTTCATCGGTGTAGGCGCCGGCCGCAAAGCTGCCACTGCGATATACGAATATTTGTCAAAAAAATAATTAGTTTTAAGCTTTAAGCGTAATGAAAAGACAGACCGGTTTCGGTTTGTCTTTTTTTTGTATATTGCTCATCGGGTAACAATTATATGGCTGTTTCATTATCTCCGTTGAGGCATATTCCGGATGTCTCAACTTTCGGCGGCCATTTTGGCGCTTACCTCAAATACGCCAGGGAAGTGAGGATGATCATCTTGTTATAAATAGTGTTTTGCCTGAACAACAGTAGGGTAGTTTTACGAATCGGAGAATCCGGAACCATTCGTAATTTGAGGTATTTTAAAAAGTTAAATGTCAAGAAAATAAATATGACCAACAGTATTGACCGTCGGTCACAGTTAATTAATAATAATATCAATAAGTTAAAGCAACGATGTCGATAATACTTGACCATAAAATATTGTCATAGTAGAATTAATACAATATTATTGTGCAGAAAATGCATTAAGAAGGAGGTATGTATATGGCTAAGTATCTCTACAATCAAGAGGCGGTCGAAAACCTCAGGTTGAGCGATACGTCCATTTTGGACAGGTTGGTAGATTTTGAATCGGCCCGCGAGGCGCATCTGAAGAAGGATCACGCCAAGAAAGATAAACGAATGTCGCTTAAAGAAGCGATCTCAACTTTTGTGCAGGACGGCGACATAATGACCGATGGCGGTTTTTCATATGTACGGACACCACACCAGGCATTCCATGAGATTATTCGTCAGGGCAAAAAGAATCTTCAAATGATCGGAGCGCCAAACACTAATCAGAGTTTTCAAATAGTGTATGGTTGCGTTTACTATTCCCACAACTCATATGTCGGCGTTGAAATGCGCGGTATTGACAAAAGCTATGACCGCATGCTTAAGGCCCAGCGGCTTAAGATCCTTTCCGAATGGAGCCATGGAGGAGTGGCTCTGGGCTTTAAAGCCGCCCAACTGGGCACTCCGGGAGTCTTTAGCAAGCAAATGCTCGGCAGTGATATTGTCCGCTACAATCCCTACCTCAAGGTCATGCAGAACCCCTTAAGTAATTATCATGATCCTGTGGTTTTTATTCCCGCCTTGTATCCCGACGTGGCTATCGTTCATTGTCATGCGGCGGATAAGTACGGCAATGCCTATATCTACGGTCCTGCGGTGAATGATCTGGCCGTGGCGGCCGCAACCCGTAAACTCATCATCACAGCCGAAGAGATCGTTCCTGAAAACGACATCCGCTACAACAAGCAAGGACAGATTATTCCGTTTTTCTATGCCGATGCCGTGGTGGAAATGCCTTTTGGGGCGGTGCCCGGCAATATGCCGGGATGCTACTACTGGTCGCGTCAGTGGTGGGAAAAACTCATCCGTTTCGGTGGAGTCTCCGACGAAAATATGAAGGCGTTTCTTGATGAATGGGTTTTAGGCACCAAGGATCAGTTTGAATTCGTCGATAAGTTGGGCGGCGCCAAGTGGATCGCCGAGGCCCGTCGTCAGACCAAGGCCGCCGAAGGTGATAATGAGGACATCGATTTTACCTATGAAGAGTATACCCTGAATCATGATTCAGGACTTTTCTATTAATTAAGGAGAACGCCATGCAAGACTTAAATGCTCCCGCCAATCCGTTAGAGACATTGGCTTATATAATAGCGCAGCAAATTTACGATCATTCGATCGTTTATATCGGCACAGGAATTCCGATGGTGGCCGGGATTCTGGCCAAGAAAACTCATGCCCCAAATATTACAATAGTCTACGAATCAGGCGGACAGGACCCGATTGAAGGCGACATGCCCTGGTCGGTAGGCTGCCCCTTTACCTGGCGCAAATCCCCGACAGTAATGGAGATGTCCTATTCTTTCGCGCAGTGTTATAACGGATATGTGGATATCGGATTTTTAGGCTTTGCCCAGGTGGATATGTACGGCAATGTGAATACCCACATGATCGGCAAAGATTTTCACAAGCCCAAGGTTCGCATGACAGGCAGCGGTGGTAATAACGATCTGTCCTCCCTGACTGAGAATATGGTGCTTGTCGGACTCCAGACACCTGATAAGTTTCCGGAAAAGGTTGATTTTGTCACCTCCGTGGGGTATCTGACTGGAGGCAATTCACGCAAGGAGGCCGGCCTCATCGGCAACGGACCGGCCGCTGTGATCAGCCCATGGGGCGTCTACGACTTCGAGCCGGTCAGCAAACGCATGAGGGTAAAATCCCTGACCCCCGGCGTCACTTTTGAGATCGCTCAATCTCTCACCGGCTTTGAACTTCTTAAACCGGAAGGAGGGATTCCTGAGACGAAATTGATCACGGACGAGGCCTTGAAGATCATACGCACCGAGGTTGATCCGCGCGGCGTTTTCACGACCATGCCGGCCGCATAAAAATGGAGAGAAAACGCTATCGCTTGTGTTGTTTATACGCTAATTTTGCACTGGCGTTTTTCTTAAAAAAGGCGTAAGTACTTAACGCCTATTACAGGATATTGTTTTGAAGACGATATAAATCAAAAAATATAATTGTTTTTACATGAAAGGAGAATCAAATGAATTATCTGTTGCAGCCCAAAAAATATCAGAGCCTTATGGCCGACAAAGGTTCAAAGGATATTATGGACAAGACTGTCGCTTTCTTCGAGAAGTTCGGAAAGACCAAACTTACTGAAGAATTCAATAAAAAAGTATGGTATCGCGAGTTTGTTGATTTCATTGCCAAGGAGCAAATCTTTGCCAAGCTTCTCACACCCAGCCAATATGGGGGCGGCGATCCGGATTGCCGCTGGGACACGGCCCGCAACAGCGAATACAGTGAGCTTCTGGCTTTTTATGGTTTGGGTTATTGGTATTGCTTTCAGGTCACTATTCTGGGGCTTGGCCCCATCTGGATGAGCCCCAATGAAAAGGCCAAGATGAAGGCCGCGGAGTTACTGAAAAAAGGCGCGATATTTGCCTTTGGCCTATCCGAAAAAACGCACGGCGCGGATATCTATTCTACCGAAACGGTGCTTGCACCGCAAAAAGACGGCACATGGGTAGCTAACGGTGAAAAATATTACATAGGCAACGGCAATGAGGCGGAGATGGTCTCAACATTGGGCAAGGTGAAGGACGGAACCGACGATTATGTATTTTTTGTCACCAATTACAAAAATAAAGCTTACGAACTCAAAAAGAATGTCATTTCCCATCAGGAATACGTTTCCAACTTCGCGCTTCATGATTATCCAATTACAGCCGACGATATTCTCTCCCGAGGTTCTCATGCCTGGGATTCGGGCCTCAATACAGTGAACATCGGCAAGTTTAACATAGGTCCCGCTTCCATCGGCGTTTCAGAACACTGTTTTTATGAAGCCATAACTCACGCGGCAAACAGGATACTCTATGGCATACCCGTAACCGATATGCCGCATGTGCGGAAAAATTTCATAGATGCCTGGCTGCGTATTGTGGGAATGAAACTCTACCAGCGCCGTTCCACCGACTATTTCCGTAATGCCAATGATAAAGACAGGCGCTATCTTCTTTACAATCCCACCAGCAAGATGAAAGTAACCCTGCAAGCCGAGGAAGTGATTAATCTGCTCTGGGACGTGATCGCCGCCAGAGGTTTTGAAAAGGACACCTATTTCGCTATGGGCGCTTGCGATGTTCGGGGACCATCCAAACTCGAAGGCACTGTTCATGTGAACGTCCAGCTTATTCGCAAGTTCATGAAGAACTACTTTTTCAGTCCGGTTCAGTACGCTCCGGTTGCACCGGAATTTTCTCTCAAGGACGATCTTTTCCTTTTCAATCAGGGACCGACCAAGGGACTGGGTTCGGTTCAGTTCCACGATTACAGGCCGGTCTTTGAAGCCAACAAACAGCTTCCGAATGTGGCTATCTTCATTCAGCAGATTAACCTTTTCAAGGAATTGCTGGAAAAAGCCTCGCCGGATAAGGCGCAGGACATGGATCCCTCATGGTCGCTGCCTGTGGGAGAGATGTTCTCCATTGTTGTTTATGGTCAGCTGATTCTGGAACAGGCCAAATTTGACAATGTGGACGCTGATGTAGTCAATCAGATTTTTGATTTTATGGTGCGTGATTTTGCCCGCTTTGCCCTGCAGATTTACGGCATGCACAACACCAAAGATGATCAGCGCGCCTATTGCAAGGACATCATGCTTATCAAGGCACAGGGAGATGATGCCCAGTACAACAGGATCTGGACAAAATACGTGTATGCCTTAAACGGCGAATACGCGATGAATGAATAGCGGAAAAGAATAAACAGTAAGTTTTTTATGGGTGAAGTATATTGAATATGCTTCACCCATTTTTTTTAGGGAAGCCGTTATATTGTTCCAGGCGCAAAGCGGGATCCTGCCGGTAATATTCTTTGAGCACCCGGTAAAGGTCGGGTGCGTGTTTGATCATCAAATGGGGTTGATCGAAGAATTGCTCGGTTGCAACAGCGAAGAATTCAGCTTCGTTGGTAGCGCCATAGGCATTGAGAAATGATTTTTTACCGTTTTCGGCATCATGCTTGAGACGAAGATATTCCTGAGAGCATATTTTTACCCAGTCGCGGTATTCCGCCCTGTCACGAAGCGGTGGTGTGCCGTCAGCCGCGCCGTCGAGCATATCCAGCTTGTGGGCGAATTCGTGATAAATAACGTTATGGCCTGACTCCGGATGGCGGCCGCCTTGCAGCGCGGCATCCCAAATAATGATGACCGGTCCATGCCGGAAGGCTTGCCCGATAATCGGATGGCTAAGTTCTATTGGCGCCTGCGCATTCTCAAAAAAACCAAGTTTGCGCTGGGGAGGAACCACAGTGGAGGGATAGACAATGATGGTTTCCACATTCTGATAATAATTGTGAGGCAGCCCCAGCAAAAGCAGACAGGCCTGGGCTGAGATGGTAACGCGGATTTCATCAGTCAGTATAAGCCCGCCTACGCCTTCCCAATCTTTTTCGGCGATGAAAACCTGGATCAACTCGCGTAGATGGTTACGTTCAGTGTCGTCCAGCATGCAGTAATGAGCAACATTACGGCGGATGATGTCTTCCCATGCGGAAGGAAATGGAACTGCCGTGAGCTGTTTACGGCGGCGATTGGCAAACCATTGAAACAATATTGATCCCTTTCTTTAAAATATTTAATGCAGATTACTTTATCAACGTGATTGTACGATATAAAAAATAAAAGCCAAACACAATCAGGAATATTCCGGCGATCAAAGAAATAAACCCCACTATTTTCTCATTGATGATTTTTTTGCCCCAATGCAGAGAGGCGGCAAGAAAAAACACCCAGATAAAACAACCCAGCAAAATGGAAAGACATGATAAAAAAGTGGATAAATTCGTTTGTGCGTTCGTTTGTGACGCCAACAGGGCTCCGAAAACACCTGTCCACCAGATAATCGTCATCGGGCTGGATATAGCCAGAACGTAACCGGTTATAAAAGAATTTTTATGCATCCGCCGCGATTGATTTTGCACAACGGCTCTGTGAAAAAACTCTTTCGCGCTGACTAAACCCAGATAAATCAAAATAAAGCTTCCCGCTATACCGAGAACAATTTTTATAAAGGAGATGTTTAAAAAAGAAGTAAGGCCGAAAAAGATGAGAGTTAAATAAGTTGAATCGGCGCTCATCGCGCCCGCGCCGGTAAGAAATGCCTGCTTGAAACCGGAGTTCAATCCGCATTTGATTATTTCCAGATTGACCGGTCCAATCGGTGAGGCAAGGGAAAGCCCTAAAATTATATTTTGCAGTAAGGAATATTTTTCCAAAATAATTATTTATATATCGCCCTTGATGTTAGCTAATACTTTATCAAAACATCCAATCATTTTGTTGCAATTTGTTTTCGCAGATTGTCAATATCTGCTTTTTGAATGTATTCAATAATATTGTTGTACCACATGGAGTGAAAACCATATCCCCCGTTGACCATTTCATCAATCGCTTTATCCTTTGTCCACCTTTGATAAATAATCCGGTACATGGCGCTCATCAAACCTGAGCGATCCGAGCCATACTGACAATGAATAAGAAACGGCCCGTTTTTTGGGTTCGAGATAATCCTCATAACTTTGATCACGTCTTTGTCGATCACTTTTGAATCTTCCTCGCCCGCGTTCATGGGTACTCGCTCGATACGAAATTTCGACGCGGCAACCGGTATGGCATCCCAATGGAATTCTCTCAGATCAATGATCGTCTTTATCTTAATTCCGGCTTTAGGATCAACAAGTTGTGCGATTCCGTCTTCGGTCGGTTGCGCGCTCCTATATAGATTACTGTTTATCTTGTAAAAATTAGATACATTGCAAGTGCTCTTCATTTGAACAGCCCATGTTGAAGGACGCGGGCCAATCGCCGAGGTTGATTTACACGTAGCGCAACCTGACGTAAGAAGTATAACCGCCAAGAAAAGTAATCCAATATAATTTCTCAATATTGGTTTTTTCATGTTTCCTCCTTTCTGGATTTGTTTGGTTTCTGAAACTGTTCGCACCATTGGTGCTGTCTGATTTTTCCTGGGTTTGCCGGGCCATAACAACCCCGGCGCAATGTTTTGCGCCGGGAGAAATATATGGGTTTATGAAATTTCTTCTATGCCGAGCGGATATTTTGACAAAATCTCGCAGCCGCCCTTTACGATGACAATATCATTCTCATATCGGAATCCGATATTCTCTTCAGGCGCGGCGTACTGCATTGCACAGACGACCATTTCATTTTCCTGATAGATATGATCCTGATCAGTCCAGTAGGGAAGGTCGGGATTAACGATCGCGCCTATCCGCCACTCATCGCCAAAAAGACCGATGCCATGTTCACAAGCGGGCTGAATAAAATCGCCGCAACCGCGCCCCTCCGCGAAGTCCATCATCAAAGCGGCAAGCGTTCCCGGTGTTGTGCCGGCGCGGTAATTATCGATTACTTTTTGAACAATCGCGACAAAATTATCCGCGTGCCAGCGCTGACGTTTTGTCGCGGGCCCGATCAGATAATTATGTGAATGGTCGCCCAGCGCCAGTTTAAACATCGCGTGAAAATCCAGCATCAGCGGATCGCCCGCTTTAATCTCCTTGGTTGTCGGAGGCGTGCATGCGCCCAATCCCGTGCGGTATCCGCTGGAAATTTCATTGAGCCCCGCAAAATTCCACTCAGACACACTGCCTGCTTTGCGCATCGCCAGGGTGGCGATGCCGGCAATCACTGTTTCCGTCATTCCTTTGTATCCGCCATGCTCAAGCGCCGCGCGCGCCGCCTTGTGTCCTTCATCGACAATAATCGAAGCGGTACGAAAACGTTCAATGGTGCCTTTGTCTTTGATAAGTGAAAGAGCATCAATAATGTCGTGCGAGTTTACCCATTCAAAACCGGGCAGAGCGTCTTTGAAATGGGTATATTCCCAATGGGAAAGATTTCCTTCGGCTGTATAAGAGGAAATTCCGTCCTCATACCCGAGACGTCCTTTTTTGATACCGAGGTCATCTTTTATGAAATCGGTTATTGCGGAGACCTGATCCATACCGCCCATCGGCCCGTAGGCGCGAACATAGTCGCTATCCAGCCATGTTTCGTCACCGACACGCATCGCATCAACAACAAAGGTAAAATAGGTTGGCTGGCCTTGGGGCGGGATGATAATATAACTTCTCCACGGACAGAATGTATCCATAACAAAACTCATGGTGCGTATGCGTGAACCGAGATACACATCGATTCCCCGTTTGTGCATTTCGGCTTGTATTGCCTTAACGCGTCCAGGGTTGTCTATATAATACTTATCTTTCGGATCTAATATTCTGGTCATATTTTACCTCCCTTTAATACTGAGTTGGAATCTTGGCCAGAACTTTATTCATTCTGTCTGACACGGCTGCGAGTTTTAGCGCTTTGGCCAGGTTGCCTTTTAGTTTAAGTTTCCCGGTCATCATAGCCTTTTGCGCACCCAGTTCCGCGCGGGAAATTCTGGCAAAAATTTCATAATCGCCAATAATTAAAAATTCAGCCTTGGGGGGCTCGCCGGTTCCCGTTTCAAATCGGGTAACTTTTCCGTCTTTGCATTCAACAAATAAAAACATTTCCACCCCGCCGGGACAGTTTTTGTAAATGTTTGACATTGATGTGGTGACTTTATTCATTTTTTCCGGGGTAAGTTCTGACTGAAGTCTTTTGAGCGCTTCATCGCGCCATGACGGGCCTAAATACGCGTGCAGATCTGACATTTTGATTCCTCCTGCTTTGTCTTGTTTGTCGGGCAATACGGATGTGTTGACCGTGTAGACTTTTATTTACAAGTTGCATCTTTCCTTAAACGACGGTTTAATAACAAATCACCATACTTTAAAAATTATAAGAGCAAAAGACAAGTATGTCAACTTACATTGTCCAGCCTAAGATTTGCCGCTTTTTTATTGAATGACTAAGGCGTAAAGAATCAGATAATTCTGATATCTTTGCGCCCCGGTATTTTACTTGAAACTTTTAAAATTCCTTTTGCTCTTATTTGCCAAGCATCCCCGCTTTTAAATCTTTATCAACCGGTTTGACACCGAGCCATATTCCGAAAAGCACCTTTTTGAAATCCAGTCCTTGTACCGTGCACTTAAGCTCTTTATTTTTGTATACTTTTGTTCCCTCGGCGGGAGTATATATAATATCATACACGTCGCCTATTTTGATGTTATCCTTAAAAGTTGAAACAAACGAGTCTATCCTGTCTTTGTAAGGCGCCGTGTTGCCGTTAGTGGAATTATTAAATCCCTCACGGGTGGCTTCTTCCATCCTTTTGCCCGTTATCATTTTGGATATGATGAGGAGCTTGACTGACATGGTCTCATCGGCGTTTATTATCGCGACGGCATCGCCGCTTTTTTGCTTGAGGTAAAGACCGCCAACGTAAGCTTTAATAAATAATTTCGTTCTGATTCCGGCCCCGTTCAATACCAGAACATCACTGCCAGCCAAGATGCTGTCCGGTACGTCTATATCGGCAACTTCTTTCGCGTAGCCGGTGGACGCAATAACAAGAAGGGCGGAAAACAAAAAAAATAATTTTTTAAACATTACGGGCACCTCTCTTTTTTTATTTTAGCCTTTAAAAGGCCAACTAAATAATATGATTATGCTACTGTTCTGATTACGGATTGATAAGGTTCTGCTTTTTGTGCGAAGGAAGTATAGAGGGAAAGTCATTTGTATGTCAATTATTTTTATCCGCAAGATGTTTTGTCCAGTATAAAAAACCTTTTGCGGGAAGGCTTTTTCTTGACAAACATTCGTAAACATTTTTAAATGTGATGAACCAAAGCACTACTATGTCCGTAGTGTATTATATTAGGTGATTGTGTGAATATAGCAAAATCTCAGAAAGTAATATTTCTGCTGCTGGCGATTTTGGCAGTCTTTACCCTGACTGCCTGTCAGAAGCCTGCCAGACTGCCGGTGCTTGACAAAAGTGATGTTGTTGTCGCGTTTGGCGACAGTATAACTTTCGGTACAGGAGCCGAGCCGCGGGAGAGCTATCCTGCAGTTTTGGAACAAATGATCGGAAGAAGGGTAGTTAATGCCGGTGTTCCCGGAGAAGTCACTGCCGAAGGCTTGTCCCGCCTGCCGCAAATTCTGGATGCGGAAAAGCCGGCCTTGTTGATTCTTTGTCATGGCGGCAACGATACTCTCCGGCAGTTGAGCCGTGTGCAGGCCGCCGATAACATCAGGGAAATGGTGCGCCTGGCAAGGCAAAGAGGCGTGGCCGTTGTTTTAATCGCGGTGCCTTCTTTAGGTCTTTCTGTTTCACCGGCACCGATGTATCGCGACATTGCCAAAGAATTTAAAATTCCTATGGAAGAAAAAACATTATCCGATATATTGGCCGATGGTTCTCTCAAGTCGGACTTAATTCATCCCAACGCCGCGGGATATCGCCGTCTGGCCGGGGCTGTCGCAATGCTTCTGAAAAAAAGCGGAGCAATTGATTAGTTTCAATTTTTTATGCTTCCCGTCATTATTGTGCTGGCGGGAATCCGCCAGACATCATCTCTTTTGCGGGATGATTTCGAGCCAGTAATCATCAGGGTCGTTGATAAAGTAAATTCCCATGGCTTTATTTTCAAAGCAGATACAGCCCATCTTTTCATGCAGGGCATGGGCGGCGGCAAAATCATCCACCTTAAAAGCCAGATGAAATTCGTTGTCGCCCAGATTGTAGGGCTCTTTTCTGTCTTTAAGCCACGTCAATTCCAACTGATGCGGCATTTTGCCATCGCCAAGAAAGACGATAAAAAAACTTCCGTCCGGCGCGTTTATACGCCGGACTTCCGTCAATTGCAGGGCATTTTTGTAAAAGGCGATGCTCTTTTCCAGATTGAGCACATTGAAATTATTGTGGGCAAAAGTAAATTCCATATATTTGCTCCCTCATGATATTTGCGTTTCAATTAAGCCAAGCATTTCCTCATTCGGAAATGAGAATTTGAAGTCTTTCATTTGATTTTATCCAGAAGGTCGCGGAATGTTTCTATCGGCTGCGCCCCGACTATCTCATATTTGTTTTCTATGATAAACAGGGGAATACCTGTCAAACCGATCAACTCTCCTTCTTTTCTGGCTTGATTCAGACGTAATTCATAGCGGCCATCGCGATTAGCGCTGAGCATTTCCTTTTCATCAAGACCGCTTTTTTTAGCAACGGCGGCAATAACATCCGGGTTGCCGATATCCAAACCTTCCGTAAAAAACGCGTGAAACATGTCCTCATGAAAAGAATCGTATCGGCCTTTGTCGCGGGCAAATTCAGAGGCCATCAGCGCTGATCTGGAATTGGAAAGAACTGTGTGACTGCCGAAGACAACGCCGACTTCTTTTCCTCGTTTGCGCAGCTGGTCATAGAATAAAGAGAGATCGTAACCCTTGAATCGATCTGATAGCAGCATTCCGCCGGGCGGCGTTTCCGGATGAAGCTCATAACTAACCCATGTGTCTTCAATGGCGTATTCTTTTTTTAACCGGTCGACAATGCCTTTGCCGATATAACAGAAGGGTCAAATGTAGTCGGAAAATATTTTAAAGTTAATCATCATTTTATTCCTCTATCGTAAAATATTTAAACATATTGGGTTAGATTGCCACGGCTCCTGAGCGTCGCCTCCAATGATAGGCTTTGTTTCTTCGTTGCTTATTATTAGGTAAAGTATGCTTACAGCGGCAATTATAACTCTTCTTTACGGTTTACAGATGTCCGATATAAAGTAGAAGCAAAATTGCCAGGACATGCAATATCCACCAGCCCGGTTTGAACAATATAAAATATTTCATGGCTCCCTCCTTCTATTTCCAGAAATATTTACCGATAAGGTAAACGGTGGTTAATGTGACAACATGCGCATACCAGAATCCCATGTTGGGAAAACGGAAAAATCTGCCGCCGTGCACCGGGTCGTCAGGATGCTGCACAACAGCATCCATATCAAAAAGGGCTTTGCCCACGGCGAATTTACCCCATAGCAGGGCAATATCGGCCAGCAGTGTTCCGAACAAAATTGTCTGTAGAGTCCAGACCGGCGGAGGATGTTCAATTGAAAAATGAGTCATCGTAATTGTACCGATGATAACCGTCATGCCATTGAAAAGGTAAGCAAAAGAGATTGTGGAACGAAACATAAAAAGGACGGGAATGATAATCACGCTGATAAAACCGGCCACGGCAGGTATGATATTTTCCGCGTCTTTGGCAAGCGGATGTATCCGTAGGTGCAGCAGCCAGCCGCCCAAAGCTAAAAAGAAGATGGCCAGAAGCAATGTTCGCTTAAGAGAATCTTTTTTCTTCATAGTTTACCTCTCGTTTTTTATTTTACAAACAGGGAGAAGGGATGAAACTTCCAGCGCTCTTATAGTGATAAGGAATGGTTTAAATATACTCGCAATTTTTAAAAGTTCAATTCGTTTTTATAAAAAATCACTACTGTCCCAACGTTAGTCGAATAAATTCAGTTGGTTGTTAGTATCTGTATTTTCTTCCATAACATCAACATCTGTAAGCGCTTGTAAAAGCGGTATTTTCTCGAAAAGC
>JBKQWB010000094.1:0-12848 GCA_052139735.1 Smithella sp. | reverse complement strand
GTGTGGTGACCGTGGCGGCTCAACATTCCGGCGGGGCTTTGAAGACGTTGGGCGAAGTTTCCTTTGGTTTCCGCGCGGTGAATGGCGCCGCCGCTTATGGCTGGTATTTGTGCATCTGAAAGGTTCGCGGGTTCGAATCCTGCTCCCTCCGCCAAAACATATTCCAGCAAAGTCCAAAGAAGTGCAAAAACCCACTAGAAATAGTGGGTTTTTTGTTGCTTTCAGTTCAAATAAATGTTATAAGGTTTTACAAAATCCGATTGTTTTAAGTACCCATTAACAGCTATCAGGTACTTAAAATATATCACGGGTACCCAAAAATGGAGGTCTTTTATGCCAAAGAGAATTATTCCATTGTCCGACATGAAGATTCAAAAAGTAAAATCAAAAGATAAACCCATCACATTATTTGACGGCGGCGGTTTATTTCTTCTGGCCACACCTTCCGGGGGAAAGTTATGGCGTTTCAAATATAGATTTAATGGCAAGGAAAAGAAATTAGCGTTCGGCGCATATCCTGAAATTAGCCTTCTTGACGCAAGAAAGCGAAGAGATGAAGCAAGGGCACAGATAGCACATGGAATTGACCCCAGCGCCATACGTAAAGCCCAAAAACAAGCAAAGACTGAATCAACTGAAACCTTGGAGATCATAGCCAGAGAGTGGCACGCTAAATTTACACCGTCTTGGAATTCAAGGCATGCTGAAGGACTTTTAAAACGATTAGAACGCGACGTTTTCCCTTATGTGGGGGCGATGCCCATCAAAGAGATTAAGGCCATTGAACTGCTGAAGGTTTTAAGGCGGGTAGAGTCAAGGGGCGCATTGGAATCTACTCACCGTATCAGGGCTATTTGCGGCCAAGTTTTTAGATATGCAATTGCAACCGGTCGGGCTGAACGTGACCCGGCAGCCGATTTGCGCGGAGCATTGCCGACAGTGCAAACAATTAACAGAGCGGCCATTACCGAACCGGCAAAGGTAGGGGAACTATTGAGAGCTATTGATGGCTATCAGGGCGGATTTGTCGTTCAATGTGCTTTAAAGTTGGCCCCTTTGGTTTTTGTCCGTCCGGGCGAACTCCGTCACGCTGAATGGTCAGAAATAGATTTTGAAAATGCTGAATGGAATATTCCTGCAGGCAAGATGAAAATGAAAGAACCGCACCTTGTACCACTATCAAACCAAGCAATAGAGATTTTAAAAGAGATTAAAAATTTGACCGGCGCGAGCCGCTATGTATTCCCTTCTGGCCGTTCTTTTGATAGGCCTATGTCTGACAATGCCATTCTTGCAGCTTTAAGGCGCATGGGTTACGATAAAAGTGAAATGTCTGGGCATGGATTCCGAGCAATGGCACGAACCATCCTTGATGAAGTCTTGCATGTTAGACCGGATTATATTGAACATCAACTTGCTCATGCAGTAAGAGACCCAAACGGACGCGCTTATAATCGGACATCGCACCTTGCCGAACGAAAGAAGATGATGCAGACATGGGCGGAATATTTGGATGGTTTGAAGGCCGGCGCTAAAGTGATACCCTTTAGGACAAAAGAAGCATAGAGTAGAAACCAGGGGGAAGGTCCAGCCTCATGAACTGGACCGAAAAGGCGCAATCTCCGGCGCTTGTCCCCTGTCTTTCAGGAGAACACGAGGAGAGGTGGCGAAAATGATTAAACGGTTAACGGCAACGGAGGCGATGACGAAACTTGGAATGAGCAAGGATGATTTTTTGCTGATTCTCCGAGAAAAAAAGATCCATGCCTATCGAATTGGTAGCAATACCCTGGTTGACATTGATGAGCTTCTTGAGAATAAGAGACATGCGGTACTTAAACGGCGGGTATGGGAATCGCCCAAAGCACAATGGAGATATAAACATAATGTGCCGGGCTGGAATAGTCCAGACGATGAAGACTTTGGCGGTCCAGTAGGAAGGGAGATGTTTAGAGAGGAATTTCGCTTTCAACAACACAATCTGCCTCCGGTAACTCCGAAAATAATTAATGAAATATTAAGCACTATAAGTGTACCAAAAGGCGAGATAACCAAGAATAATGGGATTGAAAGAGCTGAGAAAGATAAAAAAAGAGATAAGAGCAAAGACATTAAGCAATGTCGTGACCGAGCAAAAAAATATGTTACAGATTGCAAAACAAAAAAGGAAACACCATCCATAGCCAAGGCTATAGAAATTATCCATTCACTTGACTTTGGTAGAATATACACTGAAAAGCAAATTCGTAACTGGATAATTAAAAAACCGCAAATATTTCCTGAAGAAAGTAGCAAAAAGGGAAGAAAAAAAAATTCCTAGATCGTGTTCAAAGTAATCTTTTTAATACCTAATTAATTTCCCCGTAATTTCTCCAAACTATATCTATTTGTAATTATTCATTAATTAATTTCCCAAAAATCTTCACTTGGGAATTTATCAGTAATTTTATTTTTTTACACCTTACGGGATAATTTTAGGCAACAAAACACATAGGAGGATCACAATGAATACTCTACCCGCAGAAGGATTTCTTCGGCTTCGCCAGATTATCGGCGACAAAACAAACCCGGCCATTATTCCCATTTCAAGATCAAATTTTCTTGCAGGGGTAAAAGAAGGACGTTTCCCCAAACCAATTAAACTAGGTCTTAGAACTACGGCGTGGAAAGTTTCGGACATTCGCAAAATTCTTGAAGGCTAGGAGGAACTTTTAAAAGAGGATGACACGCGTGTTCAGACCAAGTCGAAAATTTAAGCGCGATTATAACCGCCTTTACCACAAGAATCCGGCCGCGGCGAATCTTTTCCTTTTAATCACTGAACTTGCCGATCAAAAAGGCCAGGTTACCACTGACGAAAAAGAATTGGCCGACCTTATGGCTCAAAGGTTTGAGGATCCTCAGAGGTACAGCTTATGAACCGGGGTTATGTTAAATTATATCGAAAATCCCTTGATGCTGGCTGGATAAGGAATCATAAGCTTTGGGCGCTCTGGACCTACTGTCTTTTAAAGGCAACGCATAGGGAATTTGATGCAATTATCGGTCTTCAAAGTGTTCACTTGATGCCCGGTCAATTTATCTTTGGGCGCAAGAAAGCCTCTTCAGAAACAGGACTGACAGAGCGCGAAATCCGCACCCTGCTTGCGTTTCTAATAAAGAGCAAAAATCTGACCAGCAAAACGACCAACAAATTTTCGTTAATAACTATTGTAAATTGGGATATTTACCAAAGTAACGATATTGAAAACGACCAGCAAAACGACCAGCAGGTGACCAGCAGACGACCACATACAAGAATAAAAACACATAAGAATAAAATATTATATACTAAAAACGCCCTTGAAGTTCTTACTTATCTGAATGAAAAAACCGGGCGGGAATATAAAATATCAAAGCATATTGAGGCTCGTTTAAAAGAAGGCGCGGCAATCGAAGACTGTAAAAAAGTTATTGATGCAAAAATCATTGATTCTTATTTTATTCAAAATCCAAAATATCTCAATCCTGATACCTTATTCCGGCCAGATAATTTTGATAAATACAAGAATGAAATAATCCCTTTAAAAACTAAAAACCCGAAATCAAATGTCAATAGCGCTTGTCCACGTTGCGGAGCCCAGGTGCCGCCACAGGATAGGACAATTAGCGGATGTATTATTTGTGAAAATCAAAATACAGAGGTGACCGCGTGAATAATACTTTTAACAAAACCCCGCCCCATGATCATGAAGCTGAAGCGGCTGTTTTGGGATCGGTGCTGTTTGAAAATAACTCATTGAGTGAATGTCTTCCAATTATCGGCCCAGATGATTTTTATAGCGAAAGAAATAAAATCATCTTCCGGGCGTTAATCGAAATTGCCGACTCAGGGAAACCGATTGATGGAATTATTTTATCAAACTTTTTAAAAGAGCGCGGGAACCTGGACAAGGTAGGGGGCCAGCTTTACATTGCGGGACTCTTAGATAGCACACCATCAAGCGTACATATCGCGCATTATGCTCAGATCGTAAAAGATAAATCTATTCTACGGACCATTGCCGCAGCGGGTGAAAAAATAACTATTGACGCCTTTCAGGAAAACGGCGCTGGCCCGGCAATTATCCTTGATGAAGCGCAACGCGCATTAATGGAAATCTCAGTTTCCGGAAAGCAAAACAATATCAGGAACGCTAAAGATGTATGCCAAACAACCCTCAACATAATCGAAGAAAACTACAAAAATAAGAATTTTATAAGCGGCCTTTCGACCGGATTTAATGATTTGGATAACTGGACATCAGGATTACAGGACTCAGAACTTATTATCATAGCTGGACGCCCTAGCATGGGGAAAACAGCCTTTGCAGTAAATATCCTTGAAAATGTTGTTTTATCGGATATTCCGGCAGCTATTTTTTCCCTTGAAATGTCTTCCGAGGCTTTGATGACGCGCATTTTTTCATCATTAAGTAAGATCGACTCAACGCGCCTCAGACGCGGGCGCGTTTTCGATAAAGACTGGCCCCACCTTGTCGAAGCTGTGAACTCCATTGGCAACGCCCCGCTCTTTATCGATGACACGGCAAATTTAACGCCGATGCAACTGAAGGCAAAGGCAAGGCGGTTAAAAATTGAAAAGGACATCAAGCTGATTGTAATTGATTATCTGCAATTGATGACCATTGCCGGCAAAACAGAAAGCCGGGAACGCGAAATCGCAGAGATCAGCCGTTCATTAAAATCCCTGGCTAAAGAACTTAAATTGCCGGTTGTGGCCCTCTCACAATTAAACCGCGCTGTAGAGAACAGGGCAGAGAAAAGGCCGAGCCTAGCCGATTTAAGGGAATCTGGCGCTATTGAACAGGATGCGGACGTAATCACCTTCATTTATCGGGATGAAGTTTATAACAGATCGGAAGATAACCCGGAGCGCGGTTTCGCTGAAATCAATATCGCAAAGCAACGAAACGGCCCGATAGGAGCATTTAAAATGCGGTTCAATCCGGAGCTCACAAGGTTTTATAATTTGGAAAAGTTCGGGTGAATATCATGAGAAAGAATTAAAAAAGGCTTAAATTGCAAAATAATAGCTAATTGTAACTATATAATATTCTTGGGTCCTTCCTGACCATGAAAATTTCACGGGCAATTGCGCGGCTCGATCAATGACCAGCTATTAAATTTTTAAAAAGTGGGTAACAGGTAACAGTTGACGGCATAACCATCAAATAGTTTTAAGTGATTAATCTTGAATGGGAAAACTGAGCCTCAATATTTTATTTGTTACCCTTTTGGTTGTCCAGCAGGTAACACATAAATATTTTACTGAGATTTAAAAACCGGCGATATTAAAAGGAAATATGTTCAACCTGTTAATATTTTCGGTTGTCAATCGGTTGTCTTGACCGGGTAACAAATAAAAAAAAGGAGAAAAAGACAATGTCAAAACATGAATTTAAATTTTTAAAGGCTTTCAAAAAGAGCAATGATAATCCCGCGACTGAGGAAAGAAAATCACCGGAAGCCATTGCGAAAAGATGGGATATGGTTATGGCGAAATTCAGCCGCAAAAAGCGTAAATAGGTGTCATGGATTATTCAAAGATCCATGGTGTTACAAATTAACAATGATTGAAAAAGGAGATAAAAAATGAAACCTAGATTTGAGCTAAGATGTTTGTCGGTAAAAAAAACAAGAGGCAATGATCCTGATTCCCTGGGAGATAGTGCATTTTTCTATGAAGCTGAATTTAAGCCTGACCCCGGTACACCGGAAAATAAAATATTTTTTGCCTTATCTCGCGCGGCCACAAGCTTGAACAACATCACCCTTTCTTTTGTGCGCCCGGACCTTTTTGAACCAGGCAAAAGTTATTTTTTCGATATCGAAGAGGTGGAAGTTTCTATCAATAAAAAAACGATTGTCCTTGATAAGCCTCTTCAACTCGCGAAGGATCGCCCCATTTATGAAACGCTTGAACTGTATGAGCCCACGGCAAAGCAATTTGAGCAAATGGAAAAGCTGGCCGTTAATGATCCTGAAGGCGCTGTCTCAGTTCTTATTTCCATGATAACCAGGCTTTCACTAGAAGCGGTTAAAAAATTAGAAAAGATCAATCGTAGCCAGTGGGAAGAGGCAAGAGACTTTTTACTATCTTTTCAACCTGAGAAAAAACCTGAGAAAAAAGAGGAATAAAAAGGATCCTCTGTGGAAGAGGGATAACCCCTGAAGACTCCCGGATCGGAAACGCCCGGGGCGGTCCCTATCTTCTTCCGTGATTAGGTCTTCGGGGGTTATTTAAAAGGGGGTGTGTCGGTCATCGATGCACCCCCATATGGCATGAAATTATATTAAGCACATTACGGATGATCTTAAATAAGAAACCCGATTATATAAAAAGGAGGAAAATATTCAAATGGATATGGACAAAATAACAGATGGTGATTTAACGCTTATTGCCAATAATCAGGCGATATCTGGATGGGAAACTATACGCGCAACAAGAGGAATTGAAAGATGCCCGAATGACTTTGATATTTCCTTATCGGAGCCTTTTTCAAAAAATGACACCGCTACCATAATAGTTAAGCGAGGCGATTCTTTCAAGCTCCAAATAGGCGATGATACTGTTATAACCGGTTATATTGATAAATATATTCCATTCATCGCACCGACAACGCACGGGATAAGAATTACTGGCCGCGGAAAATGTCAAGACCTGGTTGATTGCGCGGCAGAATGGCCCAGCGGACAAATAAGTAAGTCTTCAGTACTGACAATAGCCAAGAAACTGGCTTCGGTTTATCCCGGCTTGAATGTTTCGGCAAGCGATGACGTTCAAAGTACCGAAGCAAATCAAACCGCTCTGATTCCCAAACAGAATATCATTATCGGGGAAACAGCCTATGAACTGATAGAGCGCGTATGCCGTTTCCGGGGATATCTGGCTTACGAATTGCCGGATGGAAGCTTATACCTTTCGCAGGTTGGCACAACAGCCGCAGCGAGCGGTTTTGAACAAGGCCAGAATGTTCAGCAAGCCAGTTTTGAAATGTCGATCGACAGGCGGTATTCATCGTATGAATGTTATTACAATTCTATCCAGATTTTAAACGACATAGGTTTTAACGTATTTCCTTATTACTCATCGACCGATACCGGTGCGCAATCGAAAAATGAAAATAGTTATGGAGGGCGGAGCTCTAGGACAACAGATTTGCATGCAGCGGGCAAATTGGGAAAATGCCCGGCGTGTAGGACGCTCTAATGTATTAACATTGACCACCGATAGTTGGCGCGATTCCGCGGGAACTTTATGGACACCGAATACAATCGTGCCTATTTCGCTGCCGGCGCTGAAATTGCAGCAGGTTAATTGGGTCATCGCTGACGTCTCCTATAAGCGTGATACTACCGGCACAACGGCAGACCTGGTGCTGATGCCTCCCCGAGCCTTCCTGCCGCAACCTATTAGCTTGCTGCAAGGTTTTGCGGAAACGCAACAATGAATTAAATTTAGGAGCTTTTGTTGGAAAGTAGGTAATTTGCGCAAATTGGCAAAGGGATCGCCAAACCCCAGACCGGGCGGAAAGCCGCCCGGTCTTTCAACTATTTTATTCAGGTGCTGGCATCATAACAATCAGTAAGTATTAAGGCGCCAAGTACCATTGATAATATTTTCAATTAAAAGATCATCGGCTTGCATCCGGTAAAAAACACATCCATTTTTAACGATGTCAATGGCTGCCTGAGAGAGGCTATGGCCATGTTCAACGAACCGAGGGCCACGGCCATAAATTAAATATATCTCATACCCGGGAATTTTTGACAAATCAGGAGGCGTCCCTTCGGTCATATTGATATACCGTATTACGTTTTTTACTGATCGAGCTGATAATTTAATAACGTCCATACCATCAGCAATGACTCGTTCGGGGTGAAAAACTTGCTCCGCTGGACATTGAAATTTTTGTTTTTTTGTTTTTGATAAACGGGTAGTTGCATTATCTCCATCTACTTTATAACTAATTTGATCTAAAAGAGCATAACCAATAGCTTCTTCTTTTGTTCCATGTATTGATATTTTGACTGTTTGTATTTGTTCGTCGGGTCTTCCAATAATTTTTATTGGCACATCCTTCGGCAACATTGCGCAACGTATAGGCTCTTCAAAAAATAATTTCTTCGTTTCCTCTAAATTTTCCTCATTGACTAAGCGAACATAAGTAATGAGGTCATTGTAATCATGGCAAAATGGTGATCCACCTTTAAGGTAAAGTTTAAGTTCGCCGGCATAGGAAAATGTAGAGATTGAAAATGCAATGATTAGAACAAAATATTTTGTCAATTTCATGATTTTCCCTCCTAAGTAAGGTTATCTATGCAGAATGATCTTGCACTATAACGAAGGATTATTTCTTTTTAGGCTGGCGCTTTTCGTATTTTTCCAGAAGGTCTTTTATAGCCTCTTCCAGAAGATCATTTAAAGGCTTTTCGAGGTTAATTGCCAATATCTTAATGCTCTTCTGGAGGTCATTCTCGATTCTTGTTGATAGGTTTTTTCGTGTCATGATTATTTATAAAACAGGATGTTTTAAAATGCAATAAAATATTATATTGACAAAAACAATATATAAGTATATCATTATATCACGCTTTTAATAATTCAATCTCAGAGCATAGGAAAATGAAAATTAACTTATTTAATAGAACCCTTGAAGATTCCTGCAATGGTGACGCTGCAGGCAGCACTTATGCGCTGTGAGAGATCTTCAGGGGTTTTTTATGGAGGTGGGAATTATGTCCATTTTCGATTCAGAAGAAGATTTGAAAGAGTTCAATAAATTTTGCATTGCAAATTCTAGAGAATTAATCAAACATTTGGAGGAAGTAGTCAAAGTTGACCCCACGTCAGAAGCTGTGAGGGGCATGTTGGAAAACCAAAAGAATCATTTCTCTCAAATGCAAGAGGATTACAATCGGCAATATGGCAAAACAGACATAAAGAAACTCACCGCCAAAGAAAAAACGAATATAGCGTTTAATAAGGAGTTTACTGTTGTTCGGGGCGGTCTTTACAAATTACAAAATGAAAATATCTAGGAGGTGACAGCATGAAGATGGAAAAAACAACAGCAGACAAAATCATTTTTTTGAGGGATTGGATATCGAAAAACGTAACAACAGAAAACCTTGAAAGACTTCTTTATGGATTGGAGTATGAAAACGTGCTCCAAGTTGATCTTATACCGGAAGAAATCTTTCACGACCTTTGCGGTAGCAATGTTTCGCCGATTCCTGCGGAGATGGTGCCAAAACTTCAAAAGGCATATCCTGAGTACAACTGGGCGGATCTGGCAGATTTGAGAGGGGCAGCGATAATTAACGCTTAAGATTAACCAATGGCGGGGGCGCATGCTTTGAATGTTTGCTTTTGTCAACAGTCCTCAGAGCAGTAATTCTTTCGAGAGAGAGAAAAGGACACTTAGTAATTGCCTGTTTGAGATTATGTGGTGAAGAACTCCGGTAAGAGGTTAATGGAAGAGTACACGGGTTTGCTACGGGAGACCCTACGCAGAAAAAATCTGCTTAAGTTTAAAAACGATATAAAAAAATGATTATTAGTATCTGATATGATTAAATAATAAGCTTTAAATATTATTTAAAGTAGCAAGGAAAAAACAGGATAATTTCATAATGAAAATATACGCATATGATGTTTAAAGGTGAAAAATGTTGTTGGAGCCAAGATAATGGATGAGAAAGCGGCAGATAAAAAATACTCATTAGCGGCGATCATTAATAAAAAAGTCATTGCCTATGATGATAAACCTTGAATTACAAATTTTTATTTGGTAGAAAAGACAGCCAAAAATAAAACTTAACTGGCAGAGATTAAAGTATTTGGGGGTCTTTTTGGGGGCATGATGAAAACTACGCTATAAAGAAACGTAGTAATTAAAGCTTGTTAAGCTTCTGTTAAATTCCTGCTCCTCCGCCAAATTGTAAAATCCGTCAAGGATTCAAAAAAATAAATATCGGCTGATATAAAATGCGGAGAGATGGCTGAGTGGCCGAAAGCGATCGCCTGCTAAGCGATTGTACGCCCTTTAAAGGTGTACCGCGGGTTCAAATCCCGCTCTCTCCGCCAATTATTTTTGAAAATTGTGTTAATTATATGAATGTGTTATTAACTGCGTCCTCAAGTATTATCAGTGTATTTAGCGCCCATGGCTCAGCTGGATAGAGCGTCGGACTACGAATCCGGATGTCGGAGGTTCGAATCCTCCTGGGCGCACCAATTTAAAAAAGGGGTTACGAATCTTAAAGGTGACTTGTAACCCCTTTTTTATTGAAAACTCTTTTATTTAAGACTGTTCATACAAAACATTTTTAAAATAGCTGATCAGTATTCTGTTTCTTATAAATTCTAAAAAAGTGGATTTTTTTTAAAAATAATTAGTCATGAAAAGGAGATCTGAAAATGCTCTGTTCAAAATGTGGGAAAGAAATAACTGATTATTCAGTATTTTGTTATTCCTGTGGTTCAAAGGTGGAAATAAAAGGAAAACAAGATATTGTAACCGAAACACCTTCTTCAATAGTCCATACTGAAATAACTCCCACATTAAAAAACTCTTCGGAAAAAATAATTGATGAAGAAAGTTATCAACCTGTTTCAACACCATCGTCAAAAATAAATAAAAAATTTAAAGTTGAAACCCAACAATCTACTTTCATGATTTCTTCATCAAGTGGAAATATTTATAAAAAAAGGAAAAACATCAGTAACGTATATAAGTCTGTGGTGACATCAAAATTAGTTGTGGGAACATTATTAACATTTTCTAGCTTAATAATCTTTATCATATCTTTTTCACCGGATGATGAAGAGAGAGGTGCTCAAATATTTTGGGCAATAATTATTTTGATAGTCGGCATCTTTTTTTTAAAAATATGGTATTTGAATAAAGGACGTAAAATAGAATTAAATCGTGATGGTTTTATATACAATGATAAGAAATCTGAAAAAATTATAGAATGGAGAGATATTGAGGAAATTTATCAAGTAGAAGTTTGTCGGAAAAAAACATCTTACTTATTATTATTAATTAACCCTATATATTATTTAATATTATCGTTATCTAAAGATTACGAATACACTATTAAAACTAAAGACGGGCGTATATTAACTATAGATAGAAAAATAAAATATTATAAAGAGTTGGTAGATATTATAAAAAGTAATATTTATGAATTGGTCTATTCTAAATTAATGAATATCTATGATGAGAATGGTGATATTCAATTCGGGGATTTTATAATAAACAAAAGAGGTATCAATAAGAATGGTAAAGATATTATCTTGTGGAACGATGTGAAAGACATTGAGACAAGACTTGGACATGTCCGTATTAATCAGAAGAAGAAATTAATGAGTTGGGGAACAACAGAAGAATTAAAAGTGTCAAATTATTTTGTTATAATACCAATTATCAATCAAATTATCAAAGGTGAAATCTAAGATACTCATGGATATTTAGATTCCATTCATTAAATGCGGCTCCGGTTAAAGGATCATCTTCGGCAAGAAAAAAAGCTCTCCTTCATACGCCGGACAGGCTCCGTCAATAAAGTCAACCAACAAAAAAGCCCTAATATTAGTATTTTATGGAGTTAAATTCCTTCTTTTTAATTCTAACCGGACATCAATTCTGCGCGCTCTTAAATCATCGGCAGTATATCCCGATCCTCCCGTGCTTACACCGGCGCCGCCTCCGACACCATTGCCAAAAGAGCCAAGTCCAATGCCAAATTGCGGGCCTGACTGTTTCTCCTGACGTTCAATTTCATCGTTGAGGCTGTAATAATAGCGAAGGAGATTTTCATTACTCATGGCTTTATAATTTTCGGCGAGTAACTCTTTTGAATTTCCCGCGCACCCCAACACAAAAAGCACAGTTGTAAGTATTAAAAACAATATGGTCGTTTTTCCAATCGTCTTAATCATATAATGTTCTCCTGATGTCAATCCTGTTTTTGTTGTCAATACGTCTAAAAAACTCTGCGGTAAAAAAAGCTCAACTTGGATGATATAATTAAGTGTATTATAAACCATATTTTTTGTTTGTCTATTGAGATTTTTGAGGAAAATTTTTATGGTTTTTTGCTATTCGGAATTAATTGGGAATAAAAACCCCCTTAAGACATTTTATCTTAAGGGGGTAAGTGCCCATGCTATACTACAGATCATGTTATACACGTAAGCTAAACATCTTTTCTTTTTTCACAGGCTTCCTGATAGAGTCTCATGATGCAAAGGAAGAACCCCAAAAGAAACAAGCCCAGCATGAAATCCGGAGAAGTTCCTAATACACCATCAAGTAAATGTCCAACGTAAAGGAATAGGAAAGAAACAACCACCATCGTAAAACCCCACGCGGAAAGCATCATTATCTGCTTAACATTGTTTAATTGTTCGTAGTGTGTTTTTTGTGCTGCCAACATGGCTCATTCCCCCTTCCCAAGAACAGATTTTGCTCTAACTCCTCTTAGCTGACAATAACCTTTACGGTTTCAATCACCGGATTGGTGAAAAGAGCCATCAGGATTGTGTACAGAGCGAATATTCCAACGACTTCGCCGATATACATCTTTTCATATTTGCGTTTTAAAGAAACCAGAATCAATCCGCCGATGATTAAGCAACCCAGTTGGAAGAACGGGAAATTGGTTGCTCCTGCCGCAGTATATTCAGCAAAGCTGAAAGTTGCCGTTAAAAGAATAACTGCCGCCGTGACTATGATTGTTCCTAATGTTTTTTTCATGATCTGTTACCTCCTTTAGGGTAATTTGTTTATTTG
>JBKQWB010000093.1:0-16068 GCA_052139735.1 Smithella sp. | reverse complement strand
CTGTACGAAGATTTTGCTTGATCAACAAGCGCTAAAATAAATCCTTGCTGAATTTATAGGGCTTGGTTTATTATGTGTCTCTGGAAAAAAGGCGATGGAATGGCTACCGCGAAGCGGTTTAGTTCTTCTTTGTGAAATCAATAACCGAGGTAAGATTTAATTGGACAATGTCTTTCAAATCAAGAATATTACTAAGATCATCATATGAATAGCAATAAGTGTTGAGCTAAATGTTGTTTTTCCAATTCATACAGCCGATAAAACATTTCAAATATAAATGAATAATATTGGCAGGATAGCTTAGTCAATTTATAAGGTATTTTCCCCTTGACAGCTCGTGCCCTGTGAAGTATGTAAATCATTAATTATTCCCCTCTTAAATAATCAACATAACCATCAACATTATGGAGTCCGAAATGGAAAGGATTTACCAGAAGTTGCCAATGTTTAGCCTTCAAGGAATTATTGCGTCCCTTGAAGGCTTTTGTTTTTAGTTTCAATAAAGTCAATCCAAAAAGATAGAGACAGAGAGCTATAGCCTTTACTTGTACTGAAATGTTCTTGGCATTTGAACAAATGAGGATTTGACTTATCACACCTCAACAGTTTGTAAAGCTCAATAAAACAGAAATAAAAATTAATTTGGGAGAACAGTATGTCAATAAAAAGAGTGTTTGTTAGTGATGTACATATGAGTCCGGGTTGGAGCTTAGATAGCAAGCAAGGCTGTTATGACTGGTTCAGCAATACCCAAGCGCAACAATTTGGGGATTTTCTGAAAGAAATGATTGCCGATAATACGATAAACGAAGTGATAATTCTGGGTGACCTAATGGATGGCTGGGTGTATCCAATTGAGATTCAACCACCCAAATATGACAAGATAGCCAATGCTCCTCATATTGTCGATATCATGACGAACTTACGTAATCTAGCCCAGGCTAAGAAGAATAAGGTTATCTATGTAGTTGGTAATCACGATATGACTTTAATGGAAGACCAATTCACAAATTTCAGGGCGGCCACATTTGATAACATTGCTTTTAAAGACTTTTACAAAACAGAGGACGGTCTTTATGCTGAACACGGTCATCAGTACAGTATGTATAACGCGGTCGATCCAAAACACGAACTTCCAATAGGTCATTATATATCCCGTCTTTCTGCCAATGTATCTGAAACAAAACAGCAATCTTACATAAGCGCGGATTTTGAAGCGAGATTTCCCTCGGGCAAAAATTACAATGTAGACTCCAAAGGATTAATACCAGACCAGCTGGTAAACGCGCCGTTAAGTTATTTGGAAGAAGAATCGGGCTTTGATGACAATACTTCTATTACAACAGTCAATGGCGGTATTATTACTATAGGAGAAGTCAAAAAACAATATTCAAGACTAGGTATTGACTGGACAGAAAAACACAGTCTTTTGGGCGAAATTAGTTCAGCCTGGAGAGAAGAAGTTGGTCTCGACGGCGTTGCCAGTCAAATAGCCATGGGTATGGTTTTCAAAGATAAAAATTACAAAGTAGTGATATTTGGGCACACTCATAAAGCACTAAACAACTATTTGCGACGACCCGATGCGGCATTCTCGCGGGATCCTAAAGACGCCGAACCATATGCTATTTACGCAAATTGTGGAGCGTGGTGTCAGAATAACGAACCTACTTACGTGCTAGACGAATATGATGACAAAGCCAATAAACACACAATTACGTTAACCTACTGGGGTAAGACTAAAATTATCGTAACCACGATTTAAATATAGAAGCAATGAATTTATTTGCGAAGACTTGTGATGTTAAGTTAATGAAGGGGTTGAAGTATATTTTTGTTAGAAGTATTTGTAACTGAGAGGAGGGGAAAATGCGTATTGAATTTGATGTTAGTAATTCAGAACTCAGCCAAAGTGATTTAAATGTTATTCTGCAAAGTCTTAATGTTACTGACAAATCAAAGGTGACTGAAATTTTATCAAAAATTGCTAAATGCGCAGTTCTTGAATACCGCAAAATGTTTATTGAAAGAGGTTTACCGACCAAAGCCGCAGAAGTGATGCAAGAAAGACTTTTTTATTTAATCAAAGGTTATTTCAAGGATCATCTTCCGAAGGAACAAGAAATTTCCTCGATTTTCCAATTAACGCCAAGTGGAGCGAAGACGCTTCTCAAAAATACCATATCCCGCTATAGGATTTACTTAAAAGATGAAATAGGTTGTTCAATAAAAACAGTTTTACAAGATTTCAGCGAAGATGAAGGGATAGTAACATTAGTTATCCAATCATCAGCCTTAAAAGATGAGATTAACAATTATCTAACACAAAATAAACCAAAACTTAAAAAAGTAGTCGCGGTAACAGATAGTTCGGGTCAGTTCTTCTGTCCAGAAGACACTTTCAATGAACTCAAAGACAAATTTAGGTAACGTAATGAGTGATATTCTCTCTGCAATTAGTATTGTATTGGCAATAATTATTGCATTTCTTGATAAAACGTCCAAGAAGGTTGAATCCTTTAATAAAAATAAGAAACCTTCAGGAGATCAAAAGGTTAAGATAGCAGAGATAAAAGGTGAGTTCAGAAAAACATTTTTATTTGCGACATTACCACTATTTATATTCGATACTGTATTTTGCTATCTGCTCTTTCCGGGAACAATATTAATAATTAAAAAGTCCAGTTTCAATATTTGGATATTTGATTTAACCACAACTTTATACGTAGTAATTTTTGTCTGTACATTTATCACATTTGTACTGTCACTTCTTCAGAATATTTCGATCATAAAACGGCGTTGTGAAATATTTAAAAATATCTTCTAACAACAAGTTTAAGGTAGATAGAAATTTGTAATAATTTTTTAAAAGGTGGATTTTAATTCGCCTTTTATGTATAATAATAGATAAATACACCTTTCTTCCTGCTATGCACAAATCGTTAACGTTGATACGTATGCAGGCTTTCATCCGTAATAAACACAATTTACGCCTGACGACAAACATTGACACTTAACATTTCCCGGCCAAGATTTCCCGGTCAAGATTTCCTTGACATAAATGACCGGACTTCTTATACTTCACCACACTAGAAGGAAGTTTTTATCAAACAAATATCAGAAAAAACACCCTAATAGTCTTAAATTTACTATACTTCACTCTTTGAAAATGATAAATCTCTATCTGAAAGATAGCCTATTTAGGGGATAATATATGGCGACAATCAAACAGCAGGAAACATCCGCAGGCCGTGTGCTCAATTCATCGCTCCAGGAAGATCCCGATGCCCCTTTTCGAAAAAAATTTGGAGCAAAATGGGATGAGTATCGCCGAAATTGGGCCGCTGCTTCCCGAATGGAATATCGCCCGGACTTTCCTCTTTTTGTTCGTTTTGAAACAAAATTCCGATGCAACCTTCACTGCAAAATGTGTGTCCACGGTCATCCTGATCTTGAAAAAGGTTATTCATACGCGGGAGAAATGGATTTCAAAACATATTGTCGACTCATCGATGAATGTGCCGAACACAACTGCCCTTCGATTGGAATGAATCACGCCAATGAACCTTTGCTCGATAAAGATTTAATCGAAAGAATCAATTATGCGACAAAACGCGGTATCATGGACATTCACATGAATACCAATGCAATGCTCCTTACAGAAGAGATGTCAAAAAAACTTCTCGACACCGGCCTCACAAGACTCTGTTTTAGTATTGATGCTCTCACCCCTGAAATTTTTAAAAAGATTCGGGTTGATGCGGACTATAATAAAGTCATGGCCAATATCGACACTTTTTTAAACTTAAAGATCAAGCGCAATATTGAACTTCCGGCAACACGCGTCAGTCTTGTTCTCCAGGAAGATAATAAACATGAAGTCGAAGCCTTTCGCGAATATTGGGTCAGGAAGGTTGATTACGTCGCCGTCCAGCGCTTCGTCCCGATTAGTCCTTTTGATCAGGAAGAAAATGACTCACGCGCTCATGCCACATCTTTTTCTCCTAAAGAGGGGAGGCAAAAATGTTCTTACGCATGGGAATCTCTCTTTATTCACGGTGATGGATTGGCCTTGCCATGCGCAGCTCATCGCGCGCGAAAGATTGCTGTCGGCAACATTCATATAAATTCTCTTTATGAAATTTGGAATTCACCGGCAATGGAAGAATTAAGAAAAAAACACAAAGAAGGAAATCTGGAAGGATTGCGACTTTGTCCAACATGTATTCAATAATGGAGTTCCTGATATGACGCAAAAGAAAAAACTCGTTTACGTTCCAATGGCTGTAGATTTTATTCATCCGGGGCATTTGAATATTATTAAAGTCGCGCAAGAACTCGGCGAAGTGATGGTTGGCCTTTTTACAGATAAGGCCATTGCTTCCTATAAAAGACTTCCCTTCATGAGCTATGAACAGCGCAAAGCTGTGATTGAAAATGTTAAAGGCGTCGATCGGGTCGTCATGCAGGAGACTCCGGATTACGAGGCCAATCTTCGTACATATAAACCTGATTATATGGTTCACGGAACGGATTGGCGCGAAGGGCCGCTTAAAGATGTGCGCGCCAAGGCCATTGCCATTCTTGCAGAGTGGGGCGGCCAAATGGTTGAACCTGAATACACAAAGGGTATCTCTTCAACCGAACTTCATGTCCATATTCGGGAAATTGGAACAACGCCGCAACTTCGCCTGGCGAAATTGCATCGTCTCTTAAATGTTAAAAATATTGTGCGCGTTTCCGAGGCCCATAATGCGTTAAGCGCTCTTATTGTAGAAAAAACAGAGGTGAAAGATCCGGTAAGAGGCACTCGATCATTTGATGCCATTTGGCTCAGCAGCTTAACGGAATCAACAGCTCACGGCCGTCCGGACATTGAACTGGTCGACCTCTCGTCACGGCTCAGAACCGTCAATGATATCTTCGAAGTTACAATGAAGCCCATGATTTTTGACGGCGATACGGGAGGCATCACAGAACACTTTACCTATACCGTTCGAACGCTTGAGAGACTTGGCGTGTCCGCCGTTATTATTGAAGACAAAACAGGTCTCAAAATGAATTCACTCTTTGGAACTGATGTTCCGCAAACTCAAGATTCCATTGAGGCTTTTTGCAATAAGATTTCCCTCGGTAAAAAAGCTCAAGTTACAAATGATTTCATGATTATCGCGCGCATCGAAAGCCTCATTCTGAAAAAAGGAATGGACGATGCCCTCACTCGCGCCTTTGCCTATATGAAGGCCGGAGCCGATGGCATAATGATTCATAGTCAGGCAAATGATCCATCGGAAATTTTACAATTTTGTAAAGAATATCAAAAATTTGAAAAGAAAGTTCCACTCGTTGTCGTTCCTACGACATACTGCCAGATTCACGAAAAAGAATTAATTGAAGCCGGCGTAAATATCGTCATTTACGGAAACCACCTTCTTCGCGCAGCTTATCCGGCTATGGTAAAAACAGCCGAATCTATTCTCCGAAACGGACGGGCATTGGAAGCATCCAATGAGTATTGTATGTCTGTCTCGGAAATTTTGAAAATTTTACCCAATAAAGTTTAACGGATTTATTTATGTTGAACTGTGCCAAATTTTTCGAACTTCTTACGGGCGAAGGAACGGATTTCTATTGTGGCGTTCCGGATTCCCTTTTAAAGTCTTTTTGCGCCTATCTTCAAGACAATGTGCCCTCAAACAAGAATTTCATTACCGTAAATGAAGGCGTGGCCGTGGGGCTTGCCGCCGGTGTCTATCTCGCCACAAATAAACCCGCCCTCGTCTATATGCAAAACTCAGGTGAAGGAAATGCCGTTAATCCCCTGACCTCACTTGCAGATCCAAAAGTTTACGGCATTCCCATGTTGCTCCTTATCGGTTGGCGTGGAGAACCGGGAGTCAAAGATGAACCGCAACATGTCAAACAAGGTGAAATTACATTAGAGTTATTCAAAACGCTGGGGATTCCATATGAAGTTCTTCCACAAGAATTCGTTGACGCCGAAGCGGCGATAAAAAAAGCTTTTGAGTTTATGCATTCCTCAAAGGCGCCCTACGCACTCGTCATTCGAAAAGACACCTTTGAGCCGTATGAAGCTCTCAAAAAAAATACAACGCCATCTCCTTATTCCCTTACTCGCGAAGAGGCCATTGAAATAATTTTAAAAATCACATCAACAATCAAGAATCCTGTTTTTGTCTCAACGACAGGCATGGCATCACGTGAACTTTATGAAAGCAGGATCAAGATGGGCCAAAAGGGAGATTCTGATTTTCTCACTGTCGGCTCGATGGGACATGCCTCCTCCATCGCACTTGGGATTGCGCTCCGCGCACCGGATCGAACTGTTTTTTGTATCGATGGAGATGGCGCCATGCTCATGCACATGGGCGCACTCGCCACGATTGCCGAATCATGTGTTACAAACCTGAAACACATTGTTATCAATAACGGCGCTCACGATTCAGTTGGAGGTCAGCCGACGTGCGGGTTCAAAGTCGATTTTAGAAAAACGGCAAAAGCTTGCGGCTATCAAAAAACATGGTTGGCCATAACAAAAGAAGAACTTATAAAAGCAATGGAAGAATTCATCACCGCAAAAGACCTCGGACTCCTTGAAATTCGAGTGAAAAAAGGCGCCCGAAAAGATCTCGGCCGCCCCAAAACATCCCCTGCTGAGAATAAAATTAAACTCATGCAATATTTAAAAAATTAATTAAGAAAACCATTAAACCATTTTACAGATTTCTTTGCGCTCTTCTGTTTGGCCTTAATTGAACAAATTAATAATACTGTTTTGCTGTCAAAGGATAACGAGGCGGCAAGGAGGAGGCACCGCAGGCGTATGCGAACATACGTCGAGGAAGCCGATGACGATGCCAACAAAGTTAGCCGAAGACAGCGAATTGGTATTAATTAAAACTGATATACAGCGCATCCTACCTGTATACCCGAAGCAACATTGATGATAAGGGCCTTCTGTCCCGGTTCCGGCTTGTTGTGTTTAAAGATATGATCCATAGCCGCAGGAAGCGAGGCATTAAATAAATTTCCGCCTTCCCGTGTGACATCAATCATCTTTTCCCTTTTTACGCCCAGTACGCCGGCCATTTTTGTGATAAACCCGGAAGAAATCTGGGAAGGGATGATCATGTCAAAGTCATCGATCCCAACGGCTTCTTTTTCCAGGAATTTAGAGACCCCGGCCGATACCGCCTTGAGGTATATATCTTCGACTGCCGGATCTCTCTTAAATATCATGGTCATATGATCTTTGTCATGAAACAAATATGATTCGCAGGCATCCTGCATTTCCGGGAATGTTTTGAAACGAAATGTCTTAAACCCTGAGCCGCCGTTCTTCTCTCCGGAAAGCAGCATGGCGGCGCCGGAGGGAAGAAATTCCGGAGAATCCCCTTTTTCACTGATGCTTCCATTGACAAGATCACTACTGACCACCAGCCCGGCCTTTATCTTTCCGGCGGTTATCATGGCGGAGCACATTTGACAGGCGTTTAAAAAACCCATGGCTCCGTTCAATATGTCAAGGGAAAGTGTCTTGGGTCCTAAAGAGTCCGTCTTGTCGTGGTTGATCTTGAGATCATTCTGAACAAAGCTCGAAAATGCCGGCTCGCAGAAGTAATCATCCCGATAAACGGCAACGCTGACCACCAGCCCGATATCCTCTTTGCTGTAGGCGGAATGCTTGATACAAGGCTCAGCAGCCCGCCGGCATAATTCCAGAGATGTTTTTACAGATTTATTCTTATTTTCACACAGCCCGATGCTACTTATTGTAATTCCCATTATATTTTCCTTTACATAGCTTCTTTGATTTCTTCCGATTGTTCCATTCTGCTCCAGTTCATTACCCTTGCAGGAAGATCATCCAGTGAATACAGGCCAACGCCAAGGTTGATTCCGGATGACTGAACCGCAAAAAGTATGTTCTCATTGGATTTTATGGCCCCGTTTCTTATATGATCCCACAGGGCGACAAAATGGGCGGTGGATGCCCCGTTTCCCCGTTCGATGACGTTGACGATGGAATTCTTCTCGGAACAGACTTCTTTACCCACCCAGTCATTAATACTTTTCCGGGTCGTTTTGATGGCCCTTGTCCCGGTCTGATGCATGATATAATGATGATTTTCGCTGTTTTCCCATTTGGTCCCTTTGACCATCCGACCCACATGCTCGGCTGTCATGCCGATGGCGACCTGGTGAATTTTAATGGAATCCGTGTACATCACAAATCCGCCATGCGGCTCCTTGCTGAATGTGCCTATGCAGTAGTCACAATGATGTGCAACGGTAAAGGCATCCATTTCATGAAATCCAATCTCCGGATTATCAGTCTGCTCAAGGATAAAAGCAGCCCCTGCATCGCCAACCGTCAGGCAGGCCATCTGCGGATCAAAGGGCGCGCTAATCTCCTTCTGAGCGGTGCGGGCAAGGCAGGTCAAGGCTTCGCCGCTTATTACCATTGCTCTTTTAACAAAACCGGCCTTCAGGTATGCATCCACTATATAAAGGGCGGTAAACATTCCGGCACAGGCGTTTGGCTCGTCAAAGATAATCGCATTGCTAAAATCAAAATACCGGGCAAGCATAGCCGCAGTAGAAGGCTCAAAGCCGGCCTTCCAGTTTGGGCCGTTGTAGCGGGATATATTGGTGCAAATGACGAGGTCAATATCTTCAGGCTTATATTTGGATATCTCAAAACAGCGGGTTACAGCCTCCCGGGCCAGGTCTATGGCATATTCACCATCGGCTACCACGGGTCGGGTCTTTATCCCGGTTAAATCCTCAATATCAATGATAGGTTTTACTTTGCATCCATCAACAAGCTCTTTTGTGCTGAGTCTCCCCTCAGGTGTATACACTCCCAAGCTCTCAATTACCGTGTTCAATGCCATAAAGTCCTCCTTAAATTCACTGACTATGACTATTTTACAGATTTTCTTTAGTATGATAATAGCACATTTGCAATAGGATTGTTTACTGGATAAATACATGGTGAGTACTAGGCATATTCTAGTATAAATATCCGTCCCAAGCCCGATTTCAAACCCTAAATATCAAACCATTTCTCTGCCGTTTTTTGGCGCTCCCGGAACTTTGCGTACCTTTCGATCTGCTTTTTTGTGAGGTCGTTAACCGCAAAGGTAATCCCGCTGTATATTGGCAGGCCGCCTTTTTTCGGCCAGTTGTTGACATTGATAATATCTGATTTTAATACATTTTTTAATGCATTGGTCATATCCCCGGTGGTTGTCAGCGCCCAGTCGGGTCTGGCTTTTGAAAGAGCGTCTATATATACGGAGCATTTGCCGAGAACCATGGCCTTCAAGACGTTGGCAGGGTTCATATAGGTCCTGTAGTTGGTCCGCATCATTAAATAGTTATACTCCTTCAGAGTAGTGTGCTCATTGGGATTGGTTATGCAGCCTACCCCGCCGTCAGAGCGCAGGACCCTTGCGATCTCGGCGATATAAAACGGCCTTCTGTGCCTGAAGTTAAGATAGGATGCGTCGGTCGTGTTGACAAGGTTTAATGAATTCGACGGAAAGGGGATTTGATTCATATCACGCGTAAAAAAGGTGATCTCCGATCCAGTTTCCCGGTTTAATTTTTTTGCTGATTCTATGTTGGCTTCCAATATATCCTGGCCAAAGACCTTGTAGTTCTTTCCCGCCGCGTAAAGAGAGCGCAATGTGTCTTCCATAACTCTGGCGAGCCTGCCGTAACCGGTGCCCACATCAAGGGCGGAATACTTACCGTTGGCAGATGGAAAATTTGAGAAAAGGGCCAGTCTTGTCAGAACCTCTTGAAGTTGACGTGAGGGGTCACTGATGATGACGCGGTAATAGCTTGGGTCTGTGGGAAAATCAACAAAGACAGGGGGGCATATTTTTTCAAACGCTACTACTTTTTTATGATAGCCCTCCGGGTCATCAAGGAGCTGTGCAAGCATCTGCTCGACTTTTTCGGGAAAATAATTTTTAAATGTTTCCCTTGCCTGCCTTGCCGCATCCTCGTCGATTTTGGGTTTCTTCCCGAGCACATCAAAATAAAATGTATAAAGTCCATCCACCATAGCCTTCTGGATAAAACTCAACGGCTGGCTGAGCAACCCGTAAAGGGTTTCTTCCTTTTCTTTGGTCTGTTTCAACAATTCCTTTACCGCTTCTTCTTTTTTCATCGACAGATCACCCTTTCTAAATAGATTTTTATTTACCCAAGTAATAATACCACTGATGCATACTAAATATCCTATATAGACAGATGTAACAGGTGGTCCGGGTTCTTCGGACAGGGAACAGGGATTTATAAATGGGAAGTTGCCCTGAGTTAAGATTCATGCCGCAGCCTGTTTTTATGATAGTGTGTTGAAGTAAATCATAGCCGGAGTCTTTTTGTCAAAGTAAATCATCCTAAGGATGTAAGTTTTTAAAAAACTTATCCCGTAGCCGTCAAATTTTATCTGGACAAAGAAAAAGCTTACGTGTATTAAGCCACAATTCATCCGATTTATTAATAAATATTTATCAGGGGGAGTACATGTCAACGCCCGGGAGTCGAGAAGTGAGGAAACGAGCGATTCTCATAACCGGATCCTCAACAGGGATAGGCAGAGCCTGCGCGCTTTACCTTGACAGCATAGGGTTTCACGTTTTTGCCGGGGTGCGCAGGGAGATTGACGGCAACGACTTGAGGAAAAACGCCTCCGACAAACTCACCCCGGTTCTCCTGGACGTCACCGATTCAGAATCCATCGATTCCGCCTTGAAGTTCGTCTCCGGCAAGGTAGGCGGCGACGGCCTTACCGGGCTGATTAATAATGCAGGCATTGTTACAGCGAGCGGCCTGCTTGAGTTTCTTTCCATCGCTGAAATCCGCAAACTGCTGGAGGTCAACTTCATTGGGCACATCGCCGTCACCCAGGCGTTTTTGCCCCTTATCCGGAGGGGACATGGCCGTATCATAAACATGGGTTCAATCGCCGGCATCATGCCCCAACCATACCTCGCGCCGTATTCAGCCTCTAAAGCCGCTCTTGAAGCCTTCACCAAGTCGCTCAGACTGGAACTTAAACCCTGGAAAATCCCGGTATCAATCATCGAACCCGGAATCGTCTATACCCCCATGTGGGACAAAGCTGAAACAGTTGCGGTACACGCGGCAGAAACTTACCCTCAGGAGGCGATTGACCTCTATGGCACCACCATCAATTCTGTCGTTGAAATCCTTAAAAATAAAAAAAGGATAAAAATGGTTGCGGTTTCCATTGATGCCGTTGTAAGGGCGGTTGCCCGGACGCTCACGGCAAAAAGGCCGAAGTCGCATTACATCGTCGGATGGGATGCCAGATTGGCCGTTTTTCTTACCTGGGCATTACCCAGCCGGGCTATAGATTGGATCGCTATGATGCTCTGGCGGCAGTTAGGATTAAAGGACAAGTAACAGAAAGGAATAGAAAGGATTATATATGAAACATTTCAGAACAAGTACAAAAGTCATTCTTTCAGCAGCTCTTTTTTATTTGGCGTTTCCACAGGCGGTTTTTGCAGCCGCCTCCGCAGCTTCCGCCGCCGCCGCCGCAACTACAGACGGCGGGCACAGCATAACTTTGCCTCAATTGCTAGTTCTGGGGTTTGTCCTTGGATTGTACCTCTACAACCACTTCAAGGCCAAAATCAAAGCCATGTTTAAAAAAAAGCAATGACCGAAGCAATGACCAGTGATCAGGGCGTCTCTTCCTGGTAAAGGCTGCGCACATACACGATGTATCTCCACATGTAGCGAACCATCACAAGCGCCGTGAAAAGAAGCACGAACCCGGCATATTTCCAGCCGATGATGTATGCCATGACCGTTGGATAAACCGCCGCGGCCAGCAGATTCGTCTCCAGATGCGGTATCTCCAGAGTCCCGGCTTTCCGTGAGATAAGGATGATGATCGGAGTCCAGAAGGCTATTCCCGTCAGGGTGACAATCAGAAGAGGCCATGCCTTTAACACGTAAACAACAACAAATATCGTCGTAAACCCGAAGAAGAAATCCGCCAGCGCATCAAAATTGTGCCCGTACGTCACCTTCTTTTTGCTTCTTCTTGCAAAATAACCGTCCAGGGTGTCGGTTATCGCTCCGGCGGCGAAAAGATAGAAGGCAACCACTCTTTCGTCATGCAATATGAGCCATATAATTACCGGGGTTATAATAATCCGCAAAGACGTCATGATATCCGCAATTCGCATGGTTGATACACCTCTAAAGTTTATTATTTAATTTTTTGTTTTTGGACAGTCGTGATATTTTATCCTTGATGTTTGTCGAAGAATGGCCGGGGAAATAGGGAAGTACAATAACGCTCCCGTTGATTTCTTCCATAACCTTTCTTGCCTTTTCGATATCCCGTTGTGCGTGACTTGAACTTTCAATCAGTATATCCGGTCTAATCCTCATCACATTGGGCAATGGCGAATAGGTTTCCTGGGCCACCACCGCATCAACATATTTTATCGCGTCGGCCAGCGCAATCCGGTCTTCAAAGGAAAGCAGGGGTTTGGGCTTTTTCTCCATAACCGCTTCATCTGTCAGGATTCCCACAATCAGTTTCCCGTCTTTTCCGGCAATCGCCTTTGCGTTTTTCATCATCATGAGATGACCTTTATGGACGATGTCCAATACATAGTATGAATAAACAATTTTCATTTTTATCTTTCCCTGAGAGGGTCTGATTGCTATTACGGTTTTTTAAATGAATCTCTTGAAATAGCCATGGCAACAGACATCACCAAAAGGCTGATGACGATACTCCATCCCGGTGAATGCACGCCCCCTATGTAAAATGAGATAACGGTAATTGGAACAAGCGCCACAAGCGACATGACCAGGATGATCCACCAGGCATATCTGTCCCCTCTGCTGAATTGAAACCTGATCATCATGACAAAACCGATACCCATGGATAACGCAAGAGCACCCACCACCTTCAAAGAAGCCAGGCTGAGCGTTGCGGTTTTCGGGTCCAACTGCTCAAACGTCTTGCCGAGAAACCTCTCATGATAGGGCATTATCCTCGGACTTAATAAATATAGCAGCCCGAACAGGATAAGGAAAACGGCAAAGACATAAAGCATGATGGCCGCCACCTTCAATCTCTTTTCCATAAAGTATCCCCTTATTATGTTGCTTAGTTATTTTTGGCCAGATGAGAGGTTTGTAAAACCACAGCCCGATTTTTTTCTTTTGCCTTATATCAAAAATGGCCCATGTGTCAATAGCGTTTGTTCTTCCTT
This sequence comes from Smithella sp., assembly GCA_052139735.1. Lineage (GTDB taxonomy): Bacteria > Desulfobacterota > Syntrophia > Syntrophales > Smithellaceae > Smithella. The sequence goes on along the minus strand of JBKQWB010000093.1, from coordinate 2,764 downwards.
TGCTTGTCATCATAAAATTCTTGTTTGCCCTAAACATAATTTGACCCGACATAGAGTGTCAGGACTATTGACAGTTGCCTGAAAGTTAGAGCTCAGAGTATTTCTCAGGGATAATTTGTTTCAATAAGCAATCTTGGATAGATTATAGATTACAGATGTTTTCCTTTTAGAAAAAAACGTCATGTGGTATAAGAATACTAGCATTATCAGAAAAAGTGAACTTGTGAAGTTATGGAATTTAGCAAATGAATGAAAAATCCCTAAAACCAACATGTCTTGATTTTTTTGCCGGTAGTGGCTTGGTTGCCGAGGGCTTAAATAAGTTCTTTCAAACTGTGTGGGCCAATGACATCTGCAAAAAGAAAGCCAAGGTCTTTTGTGCCAATCACGCCAAGGAGATTTTCCACCTGGGTTCTATAGAACAGATTCAAGGTGATGATGTCCCGAAGGCTCTTTTGTCATGGGGCAGTTTCCCCTGCCAGGATCTTTCACTTGCAGGTAATATGGGTGGCCTTTTCAGTTCGCGTAGTGGTCTGGTCTGGCAGTGGCTTCGGGTAATGGATGAACTTCAGGAAAAGCCTCCGCTTGCAGTCGCGGAGAATGTCATTGGTCTGGTTTCCGCCGCCAAGGGCGAGTATTATCGTAACTTACACAATTCACTGGTCAAGCGCGGCTACAAGGTTGGTGCTGTCATTCTTGATGCCTCTCACTGGGTCCCGCAGTCACGAAAAAGGGTTTTTGTCATCGCTGTGGACAGTAACATTCCAACCAATCAATTTGAAACGGATCATCCAATTTGGTGCCATCCTGCGGCAATAATCAATGCTGTGGATCACCTTAAAAACTGGGTGTGGTGGAATCTTCCAAGACCAGAAGATAGAAAAATCAAACTGGATGATGTCATTGATTTTACCTCGCCCTGTGATGAAGCGGAAAAACAAGAACGCATTCTAAGTCTCATTCCTGAAAAACACCGCGAAAAAATGATTGTTGCCGCAAGAAACGGAAAAACCGTCTTCCCGGGCTACAAACGTACAAGAAATGGTCGGCAGGTTTTGGAACTGCGCTTCGATGATGTGGCCGGATGCCTAAGAACACCTGAGGGTGGGAGTAGCAGACAGTTTTTAGTTATCAAAAATAATGGTTCTGTCAAAACACGACTTTTGACAGTAAGGGAAACCGCTTCCTTGATGGGGGTGCGCAATAGCTACAAAATACCCGGAACCTATAATGACGGATATAGAGCTATGGGGGATGCAGTCGCCGTTCCTGTTACTCATTTTCTTGCAGAAAAATTGCTTTATCCGCTTGCCAAATTAATTAAGGAAAGAGGTTTTCGATGCCAATAGATGGAAAGTTGAGGACATTTGCTCAGAAAAATAGGATGAAGGGCAAAGGGCCGATATCCGTAGCTCTTGTCGTAACGCGGCATGGTAAAAAACTCGGTATGCCGCTTGATCCGGAAGCATTGCTCACCGACGGTGGCGGACAGGTCATGGGTTTGGGCAAGTCGGCGGTTCAATCTATCCTGAAAGACCATGGCATTGATCGTGTTCTGGCCGAGGAAGGCGGGCGAACCAGTAGAGGCAGCGTGGGCAATATGCGGAAGTACGTTGCCTTTCTAAATGATCTCCATGCTGAAAGTCCCATTGATTTTAATCAGGTTGAAGCATGGTGGATTGAGCGAGTTATAGAGTTTTTCTCTGGCAAGCCGTTTGTATTGCGATTTGACACCTCCAAATCCTTGCGGGCGGTTATACGTGATCTTTTGTTGCAGGCTGAAAAACGGCAGGCGCAAGCCAACGGATCGACGTTTGTTGGAACCATGCTGCAACACTTGATCGGCGCGAAACTAAACCTTATTCTTGATTCGCCTCTCCAAAATCATGGTGCAAACGTCGCCGATGACGTTTCAGGCCGTGAAGGTGACTTCATTGTTGAAGATGTGGTGATCCATGTAACCACTTCGCCCTCCGAGGCCTTGATTAGAAAATGCCGAAGAAATTTGGACAACAGCATGAAGCCTGTCATAATTACCACAAATCGCGGTGCATTGCTTGCTGAAGGGTTGGCCAAACAGGCCAACATGACGGATAGAATTGATGTGTTCGAGGCGGAACAGTTTCTTGCGGGTAATCTTTACGAAATCGGCAAATTTGCTCAGTCGGGGCGGCGAACGACGGCAGAGCAATTGATTGCCGAGTACAACGCCATAGTTGACGAGTGCGAAACCGATCCCAGCCTTCTGATTGATGTGGCGCGATGACGGATGTTTTTTCCAACGAAAAACGTAGTTGGATTATGAGCCGTGTTCGCGGAAAGGATACATCACCTGAACTTAGGGTTCGCTCGTTGGCGCACAGACTAGGTTACCGCTTTCGCCTTCACCGAAAGGACCTTGTTGGAAAACCAGATCTAGTTTTCTCAACCAGAAAGAAAGTTATTTTTGTTCACGGATGCTTTTGGCATGGTCACGACTGTGCCAGAGGAAAACGAACGCCGAAAACGAATTCCAAATATTGGATTGAGAAAATAAGAAAAAATATTGAGAGAGATATTAAGAACCAAGCCGAATTGACATCTCTCGGTTGGAATGTTTTAGTTGTATGGGAATGCGAAACTAAAGACCTTGATGAATTGGTCCGTAAAATCAGCAAATATCTATCGAACCAGCGTGCTTAACAAGACGTTGTATAGCCAGCCGGTTATGCAGAGCGTTGATAAATCATGTCAAACGCAAATCAATAAAAAATTATCACATCAT
>JBKQWB010000092.1:0-5332 GCA_052139735.1 Smithella sp. | reverse complement strand
TCAAATGGGTGGCCTGGTTTGCTCCGGAATACCCGGCCGATTTGCTCCGGATTGGGTGGCCGATTTGAAACGGAATCAGTGGCCGGTTTGGACCGGAATACTCATTTGTATCTCGTATTCAAACGATGACACCGGATAGCGATAAGAATTTGAGCATGTTTCTAAAAGCATACGAAAAATATGGTGTTTATTATTTGCTGCCTGCTATTTATGAAGAAGATTGGATTGAACCCAAAGTTATTCGCGATCTGTTTCTATACAAGAAATCACTAATTGTAAAACCGGCTTGGCAAATTGGCGACAATGATGTAGATCTCATGGCGCTTCAATCAAATGATGATCCAATCATTCCAGCGAATTTAAAGAATGCACCTGTAAATAAGGCATTGAAAAGAGTAAAAAGAATGATGAAAACTAAAGGCAGAGAACTCAATAACTAGTAATGAACATTATGCATCGCAAAATGGTAAATCACAAATTCGTTTTAAATAGGTAGCGGTCTATAAAATGCGATGACCGATTTGACTGTCACTAGTCCCGCAACCACTACATTTTAATAATTTTATCTTAACGCTTACCAGTTATAATCTATAAAATCAGCAATTAAGGAATATATGGTTGACAAACTATTTATCAAAGAACTTAATCGACTGGGAATTGACTTACAAAAATGCTCAAGAGAAGAAGCAATTAAAATTGTAAATGAAAAAATTGAAGAAGCAAAAAAGAAACTTGCAGAGGCAAATAAGAAACTGATTGAAATTTACCAAAAAGAAATCAAGAAAAGCAGATTATAGTACGTATAACTTCCTCAATTTTTAAATTCATATTTTTATGCTTCTAGGTTACAATCGATAATCGTTAAAATTAACCTTCATTTTATTTAATTAAGATAAATATAAAACTAATTTATACAGTCTAAATAAATATTGTTAACTTTTGAACTATGAATGAATTAGAATTCAAACCTCTTGTGAAAAAAATCCTAAACCAATTTGGATTTGAAGTTTGTGATATTGAAAGAAAAAGTGGGGTTCAGACACCTGACTTTGATGTGTTTGGAAAGGATAGTCGATACACAATAGAATTAAAAATAAAAGAAGATGATCCAAATGAAATTAAAAATGATGAAGAAGCCTTACTAAAAGGAGATTTGGTTTCAAAATCTATACCCATCGGGCCTCGAAACAGATTTGCTGGAATAATACAAAAAAGTGTTCAACAAATCATTGACCATGATCCTAAAGGTGAAACATATCATATCGTCTGGCTGCATTCAGCAGGGTCCGACCCAGAATTGCACAACAGAAGATTTCATTCAACAATATTTGGGACAGAAAAGTTTTTCAGCCTTAGAAAATCAAATATTTTAACTTGCTTCTATTTCCATAACAGCGCATTCTTCTCATGGCGGTATTACCTCGACGGTATAATTCTTACATATTCGAACAACGCACAACTATGCATACAACTATGCATAAATTCACTATCGCCTCGTGCCAATGAATTTCGGAAGTCTGAGTTAGCAATATGCATGGCTAAAGGATTATGTGATCCAGATAAAATTGCACAACAAAGTATTGACATTATGGTGGCTGATTGTGACATCGACAGAAAAGATTCCAATTTGATTTTAGAATATCTTACTGTTAAATACAATTTAGACCATCTCCAAACTATTCCTATGAATCAAAGCACAGTTATGATGGATGTATCCGGATCTGAAGAAAGTTAACAAAATCAATTCAGCCGATCACTACGCTCCGGCTAATATTTTCGTTGAACCTGTAGAAAAAGTCAATTTGGGCGCTTAAAATACTTGAAGAAAACGGTCAATCTATTATAGGAATACACATATGAATTGAATCCATACCTAAGGAGTAGCCGTGGCCCGATATAAATCGTATTCCTACACACAAGGCAAATTCATCCCTGTCCACTTTGAGAAACAAATCCTTCCCGGAACATTCGAATATTCACTCAATCATCTGGTCGATCATGAACTGGACTTATCGATCTTCGATGAACGATACCGGAATGAGGAAACGGGAGCAACCGCTTACGATCCGAAAATATTGTTAAAGATTATTCTGTTTGCCTATTCGCGCGGGATCACATCCAGCAGACGCATAGCGCAGGCGTGTGAAGAGAACATTATCTTCATGGCGTTGAGCTGTGATACAAAACCTCATTTTACAACCATAGCCGATTTCGTATCGACCATGGACAAGGAGATTACCAGACTCTTTCGCGAAGTCTTACTGGTCTGTGATGATTTGAGGCTGATTGGCAAAGAAATGTTCGCCATCGACGGCTGCAAGCTGCCGTCGAACGCCTCGAAGGAATGGAGCGGAACCAAAGCCGACTTTGAGAAGAAAGCCGCCAAGATGGAGAAAGCCATCGAAAACATCCTGAAGAAGCACCAGGAAGAAGACCTGAGCAAAACGGAATCAAAAGAAAAAGAAACCGAAGAGAAGTTTGCCCAGACCTTGAGCAAGCGAATAACCAAAATCCGGGAATGGCTCAAAGATAACGACGACAAACCGGGGAAAACCGGCAAGCCGAAGAAAAGCAACATCACCGACAATGAATCCGCCAAAATGAAGACCCATCGGGGCGTCATCCAGGGCTATGACGGCGTAGCGGTCACCGATGGCAGACACCAAGTCATTGTTCAGGCCGAGGCCTTTGGAGAAGCCCAGGAACATGACTTACTGGAACCGATGGTGGAAGGTGTGCGCAAGACCTTTCAGGACATTGGAGAAGAAGACATCTTTGCCAAAGCCAAACTGCTGGCGGACAGCGGCTACCATACCGAGAAGAACATGGAAATGCTGACCCATGAAGGCATCGACGCCTATGTTGCGGACAATCGTTTCCGGAAACGGGACCCGCGCTTTGCCGACTACGAGAAGTACAAAGATGACGCAAGAAAGGACTGGGCCAAAGGTAAGCCCAGGCTTTTTCGGACGGAAGACTTCACCTTTGGTAAGAACATGGAACATTGCATCTGCCCTGCCGGAAGAAGGTTATACCGTAGCGGCTTTAATGCGAAAGTGTATCGGTTCAAGGGAACGCAGACCACCTGTGTATCCTGTACCCTGAGAGAAAAATGCATCCGGCATCCGGAAAAGACCGTCATCCGTCAGGTGGCTTACTTTACCGGCAAAACAGGAGACGGACCGACCTTTACCGACAAGATGAAGCGCAAGATCGACTCCACCATCGGCCGGGTGATCTACGGCATGCGTTTGGCGATCAGCGAGCCGCCGTTTTCACACATCACCTCCGCACTCAAGCTCGACCGATTCACCTTACGCGGCAAGACGAAGGTGAACACGCAGTGGAATCTCTTCTGCATTGTACACAATTTAACTAAGATCCATCGATATGGGCCGGGGTATGCTTGATCAACACCCACAAAGTCGGAGAAATCCGAGGATATGAACGCGTAGAAAAGATATATTGAATAAAAAGCATAAATGATTTAACCAAAAACAAACAAACCGAACACCAAAAACAAAGATTAGAAAAATCCGAGCCTCTTGGAAAGTAAACTTGACACAAAAATGACTTTTTCTACAGGCTCGTTATATGATAGATTACACAAATTAACATAGAAGCGATTATGAAAAAATATCTACAAATAAAGAAAAATCATCATTATGTTTGGGCTTTCTATTTAAAGCAATGGGCTAATGGTAACGATATCTATTATGTCACGAAAACAAGGAAAGTCGCATGTGCTAGCGTAAAAGGACTATCGTGTGAATCAGGATTTTATAAAATAAACCCTTTGAATAAGGTAGATATAGACTTTATAAAGTCCTGGTCTATAAAATCTCTAGAAAATCTCCAAAATATACACATGTCTTTTATTAGAGATTTTGCTTCACGCTCCCACGTTTTACAAACAATTAGTGATTTAAGTGTAAAAGCAGAAGAGGTCAAATTAATAGGTCAAGCAATACAATATAATAGCTTGGAAGACATCTATTCCGATATAGAGTCTTGTGTATTACCTGTAATTAAAAGTCTCTGCAAAGGGGATTCAGATACACTTCTATCCAATAAAAACATGATGGCTTTGTGTTTATATATGGGACATCAATGTACGAGGACCAAAGCATTTAAAGAGAGATCGTTAGACGCGATAAAAAAGAATCCATTATCCATTGAACATCAAAACATGATCGAATTAATGGAAAAAAATTGGTGGTTCATCAGCTTCATGTTAGGAATAAATTTTGGGTGTGATTTATATAAAACGAAAGATAAAGATAATCATATTTTTATTGTGAACGACACCAATACGCCATTTATAACAAGTGATAACCCATTAATAAACATTCATTCTTCATTGAAAACATTAGAAAAAGGAGTAGCACCGGAATACTTGGATCTTTATTTTCCATTATCTCCTCGTTATGCATACATGATAAATAATTCGTCAGAATATAATGGATTATCGAGTACAATAGATGAAAAAGTAGTTCAAAAATTAAACCACTCTATGTTAAAAAAATCAGATAAAACTATATATGGTAATTCTAAAGAAATATTGAACTCAGTCATAAAAAATGCACAATTACATAACAAGTGCGTTAATTAGGACGCTCGCAAGCTAGCGCCTATTACTCGGTAGTTAAACCTTCCAACCAGTAATCCTCGATTCAGACGACTGCCAAATACTGAATAGAAGTAGGTGATATACGTAACCGTCGATTTATTATTTTTCATGGCGTTGACTGATCCTTACGAGTTGAAAGCGCTATACAAGTTCTTCTCCCTCTTTTATTGATTTCAATAAAAGAGGGAGAATACAAAGTAAACTAACGAAAAATATTCATCAATGGAAATCGGGTTTTTGTCTTGATCCTTTTTCCTTTAAGCGTTCTGGCATCAATAGAAAACTTGTGTCCTTTGGGATCTTTTGAACATTTAGCAACATATCCGCTGTCTTCTACCCGCTCGTCATACTCGTCGGAAATAAACACATTCCCTTCACATCCCGTAACGGGGCATTTTGCCGAAAAGGAAACAAGAGCAATATGATCTATGGCGTCTTTCAGAAAATACTTTGACGACAAATGCACCAATTCACGAGACATAAATTTAAACAATATAATGACAATGTATGCCATCACCAGACTTAAAATAACACCACCGTAACCGATAAAAAAGATTAACCAGGAGGAATGAAATCTCTTCGCATAAAGGATAACCACACTAATCAAAAAAAGGGAGTCCTGTCAATAGGAGTGTAAATAGACATCAGGCAGCCAACCTTTCCATTCCTCTGTTTTTTTGTTTCATAACTCCATCAACAAAT
>JBKQWB010000091.1:0-100676 GCA_052139735.1 Smithella sp. | reverse complement strand
GTTTTATTAGCCTCTATATTATTACAGGAATCTGTGTTTTCGCGGTTTCCGTATTATTTGGAGTACCTTTTACAATAGGTGCTTCCGCCAATATCTGCGGTTTGATTGGCGCAATTATTTATTTCGGCAAAAGCCGCGGTGACCACTATGGAGAAATCATATATAAAGAGGCAATGGGATGGGTAGTAGGGTTGATAATTTTCGGATTAATATTCAGCGGCATAAATAACTGGGCACACGGCGGCGGAATATTATCAGGAATAGGACTTGCCTTCCTTATGGGCTATAACGATAACAAACAGGAAAGCGCGTGGATCAAGCTTTTGGCCTATGCCTGCATTCTGATTACGGTTCTGGTTTTAATCTGGGCGGTGGCAAATTCAATGTTCAGCGTCAAAGAAATATCAATTTAATAAAATTATAAAAATAACAGGAGTATTATTGAATGTCTGATCAATCAAATTCTCCACAGCCGACACTGCAAACCGGTGAGGAGCTATACGGATTTAAAGTTTTACGCGTAAAAGCATTTCCCGAAATCCGGGTTACTGCTTACGAAATTGAACATAAAAAAACCGGCGCCAAAGTTTTGCACCTGCATTCATTCGACCGTGAAAATTTATACGCGATTGGTTTTCGCACTCCGCCGTCTGATTCCACAGGACTGCCGCATATTCTGGAACATTCCGTGCTGGCGGGCTCCGAAAAATATCCGCTAAAAGATGTTTTTAAAGAATTGATGCGTTCAACCCTGCAAACTTTTATCAACGCCTTTACTTATCCGGATAAAACGATTTATCCCGTGGCCAGCCAGATAAAAACGGATTTTTTCAACCTTGCCCGTGTTTATACCGATCTGGTGTTGCATCCGCGGATGCTTAAGGAAACTTTTCTTCAGGAAGGTCATCACCTTGAATTTTCCACACAGGATGATTTAGCCAGCGATCTGATTATTTCGGGCATAGTTTACAATGAAATGAAAGGGGCATATTCATCTTCTGATTCTCTGATCTATAAAGTCCTGCAGGAAAATGTCTATCCCGATAGCGTTTATGCTTTTGATTCCGGCGGAGATCCCGATGTTATTCCCACACTCACGTACGAACAGTTTCGGGAATTTCATCGCACTTATTATTCGCCGACCAACACGCGGTTTTTTATTTATGGCGACATCAGAACATCCGAGCACCTCTCTTTTCTTTCTGAAATGCTCTCCGGCTTTGAACGCGTTGAGATAGACTCATCTATAAAAAGTCAGGAGCGCTTAACCGCGCCCCGCGTTATCCGAAGCACTTATCCCATAGGAAAAGATGAGTCTCTCCAGCACAAAACGATGGCAAACATTGCCTGGATGATGTCCGATAACACGGATTATGAAACTTCTTTGATTCTGGAGATTATATCCGCTCTGCTTGTGGGGAGTGCCGCCAGTCCCCTGCGCAAAGCATTGATCGATTCCGGTCTGGGTGAAGACCTGACGCCGGTAAGCGGTATTGAAGCCGACTTGAAGCAATTGATGTTTTGCGTGGGTTTAAGGAATACACAAAGTCTGGATGTGCAAAAGATTGAAAAGCTTATTTTTGACGCATTGCAGAATATTGTCGAAAATGGCTTTGACAATGAACTGATAGAAGGCATATTGCATCAGGTCGAACTTCACGGCAAAGAAATAGTTCGCGGCTCTTACCCTTATGGCATTGCGTTGATGGGTAACGTATTTCAGACATGGCTCTATGACGGTGATCCATTAATCGGTCTGGATTTCCCCCTGGCAATTGAAAATATTCGAGAGCGCTGGACAGTTGATCCTCAAATTTTCCAGAAGATGACAAAACAATGGTTCGTGGATAATCCCCATCGCGTCCTGGCGATTATGGAACCGGATGCCAATTTTAATGACATAAAAGAAAAAACTTATCAGGGGAAAATGGCCGAATTTAAATCGTCGCTGTCGGAAAGTAAATTAGCGCAAATAAACGCTCAGGCCAAAGCGTTGAAAAAGTTTCAATCGGAGCAGGATTCGCCCGAGGCCGCGGCAACCATACCAAAGCTAAAACTTGAAGATATTCCGAAATCAATAGATACTATACCCACGCGACATTCTTTCATCGGAGATGTACCTGCCCTCGAACACGATATTTTTACCAACGGCATCGCTTATGTAGATTTAGCTTTTGATATAGCGCATGTGCCTGAAGAACTTCAGCCTTATCTGCCGCTCATGGGCAAAATAATTGCCGGAATGGGCGCTGCCGGTTTCAATTATGAAGAAATGGCCAAACGTATTGCCCTGAAAATAGGTGGTTTAGGATATGATCTCTCCACAGGCTTTTCGGCGGACGCAGGCTCTACCTGGCAGAAGGTGATTATTTCCTTTAACGCGCTTTATCGCAATTTACCGGATGCGATAAATATCTTAAGCGATATTATTTTCGCAAGTGATTTAAGCGCGGATGCACGAATGAAGGATTTAATATCCGAAAGAAAGAATAATCTGCAATCAGTGATTGTCCCTTCCGGCCATATCTTTGCCAAAATGGCGGCAGGCGCAGCGCTTACCGTACCTGCTTATCGGGATGAACAGTGGCATGGACGCACACAACTGAAATTTATTCAGAACACAGCCAATGATTTTGGCCGCTCAAAACAAGATTTGCGCGATAAACTGGAATTGTTACGAAAAATTATATTTAACAGGGAAAACCTTGTCATCAATTTAACCGCGGAAGATGCAGGATTAAAGATCGTAAAAGATAATATTTCAGAACTTCTGGATAGACTGCCCGCCTCGGTAACAGCAAAGACAGAAGCGAAGCCATCGTTATTTCCCGTATCTGCGGGAATTTCCATTCCGGCACAAGTATCTTATGTCGCTTATGTTTTAAAAACGCCTGCTTATACTGATCAGGCTTCTGCTCTTTTGATGATTTCAGCGAAAGAACTATCCAACAATTATCTTTACAAACATATCCGTGTACAGGGTGGGGCTTACGGAGGCATGTCCTCTTTTGATCAATCGATGGGACTGTTTTCTTTTCTTTCTTATCGCGACCCGCACATCGTCGAAACACTGCAAATATTCAAAGACGCGCAAGCTTTCTATTCCCAAAATGAAATTTCTGCCGACGAAATGGAAAAGGCAATTATAAGCACAATTGGAATGGTTGACAAACCATTAGATCCGGCAGGTCGCGGTTATATCGCCTTGATACGTAGTTTTGCCGGAATAAACGACGATATGCGACAAAAATTCAGAAACGGTATTTTGTCGGCAACTCCGCGAAAATTAAAAAACGCTTTAGTTGATTATTTTTCTCTGGCGGCAAAATCACCCTCAGTAGCTGTGTATTCCGCTCCGGAGAAGCTAAATGAAGCCAATAAGAGGCTGGAAGAAAAGCTTATCCTGGAAAATCTTTCGGACGAGTAGCCAACATTAGCTTATTTCATCAAAAACGGCGGTTAAAGAAAATCTCTAACCGCCGTTAAAATCAAATTTGATAAAACATTAAAACCTGAAATGTCAAATAGATGTTACAAAAGAGTGATTATTTTCTCTTCGTTAATATAACAGTTTACGAAACTAAATATTTATTGCTTTTCAGCCGCATTTATACGCGCTATTGCCCGCGCCAACGCGGCGCGCATTATTTCGTATTCGACGTCTTCCTTAGTCATCTGAGACAGACGAGATTCCGCTTTGTCCTTTGCTTGCAGAGCTCTCTCTTTATCAATACCATCAGATCTTTCGGCTGTTTCAATCAATATTGTAACTTTACTTGAAGTTACTTCCGCATAACCGGTGTTCACAGAATAATAGGTCTTTTTTCCGTCTTTGATATAATTCAATTCACCAATGTCGACAGCGCTTAAAAAAGCCTCATGACCGCGCAACACACCAAATTCACCTTCCGCCCCGGGAATGGTAACTTCCTCAATCTTATCCGAAAAAACCATCTTTTCCGGGGTTACAATTTCAAGCATTAATTCGTCTGCCATTTACCTTCTCCAACTAGGTTTTATGAAGCAATCTTCTTGGCTTTTTCCACCGCTTCTTCAATGCCGCCAACCATATAAAAAGCCTGCTCGGGCAGATCATCGTGTTTACCTTCCAAAATTTCCTTAAATCCTCTCACGGTATCGGGGACGGATACAAATTTCCCTTCCGTTCCAGTAAATTGAGCTGCAACAAAGAATGGCTGAGACAGGAATCTTTGGATTTTTCTCGCGCGGCTAACGGTCAGTTTATCAGCTTCGGAAAGTTCGTCCATACCCAGAATGGCAATGATGTCCTGTAAATCTTTATACTTCTGAAGCGTTACCTGAACATGACGGGCAACGGCATAATGCTCCTCACCTATAACATTCGGATCCAGAATACGCGATGTGGAATCAAGAGGATCCACCGCGGGATAAATACCCAGTTCAGCGATCGGACGGGACAAAACGACTGTTCCATCAAGATGCGCAAACGTAGTTGCTGGCGCGGGGTCAGTCAAGTCATCAGCGGGAACGTAAACACATTGAACGGCTGTAATCGAACCTTTGTTTGTTGAGGTAATGCGTTCCTGTAATTCGCCAAGGTCTTGGGCCAGTGTCGGTTGGTAACCGACAGCAGAAGGCATGCGTCCCAAGAGAGCTGAAACTTCAGAGCCTGCCTGCGTAAAACGGAATATGTTATCGACGAACAAAAGCACGTCCTGGCCTTCGATATCACGGAAATATTCCGCATTGGCCAGAGCCGTCAAGGAAATTCTTGCTCTAGCTCCGGGCGGTTCAGTCATCTGTCCGTAAATTAAAGCGGCCTGCTTGATAACGCCTGATTCCAGCATTTCACGATAAAGATCGTTTCCTTCACGTGTTCTTTCACCAACGCCCGCGAATACGGAAATGCCGCCGTGGTGCATAGCGATATTATGAATCATTTCCATCATAACGACTGTCTTGCCGACGCCTGCTCCACCGAACATACCCATCTTGCCGCCGCGGGGAAATGGTACCAAAAGGTCAATAACCTTGACGCCTGTTTCCAGAACGTGCACGGATGTGTCCTGCTCGAGAAAAGTGGGTGAAAGTCTATGAATAGGCATTTTAGTCTCTGCGTCAATGGGGCCTAGACCATCCACTGGACGACCGACAACGTTCTGAATTCTGCCAAGACATGCTTTGCCGACGGGAACGGTAATCGGCGCTCCCGTGTCTTTGCAGTTCATACCGCGAACCAAACCGTCGGTAACATCCATTGCGATGCAGCGGACAACGTTATCGCCCAAGTGCTGCGCTACTTCGACAACCAAGTTATCTTCATTGTCGTTAATCGCCGGGTTGGTAATTAAAACAGCGTTTAAAATGCTGGGAAGCTTTCCCTCTTCAAAAGCCACGTCAACAACGGGTCCAATAACCTGAACAATCTTTCCGATATTCATAACTATCTCCTTACAAATAGTCGCATTAATATATTTTACATGCGGCAGATTGCCGCAGAAAAATTAACCTTTCGCCAAAGCTTCGGTACCGCCTACGATATCCATCAACTCTGCTGTAATTGCCGCTTGTCTGGCTTTGTTCATCTTCAGCGTCAAACTGCTAATCAATTCTTCACAATTGCTGGTTGCATTGTCCATAGCCGCCATCCGCGCTCCATTCTCGCCTGCCGATGTTTCCAGCAGAGCACGATAAACCAGAACGTGAACATACATCGGCAAAAGCTTTTGCAATAAAACTTCTTCTGATGGTTCATAGGAATAATCGATACGTTTATCAGGATCAACATCAACGTCCTGCCCAATAGAGGGCAAGGGAAATAATCTGACAACTGTCGCCTTTTGCACGGACACATTAACAAATTGATTGTAAATCAGATAAAGCTCATCATATTCTTCTTTGATAAAAGGATTAATGACTTCATCAGCCACAGAAACAGCAAGGGTCATATCAAATTTACTTAAGAGATCAACCTTTTGCGCAATAATATTTGCCTTTTTCCTGTAATAATCTCTGCCCTTGCGACCAACACAGATGAGCGAAACATCTTTACCTTCAGCCGCTTTATCCTTTAAAAATCTTTCCGTAGCCTTGATCAGGTTCGTGTTGAAACCGCCGCAAAGACCACGATCGGAAGTCATGCAAATAACGCGAATTCTTTTCGGATCGCGAACAGCCAGAAGCGGATGCGAGATGGTATCCACGCGCAAAGCCAGGCTATTGAGCACATCCATGAACTTTCCGGCATATGGTCTGAAATTCTCCATTTTTACTTGCGCCGATTTAAATTTTGACGCAGCAACCATATTCATGGCGCGCGTTATTTGCTTCGTCTTTGCAACACCAACGACTTTTCTTTTTATGTCTTTTAGCGAGGCCACCTGAATTTCTCCTCAACCTTAATTTATACTGAACTCATGAAAGTTTTAATTTACTATGAAACGAAAACTGAATCGAAATTAGTTAATACTTCTTTCATCTTCTTTTCCAGTTCCGGAGAGATGATTTTCTTATCTTCGATTTCTTTCAAAATGTCCGCATGTTTGGTCTCAACAAAACTCAAAAGCTGTTCTTCATAGACACGAACTTTTTCCACATCGTATTTGTCAATAAATCCTCTTGTTCCAGCAAAGAGAACAACTATTTCCTGTCCAAGAGACATCGGCTTGTACTGAGGCTGTTTGAGCAATTCCACCAGACGAACGCCACGATCCAGCTGTGCCTGAGTTGCTTTATCCAGATCCGAACCGAATTGAGCAAAAGCCGCAAGTTCACGATATTGGGCCAAATCAAGTTTCAGCGTTCCTGCAACCTGTTTCATTGCTTTAACCTGGGCTGCGCCACCGACTCGGGACACGGACAAACCGACATTAATAGCCGGACGAATACCGGAGAAAAACAAGCTTGGTTCCAAGTAAACCTGACCGTCTGTAATGGAAATAACGTTTGTCGGGATATATGCGGAAACGTCACCGGCCTGGGTTTCGATAATCGGCAGAGCGGTTAAGGAACCACCGCCGAGTTCCTGACTCACACGCGCTGAACGCTCCAGCAGACGGGAGTGGTTATAGAAAATGTCTCCGGGATAGGCTTCACGTCCTGGAGGACGGCGAAGCAGAAGTGAAATCTGACGGTACGCAACGGCCTGCTTGGACAAATCGTCATAAATTATCAAGGAATCCTGGCTTTTATCTCTGAAATATTCACCAATACTGCAACCTGCGTATGCCGCGATATACTGAAGCGTTGCCGGGTCAGAGGCACAACCTGCAACGATACATGTATAAGACAAAGCGTCATGTTGTTTTAATCTTTCGGCAACCTGAGCCACTGTAGATTTCTTCTGACCAAT
Organism: Smithella sp.; assembly: GCA_052139735.1. Lineage (GTDB taxonomy): Bacteria > Desulfobacterota > Syntrophia > Syntrophales > Smithellaceae > Smithella. Next base: position 93,343 of record JBKQWB010000091.1, on the reverse strand, counting down.
AGCGACATAGATACATTTTACACCGGTATCTTTCTGGCGGATGATCGCATCAACGCAAATGGCCGTTTTACCAATCTGGCGGTCGCCGATAATAAGTTCCCGCTGTCCGCGTCCAATTGGCGTCATGGCGTCAATAGCTTTCAGGCCAGTGTACATCGGTTGATTAACGGGTTGGCGCGCTATAACACCGGGGGCTACCATTTCAATACGACGAAATTCGTTTGTTTCAATGGGACCTTTACCATCCAGAGGCGCTCCCGTCGCGTCAATAACGCGGCCGAGCAGTGCATCGCCTACCGGCACCTGTGCGATCTTACCGGTACGTTTAACAATGTCACCTTCTTTTATGTGCGTAACTTCTCCAAGAACGGCAACACCGACGTTATCCGCTTCGAGGTTAAGAACCATGCCCAGGATACCGCCGGGAAATTCGAGAAGCTCCATAACCATGGCGTTTTGCACACCATAAACTCTGGCTATACCGTCACCGACGGACAGGACAGTTCCCGTTTCGCTTATATCCAGCTTTTTCTCGTAGCTTTTAATTTGCTCAGAAATAATTTGACTAATTTCTTCCGCTTTAATTGTTTCCATGTCCTATCTTGCCTCCCCTAAGAGATTCCTCATATTATTCAATTGATTTTTTATACTGCCATCGTAAAGTGTATCGCCAACCCCAATAACCACTCCACCTAAAAGAGTGGGATCTTCTTCCACAGTCATGTCTACTTTTTTACCTATTGCTTTTTCAAGACAGGAACTTATGGAAGAACGCAACTCATCGGAAAGAGCAAATGCTGTTTTCACATTGACACTTACTCTTTTTAGAGTTTCATCCATTAATTGGCGATAGCAAATCACTATGTCATTTAAAATATCGATTCTTTTTTTATCTACGAGCAACTTTAAAAAACTTACGGTCATGCCGGATAACTGTAATTTGGCGATTATAGTTTCCACGACACCTTTTTTGCTCGCCTGTTCAAAGACGGGATTAGCCAAAAAATCGCTCAAAGATTTGTTTTCTGAGATGATTGACGCAAACTGATTAAGCTCATTATAAAATGGCTCAATTCGCTTTTCCTCAATTGCAATTTCAAAAAATGCGCGCGCGTAACGCTTAGAAATATTGCTGATCAATTTCTGATTACCACCTTATTTATATAATCTTCAACCATTGCTTTGTGATCATCTTTTGTAATGCTTCGCTTAAGAATCTCTTCGGCCATCTGCACCGACAATTCAACCGCCTGCGCTTTGAGTTGGTCTGTTGCTTTCTTCATTTCCTGCTCAATACGGGCACTGGCATCTTCTTTCATCTTTTTAGCGGTTTTTTCGGCATCTTCAATAATCTTCTGTTTTTCGGTAATGCCCTGAGCTTTAATCATCTCAAAAATACCGTCAATTTCCAACGAAGCTTTATCAAGTTTCTCCGAATATTCACGGTATTTTTTTTCTGCTTCAGCCTTTCTCTCCACCGCTTTTTCAAGACTTTCTTTTATTTCTACACGGCGTCCGGAGAAAAAATCTTTAATTTTTGAAGCTAAAAGCCAGTAAAGAAAACCTACTAAGACGACAAAATTAAATGTCTTTAGTATCCAGCCAAGCCATAATTCCGCTTCTTCGCAATTTAAACTAAAGAATTTTTGTAATAAGCCACGCAACATTCCCGCCAGCATTCCCGCTTTGTTGCAAGTTTCGGCACCGCCTTCGGCAAAAGCGATACCAACGGAAATCACGATAATAAAGAGGATAGAGAGAATTGTGAGGAAGGAAATCTTTTTCTTCATTGTACCGGCCTCCCCAATATTTTCTGGGCAATCTGCAAAGATAACTCCTTAGAATAACCATCCAGGATTAATTTAGCTCTGTCGACTTCCTTATCCATTTTTTGCTGAAACTCGCGGGCGATTACAGGTATTTCGCTGCGTACAGCATCAACAATGTTTTTAGCCTGATTCGCGCCTTCCTGAATTATTTCTTTTTTCTGGTCTGATGCGTTGAGTTTTGCCTGTTTTAATTTTTCCTGATACTCTGCAACTCTTTTTTCCACCGATTCATTAAAGAGCTTGATTTCGTTTTCCGACTCTTCAAGTTGTTTTTTGCGCCGGTCGATAATTGACAGAATCGGTTTGTAAAGCATAATATTAAGGAGAAAAACTAAAGCCAGAAATATGACCATTTGATAAATAAGTGTGATATCGGGGACGACTGCAACCAGTGACTTTTCTTCAGGCTTGACGGAAGCAAAAGCAACACTAATTGAATTTAAAAAGAAAAGAAAAAAGAAAAAGAAGGAAAGGTGTTTTTTCATCGTAATTATTTACCTCTATCTTTTACATTTTATAAAAACCACGAATCACTTATTTAGCGGTTTTTACAGTCATGCATAAACTCAAGTGCATAAAGTTTTTTACTCAAATATGTTTTGAATATTTAACTGCAGAAGGACTGGAAATCTTACTGCTGCAACTCAAAACCGAAAGTTACTAATCATAACATTATTTGCTTGTCAAGCATTTTCTGACCATCAGTCCAGTATTTTATATTTACGCATTATTACAACAACATAAATATAAAAAATGATTGGTTCAGATGAAATTTGATACATTTTTTTAAGATTTGACTGGACGTTCTAAGTTCCCAGTCAGGCTACCCCGTCAATCTGCCCGTCAATCTGCCGTCAATCTGTTTGATGAGCATCATTTTTATTCTCCATCATCCGGGCCATGTGCGATCTGCCATCGAAGGTGGCGCCCTCCTCCATGATAAACACCGGCGTGTGAACGTTGCCTGAAAATTTTCCTTTTGAGTGGATGTTTATTTTTTCTTTTACTTCAATGTCGCCCTGCACGTCACCACTTATATAAATGCTTTTAACCGCGATGTTAGCTTTGATCATCGCGCCCTCTCCAACAACTAATGATCCCTGCCCGTAAATTTCCCCCTGAAAACTTCCGTCTATGCGAACAGATCCGTTAAAGATAAGTTTGCCGATGAACTCGGCTCCCTGACCTAAGAAGGCTTTGATCTCTTCAACTTCTTTCTTTTTCTCCCACACAGTATCCCCCTTTTATTTCTTGCATCAAATTACGTTAATTAATTTATTTTTATCAACGACATTTTATATTATATTATCAAGTACTAACGTTGCAAAATAAATCTACGCGCGCTTACATTCATTAATAACCCTATTGCCGCCATCAAAGAAAGCATTGCTGATCCACCGTAACTGAAGAAAGGCAGCGGAATGCCGACAACCGGCAAAATTCCCAAAACCATTCCTATATTGATAAAGACTTCCCATGAAATAAAAGCCGTTACTCCAAACGCGGTAATTGTGCCTAATAAATCTCTGGCTTGCAAGGCAATTTTAAAGCCCCAAAGGATAATAACCATAAATAGAATAATCAGAATCAGCCCGCCGATGAACCCCCATTCCTCGGCAAACACGGAAAAAATAAAATCAGTCTGCTGTTCCGGCAAGAATTTCAATTGGGTTTGAGAACCACTTAAAAAACCCTTGCCGAATATTTCTCCGGAGCCGATAGCAATCATTGATTGGATAATATGATAACCGGCACCTAAGGGATCGTTTTCGGGATCAAGAAATGTAATCAATCTTTCCCTCTGATAATCTTTTAAAAAACTCCAGCCAATCGGAATTAATATCAAAGCGCTGGTTAAAGCGATGATTAAAGATCTTCTATCTACTCCAACAAAAAATACAATAGAAACGAAAATGATCATTAACATCAGCGCTGTGCCTAAATCCGGCTGTTTCAAAATCAATACAAAAGGAACCGCAACTATTAAAAGAGGCCATAAGAGCTCTTTTAATTTGTAAGATTCGCTGGATTTATGATCATCAAAATAACGAGCCAGTGTAATTATTATTACTATCTTCATTAATTCAGAAGGCTGAAAAGCAAAAAAACCGCCGCCGAGCCATCTTTGTGAACCATGTGAAGCATAACCGAAAATAAATACCAGGACTAAAAGCACGATAGAGATGCCATAAATTATATAAGCATACTGAATAATTATGCGATAATCGATAAAAAAAATAATTATCATGAAAATTAATCCCAGCGCAATCCATTGAATTTGCTTTAAGTAAAGAGGGATTTGTCCTTCACTGGAACTAAAGCCTGTAGAGTAAATATTTAAAACGCCTATTGCACAAATGGAAAGCACGAACGCCAGAAGCATCCAGTCAAAATAGTGAAAAATGCGACGATCAAATTTAAGAAAAATCATTAGCCTTCCTCATACCCGACAGGCAACTACCAAAATAATAATTTCAATTGTTCAATTTATTCATTTGCGGGCTTTGCGCCACAGCGCGCTTAAGTTTATCTTTTTTCTTTCCCTCAAAATACGCAGATAATATCCTGCGGGCAACCGGAGCGGCAACTGCACCGCCGCCGCCTGCATTTTCCAAAACAACCGCAACAGCTATCTCCGGATTTTTCGATGGCGCAAAACAAGCAAACAAAGCGTGATCTTTTTGAAAAGCACCTAATACTTTTCTGCGGCGGGCTTTTTCATCCGCCGGCAGCCCAAGCACTTGTGAAGTTCCCGTTTTGCCGGAAACATCGATTCCCGGTATGCTGGCGGCATGACCGGTGCCTCCCTGTTCATTAACCACACCCCACAAGGCGCCGTTTAAAATCTCAATTGTTTTGGGGCTTAACTTCAGTTCTCCCTTTTTTTCCGGTAAAAACTTTTTATATACTTTCCCGTCTGCCGACTCAATATATTTTACCAAATAAGGCCGCCACAAAATGCCGCCATTGGCAAAAGCGCAAAAGGCGTTGGCTAATTGCAGCGGCGTAATTAAATTAAACCCCTGGCCGATAGATATTGATATCGTTTCTCCGGGCTGCCAGGCGTTTTTTCTCCGCTTCAACTTCCATTCTTTAGTAGGCACCAGCCCGCTTTTCTCGCCAGGTAAATCAATACCGGCAACTTCTCCCAGACCAAAAAGTTTCGCATATTTAGCAATCTTATCTACTCCCAACATTTTACCTACCGTATAAAAATAGACGTCGCATGATTCAACAATTGCTCTATGGAGATCAACATAACCGTGGCCATGTTTATTCCAACAGCGATAAGTTCTATTGCCCAAAGTAAAAGAACCCTTACAAAGCACTTTGGTATCGGGAGTGATAACTCCTTCTTCCAAAGCGGCAGCGGCAACAATCAGCTTGTAAGTTGAACCGGGCGGGTATTGCCCGGAAATTGCCTTATTGGATAAAGGAGCAAAAGGATTATTTTGTAATTCGTTCCATTGATCATTGGAAATCCCGTTGTTGAACAAATTAGGATCAAAAGAAGGAGAACTAACCATAGCCAGCACCGAACCATCGCGTGTATCCAAAACTACGGCTGAACCTGCTTTTCCTTCAAGGGCATTCCATGCCGCCTTTTGTAAGTCAGCATCAATGGTCAACACTATATTATAACCGGAAACAGGTTTATTCATTCCCAAATTTCTGATTTCTTTGCCGTGAACATTTACCTCAACCAGTTCCGCCCCGCTACGGCCGCGAATGTAATCGTCAAAATACTTCTCCAACCCATACTTTCCCAGAACCTCACCATAGGTGTATTTATCATTACTTTTTTCAATATCCTCTTTGCTTATTTCTCCTGTATAACCGATAATCGGCGCCAGCACTTCTCCATCGAGATACAAACGAATAGGTGAAACATCAATATATATACCCGGTAAATTCAGAGCATTGGTTTCCACAAGAGCAACTTTTTCCATATTCACATTCTTATCTAATTTAATGGGCAGGTACAGTTTCGCGTCTTTAAGGATAGATTGATCATAGGGAAATTCCAGTGATTTGCTTTTATAGAGTTCTTTAAGTTTTTCAACAGACAAGTCGTTACCTTTGTTTTTTGTGGGTACGTAGAGCACATCAAAAGAAGGTTTGTTATCCACCAGAACGACGCCATTGCGGTCCATAATCAGGCCGCGCAAAGGCCTGATTTGCCGGAAACGGATAGAATTATTTTCCGATTTTTTTTTAAATTCCGCTCCTTTGATAATTTGTAAGTACCCCAACCTCATAACCAGAACGGAAACAGCAATCAAAAATAAAAGGGCGGCCATCTTAACTTTTGGCTTGAATTCGGTCGGTTCCTGTTCCTTGAACTGGTCATACTTTTTTTCCATAAAAAAACACCTCTGCCCGGCTCATCAAGTAAAAAAATAGGGGGGCAAACAGGCCGATAATCAAAGCCTGCACGAAAATAATAAAATATGTATTCATTAATAAATCAATTTTGAAAGCAAAATAATAAAAAAGAATTAATATAATTTCTTTCAAAAAAGCGCAAAGGAAACTAAAGAAGGCAATAACATATATTTTTTCAGTATCCAGCCAATCGGAAATAAAAAATGAACATAAGAAAATAACAATATAAATAAAAGTAAATAATCCCGGCACCGAACCGCAGAAACAATCCAATACGATTCCGAGGACTGATGCTAAAATTACTCCTTTAATTAAATCAAGATGAAATCCGGCATAAATAATTACAATTAGCGATAGTTCAAACACCAACCGGTCGGAAAAAATTACATCGGAAATAGTTGATTGCAGCGCTATTAATAATATGGATAAGAATGGCAGTGATAAATAATAAAGCATCGTTATTAAATTTTAGTTTCATCGGAAGCTAAAATTAATATTTCCTCCAGTTTAGAAAAATCAGTAAACGGGGCAACATTAATTTTTAAAAAAAGACTGGCATCCTGTTTGTCGACATGGATGACCTGACCAATCAGCATACCCTTGGGAAACACGCCTCCCATGCCGGCAGAAACAATAACGTCGCCTTCTTTAACATCCTGAGTTTTGGAAATGTATTTAAAAATCAGCCCGCTGGAGCCTGCCCCGCTGATAATCCCCTGCGTGCGGTTTCGCTGTACAATGGCGTCAATATTACTGTTCTCATCAATGAACAGCAGCACCCGGGAAACATGCCAGGAGACATCAATCAGGCGGCCGATTAATCCGGGAGGAGCAACAACCGGCATACCGGTTTTCAAACCATCAGATGAACCTTTATCAATCAATATTACTCTGGAAAGAGCGGCCTGTTCTCTACCGATAACCCGAGCGGAAATGAACCGGTATTTATAATCATCTGAAAGAGATAGAAGCTTTCTTAACCTTTTCGCTTCCTGATAACTCTCCTGATATGAAATCAAAACTGCTTTGAGTTCTTCTATTTCCTTCTTTAAATTTTTATTTTCCTCCACAATACCGACAAGAAAAATATAGCGCGACCAGTCATCTTTTACACTGGCGATGGAAGAGCTCAAAGCCTTTTGCACCGGCGCTATAGCTTCCAATACAATCTTTCTGGGGAAACTATTATCCGTTCCATATTTTAAATTATAGAAAATCATACTCAAAGCCACGACAAGAAGAGCAGCAATGAAGATAATTGTTTTATATTTCCTTAAAAAAAACATTTTTTACCTGACAAGGAAAATAATTATAAGGCTGTATCGAACGCTGTCAGCCGGAAAGGAGGTTAGCCAAGCTTAGTTTAACAGTTTACGAGCAATATCATAAGCAAAAAGCGGAACTTTTTAGCTGATTTGCCTTACATTCACAAAAAAATGTTGCTAATCAGCTATACTTCGCCACGGACGTTTTTAGACCTCAAGAGCAATATCTTTAAGCACACTGATTTGATCCAGAGCCATGCCCGCGCCCCTGGCCACAGCCGACAGGGGATCATCCGTAATCGTTATAGGCAATCCGGTTTCTTCTCTTATAAGGATGTCAATATTTTGCAGCAGGGCTCCACCACCTGTAAGAACGATGCCACGGTCAACAATATCACCGGCAAGTTCCGGCGGAGAATTTTCCAGAGTATCTTTGATCGCATCAACAATAAATGTGATCTGTTCGTTGATGGCCTCCCTTATTTCTTCAGAATTAGTTTCCGTGATTTTTGGAATTCCGGAAATCAAATCGCGCCCCTTTATGGAACCAACCTTAATTTCGTCAAATGGATAGGCGCAGCCGATTTCAATTTTGATAATTTCGGCTGTTCTTTCTCCGATAAGCAAATTGTGCTTTCGCTTCATGTACTGAACGATTGCTTCATCTATTTTGTCACCGGCGACTCTCACCGATTTCGAATACACAATTCCGCCAAGGGAAATAACAGCAACCTCAGTTGTCCCACCGCCAATATCAACCACCATTGAACTCGTGGGCTCGGAAACAGGCAAACCTGCTCCGATAGCCGCGGCCATTGGTTCTTCAATCAGGTAAATTTCTCTGGCGCCAGCCGATTGCACTGCCTCACGTACGGCGCGCCTCTCCACCTGAGTTATCCCTGACGGCACGGCAACAATAATTCGCGGCCGCACCAGAGACTTGCGATTATGGACGCTTAAAATGAAATGTTTCAGCATTTTTTCAGTTATATCGAAATCGGCGATAACGCCATCGCGCATTGGCCTGATAGCGACAATATTACCCGGAGTGCGCCCCAGCATGTTTTTAGCTTCATTACCTACGGCACGCACCGTTTTCATTCCTCTGGAATCCTGATACACGGCTACAACAGAGGGTTCATTTAAAACCATGCCTTTATCTTTGACATAAACAATGGTATTTGCAGTGCCAAGATCAATAGCAAGATCATTGGAAAATTTTCCTAATATATAATCAAGTAACATTTATCCCCCTATATTTCGCAATATATAATGACTTTTCCGTAGAACTATTTTCTATACAGCATTTCATTATCCTAATCAACGCCTTTTTAAATTATGTTTGCTTTTTGCAAATGACTATAATAATAGAATAAAAGCTTAACTATTATTGAACAAATTCGTTATTTATTTTGAGGTGATTTTTTATGCTTAAATTTTTTCGCAAACACGCACGCGGCTGGTTTATGATTGGAGTCCTGGGTATTATCATTATAGTTTTTGTTCTTTATTTCGGTTCCAACAGAGGAGACCAAAACACAAAAATAATTGCCACAGTTGATAAAAAAGCAATCAGCGAAGCTGAATTTCACGACGAATACGAAAAAATGCTGGATATGGCCAGGCTTCGTCTTGGAGCAAAATTTACTCCGGAAATACTCAAAAAAATGGACCTCAAGAAAAAAGCGTATGATGATTTACTCAACAGGCAGATTATCCTCGCCAAAGCCGCTGATTTAAAGATTCAAGTTTCCGACGATGAATTACGAAACAGCATCATGTCATTACCGGCATTGCAAACAAATGGCGAGTTTGATGAAAGCAAATACAAGCAGATACTTCGCTACAACAGAATGTCCTCTGAAGATTTTGAAACTCTCCATAAAGCAGATATGATAGCGAATAAAATTGAATCCCTTGTTCTTGAAGGCGTTAAAATTTCCGATCAGGAAATTTATGATCTGTACGTGTTGCAGAACCAGAAAATTAATATTAATTTCGTGCAAATTTCCGGCAATGATATCAAAAAGAAAATTACACCCACTCCAGCCGAACTGGAAGATTATTTAAAGCGTAACAGTAATTTATTCCGGGTTCCCGAACAGATAAAGATTCAATATATATATTTTTCCGGCGATTCTTTCCCGCAAGACATCAGCGATTCAGACGTCAAAAGCTATTACCTAAGCAATAAAGACAAATATAAAACCAAAGACGGCAAACAACTCACGCTTACCCAAGCGCAAGATTCCATAACTAAGGAATTGAAAAAAACAAGAGGATTGCCAAACGCTTATTCGGCAGCCAGAAAGGCCAGGGACGTTGTCTATCAGGAAGATAATATGGAGAACTATGCCAGTAAAAATAATTTAAAAATTTATAATTTGGATTTCTTTTCGGTTAATAATCCGCCGCAGGAATTTGCATCCCTTAAAAACCTTACTGAAATGCTTCTGGATATGCAGAAAAACGAAATCAGTAAAGTCATTGCTGCCCAAGACGGTTATTATCTTTTTAAAGTTGTCGATATAAAACCCGCTTACTTGCCGGCACTGAACACCATAGAAAATGAAGTCAAGCGCCGTTTCATAGAAAACGAAAATCAGATTCTTGCCGAAAAAGAAGCACAGTCAATTTTAGAGCGTATAAAAACAGGAGAAGGTCTTGATAAAATCGCCAAGGAAAAAGGGTTGAAAGTTAACGAAACAGGCGCTTTCAAGATTGGGAATACTATACCCAAGGTTGGAACAATCCCGGATGCGGCTGACGTTCTCTTTCAGCTCTCCGTCAACAAACCATACGCGGAAAAGCCTCTTTTTATCAACAATACCTATTTCATATTGAAGCTCAGGGATATAAGCAAACCGGATGAGAAAGATTTTGAAACCCAAAAAGCCATGTACAAAAAGATCTTGATTTCCATGAAGCGTGATGAAGCATTGCAAACATGGCTGGAGGGCAACAAAGCAGCCATGATTAAGGAAAAAAGAGTTAGAATCAAAAAGAACGTAGAAGCTCTATAATGAAAAAAGGGAAGGGTTATAAAAACCCTTCCCTTTTTAGTTTTTGGTGGAGCTGAGGAGGATCGAACTCCTGACCTCTTGAATGCCATTCAAGCGCTCTCCCAGCTGAGCTACAACCCCAATAAAATTCTGGATTAATTGAATAGCCCCATTAACACAGGCAATAATTGTTTGTCAACAGATTTTAGCTTGACTTTTTGCACTCCATCTATATAATCGCTGCCCGTGCCGGAGTGGTGAAATTGGTAGACGCAGGGGACTCAAAATCCCCCTTTCCTTGCGAAAGTGTCGGTTCGATTCCGACCTCCGGCACCATAATAAAATCAAATGCCTGCGTTGTTTTAATAACTGCTAAACCTTTTTTATTATTCTTGCAAAGTTCATTTTATCCCGCTTTTTATATTTTTATCCTCAATCACGTGTCCATTATTGTTTCTGTTTGATTATGAAATATTCTGTAGGGAGAATGCAAAGTGGCGAGCGTGAAGAACCAAAAATGCCAAGAGGGAAGAATGAAATTTCTAAAAATATGCGAGATTTCGATAAAGCATCTTATTGACGGAAACAAAAATTGGCTGAAAAATGTTGCGCAAGGGTATCTACATTTTGGTGGTAAAATTATTCTTTGGGTAACACTCCTGTGTCTGTTCCCTGCTTGGTTCCGACATGGCTGTGTATTCGCCGTACATAGCGTCCCAACCTGACATTGAGGCGATCAAGATATAGATAGATGACCGGTGTAGTGAACAGTGTCAGCGTCTGACTTACCAGCAGTCCACCCACCATGGTATAGCCGAGTGGTTGCCTTAATTCGGAGCCGGTTCCGTGCCCCAGCATCAAGGGCAGAGCACCAAGAAGAGCGGCCATGGTTGTCATCATGATGGGACGAAAGCGTAGCAGGCAAGCCTGCCTGATGGATTCCTCAGGTGAGAGATGTTGCTCGGTTTCTGCCTGAATTGCAAAATCCACCATCATGATGCCGTTCTTTTTGACGATGCCGATCAGCAGGATGATTCCGATCAGAGCGATTACGGAAAGATCGAAGTGGAATATCAGCAACATCAATAGTGCACCCAATCCAGCCGACGGCAGTGTCGAAATAATGGTCAGTGGATGAATGTAGCTCTCATAAAGCATGCCCAGAATAATGTAGACTACAATCAGCGCCGCCAGAATCAGGTACGGTTCGCTCTTTAACGATGCCTGGAAGGCCTGAGCCGTACCCTGAAAGGTACCGGTCATCGAAGCCGGCAAATTAATTCTCGATGCTACGACATTGATTGCGTCGACAGCCTGGCCCAGGGCCACACCCGGCGCCAGATTGAATGACACCGTGACCGCCGGAAATTGTCCCTGATGATTCACTGAAAGGTATGTCACGTGGCTGGTATCAAATTTAACAAATGTCGAAAGCGGTATTTGTTGGCCGGTAATCGGCGATTTTACGTAAATCTTGTTTAGTGTATTCGGATCGGTTTGCAGTCCGGGCGTTATTTCCAAGACGACATGGTAACTATTGAGCTGAGTGAAATATTGTGTTATCTGGCTCTGGCCAAAGGCATAATAAAGTGTTTGATCGATAATCGAAGGTTGAATGCCGAAACGCGCTGCCTGATCACGGTCGATGTTTACCGACAGCATGGTGCCATTGGTCTGCTGGTCGCTGGCGACGTCGCGCAATTGTGGCAGCTTTTTAAGTTCGCCCAGCAGTTTCGGCGCCCACTGGTTCAATTCATTGAGATCGGCGTCCTGCAGGGTATATTGATACTGCGTACGCGCCAGACGGCCGCCTACGTTCAAGTCCTGCGCGGCTTGTAAATAGAGTGTGGCGCCTTGCACTTTCGACAGTTGCTTGCGTAAACGGATGATAATCTCGTCTGCCGTTGCCTTACGTTGTTCGCGAGGCTTCAATCCGATAAAGGCAAACGCGTTGTTCAGCGGCCGCGAGCCCCCCACAGAAGCACCCCAGTTTGCGACATCTGGATCGCGGGAGATGATTTCGGTGAGGCTATGCTGCAGCCGCATCATTTCGGTAAACGATACATCCTGTGCCGCATCGGAGAGACCGAGAATAATTCCTGTGTCCTGCTGCGGGAAAAAACCTTTGGGTTCTTCAATATATAATATGACTGTGACGACCACCGTTAAAAGAAATATCACTCCGGTAAGGCCCTGATGCCGCAGAACTGTATCAAGGCCTCTTTCATACAGCGCCAGCATTTTGTCGAACATATGCTCGATCACGAGATACAGGCGGCTGTGGCGGGCGTGTTTTTCATCGCGTAGAAAGAGAGAACACATCATTGGCGACAGCGTCAGCGCAACAAACGCTGATATAGCGATGGTCATGGTTACCGTGATGGCGAATTCCCGAAACAAACGTCCGACGATGCCGCTCATACACAGCAGGGGAATAAAGACGGCAACTAGCGAAGTGCTGATGGATATAATGGTGAAACCGATTTCACCTGAACCTTTGATGGCCGCCTCTTTCGGCGATAGTCCATTTTCGATGTGTCGGTAGATGTTTTCCAACATAATGATGGCGTCGTCGACAACAAAGCCCACGGCAATGGTCAGACCCATCAGGGAAAGATTGTCCAGTGTATAACCAAAGACATACATCAGTGCCGCTGTGCCCAACAGAGACAGAGGAACGGTGATCCCTGGTATAATGGTCGCCCATACATTACGCAGAAAAAGGAAAATCACCATCACCACCAGCGAGATGGTCAGTAGCATGGTGAATTCAACATCTTTTACGGATGCACTGATCGTCGTCGTGCGGTCGATGAACTTATCAACCTTGATTGATGCTGGCACTGACAGCATAAGCTGCGGAAGCATTTTCTCAACCTTTGCTACCGTTTCAATAATATTGGATCCCGGTTGCTTATAGATTAGCAGGAGAATACCGGGCTTGCCATTCTGCCAAGCCGCAAGCTGGTTATTTTCCGCTTTATCGACGGCGACACCGATATCGCGAATGCGAACCGGGGCGCCTTTTATGTAGGCGATGATGACATCATTCCAGGGCGCGGCCTTAAGCAACTGATCGTTGTCATATACGGCAAAGTTGTGGGTTGGTCCGCTGATCGACCCCTTGGGCGCATCGACTGTAGCGGTGGTGATAACATTCGCGATATCCGCCAGCTGTATGCCCAAGGCAGCAATCTTGGCCGGATCGACTTGCACCCGTACAGCCGGTTTTTGCTGGCCGCCAATATTCACTTGGGCTACGCCGGGAATCTGAGATAAGCGTTGCGCAATAACCGTTTCGGCATAATCGTCCACTTGAGTGAGCGGTAACACATCGGAATGGACGCTATATATCACAATAGACGAGTCCGCCGGATTCACCTTGCGATATGTAGGCGGCGACGGCAGATTTTTGGGCAGTTGTCCGCCACTGGCATCAATTGCGGACTGGACGTCCTGGGCAGCACCGTCGATATTTCGGCTGAGATCGAACTGTAAAGTAATCTGACTGGACCCGAACACGCTTGTCGACGTCATCTGATTCACACCGGAAATTCCGGCAAATTGGTATTCCAGCGGTGTTGTCACCGCCGATGCAATAGTTTCCGGGCTAGCGCCCGGCAATTGGGTAGTCACCAAAATAGTTGGAAAGTCCACTTGCGGCAGAGGCGCCACCGGCAACATGGGATAGGCCACCAGGCCGAGCAATAAAATACCTCCCATCAACAGCGATGTCGCAATCGGACGATGAATGAAGAGACTGGAAATATTCATTGTATTCTACTTCCGGAGCGAGCCGGTGCTGCCTTTGCCTCATTGACATCAGTTTGCACCGATATGCCGGGCTGTAGGCGGAACTGGTTACTGGTAACCACACGCTCGCCTTCCTGAAGGCCGCTCTCAACCAGCAAGGTACTGCCAATTTCAACGCCTGTCTTTAAAGCTCGGGCTTCGACGGTATAGTCTGGTTTGACCACATAGGCAAACATGCCATTGGGTCCTCGTTGCGCCGCTGTAGAAGGAATGGTCAGTGCCTGATGCCAAGCCTGCAATAATAGCCGCGCGTTAACGAATTGTCCAGGCCACAGCGTATTGTTGGCATTAGGAAATGTGGCCTTAAGCCGAATTGTGCCAGTGGTCTGATCGATCTGGTTGTCGACCAGTAACAGGTTGCCTTGATCAAGTGTGGTGATGTCGTCCCGCGACAAGGCGACAACCTTTACCTGACCATGGGCCAGTGCTTGGCTGATCTGGGGTAACACATTTTCGGGCAGCGTGAAGATGAGGGATATCGGCTGCATCTGTGTAATCACGACAATACCGGTAGTATCCGTGCTATGCACGTTATTGCCAACGTCTACAAGGCGGATGCCGGTACGGCCGTTGATTGGAGACGTGATGGTGGTGTAGTTAAGTTGGGTTTTCGCGCTATCGATGTTTGCCTGGTCTGCCTTGATCTGCGCTTCAAGTTGAGCGACCAGGGCACGTTGTGTATCCAGAGTTTGTTTACTGGCGAGGTTGTTGGGCGCCAGAATCATGTAACGATCGAGATCACGCTTGGCATTATCGAGTTGCGCTTCATCTTTACTTTTAGTAGCGGTCGCGAGTTCAAACACGGCCTGATAAGGCTGCGGGTCGATTTGGGCAAGAAGGTCGCCCTTTTTGACGGTCTGGCCTTCCGTAAAAGCTATTTGCTGCAACTGTCCATCAACACGTTCGGTGACCATCACAGTATTAAAAGCTTGTATAGTACCAAGGCCTTCGAGATATTGAGGCACATCGGCGCGAGTGACCAGCGCAGTCTGGACTGACACTGCTTGCGGCTTGACCGGACCAACTGGGGATTTGTCATGATCCGATCGAAACAGCCAAACGAGTCCAACGGCAACGACAACGCTGGCACCGAGCAAGACCATACGTGTCCGGCTGAGCCTGATTTTTCCGAATAATTCTTTGAGGTTGTTATTCATGGTTTTTCCCCTTTGTTTGTTGCCAACCACCGCCCAGCGCGTTATACAATTCCAGCAGGGCTTGCAGATGGAGAAGCTTGACTTGAGCTAATCCATCCTCTGCGGAGAACAACGGACTTTCGGTATTCAATACGGTCAGGATATTAATAGTTCCGGCGTGGAACTGTGCAGAAGAAAGTTCATAGGCAAGCCGGGCTTTGTCTACCGTTGCCTGCTGGCGTTGCTGCTGGATGGCTGTTTGCTGTAGAGCCACCAAGGCGTCCTCGACATTCCCAAGCGCACTTATCACGGTCTTGTGATAATTTGCCAACAACTCGGCATAGCGGGCTTTGCTGTAGGTATACTGTCCCTGAAGTGCACCACCCTCAAAAATCGGCTGGATTATGCCCGCTGTTAAGACAAAAATAGAATTGGTCGGGTTGAGCGCGGTGGATAAGGCAGTGCTCTCGAAGCCACCGTTGGCGGTTAGATCGATGCTGGGGAAAAAAGAGGCCCGCGCCACTTTGATGTTGGCATTGGCAGCGATGAGCTGTGCTTCAGCCTCGGCTATATCGGGACGCCGGGTTAGCAGATCGGAAGGCAATCCAGGCTGCACCACAGGTTCAGACAGGTCGGAGAGAGTTCCGATGGAAATATCGAAGGCTTCAGGGTTCTGTCCGGTCAGGATGGCCAGCGCATTCAGTGTCTGGCGTAATTGCTGCTTGAGCGGAGGAATAGTAGTACTGATCGTGGCAACGGCAATATCCTGCTGAGCGACATCGAGCGAAGTTGCTGTACCTATGGACTGTTCTAACTGCAATCCCTTGAGAATGCTTTCCGAGTCTTTCAAGTTTTTTTCGGCGACACCTATACGGTCACGCAATTGTAATACCTGAAAGTACGAGTTTGCTACAGCAGTCATAACAGTGAGTTCAACAGTTGCGCGATCATAGCGGCTTGCCGAGGCGGTTGCGCGCGCCACCTCAAGTGCGGCGCGATTCTTGCCCCAGAAGTCCAACTCATAGCTCGCACTAAGTAAAGGAATATATTCCGAATAAGTCTCCATTGTGCCACCAATCGACGTCGGTTGGCGCTCGCGGATGGCAGTTGCGCCGACACCCACCTCTGGCAGAAGAGGGGCTCCGGCAATGCGCGCCTGTGCATTGGCTTCCTGTACGCGCGCGATGGCTGCGGCGATATCGTAATTGGCCTGCTTTGCCTTGGCCATGAGATCATTAAGATGGGGTGACGAGAAAGCACGCCACCATTCTGTCGAAGGCCATACGACCGCGGCGTTCTCCTGCTGGTAATTCCACGCAGACGGTACTGGAATATCAGGACGGCTATACTCAGGCCCGAGACTGCAAGCAGTCAGTCCAATGATCCATACTGCCATAATCAAGCAGCGGCGCCGCTCAGAAAATAGCAACAGCCGGAAGCCTATGGCAAGATTCCGTCGATGCCTGCACTGCAAATGTTGTTTTGTCTCCCTGGTTTTGATGGTTGTCATAGCGGTGAAATCTTCTTTTGATAAGCCTCTACAATGACGTTCAGATGGAACATGACCATGCGTTAGATTTCGGTCATCCCTTTCTCTCCATATTTTTCCAAATGTCTAATCATCTGGCTAATAACCGGCCTTTTACAATGGTCTGTTTTCACATTTGGGATAGCTTTATCTGCTCTCTCTCCGTTCAAGAATCTGAAGTGTACATTTTTAATATATCTCAGCCGGAGTCATATAATTTAGAGCATATGAATACGCATTTTTACCACTTGAAAAAGAATGTTACAATATTGATAGTCAACTACTACATGAGAATCAAATAGTCAATAATAGTTGGTTAGTGAAATATAGCTGCATAGCCGCATTTATTCCTTTTTCCGTCCCGTCTAATAATCCCAAGCCAATATAAAAAACATGAGTAACAATAATGAATATTGCCGTGCATATATCGAGTGATCTTCATGTTATTAAGTGCGCCTGACAGGCGTATCTAGTTGCCCATGGTATATTCATTCATTATTTTTAGCTTTTCTATAGTGAATTGACGCACCATCTGTGCCGTATCCGCCGCCGATAAATTTTCAAAAGCGGAATACGGAATTTCTTCATAAATTTTTATATACATTTTCTGCACACCGTGAAAATTCATGCTGTATTTAGGCAGGGCCTTGTTTGTGCCGCTGATAACAATGGGCAGAATAGGCACTTTCTCTTCCAGAGCCATTTCAAATGCACCGAGCTTAAAGTTTTTAACCTCTCCGTTGGAAGAGCGCGTACCTTCCGGAAACATGAAGATAGAACTTCCCTCACGCAGATGAATTGCACACTCCCGCAACATCTGTTCAATGCTTTCCTTGTCGCCACGTTTGAGTTTAACATAACGGTTAAGCGTCATATTCCAGCCGACGAAGGGCACTCGGAACATTTCAGATTTGGATACCCATTTATAGTGAAAAAAAAGCCGGAAAGCAACCAGGATATCCATCTGCGACTGATGATTGGAGACAATCATATAAGCTGTGTCTTTCCTGACATTTTCACGACCTTCGATGCGAATCCGCCAGGCCGGCATCACCCAGGTATAAATCGAAGCCCAGAAGCAAGTGAACAAATGCAAAAGCCGCAAACGCCGGTCAAAGGGATAAGAAACGATGCGAAGAAGCAGGGCCATTAAAAACAGAAGGCTTGACGTTAAAGCGATAAAGACAAGAAAAATAGCGCTCACCAGTCGTTTTAGCATATCAAATCCATTTTTTCATGATTTTGAAAAACACTTAACAGGTAAGAATATAGAAAGAAGTAATGTCGGTGTCAATAAAATATTGATGAAAGAAAGGGGTAATAGCTTCTTTGCAGGGATTTAAATATATGGACGAGATCATCTAGATGGATGCTTCGGGATGGCATAGAATTCTGACAAGTGTGATTATTGCGCCGGGAGCAATATAGACATTAAAGATGGAAAGGGAGTCGACAAAACCATTTCAATAATAAATTATTCTACCGTAATAATCAAAAAATAATTGACATATAAACAATACTTCCTTATATTTCACACTACAAAAACAATTGCTTATCAAAAAATAAATTAAGGAAGTATACAAAAATGAAAAGATTGACATTCTTGCTTTTGTTAGTTGCACTTCAAGTTATTTTATTCGTAGTGTTAGGGTGCAGCACTTCAACCCCTGAGAAGAATGCAGCCAAAGAAAAAGAGCTGTTGCAATCGTTAAATAAGGAGAGCAATGATTTTTGCAATAAAGAAGAATATAAGAGATTCTTTATAAAATCACCATGTTTTGCTAACGATATTACTGCCGAACAACTTTCTGATAAAAGTATGATTCAAGATGCCGAAAAAAATGATTTCTTGAAATATCGCGAAGAAGTATCCGCTATCGATAAAAAACTCAGCGATATTGCTCAAACCTACGGAGACTCAAAAGATAAAGAATTCGGTCTGTTTCTTGAAAAGTATAGCATCAAGAATAAAAGAAAAACCAGTCTTGATTTTGCTGAAGGGAAAATAACATGGGGAGAGTTCAACAAAAGCAGAAAAGAAATTGCTGAAGAGGGAGAAAGAGAAAGAATTCGTATTTATGGCAAACAATAGCTTAGGACAGAGCCTGCATATTCAGATGGTCTGTCCTAAATGTTTTGCCATTACTCTCTCTTTAGCTGCAATTCACAGCGTGAAGATTTTTTAAAGTCGTTTGTTTGTAAACAAGAAATAATTTTAATTTCTGATTCTTCGAGCAGAATGTAACCGATTTGTGACGTTCAACGTTACAAACCTCTTCCCGTTTTCAGTTAATGATTACGACACGGTCTTTTAATCCGGCAATCCATTCTTTCGGACTATTCGGATAACAATTCCTTCTTTCATTATGCATGATGATTAATCTTCATTAGTTATTTTCAAATAAAACTTGGTTATTTAGTTTAATAACCAATTATAGTTGACAAAATATTTGATATTTTATAATAATTTAAGTTGTGTTATTTAAAAATAGCTTTGTTTTTTATTTATTATGCCGCTCAAAGAGCGGAGCTGTAGCGATTATCAAGTAACAATTTTTTTTGCAGGTGTTATAATTACTCTCCCACAACTAAAAAATCGTAATTTTTACATAATGATTTTGAGCGATGCGATCATCTTCGTGATGGCGATAGTATTGGCGTATTTGTTTCGCTTTGAGTTTGTTCTTGATTCCAATAATATGCGGCAAATTTCATTTCTGATTTTATGGATGATCCCGCTAAAAATTGTTGTTTTTCTTGCTTTCGGCATTTACCGCGGCATGTGGCGTTTTACCAGTATTAAAGATTTCTGGCTGTTGGCCCAAGCCTGCGCGTTATCATTACTTCTGGTTATGGTCATCATCCTTTTTGCAGAAAGATTTGCGGGATATTCACGCGCCGTTTTTGTTATCGATGGTTTTTTCTCTTTCCTGCTTATCTGCGGGAAACTTATTCTGATTCGAACATTCTTTGCCTTCTACACAGGCACGGAAAGCATCACCAATTTTTTCCCCAAGTTACCTGCTAAAAAAGTATTAATCATCGGCGCCGGTTCTGCCGGCGAAAAAATATTGCGGGAAATATTTGATAACCAGCAACTGAATTACAGGGTTATAGGTTTCATTGATGATGATCCGGAAAAACAAAAAAGCTTAATTCACCGTACGCCGGTTCTGGGCGATATTGAAAAACTGTCTGATATTATAAAAAAAGTAGATGTGCAGGAAATACTAATTGCCAATCCTTCAGCCAGCGGCGAGCAAATTAGACGTGTTGTCGAAATATGCCGAAGCAATAATATTCCATATAAAACATTACCGGGGATAGGCGAAATTATCGATGGACGTGTCAGCGTAAAAACGCTGAGAGATATCAGTTATGAAGATTTACTGGGCAGATCGCCGGTACACCTGGATGTTAAAAACATTTATAATTACCTTGATGGAAAAACTGTTTTGATAACCGGATGCGGAGGATCGATCGGGTCGGAATTATGCAGGCAGATAATCAAATATCAGCCCCGCAAGCTCATCCTGCTGGATGCCAGTGAATACAATCTGTTCAGCATTCAGATGGAAATGCAAAACGAGAATTACTGCCGCAACTGTGAAGCTGTTTTGGGGCATGTGCAGGATGAAACTCTCATGAATGATATTTTTGAAAAATACAAACCGGAGGTTGTGTTTCACGCGGCGGCCTACAAACATGTGCCCATGCTGGAAAAAAACCCATGGCAGGCCGTTACTAATAATATCATCGGCAGCCGTGTGGCGATGGAGACAGCCATCAGGCATCATTCGGATAGATTTGTTCTTGTTTCTACTGATAAGGCTGTTCGCCCGACCAATGTTATGGGAGCCAGCAAGCGCGTGTCGGAGTTGATCATGCAGTGCGAACAGAAAAAAGGAACAAAGTTAATGGCCGTGAGATTCGGCAATGTTGTAGGTTCGTCCGGTTCCGTTATTCCTCTTTTTCGCCGGCAGATTGAACATGGCGGACCGGTAACGGTTACTCATCCGGAAATAAACCGTTTTTTTATGACCATACCTGAAGCCTCGCAGATGATCCTACAGGCCGGCACGATGGGAAATGGCGGTGAAATCTTTATATTAAGGATGGGAACTCCCGTAAAAATCGCCGACATGGCTCGCGACCTGATCCGTCTTTCGGGAAAAGAACCTGATGAAGACATCAAAATTGTTTTTACCGGTTTGCGTGATGGTGAAAAATTATATGAAGAACTGATTACAATTGGAGAAGATGTTCTGCCTACCATACATAAAAAAATCATGGTCCTACGCTCCAACAATTACTTCAACGGCGCAAAAAGTCAGCAGGAAGCCTGTCAAGCTCTATATCATGAGATTGACGAACTGGCGAAAATAGCAGGGTGTCACGACGCAAAAGGTATTAAAAGAAAACTCAAAGAAATTGTGCCTGAGTTTACGCCGCAGGAAAACGAAGGCGTGCTTTAAATAAAAAATAACATTAGGGGTTAAGTGTTGGATAATGAGCAAAAATTAAAGATTTTTTTGTAGTGTGTAGTTTTAGCTACGTTGAAGATAACTGGTCTGAAGACCAGAACCACATTACCCCCGGCAGAACCGGGGTTTTCTTTTATTGTCTACTCTTAAGGCAGGCACTCTCAAGGCATCAATATCCGGCAAAATAAATTTTAAGCCATCAAACTCGTATTTCCTTATTCAATATTCAATCCCAAACCTTGAGAACACCCTGCTTCTCTCGTTCCGGTTTTACTAACTCACCACTTTTTTAGTCTTCCAGCTTTCGATTCCTTCGTTGGTGACTGGCCGCGATAATTGATTCAATCGCTCCCGCCAAAGATATTTTTTCTGTGTTTATTACTATATCATAGTGTTTAGGATCAGTGACATCGGCGCCATAATATTTCCGTACAAACGCTTTGCGGTTATTTTCTGTTTTGATCACATATTGTTCAGATTCAGCCTTTGTATATCCTCTGTCCTCCATAAAATATTTAATTCTTTGTTCCATCGGAGCAATTATTCTAACCTTGAATGTTTTTTCTCTCGGCAGAACAAAATTAGCTCCCCTGCCCACAAGAATTACATTACCAAAAATTCCAATAGACCCTATCACTTTGATAAGATGCTGCAAAAATTCTCCCGGCCAGGGACGATTTTCCCCAAACATAGATAAAAGAAGGGTGTCCCGAAACTTTACTTCTTTTTCATCAAGAGATTCAATGACTTTCCTGCTCATCTTGGCACTGTCGGCAACGTGTTGAATAATCTGGCCGCCTATCAGATCCATATCTAACGCTTTAGACAGCTTTCTTGCAATTTCACTTCCTCCGGCTCCAGGTTCTCTTGAAAGTGTGATTATCGGTCCTCCCTTGAAATTTTCTATCTTAAGTCCCTGTGTGACAACTTGATCCAGCAATTTACGCCATTTAGCTATTTGTTGCTGGACCATCCGGTCCATTATTACTTTTTCATCTGTCTCGTCATCAACAACTTTTGTTTTGATGGACAGATCCCTTGTGTAATCCGGACAATGACTTCCGATTGGGGAATCTTTTGACAGTTTAAACTTTTTTTGACATTCCCTGCGCCAGGCGCATATACCGCAAATGTGCATTTCTACTGCCATAATGATCACCTTCCTTTTTTATCGACAATAGATGTTCTTTTATTAACTTAATGCCTCAAAACCGGCAACAATATCCAGCAGCTCTTCGGTTATAGTCATCTGACGTGTGCGGTGAAACTGCACGTTCAAATCCTGCATTTGCTCTTCAATATTTTTTTCCGCGTTCTGCATGGAGGCCAGACGGCTGGCATTTTCACTGGCCAGCGATTCGGCAAATGCGCGGTAAAGCGACACGAAAAGATATTCCCTTATAAGCGAGGAGAAAATCTTGTCGCCGTCCATCCGGTAAATTGGCAGTGACTTGGAATCCCATTTCTTTCGGGCTATTTCCTTAAGCCAATCACGGTTCACAGGCAAAAGTTGAACATGGTAAGGACGATAGTTGGCGCCGCTAATATAATCGTTATAGAACAGCATAAAATGATCAACATTTTGACGGAAATGCCACTCTTCAATAACCATGATGATTTCTTGAACCAGCGGCGTTATACCCGCTGTAGAACTGGGCGTGGCCATTAATTCATCTATAGGCTGTCCTGCATCTTCCACATAATCCGCTACCCGCGCGCCAACGGCAAGCACCTTACGGTTTTCTTTTTTCACGCCGGCTGCTTTGATATAATCCAGCGCATAAACTGAAATCTGCTCATTGAGCTGTCCGCATAGGCCCTGATCGGAACCGAAAATTATCGTTCCCATTCGCTTAACGGCCATGTTTTTACTCCTCGTCATCGCGCCCATGCGTTCCTTAAGCACAATTTGCAGTCCCATCTCTACAGTCCGGTTGTAATCTTCGAGAGATTCCACGGCCTTTTGATATTGACGGATGCTCACGGCGGCCAGGGCCTTCATCGTTTTGACCACCGATAACAAATCGCCAGCGCTCTTAATTCTTCTTTTCAGGGACTCCGTTGTCTGCATTTGCTTCCTCAGCCTCTTCAAACGGCGCAATGGCCGGTTTGATTTTATTTATAATGCTGTCACGATCCGACATTTCCAGTTTCTTGCCCTCTTCAATCCGTCCGCATAATTCCGGCAGTTCCTCGTTGACGGTTTGCAGAAGGCGCCCCTCCACTTCGCGTATTTTATCGATCGGAACATTATCCAGAGCGCCGCCTGTTACTGACAGCAGGCTGGCAATCTGCTCTGAGGCGCGCAACGGTTTGTATTGCCCCTGTTTGAGAATTTCGCGCACGCGCCAGCCTCTCTCAAGTATCCGTTTTGTACTTTCATCAAGCCTCGTGCCGAAACGCGAGAATGATTCCAACTCTTCAAATTGCGAGTAGGACAGCCTAAGATCTCCCGCCACGGAACGATACGCGGGCAATTGTGTTTTGCCGCCCACGCGGGAAACGGATTTGCCGACATCCACCGCAGGCAAAATACCTTTACTGAAAAGCACCGGCGAAAGATAAATCTGCCCGTCCGTAATGGAAATCAAATTGGTCGGAATGTAGGATGACATGTCCTGCGCTTCCGTTTCGGTAATCGGCAGTGACGTCAAAGACCCGCCGCCCAATTCCGGCCGCATATGCGTGGAACGCTCCAGAAGCCGGGAGTGAATATAGAATATGTCTCCGGGAAAAGCTTCGCGTCCCGGCGGTCTACGTAATAATAGCGATACTTCCCGGTAAGCACGGGCATGCGATGTCAAATCATCATAGATAATCAGCACATCACGTCCCTGCTCAACAAAGTATTCGCCCATGCTTGTAGCAGCGTAAGGAGCAATAAACTGCAAGCCCGGCGTGTCTTCACCGGTTGCCACCACTACGATACACGATCCCATAACGCCATGATCGCGCAACTCTGCGATGACCTTGGCCACATCAGCGCTCTTCTTGCCGGTAGCGCAATAAATAGAAATGATGCCTGTTTCCTTCTGGTTGATAATCGTATCAATGGCGATGGCTGTTTTGCCGGTCATCCTGTCGCCCAGAATCAATTCGCGCTGGCCGCGCCCGACAGGAATAAGCGCGTCAATAACTTTAATGCCCGTCTGCAGAGGCACTACAACCGGCGCGCGATCCATAACCGCCGGCGCCGGCCTTTCCACAGGCAGGCGCATGACTGTGTTGACTTCACCCAAACCGTCCAATGGACGTCCGAGGGGATCAACCACCCGTCCTAAAAGCCCATCCCCCACGGGAACATCCAGAACGCGTTTCGTGCGTTGCACTTCCGATCCCACTTGCAGGTTTTCACTGGGATCAAGAAGGATAACACCGATTTCCGCCGGATCGATATTGAAAACAAGCCCCATATAATTTCCTGCAAAGCGAACCAGTTCCTCCGCACGTATATGCGGCAAGCCGCTCACTCTGGCAATATCGCGGCCGACAAATTGGACAGTGCCTATTTCATATTGCCGCAATTCGGGATTTTGTTCGTTCAGAACTTTTCCCATCGTATCAAATGTATCATCCAGGAAGGTTTTTAATTCCTGATTTTCCAATTGGCTAGCCTCTTGATTCATTCTTCGCCTCCTGACATTATTATCCTCATGCCGCATGCGCCTCTTTCTGGAGTTTTTCGGTCAGACTCTCCACCAGCGTCTCCAGATATTCATTGAGACTCCAGGCGATTTTGTTTCCATTCACCCGCAATTCTATGCCCGACACAATATCCGGTTGCTCCAGATAACGGATCGTAAAGCCATTGGTGATCTGCTTTTTCAAGGCTTCCTCAATTTGTGTCTGCCTCGAAGCGTTAATGCTAAAAGCGCTCTGAATGGTCACCCGATTTCCGCCGCTGCTGATCGCTTTACGGAGTTGAACGCTTTTCTTCTCATCGAGCGCTTTGATTCGTCGGAGAAATTCATCGATAATCCGCTCCTCCAAATCCACATCCGCCAGATCGCGCAAGGCCTTGCGCGCCGTGTCATATAATTGTTTGGCTGCCCTTTGCCGCAGATCGTAGAAAAAAGCGTCCTGCTCGCGAACCAGCATATCCTGCCAACGTGTTTTGACCTGATCGACTTCCACACGGACTTTTTCCATCAGTTCCTTACGCTTGGCATCAGCGGCCATCGTCGCCTCATTGAGCATCTGATCTTTGGCCTCATTGAGCAACTGGTTACGTTTTTCGTAAAGCTCCGCCTGCTCGTTGGCCTTGACTTTCAGTTCTTCGGCATCGGCAAAGCGCGCGGCGATTTTTGCTTCCCGGTCATCCATTGCTTTAATGATCCGCCCATAAAGAAAGCGCTTCAACAAGTATATGAGCAGAAGGAAATTAAAGATTTGCGCTGAAAAAACAAACCAGTCTATATGCATGGATCATCCCCCTCACTTAATAACGTGAACCCAGAAAGGATTAGCAAAAATCAGAATCATGGAAATAACAAAGCAATAAATGGCTATAGACTCAATCATGGCCAATCCTACAAAAAGCGTCCTTGTTAATGAATTCCTCTCATCCGGCTGCTGGGCGATTGCGGCCAGCGCCTGGGCGATTGCCTGCCCCATGCCCAGTCCAGGACCAATCGAACCAATCCCCATTGCTAAACCCGCGCCGATAATCGAGGCCATCGCGACGAGACTTACACTGTCCATAAATACTCCTCCTTTAATCAAATTTTGTCAGGCTGGAGAGCCTTCTTTCTTTAGTTCCTCGTGAACATCATCCTCAGCGCTAAGCGCTGAGGCTATATAAACCATGGAAAGGATCGCGAAAATATAGGCTTGAATCACGCCGATCAAAAGCCCCAGTATCTGCATAACTACCGGGAACAGGAAGGGTGTGACGGCCAGCAATATCCCGATGACTTTCTCATGACTCATAATATTGCCAAAAAGACGAACGGTCAGGGCAAGCGTCCGGGACAATTCGCCCATGACGTGGAACGGGAAAAAAATGAACGTTGGTTGAAAATATTCCTTAACATAATTAAGAATGCCGACGCGTGATATCCCATAATACGGAACGGCAATAAATACGCAGGCAGCCAGCGCCGCTGTAGTTGTAATGGAAGACGTCGGCGCAACAAATCCCGGCACAATAACCAGAACATTGGATGTGCAAATAAACAGAAAGAGCGTGCCGACCAGCGGAACATAATGATCAGCGCCTTTTTTCGTCATCTCACTTATTTCACCACGAATAGTGGAAATGATCACTTCCAGAAAATGCTGCCAGCGCGACACATTCATTTCCGAAGAAAGATTGCGTGTGATCAGCCAGGAACCGACAACCAGAATACCCATCACCAGCCAGGTATACAGGATAGTCACGTTAAGGCTGATAAATCCCCAACTCCATAGGATCACTTGATCAGGACTTATTTGATTCAGAGATACGACTTCCATATGGACTCCTTGATCTGTTTATCAATACCTGCCAGCCACATTTTCTGTTAATGAACTGACTTTCACTGCCTTTTGCGGCCCAAGATGATATGTGAGGATTTTACGTATCACCACAAATCCGATCATAGCCGCCGCCAACCTCTCCCAATGGCCATGCATCAGAAAGAAAAACACTATTAAGATGATCGCCAGCCGCACCACAAAGCTGATAGCCAGCAGACGCGCACCGCCTCCAGTCCGCTCAAGTCTGCGCACGGTCTCCCACAGGCTTATAAAGTAGAAAGCCCCCAGCGCCAGTCCCGCCATGAACATCAGAATGAGGATAAATAATGTGTTCAAATTCATTTCAGTCCTCTTCAATAATTCTGCTGCGTATTTTCCTGACCCAGTAGGCCGCGTTGATGCAGCCAACTATGACGCCGGCAACAAGGAACATCAGCGCCCAGGAGTATTGGGATGGCCATGTGCGATCAATCCATAAACCAAAAGCGATCCCAACCAGCGTTGGAATGGCCACCGCCCAGCCGATAATGCCGAACATCCCCAGACCGAACCATACGGTCTCATCTTTATGGCGAAGTCCCCTCAGCCGCAGCGCTTCTTTTTTGGCCACCTGTTCGGTGAAATGATCAGCTATCTTCCGGCGGCGCGAACTGGATGTTCGTCTTATTTCAACCATGTTTTACGCTCCCTTTTTTATTCCTTATTCACCACTGTGCGTTAAAAAGCCCGGATGCAAGACTTGCAAGTCCTATGAAGTGAGGCGTATTTTTTATACGCCGCAACGAAGTAGGACGCCGCATAACGCAGCAGCTGGACGGTTTAATGCACAGCTATTTCAATTCCACAAAACGTCTGATTAGTGAAGCCTCCAATCTGGCCGAAGCAGACCGAACCAGTTTTTCACGTTCATCCAAAACATCATATTGTTCAACAACCACTTGTTTTAGTTTTCCCAGATCGGATGCACGCACGGCGTTACGTGTTGAAACCAGTACATCCGATCCTTTTTTCACCAGCGTGCCAACATCCATCGCCAGTATTTCCTGCCCCCCCTCTGCAGGGACATACGCGAATATGCCCGGCGCAAGTGTGGCGACAAAATCAATGTGGTTCGGCATCAGGCAGAAGGACCCGTTTTCCGCCTCGGCAACTATCTTTTTTACTTCCTGCTTCATCAATACTTCCGCAGGCAATAAAATTTTAAGCATCATGGGAAATTTTCGCCTCATCAATTGAGCCAATCATATAAAGCGCTCGTTCCGGGTACTCGGCAAATTCATCATTAAGTATGCGTTCGCAACCAGCAAGAGTTTCTTCACGCGACACCATCTTTCCCGCCGTTCCTGTAAACTGTTCGGTCACAAAGAAGGGCTGAGTAAAAAATCTCTCCAGACGCCGGGCGCGAAACACCGTGCGTTGATCCTCGCGGGAAAGCTCGGAAATGCCCAGCATGGCGATAATGTCTTTGAGATCTTCATAAATTGCCAGCGTTTTGCGTATTTCCTGCGCAACCTTGTAATGACGTTCGCCGGCTATGTTCGGCATCAGCATTTTAGAGCCGGACTGGAGCAAATCAATGGCCGGATACAAACCTTCGCTGGCTCGCTTTCGCGAAAGGGCAATGGTCGCGGAAAGATGGCCGAAGGTATGCACGGCTGAAGGATCGGTAAAATCATCCGCCGGTACATACACAGCCTGGATTGATGTGATCGCACCGGTTTTGGTGTTGCATATTCGCTCTTCAAGTTCGGCCAGCTCCGTGGCTAATGTCGGCTGATAACCAAGACGCGAAGGCAATTGCCCCAGAAGTCCGGAAACTTCCATGCCTGCCTGAATGAAACGGAAAATGTTGTCGATCATCAGGAGCACATCCTGCTTGGCGTCATCGCGAAAATACTCCGCCATCGTCAGCGCCGCATGTCCAACCCGGAAACGCGCTCCCGGCGGCTCGTTCATCTGACCGAAAACCATGACCGTATTGCCCAGAACTCCGCTTTCTTCCATTTCACGGTAAAGCTCCTCGCCTTCGCGGCAGCGTTCACCGATGCCACAGAAGATGCTCATACCTTCATGGTGGCTGACGGTATTATGAATCATTTCCGTAATGAGCACTGTCTTGCCGACACCCGCTCCGCCGAAAAGGCCTGCTTTCCCACCCCTCTCCAGCGGCGCCAGAACATCAATGGCTTTTATTCCGGTTTCAAAAATTTCCGACACTGTCGATTGATCACGAAGAGGAATCGGTTCCCTGTGAATGGAGCGTATTTCTACGTCTTCAACATTCCCTTTCTTATCGATTGTCTGTCCGAAAACATTAAAAACCCTTCCCATAAGTTCTCTGCCCACGGGAACCTCAAGCGGTTTGCCTGTATCAATGACCGTTGAGCCTCTGGCCAGACCTTGAGTCGGCGTCAGGGCAACACCCCTGACAGTATTGTTGTCAAGCTGGGTAAAAACTTCTATTATAACCTGTTCATTATCACCAGCTTTAAGGACATTACGAATCGAAGGCGCCTTGGGAAAGTGGACATCAACGACGCTGCTGCGAACGGATAAAACTTTTCCTTTATTGACTTGCTCGCTTTCCACGTTCATCTCCTCTTATTATAAAATTTTTACTAAAAAGTTATCTAAACAACTCTTTCAATTTTCTAATGTCTTCCATAAGCCAACCTATTACGCCACCGACCACGACAAACATTAAAGCGCGAATAATGTCTTCTGAAAATGGTATTCCTTTCAAGAAAATCGCGTGGCTGGTCAAAATCAAAACGGCAAGAAAAATGGCTACATAGATGCCCCTGCTGCCATAGCAAACCGAGGCCCAAACAATCGGAAGGTAAAACAGATGAGTAAAAACCACTTCTGTTCCGAGAACTGAATGGTAATAGTACGTTAAAATAACGGCGGCAATCAAAAAGATGGTCACCAGCCCTAATTTATATATGCTCTTCTCACCACCTATACAGCCCTTCACCATCAGTGTTTTTACAGCGCGAAGTATTTTTTCCACTTCACCATTGGTCAATTCCTGATACTTCTCCGTAACCTGATAGGACACATAATCGAACATAAGAATTGTTCGATTCAGACTTTCTACCGCCTGCTGTTTCTCCAGAGCGGTGAAAAATGTCCCCTGAAATTCCGCGTAAAGCCAGAGGTTTCTTCTCATCAGCATCAGCGCGTAAATAGCCTCCTGAAGGGGTATCTTTTTGCGGTAGAAATTCTCGGCATATATCCAGGAAAATGTTTTGGCCTCTTCATATGGGTTTTCGGCCAGAGACATCCGGCGAAACAGTCTGTAAAAATTTATTCCCTGCGTGATTACCATGTCTTTCGGCAGAGAGTGATATGAGGGCGTTCTGCTATGCTTCATCACATCATCGGCCCATTGTTTGGCAATATTCTCAGATTTGAGCTCTATAAGATCAATAAGTTTTGCGGCGTAAGCTTGCATTTAACGTCCCTTTTTTTACAAAACTGTTATGAAATAAATATTTTGCTAATTTGAACTTACCATGCTCAATCACTTCGTATTTTCTTTTGCCTGCCATTCCAGCTTCATCAGCTTCCAGAATTTCCTGGTAACAACATACATAATATAATCGAACATAAGAATTGTCCGGCTGAGACTTTCCACTGCCTGGCGGTGATCTATCTCGATATTAAACAGTGACTGAAATTCCGCGTATAACCACATATGCCGTCTCATAAGAATCAAAGCATACAATGCTTCGTGAAGAGGGATTCCTTCTTTGTATCTTTCCTCCGCATATTTATCGAAAATTTCTTTTGCCTGTTCATATGGCGACTCATTGAAAAACATTAATTGAAAATTATTGTAAAAATATTTAGCCTGGAGAAGAATCTTTGCCTCAGTTTCTTCATGATAGGTATAAGTCTTCTCGTTAGTTTTCACATCCTTTGCCCATTGCCGGGCAATTGTTTCCGCATTATTTTGAGTTAAATCTACGAGCTTTGCGGTAAAAGCTTTCATCGTCACCTTTCCTTTCAATAATCATAAAAGCAACAGCCATGCCATGAATTATTATTTTGTATTTTATTTCCGGGAGTGCCTGTAGATAAAACCTGAATTAGTTTCTATCTGTCATTCCTGTATAGGCAGAAATGCAGTGTTGTTAAATGATTATGAACTATCGCTTCCGGGGGAAGACACTCTGACCCATAAAATATTCCACAATCGTCCGTCTGATATTCATGAATTATTAGAAAAGAGAATCGGTAAAAAAAAGAAATAAAAGTCACCGGGAAAACAGTTCCGAGAATGTTCACGTATATTTGAAGATGAAAAATGCTTTAATTACAAGAGATTATCAATGGAGACATTTATGTCACCTCTTATGACTTAAATGTCGCGCAGAATTAATTCCCACTGAGGATTTTTTTTCATGGCGGCAATTTTGCGTTGAAGTTGTCTGACGGTTATTCCAAGAATTTGTGCAGACTTACCGCGATCACCATTTGCATTGGTTAAAACATAAATCAAATGTGCTTCATCGTTTTCCTTCAACGTGCTTAATTGGCGCGCAAAAGGAGATGGATTAGTTGACACCATACCCAAATGACGAGGGAAAATAAGATTTGAATCGGCCAGAAGAACGGCATTCTCAATAATTTGAGCCAATTCACGGATGTTTCCCGGATAGTGCTTGCTGTTTAATAAATCCATGGCTTCAGGACTGAAACCGAGAATTTCTTTTTTATAATTATGACATGATTTGCGAAGGAAATGAGACGAAAGCAAAGGAATATCACCTGATCTTTCCTGTAAAGGAGGCAGGTGGATATGGGCCGATTTCAGCCGGTAGAGCAGATCCAGTCTGAAATTGCCCTCCTTGCATGCCTGTTCAATGTTTCTGTTGGAAGCGGATACAACTCTTACATCCACCCAAATCGGTTTTGATGAACCCAGAGGATAAAAAGACTTTTCTTCCAGCACACGGAGCAGTTTTGTTTGCAGGCCAACCGGCAATTCTCCGATTTCGTCCAGAAAAAGAGTCCCGCCATCCGCCTGTTCGAAATAGCCCCGATGCGGCATCTCCGCGCCGGTATATGCTCCTTTGGCGTGACCAAAAAACTGGCTTTCAAACATACTGGCAGGAATCGCGCTGACATTAACAGCAATGAAAGGGCCTTGGGGCATGGGCCCAGCCTGATGAATACCTTTGGCAACCAGTTCCTTGCCGGTTCCCGATTCTCCGGTAACCATGATCGGATTGCCGCCTCCGGCCATAACCTGGGCATAGGATAAAAGGGAACACATCTGTGGACATTGAGTGATAATCTCAGCGAAAGCATTCGGAACCTTACTTTTGCTGTACCCTGCTGATGCCGATAAACCTATGAGCAATCCTCTATGTTCATAGGCTCGCCCAATAGCCAGGAATAGAAGATCGTTATCTACCGGTTTAACCAGATAATCATAAGCGCCAAGACGAACTGCCTTAACAGTAGTGGGAATATCATCAATAGCTGTGAGAATGATAAATTCCGTATGGGGACGAAAAGGTTTTGTTGATTCCAGAACCTGCAATCCGTCAATTTCCGGCATGAGCAGATCCAGAAGCACAATATCAAACTCAGTTTCTTTAATTTTGTTAATGGCATCCTTGCCGTTATTACATATATCCACATTCCGGATGCCCCGCCATTTTAGCAAACGTTTCACTGAATTTAGAGCGACTTCTTCATCATC
The DNA here is from genome assembly GCA_052139735.1 of Smithella sp. Lineage (GTDB taxonomy): Bacteria > Desulfobacterota > Syntrophia > Syntrophales > Smithellaceae > Smithella. Next base: position 60,727 of record JBKQWB010000091.1, on the reverse strand, counting down.
GACAATCAGGATTCTCATAATCTCTGCCTTCCTATTTCACGAATTATATTTCTTAATTGCAACATGCTAAAAGGTTTTTTAAGGACATAATCATATTTGCCGGCTATTATTCCTTCCGGTTTGCCGGCATGGGGATCACCAGAGTAAAGAATTACGGACAAAAGCGGAAAACGTTCCTTGATTTTTTTTAACAATTCCCAACCGTTTATTGCCGGCAGATTTATTTCTGAAATGAAAATGTCCACTTCAGGATGAGCTTCAAGATAAGCGATGATATCTTCGCAAGTATCTTCAAAACCGCAGCGCCAATTAATAATATCGGCAAAGCTCATTTTTATTTCATCAAGATAAGAAATGTCACTGTCACAGCAAAGTATGGCAGGACGAATATTTATTTGTGTTTTGCCATCAAGAGGAAGGTAGATAGAAAACCGGCTTCCTATATCGGGACTGGAAAGGACTCCTATTATTCCCCGATGCTCTTTAATGAGTCCATAAGAGATGGAAAGTCCCAAACCCGTCCCTTCCAAATCACGGCGAGTCGTAAAGAAAGGTTCAAAGATATGATCCAGCACTTCTTTTTCCATACCGATTCCGTTATCTTCAATTTCAATCAGAATCGCGTTCAATCTTTCAATACTTCTGGCGGTGATAATTATTCTTCCTTTTCTATCCGGCGGAATGGATTGATGCGCGTTAATTAACAAATTGGCAATTACCTGCTCTATCTTTTGGAAATGTCCCTGAATAATCGGCAGATCGCTGTCGACGTAAAGGTCCATGCGGGAGACGGTCTTGCGGACCTGAGCGCCGACAATAATCAATACTCCATGAATGACTTCCTCAATTTTAACCGGTTTTTTTTGCTCTGTTTCATCCGTACGGGCGAATTCTTTGAGGCCGGAGATGACGCGCTTGATTCGTTGAGAAGCTATTTTGAACTCCTCAATAATTTCTTTCATATTTGTACAAACTTCCACATAACCTAAACCTTTATCACCCCAATCCGGATTGGACGCTCCATCACTGGCGAGAATCGGTTCAATGGCAGTCCACATTTCTTCCAAAAGTGGAATATTGTTGGCAATAAAACTGACCGGATTGTTTATTTCGTGAGCGACGCCCGTTACAACTTCACCGAGGGCTTTTAATTTATGGGATTGAATCATCTGCTGCAGGCGGAGTTCTCCCTCCTGGCGGATTTTTTTATCCTCAGTTATATCCTGCCATGCTCCTACCATGTAACTTCGTGAGCGATTGCTCAATTTTATCAGACGGCGATGATCGGAAAACCAACGATAAGAACCGTCTGCCGTTTGAAAACGATACTCAAACTGGTGAGTTCCTGTGTTCTTCGCCGATTTCAACTTTTTGAGAATATCCTGCTGGTCTTCAGGATGGATATGATCCTGCCAGAAGGAAGGATTGCCTGTAAATTGAGCAGGTGTGTATCCGGTAATTTCCTTGACGCGTTTGCTGACAAAAGTAATTGTTAGATTCTCATCGGCATTACAAGTATAAGAAACGATAGGAAGGAACTCCAGAATAAGAGATAAATGATCTGTTGTTTCTTTTAAAGCCTTATTAGTTTTCGTCAGTTTACGCGTACGTTCCTTTACTTTGATTTCCAGCTCTTCATGAGCCTTCAATAAGGCTTCTTCCGCTCTTTTCGCCAGGGTTATATCTTCGAGAGTTTCCACAACCCCTATAACGGCGTTTTTGGAATTTCGAATAACGGCGGCGGTAAATCGCAGCCATCTTCCCTTTTTCCCAAGTTCCGGAAAAAAATCAGTAGCCTCATAGGCGCCGTCAATCAATTTCGATTTGATGAATTTATTAGCATACCATTGAGGGATCTTTTTCTGAAATTTATCAACAAGCAAGTCAGCCATACAGGGCCTTGCCGTTTTATAAAATGCCCGCCATTGCTGTCCGGTGCCTATTACCTCTTCGGCCTTGATTCCGCTAAGTTCTTCCAAAGCCTTATTCCAGTAGATAATCAGATGGTCCTTGCCGATGATAAACGCGGGAATGGGAGAACTTCCAATAATACTTTGCAGGGATTGCCAACCATTACTAAAAACTTCCCGCGCCCATATATTTTCGCTGTATTTTGGATTTTTCCTGTCTTTTTGTTGAGGACATTTACCTTTCATCTTCTATCACCCTGAGAATCATATATAGCCGTGCTTTGACAATTTTATGAAAATTTATGCAAGTCTATTAAGGCAGTTTCCTGCGGGGAAAATATTTTTATATAAGAATGTTATACCGTTTTGCTTTCAAAGGATAACACGGTTGCCAACAAAATTAGCAAAAAATCGGAATCGCATCCCGCAGGGAAGCGCATAATGAATAAGTACCCTTATCTTACCGGTAATTGCCACTTGCAAGTGGCAATTACAAGCGAAATGGTATGTATTGATTATAGGGAAGAAGCCGCTTATGTGTCAAGAAAATTAAAAAATCAGGCATCACCATCTTATTCAATCGGCAAGCTCTCTGATATTTTCTATATCGACCTTACCCTTAAGGGAAGCAACAATTTTATCTTTCACATCCGTATGAACCAGCAGGCAAACTCCGCAATCCGAGCTGATATGCTTCGGAACGGGAATGAGCTTGTGAGGCAGCCCTTCGGGTTTGAGAATCTTTTCCGCTTTTAAAGCGTAACTCACCGTTCTAAACAATATTACATAATTTGAATTCTGACCGGTCATGGCGTGATTAATCGTCCCGCGCTACTCATGATTTCTACAATATCATACATATTGGAAATTATGCCCACGGCAAGCTTATCCTTGATCTCGAAATAGTTCAGACAAGTTCCGCAAACAAGAATTTGCACACCTTTGCTTTCCAGTTTTTTCAAATCATCAAGGACATCCGAACCCTGAACTGTCAGTTTAGCGCCGGTATTATAGAATATCATCACATCCGGTTTTTGGGCCTGTCCGGCAACAGTATGAAGGAAGGTCTTAACAAGAACGTGACCCAGTTCATCATTTCCCCGCCCCATTTTGTCTCCGGCAATCACGATAACAAAAGGTCCCGGCCGACCTTGTCTTGCTGCACAGGACGTAACAAAAGCGTTTTGATCTGCATTGCAATCGGCATTGCGCATCAAGTGAATTTCGTATATTTTGCCGTTTTTGGCTTCGATCTTTACCTCACAGCCAAGTTTGCTGCCAAGGCGATTGACATTTTCCAGCGCTGTTTCGTTATCAACAATCACTATGACCTGCTCATTGGATTCAAAAGCCTGCTTGGCCAGAACAACCGGTTGCGGACAGGAAAGCCCTCTGGCATCAACAATTTTAATTTTCGTCATATATTTTTTCTCTCTTTACTTATTTCTTTTAACGCCTCAATTGATTCGATTATCTGCTCTTTCGTATTGAAATAACTGAAACTGAAGCGCACGGTACCTGAGGGATAGGTATGGATGGTTTTATGAGCACAAGGCGCACAATGCAGACCGGAACGTATCATAATATTAAAGCGCTCATCGAGTTCCAGAGTGACGGTACCCGGATCCATCCCGGCAATATTGAAAGATACAACAGGTATCCGGCGATCGGCAGAGGTTTGTCCATAAAGAATTATGCCCGGCAAATCCCTTACGCCCTCAATAAACATTTTCACCAGATTTTCTTCTTTGACTTTAATTTGATTGATGCCATTAGACAAAACAAATTCAACCCCCGCCTTCAAACCGGCAATGCCAGCCGTATTGGGTGTGCCCGCTTCAAAACGGTCTGGCAGGAAATCCGGCTGCTCTTCCACCTCCGAACGGCTACCCGTTCCGCCGACGCAAATGGGCTCTATGATTTTTTCCAAACCTTCGTGGATATAGAGTCCGCCGGTTCCCGAAGGTCCAAAAAGAGATTTGTGTCCGGTAAAAGCCATAAGGTCAATATTCATTTCCGTAACATCAATATGATAACATCCCGCCGTCTGGGCGGCATCCACACAAAAAATCAACCCGTGTTCCCGGGCGACACGGCCGATATCGGTAACAGGCATGACTCCTCCCGTAACATTGGAAGCATGCGTAATAAATATCGCCTTTGTTTTTTTTCTGATCGCTCTGACAATTTGTTCCGGATCAATTAGCCCTTCTCTGTCACAAGAAATAACAGTTACGTCGACGCCTCTGGCTTCCATTGCCCTCAGAGGTCTCATAACTGAATTGTGCTCCATGCCCGAAGTGATGACATGATCCCCCGGCTTTAAAAAGCCGAAAATCGCAATATTCAAGGCCTCGGTCGCATTTTTGGTCAACACGATATGGAGAGGGTCAGAAACATTGAACAACATAGCAAGTTTCTCCCTGGTATCGAAAACTATCCGCGCTGCTTCAACAGACAAACGATGTCCGGAACGACCGGGACTACCGCCGATATTTTGCATATAATTTTGCATGGCAGCAATTGTTTCAGGCGGCTTCGGCCAGGACGTAGCCGCATTGTCAAAATAAATTATTCCCATATATTTCGAATCGATCCAACAAAGGGAAGACCATTAGTTTGGCCTGGGGTGAAAGAAAGTTTTAAATTTTAAGTAAAACCTAAAAATTAATTACTTAAAGTTTAGCTCTTAAATCTTAGAATTGTTTTCTCTTTTACTAATTTATCATTCATTGTGAATTTTGTCATGGAAAACTATCATTAGACATGTTTATTCATAGCATGACATGGTTATCCAATAAAGGTAATTCTTAAATAAAAATTTTCCCCCTCTTTTGACCGGTTAAGTCGGCTGGCGCCGGCCGCGGGCTTCAAACCCGTCGGGCAAACAATGCAATGCTTGCTGTTCAGTTCGATTCTGAAACCGGTCTGATAATTTTATTATTAAAAAAGAAGAAGTCAGACTGATGCTTTGGAATAATAAAAAGAAAAAGCCCTGAACCTTTCTTGCGAAAAGGTGCAGGGCTTTGATTGAGTAAGCAATTCAAATTTTATTTAAGATTAGAATTTTACTTTGGGCGCTGCTTTCGCTACTTCATCGACTTTGAAAAATGCAGCCTCTTCGAATTTGCGTTTACCAAATGAATTAAGAATTGACGCAGCAATATTTGCCGGGAATGAGATTATCGTCTGATTATAAATTTGTACGGCCTCGTTGTATCTCATTCTTTCCACGGCGATTCTGTTTTCCGTTCCCGCCAGTTCATCCTGCAGCGCCATGAAATTTTGATTGGATTTCAAATCGGGATATTTTTCCACAACAACCATTAATCTGCTTAGAGCGCCAGTCAATTCATTATTGGACGAAATCTTATCGGAAACATTTCCGGCACCGCCGACCTTAGCGCGGGCGTTGGTTACTTCCACCAAAACATCTTTTTCCTGCTTGGCGTAACCCTTTACAGTCTCCACCAGATTGGGAATCAGATCATAACGCCGCTGCAATTGATTTTCTACCTGCGCCCATGAACTTTTAACTGTCGTATCCAACTGAACAAATTTATTGTAATTGCCCGCAAAAAAAGAATAAGCGGCGATAGCCAGAAAAACAATCACTGCCAACACAATGATTAAAGTTTTCTTTTTTGAATCCATTTCTTTCCTCCTGCATAATATTAAATTTATAAACTATAAAGCATCAACAATATCGCAAATTTTTTCTACTTCCTGCAAATATTTTTTGAAGACTGCCTCAACTTCTTTTCCTGAAAGCTTATCAATCCCTTCCTTAATATCGGCGCAACTTAAGAATACTCCCGCATCAACCGTAAACAACTTCGCTATTTCTTTTATCGTATCGCGTCTATGATGCGGCGCTGATTCCTGTTTTAAATAAAGCAGGGCATTGAATATTGAAGTGAACGCAGTAAATGACCTGTTGATCAGTTGTTTCAACTGCCTCGCGCTTCCTCCGGATTCCAGATAACCATTACGCAGCAGAATTAACTTCCCTTTCAACTCCCTTTCAATTTGCAGACGCAAATCTTCCGGCTTGAATTTTAATTGTTCCAGAACATTCTCGCCATAAATTAAAATGTGGCGGTTGCGCATATTCAGGAATTCTATCGGGTAACAATCCAGAGATTTTTCAATAAACGCCTTTGTCATAACCAGTGGCACAGCGACGCGGCTTTTTTTCCATACCTGTACGGTATCCAATACATCAGCCAATTTGTCCATGCCGGTGGACGTAAGCACAACCAGCAAATTAATATCCGATTTTCCCTTTATATAATGACCGCTGGCAGCGCTGCCGTACAAAATCAGGGAAACCAGTTCCTTATTAAATATTTTTAGAAAATCCTGCGTTAACGGAACAAAAATGTCTTGTGGTTTATCTGGTATTTTTGCCATTGCACACACCCTTTTAATTTATTAAAAATCTCCACCGGCGCCGCCGCCGCCGCTCATGCCTCCGCCGAAACCGCCAAATCCGCCGCTGAAACCGCCATCGCCGCCCCCGCCGCGTCCGCCGCCGCCTAAAAACATCAACAGTATCCAGGGAAGCATTGATCTCCCTGTTCTTGTGCCCAAAAGTAGAGCCGCTACAATGAAGAAAAAAATGAGCCCAAAAATGTTAACGCCTTTTTTCACTTGCCGAACGTCTTGCCGGTATGGCAACGGCTGAGACGAATCGTTCAGTTGAACATTGGCATCTTTTGCAATGTAAGAGCTAAGCACATACATTGTATCGTAAAAGGCTTTGCCATAATTGCCTGCCTGAAGTTGAGGCTTTAAATATTTATCTCTGATTTCACCGACCAAGCCATCCGGCAAAATACCTTCCACGCCATAACCGGTTTCAATACGGATTTTTCTTTCCTTAAGAGTTAAAAATATTAAGACGCCTTTGTCCTCTCCCTTTTTACCGATGCCCCAGGCTTTATAAAGTCCATTGGCGTAAAAATTATAATCTTCGTTCTCCCCGATAGTAGGCACAGTGACAACAACAATTGCCGTACCGGTTTTCTGTAAAACTTCCCGCGCAAGAGCTTCCATTTTAGCCGCGCTTTCCGTATCAATAATATTGGCAAAATCATTGACCGCTCCCCGAGGCGCCGGATATTTATCCGCCCCAAACGTTGTACCGGCAATGAGCGCCATAAATAGCGCAATAGCCAGTGCAAATATTATTTTAGTTCTAATATAAAAAAAATTTATTTTCACAAATTACCTGATAATTATTGTAATATTTTAAATTACGACTTATGGCACCAACATAACCATCTATTTAAAAAAAGCAAGCCGCCGATCATTAATCCTTGATTCTTCCGACATCCGCCGGGCTTAGCGCCGCTTCCTCCAGCATATGCCGGAATAGCAAAAATACCGATTATTTGGGCTTTACGTATTACTTCAAATACTTCCGGCCAAAACATAACAACATCAGCCAGTATGCGAAGTGACTATTGCTTAAAGTTTCCCCGCTGTCAAGCCCAAAGGAAGGCCGTAAAATCAATCGTGCTAACACAAAAATTACGTACTAAGAATAAATTAACATCTTTTTTAAGCAATATCATTTTTAAATCAAAGATGCTATTGAGGTGGCTAGGCTCCAGGCAACGAGGCGTATGTGAGGCACGCCATAATGGCGTGGCTCAACGGCAAGGAAACGATCTTTTTTATTGTGCCCCCCTCGGAGAGGCACTCCCGTATTTACATACATTCTGGGAAGCCGACAACGACGCCAACAAAATTCGCTTTGATTTAAATTGATAAACTGTGATGCCAAAAATAATTCTAATCCATCCGCCGATAGCCAAATGCTCAGAACCGCCCGCGGGCATCGGAAAGTTATCTGCCTGTTTGAATGAAAATGGTATTCACCATGAAGTTATTGACGCGAATCTGGAAGGCATCTTTTTTTTACTACACCATGCTTCAAATAAAAATATAACCAACGACCGCTGGACGACGCGCGCCTGTAAAAAAATGGAAATAAATCTCGCCGCGCTGAAAGATAACGCCACATACCAAAGTTCAAGCCACTACCAGCGGGCGGTTATGGATACTAACCATCTTTTAAATGTGGCTGGTAAGTCATGGGGCGTTGATCTGTCGCTTGCCGATTATCAGGATCAACACCACTCTCCGGTAAAAAGCGCCGACCTGATATCCGCATCCGAAAAACCGCAAGCCAATCCTTTCTATCCTTACTTTCAGTATCGTCTAACAAACGCTCTGGCGGGCAATCCTGATTTTATCGGTTTTTCTTTAAACTATCTCAGTCAGGCGCTATGCGCTTTTGCCATGATCGGCTTTATCAAACAAATCAATCCGTCACAGAAAATTATTTTAGGCGGATCACTTATTACCTCATGGTTTAAGCTTGGCGCCAACAGAAATACTTTTGGCGGCCTCGCCGATGAAATAGTCGAAGGCGCGGGAGAAAGAAAATTATTGGAGATTATGGGAATAAAAAATGGCGAGCACAACTCAGCGCCCGATTATAAGGGTTTTCCGGTTGATCAATATTTATCGCCGGGCCAGATTCTGCCATATAGCGGCGCGCGCGGCTGCTATTGGCACAAATGCGCTTTTTGCCCTGAAAAAGCAGAAGGCGCTTCTTATTTTCCTCTGAAAGTTTCCCGTGTAACACAAGAGTTGCAAATCATGACCAGACTTTTGAATCCTTCATTAATTCATATTCTGGATAGTTCTATTTCGCCATCGCTGCTGGAAGCTCTGGCGCAAAAGCCTCCGGGAGCGCCCTGGTATGGCTTCACCCGAATCACCCCACATTTAGCCGATGTTGATTTTTGTTTATCCTTAAAACGCAGCGGATGCAAAATGCTCAAGCTGGGAATCGAATCCGGGGATCAGAGTGTTCTTGATCAACTCGATAAAGGAATTGATTTGCCGATAGCTTCCGCGGTTTTAAGAACGCTGAAAAGAGCAAACATCTCCACGTATTGTTATTTTCTTTTCGGCACACCGCCGGAAACTGAAAGAAGCGCTGTAAAGACACTGGAATTCGTTTGTCAGCATCATGATTGCATTGATTTTTTAAATCTGGCCATTTTTAATTTGCCGTGCCGGAGTGTTGAGGCTAAAAGACTGGCTACGCATGATTTTTATAAAGGCGATTTATCTCTTTACAAAAATTTTCAGCATCCTCTGGGCTGGCAGCGGCCTGCCGTGCGCAATTTCCTGGAGAAAACCTTCAAAAAACATCCGGCAGTCGCGCAAATAATCAGACGCACGCCGGCATTTTTCACTTCCAACCACGCGCCTTTTTTTAGTTTAAACAAATCCTGACAATATCAAGTTGTATTTTAACCATGTCGGCTTACTCAACTAGCGCAATAGAGATTCATTGACAACAGATATTTAATATTATAAATGCTTTATCCAACCTGTCTATTTTTAATTTTTGTGCGATCAAAATACTAAACTTCATGGCCAAGAAATAAGGCTTTTATATTTAACTTTAAAGATGTGAAAAAGATATCTAATGATATTTGATAATATAATAATATTCCACATAATTATCCTCTTTGCGATCTACTCTTTCATGGGGTGGATTATAGAAGTAGTTTACAGGTCCATAACTCAACGCCAACTTATCAACGCCGGTTTTTTATATGGACCATTTGTTCCCCTTTACGGGTTCTGCACATGTTTTATCATATTACTGGAATCTTTAATTCATACCTGGCCACTGCCAATCAAATTTATAGCGTACGGCATTATTTTGACCACAATCGAATATTTAACAGGTTTCATATTCGAAAAAGCATTTCAATTGAAATTGTGGGACTATTCGGAAAACAAGTTTAATATTCATGGCAGGGTGTGTTTGCTCTTTTCAATGGTATGGGCTTTCATGGCCATAATATTTATCATATTTATTCATCCGGCTGTTTTAAATTATGTCCAATCGTTGGATCGGTCATTTCTCCGAATCGCATCCATTGTCCTGTTTGTTTATGGCGTCACGGACTTTATTTTTTCTATTTTATCTATTGCTGAGTTCAGAAGAAAAATTGCCTATCTGTACTCTGAATATTTTAATCTGAGCAACACTGAAATCGAAAATATATTCAATTCCTTCAAACGTCTCAGAACCGCGTTTCCTAATCTGAGCAGATACATTGATAACAACATCAACGCTGAAATCAAAAATAAGATTAGCTCGTTTTTAAAATCCATTCCGGGCAAAATCATTCCCGGTAAAGATGGACGGAGGCCTTTTGAAAAAGAATTTTACGAGATAATTAAAGATATCCATGAACACGACGAAGTTCTGAAGCTCAAGCTGCATTACCATCATAATTCTTCTATTTACGAACACGCGATGGATGTTTCTTATTTTTCATACAAGGTGTGCAAGTTTCTTAAACTTGATTACCAATCCGCGGCCCGCGGCGGGCTTCTCCATGATTTTTTTCTGTATGATTGGAGAAATCATGATGTTCCCGACCTTCCCGAAGAAAAATACCACGGTATCGAACATCCCAAGATAGCTCTCGCTAATGCCAGTAAATATTTTGTTTTAAATGATATCGAAAAGGATATTATCATAAAGCACATGTGGCCGCTTACGCTTGTTCCTCCGAAATACAAGGAATCTTTCATCGTTTCTTTCGCGGATAAATATTTTGCCTCAAAGGAATTTGTCACTAAATTTAAACAAAGTAAGATTCAAAATCGCGCAAACAGACAACCCGACACTCATAAGACGCATAAAAAACGAATGGGCAGGCATATATCCCGCCATCGAAAATAAACGGGATAAATTGTAAAATTTCATTGCAATGCTTCTGTGACTGCGATAGTTTACTCCCATGCGTGTAGTTCGTCTTTTAATTTTCTTATCTCTGATAATCGTATTAATAGTCGCATGCGGCAAAAAGCCAGCGGCGGATATTGCTCAACCTTTATCAGACAAAAAACCGGCTTATGGCGACATTCTGGTGCAAGGTGATATAGGCGACGCCAGTAATCTGATTCCGCTTCTGGCCTCCGATTCGGCTTCCCACAATATTGCGGGCATGGTTTACAACGGCCTGGTTAAATACGACAAGGACATGAACATTGTCGGCGATCTGGCCGAATCGTGGGAAATTTCGCAAAACGGCCTTGTTATAACATTTCATTTGCGCAAAGGCGTCAAGTGGCACGACGGCTATCCTTTTACTTCTGCCGATGTTCTCTACACCTATCAGGTCACCATTGATCCGAAAACACCCACAGCTTATGCCGGTGATTTTTTAAAAGTTAAGAGAGTTGAGGCGCTTAATGATTATACCTTTCGTGTAACATACGCAAAACCATTTGCTCCCGCTTTAATAAGCTGGTCGAGCGCCATTCTGCCCCGGCATTTACTTTCAGGCAAAGACATAACAAAAAGCACGCTGGCGCGGCATCCCATCGGTACCGGTCCATACATGTTCAAAGAATGGGTGGCCGGACAGAAAGTCGTCCTTGTTTCCAATCCTGATTATTTTGAGGGACAGCCCTACATTGACGGCCGGATTACGCGAATTATTCCCGATAGCGCCACCATGTTTCTGGAATTGCGCGCACAGAATATCGCCATGATGGGTCTAACGCCTCTGCAGTACACACGACAAACAGAAAACAATTTGTTTAAAAATAATTTTAACAAATACAGGTACTTAAGTTTTGCTTACACCTATCTTGGTTACAATCTGAAAAATCCGCTTTTTACAGACAAGAGAGTAAGGCAGGCAATTTCATATGCAATTAATAAAAATGAAATTATAAGCGGTGTTCTGCTGAATTTGGGAAAACCGGCAAACGGTCCATACAAACCAGGAACGTGGGCTTACAATGATAAGGTTAAAATTTATGATTATAATCCGAAAAAAGCCCGTGAACTATTGCATGAAGCAGGATGGACAAAACTCAATAGTGAAGGCGTTCTGGAAAAAGACGGCAAACCTTTTATTTTTGAAATAGTAACCAATCAGGGCAACGAGACCAGACAGAAATGCGCGGAAATTATTCAGCGGCAGCTCAAGGAAATTGGAATTATAGTAAAAATCCGTGTCCTGGAATGGTCGGCATTTGTGACGGACTTTATCAATAAAAGGCGTTTTGATTCGGTAATTCTGGGCTGGACTATTCCGCTTGATCCTGATGCTTATGATGTCTGGCACTCCAGCAAAACAGCGCCTGAGGAACTCAATTTTATTTCCTACAAAAATCCCGAAGCCGACGAAATGCTTGAAAAAGGCCGTAGCACATTCGATCAGAAGGAAAGAAAAAAATACTATGACCGCTTTCAGGAAATTCTCGCGGAAGATCAACCCTATACGTTCCTCTACGTTCCGGAAGCCCTGATAATCATCCATAAACGTTTCCGGGGAATCCAACCAGCGCCCATCGGTCTGGACTATAATTTCACCAAATGGTACGTTCCCAAAGACGAACAAAAATACACCATGACCAGATAAGAATTTCGGCTTAATACGGAACAACTGAATCTCATTTTGTTAAAATTTTGTGGATAATTTATTTTTGAGAGTCTCATTTGATCCGCAATATAGATATTTTTACTAATTTCTCATCCCCTTGATTTTTTAACTACACATATAATTGTTTTCAATAGATTATTACATTTCGAAGACCACTTTTTTATGTATTAAGTCAGAATTTCCATTGCAGTAAGTATTATTATTTACTTCTGTATTCTGATCAAAATAACATTGTTGTGGTGGAAATCACCATTAGGAGGAAGCTGATCATTTATCCATGTTTATTGGTACACAGATATTTTGAAAATATTTACCTTTGATTTCATTATAATTTTAATTACCGAAAATATAAATACATAACTTTATTGAATTAGGTATATAAATTGCTTTAAATATTGTATCAAAAAAAACCTTTTTTAAGTAATTCCAAAAATATTTGACAGGGATCGGCTAAATCTAATTCGAGATCGTTCATTAAAAGTTTAACGGAATCTGAATTACTATGACAAATAAGCTCCAACCAATAAGCAAACAAAAGAAGAAACTCTCTCCATCTGACAATGATCTTTCTCTTCTGGCAAGAGACATTATAGCAAATGCCGGAGTCGGAATATATATCGTACAGAAAAGTAAATTTGTCTATGTAAGTGAGCTGTATAAGAAACTTACCGGCTATACGGACGCAGAGCTTCTAGGCGCAGATTCCCTCAATAATATTTATTCAGAAGATAGAGAAAAAGTTAGAAACAAGGCGATAAAATGTTTAAAAAAGGAAATCTTCGAAGCTTATGAATACAGATTTATCAAAAAAAATAATGACCTGATGTGGGTTTTGGAAACGGTTGCTTCCATCATGTATAAAGGCAAACGGGCGACGCTGGGAAGTTTCATGAATATTACCGACCGCAAAAATGCTGAAGAAGCGCTACGTCAGAGCGAGGGGAAATATAGAAGCATTCTTGAGAACATTCAGGAGGGCTATTTTGAAGTTGATCTTGCCGGCAATTTTATTTTTTTCAACGATTCCATGTGCCGAATCACAGGCTGTTCCAAGGAGGAATTGACCGGTACAAATTACAGGCAATTCTCAGATGAAGATAATTCAAAAAAAGTTTTTCAGGAGTTTAACAGAGTCTACAAAACAGGAGAGTCCACTGAAGGATTCGATTGGCTGATAATAAGAAAGGATGGCTCCAAAAGATATATTGAAGCATCTGCATCGTTACAAAAAGATTCACAGGATAAACCAAATGGCTTTAAAGGAGTGATACGCGACATCACCGAACGCAAATTGATAGAGCAAGAGCTCAACCATATGGCAACCCACGACGTTCTGACCGGACTGCCCAACCGTTTATTGTTCAGCCAGTTACTGAACCATGCGATTCAGACCGCGCACCGTAATAAAAAGCAATTAGCGGTTCTATTTGTCGATCTTGACCGGTTTAAGATTATCAACGACTCTCTTGGACACGAGGCAGGGGACAAACTGCTGCAGGAGATAGCTCAGCGATTTAAACACTTACTGCGGGCAGTTGATATTGTTGGTCGTCTGGGTGGCGACGAATTCATTATATTGATCGAAGAAGTTAATGAATTAAATCAAGTAGCAAATCTGGCCCACAAAATACTTACAACCGCTATTCAACCTATGGTTCTTATGGGTGAAGAATGCCGCGTAACAGCCAGTATAGGCATAAGCATTTATCCAAACGACGGACAGGACGAGCAATCCCTGATGAAAAACGCAGATATAGCCATGTATTTTGCCAAGGAAGAAGGTAAGAACAACTACCAGTTCTATTCAAAAAATATTCAATCAATAGCAAATGAACGCTTGTCTATCGAAACAAATCTGCGCCATGCACTTCAGCGAAATGAATTATTTTTAGATTATCAAGCCAAGTTGGATTTCAAAACCGGGGCGATCACGGGCGTTGAAGCGCTGCTGCGCTGGAATAACCCACGGCTTGGTTCGATAACTCCCTCTCAACTAATTCCTGTAGCCGAAGAAACAGGGCTTATCGTACCCATTGGCAGATGGGTACTGAAAACAGCCTGCATTCAAAATGTCGCCTGGCAGCGCGAGGGCCTGCCTGCTATCTGCATGGCGGTAAATTTATCGCTTCGTCAACTAACTGATAACAATTTATTAAATGATATTAAAGCGGCTCTGCAGGAATCCGGTTTGACGCCAAATCTTTTGGAACTGGAAATCACCGAAAGCATGATAATGCACAATCCTCAGCGTCTGATTGAGGTGTTGACTAAAATAAGAGAAATGGGCGTGCGGCTCGCTATTGACGATTTCGGGACAGGTTATTCTTCTCTGGCACAGATAAAAAACTTTCCTATTAACACGCTCAAAGTGGACAGGTCATTCATTCGCAATCTTCCCACGGACTGCGATAATAAAGCGATCACCGAGGCGATCATTGTCATGGGCAAAAACTTAAGTCTTACTGTTGTCGCCGAAGGAGTGGAAACCGAGGAAGAGGAGCATTTCCTGCGGGAACAAGTCTGCGACGCGATGCAGGGTTTTTATTTCAGCAAGCCTATCGCACCTGATAAGTTTGCTGATCTGTTGCGTGACCACCACAACGACTCTTTAAAAAAAATGCATTTACAAGACAATCTGATTAATCTTCAGTGAGAATTTCCCCGTAGTTCCAAAAATAATCATCTTCAGCTTTCAAAGGATAACGCGACGTCAAGAAGGAGACGTGGGTTAGCGTATATGAGCCACGCCATTATGACGTAACCGACCGGTAATTACCGCCTGCGAGGTGGTAACTTACAAGCGGATTGGTGTCAGGCGAAACTGTTTTCCAACGCGCTTACATCCACAGAACCTTTATCGTTAACATTGGCCTTGAACTGTTTAATTCCCAGATGTACTTCCTGAAGATGGGCGGGAGAAGTAACTGCACAAACGGTCATTTTGGAGATTTTCTCTATATCCGAGGAAAGAAAATCAAAAATTCCTGTCACCATTGCTTCCATAATATTCGCGGTGATTAGACTTCCTCGGCCTTCTCCATAAAGATCGAAAGCAAAGCTGTTAAGAGACATTCCATCAACAGCTTGGGCAATGAGATAAGTGGCATTATAGATCTTATCGTAATTTATATCGGAAATATTCCCGAGGCCAAACAGAAGCAGCATTTCGGCGCCAATGCGAAGGGGAAAGGGAATAACAATTTTTTCTTTAAATTCTCCGCAGATTCTTCCCTGCTTAATTTCTCTGGAAATCATGCCGTTGAGGCGCCAGTCAATAAAACCGCCAAGCCCGCACGGCGGCTTTTCATCCGCGAAAACACCCAAAGCCAAACATTTATGTTTTGGAACGTCGGGAGATTCTGTTGAGAGGGTTAGTTGCATTTTTTTTATTTAGTTTCAGATTAAGCGTATCCAATATGCCGTTGATAAAAGAGCCGGAATTTTCCGAACCAAAAGTCTTTCCAAGATCAACGGCTTCATTCAAAGTGACTTTCGGGGGAATGTCATCACAGTACAGGAACTCAAATACGGCCAGACGCAAAACATTTATATCTACCCGAGACATTCGTCCCAGCGACCAGTTATCCGAGCAATCGGCAATAAGTTTATCAAGTTCTTCTTTATGCTCACATGTGCCCTGCACTAGAAATGCGGCAAATTCTTTAGCCGCTTTGGGAGCAACAAAATTACCCCAGAAAAGATCCAAAGCATCCTGCGTATCAATATTCACAAAATTAAGACTGTAAAGAACCTGTAAGGCAATTTCCCTTGCCTTTCTCCGTTCGCGCATTTAATTATTAAACCTCAAACAACTCTTATCGACTTGGCACATTATCTTTTGATTCTTCTGCCATAAGATGATGGCATTTTAATTAAATTTTCTTGAATAGATCAACCATTTCTATTGCTGTCATAGCCGCATCGGCGCCTTTATTTCCCGACTTCGTTCCCGCGCGCTCAATCGCCTGTTCAATGGTATCAGTCGTCAGCACGCCGAAAACTACCGGAACTTCTGTTTCGAGACCAACCATCGCAATACCCTTGGACACCTCGGCGCTTATGTACTCGAAATGCGGAGTCGCGCCGCGAATTATAGCGCCCAAACAAATTATGGCGTCAAACATGGCGCTTTTTGCCAGCTTTTTCGCCGTAAGCGGCAATTCAAAAGAACCCGGTACCTTATAGATAGCGATATCTTTTTCTTCCGCGCCTGCTCTCATCAAAGCGTCAACACATCCCTCAATCAGCCTGCCGCAAATGAAATCGTTGAAACGGCTGGCCACGATGCCAAACTTCATTCCTTTGGCGACAATTTTTCCTTCAATTATTTTCGGCATTATCTATTACCATCCTTAATATTTAATTTTTGCTGATCCTCTAAATTTCTTTTTTTCTCATTAACACACGCTTAAATGACTATATTCCTGTCCGCGAAGAAATGACAACTCGATTAAATTTTTATATTTTCAAAAGATGTCCCATCTTCTTTTGTTTTGTTTTCATATACTTTATGTTGTTCTCGTTCGGATTTATTTCGATGGGAACCCGCGCAGTAATTTCGATCCCGTAACCTTCCAGACCGACTATCTTCTTCGGGTTATTGGTCAATAACCGCATTTTGCGCACGCCCAGATCAACTAGAATTTGCGCTCCAATTCCGTAATCCCTTAAATCCACTTTAAACCCGAGGGCGATATTGGCTTCGACCGTATCCTTGCCTTCTTCCTGCAGGGCGTAAGCTTTGATTTTGTTAACGAGTCCTATGCCCCGGCCTTCCTGACGCATATAAACTATTACGCCCTTCCCTTCTTTTTCCACCATGCTCATCGCGCGATGAAGTTGATCTCCGCAGTCGCATCTCCTGGAACCGAAGAGATCGCCTGTAAGGCACTCCGAATGGACTCGCACCAGAACTTCGTCATCTTCACTAATTTCACCCTTAACCAAAGCTATGTGTTGCCAGTCATCGACTTCATTTTCGTAAACGATCATCTTAAAATCACCGCCGAAACTGGTCGGGATTGTCGCTTCCGCCATTCGCTTGATCAGAGATTCGTTCTGCATGCGGTAATCAATTAGATCAGCAATAGTAACTATTTTTAATTTATGTTCCCGGGCAAAAACTTCCAGATCCGGCATCCTGGCCATCGTGCCATCATCTTTCATCACTTCGCAAATTACACCCGCCGGCGTCAAACCTGCAATGCGGCATAAATCCACTGACCCTTCCGTCTGCCCAGTGCGAACAAGAACTCCGCCCCGCTTTGCTCGAATGGGAAAAACATGACCAGGGCTGACCAAATCTTCCGGCTTAGCCAGCGGATTAACAGCGGCTTGAATAGTTGTCGCCCTGTCCGCGGCGGAAATGCCGGTGGTAACACCGTGTCTGGCTTCAATGGAAATTGTAAATGCCGTCCCGAAACGAGCCTGATTATCCTGGACCATCTGTTTTAAATTAAGTTTATCCGCCGTTTCTTCATTAAGTGTTAAACAGATCAAACCGCGACCATAACGGGCCATGAAATTGATTGTTTTCGCCGTAGCAAATTGAGCCGCCATGAAGAGATCGCCTTCATTTTCACGATCTTCATCATCAACCAGAATAATCATTTTCCCGTTTTTAATATCTTCAATTGCTTCTAAAATAGTGCTGATTGCCATTGTTTATTATCCTTATTTATTTAAAAAACCGTATTGCGCAAGGGAATCCTTATCTATTCCCCGTGGAGTTTTCAATAATATTTCCACATATTTGCCAAGAATATCCGTTTCAATATTTACCCAATCGCCTTCTTTCTTCATCACTAAAGTGGTGTTAGCCGACGTATGAGGAATTATATTAACATAAAACCTGCTTTTTTCAAGTTTGTTCACTGTAAGACTGACGCCGTCTATAGCCACCGAACCTTTTTCCACAATATAGCGGGACAAATTATCATTCATTTCCACAGCAAGAATAAGCGAGCCGGATTTTTGCGTTTGGGAAAGAATTCTGCCTGTAGCGTCGACATGGCCTAAAACAAAATGACCGCCCACAAAACCGCCGACACGTAATGATTTTTCCAGATTAACTTTGTTTCCCGTATGTAAATATTTGAGTGTTGTTCTACTAATTGTTTCGGCTGAAACATCGGCCTGAAAATCTTGCTTATTTTTAGCAGTGACAGTAAGACAAGCGCCATTTACAGAAATACTGTCGCCGATAGAAACATCCGTTAAGTCTACGATGGATTCAATTTCCAAAACGGCATCGGCGCCCTTCATTGTCAGGCGTTTTACTTTGCCTAACCCCTCTATAATTCCGGTAAACATAAATTATTTCTTACCCTTGCTTAATAAATCTTTTAATTCTGACATAAATTCGCCGACATCGCGAAATTGACGGTAAACCGAAGCAAACCGGACATAGGCAACGCCATCGAAAGCCTTCAGTTCATTCATTATTTTTTCTCCGATAATGGTTGAAGAAATTTCTTCTATTTGCATTTCCTGACAGGCCTGCTCCACATTTTCAACAAGCTTATCTATGGACTCCATGCTGATTGGACGCTTCTCGCAGGCTTTTTTTATGCCATTTAATATTTTCTGCCGATCGAACTGCTCGCGACGGCCGTCTTTTTTTACGACCATCGGCAGCACATCTTCAACATACTCATAGGTGGTAAAACGCTTTGTGCAATTCAAACATTCCCGGCGGCGGCGCACGGCTTTCCCATCCTTGCTTATTCGCGAATCAATGACTTTATTTTCCGCATGACCGCAAAACGGGCATTTCATGATCTTGTCACCTAAATTTATAGTATGCTTAGAGTTGTTTTACGCTTATTCCCGCTTCCTTAAGCATCTGAGCGGCCAATTTATCCTGGTAACCGTCACGGATAACGATACTGACAACACCCGCGTTGATTATCATTTTGGCGCAAATAACACAGGGATGATTAGTGCAATACAACGTCGCTCCTTTGGTATTGACTCCATGCAACGCCGCCTGAATAACGGCGTTTTGTTCCGCGTGCAGTCCACGGCATAATTCATGACGTTCACCCGAAGGAACTTTGAGTTGCTCACGCAAACAGCCAATATCCAGGCAATGCTGAAGCTTGGAGGGAGCGCCGTTATAGCCGGTGGCCAGAATCCGGCAATCGCGCACCAACCCGGCTCCCACAGACCGCCGGCAACAAGTGCTACGTTTGGATACAAGCTCGACAATATCAAGGAAATAATTATCCCAACCGGGCCTCTTTATATTTTTCTGAGGCGAACTTGTCGAAGATAATTTTTCTTTGGCCATGTGTACACGCTTTCACAAAGCTGATATAGTAGATCAAGTCTGTTTACAGGTTTTTAATTCTTCCCTGATAAAGAGGAAACCGGTCGCAGAGAGTTTTTACCTTTTCAGCGACTGCCTGAATCTTCTGCTCATTATTGATGTCTTTAACCACATCGGAGATATAGGAAGCAATCAATCGCATTTCGCCTTCCTTCATGCCTCTGGTTGTCACTGCCGGGGTGCCGATTCTTATTCCGCTTGTGACCTGAGGACCTTTGCTGTCAAAGGGGATGCCGTTTTTGTTGACGGTTATGGAGGCGCGGTCGAGCGCTTCCTGCGCATCCTTGCCGCTAACGTCCTTGTCGGTTAAATCAACCAGCATCAGATGGTTATCCGTTCCTCCGGAAACAAGCCTGAACCCCTGATTTTTCAATTCATCTGCCATTGCCTGAGCGTTTTTAATTATTTGTTTTTGATATTCCTTGAATTCCGGCATGAGCGCTTCTTTGAAGGCAACAGCCTTAGCGGCGATCACATGCATCAACGGGCCGCCCTGCATACCGGGGAAAACCCTGCTGTTTAGTGTTTTGGCGTAAGCTTCCTTGCACATAACCACACCGCCGCGCGGACCGCGCAAAGTTTTATGTGTTGTGGTCGTTACATATTCGCAAACCGGAACAGGTGAGGGATGCAGTCCCGTGCAGACAAGTCCCGCTATATGAGCTATATCCGCCATGATTACGGCGCCGACTTCATCGGCAACTTTCCGGAATTTGTTAAAATCAATCGTCCGCGGATAAGCGCTGGCGCCGACAACAATCATTTTGGGTTTATGTTCTTTGGCTAATTTTTCTACTTCGTCGTAATCAATTGTCTCTGTATCTTTGCTGACGCCGTAGGGAACGATCTTATATAATTTACCTGAAAAATTAGCCGGGCTTCCATGAGACAGATGTCCGCCATGAGACAGATTCATTCCCAGAATCGTATCACCCGGCTGTACTGCGGCGAAATATACGGCCATATTTGCCTGCGTGCCGGAATGCGGCTGAACATTAACATGATCGGCTCCAAAAAGCTGCTTACAACGATTAATAGCCAGAGACTCCGCAATATCGACAAATTCACAGCCGCCATAGTAACGTTTTCCCGGATAACCTTCCGCATACTTATTTGTCATAACAGAGCCCTGCGCTTCCAATACCGCTTCACTGACAAAATTCTCTGAAGCGATAAGCTCAATTTTACCGACCTGCCTGCGCGTTTCCAGATCAATGGCACGGCTTACTTCCGAATCAACTTTTTCTAAAAAAGACATTGGAACTTTTTCTCCTTTGCTCTTAATCTTTAGAAATAACAAAATATTGTTATCTTAAGTCTATATATTTTCTAAATAACAAAACAGCATTGACGCCGCCAAAACCAAAAGTGTTGGACATGGCTGTATTTATTTCCTTATTCCGGGCAACGTTTGGCACGTAATCTAAATCGCATTCCTCCCCGGGATTATCCAGATTAATAGTTGGCGGAATGATGCCTTCCTGCAAAGATTTAATTGCAAAAATGGCTTCCACCCCTCCTGTTCCCCCCAGCATGTGGCCGGTCATAGACTTTGTCGAACTGACTATCAGCTCTTTGGCGTGTTCGCCAAAAAGAGATTTGATGGCCTGGGTTTCATATAAATCATTGAGCGGCGTTGACGTGCCGTGGGCGTTGATGTAATCAATATTCTCAGGATTTAGGCCCGCGTCTTTTATCGCAACCTGCATACTGCGGGCGGCGCCTTCGTGTCCGGGCGGCGGAGCGGCCATATGAAAAGCGTCAGACGTGCACCCGTAACCGGCAAGTTCCGCATAAATACGCGCCCCTCTTTTTAAAGCAAACGATAATTCTTCCAGAATAATTATACCGCAACCTTCCCCGATGACAAAACCATCACGGTCTTTATCAAACGGCCGGCTGGCCTTCTGAGGCTCATCATTTCTCACCGACAGCGCCCGCATCGCGCCAAAGCCGCCCACAGCTAATAGTGTCACCGCTGCTTCGACTCCTCCGGTAATCATTACATCAGCGTCTCCCCAGGCAATGGTCTTGTATGCATCGCCAATTGCCGATGTTCCCGCAGCACAGGCGGTAACTGCGCAATTGATGGGACCTTTGGCTCCAAATCTTATGGAAACGTGACCGGATGCAAGATTGGCAAGAACGGCCGGAACGGTAAAGGGAGAAATTTTGCGGGGATTGACACTAAACAGGTTTTTTAATTCTTCCGCAAGCGTTGCGATTCCGCCGATAGCCGAGCCAATGATCACGCCGGTGCGCTCGGAGAATTCAGGACTGATCGTCAATTTCGCGTCAGCCATGGCCATTTCTGAAGCAGCCAGAGCATAAAGAATGAAGTCGTCGTAACGACGGACTTCCTGTTTATTTACAAATTGCAGGGGATCAAAATTCTTTATTTCACCGGCAATTCTGGATTTACAAGAACTACAATCAAACTTGGTAATCGGGCCAATACCGGATTGACCAGTAATCGCGCCTTCCCATGATTGACTAACGGAATTCCCTAAGGGAGTCAACGCCCCAAGACCTGTTACAACAACACGCCTCTTCATTGGCTAAAATCCTGCACGGCGATCTAATTAACGCCTTTTTGCTTTAGAAAATCAACGACATCTTTTATTGTACTAATTTTTTCCAGCTCTTCATCAGCTATCTCTATGCCAAAAGCTTCTTCCATTTCCATGAGGAGCTCAACGATATCTAAAGAATCCGCCCCTAAATCATCAAGAAAAGAAGCTTCTAAAACGCACTCTTCTCTTGTTACATCCAGTTGTTCCATTACAATTTTAATGACTTTTTCTTCTAACGTCATGCAAAATCCTCCTCCAGTCAATTATTGCCCTAATAATCGGATCAATTTATACTTCATTTACCTTTTTTTTAAAAATAATCCTTTATTTTTTCATGTCAGAAAACAACTTCATATATCTTTACATATACAACCGGTATCATTCACTCTTATAAAAAAGACTATTCTTACTCTTTTAATTACAGAGGCATTTTTTTCGGATCTATTGCCAGCTTGCGCGTAAAATACGAGCGGTGCCTGTGGCATTTCTACATTCTTTTCTTAAGTTATGATACTACGCGTTCTTTTCTGCTTTTTTGTAATCCCTGCCCTTATAAGTCTCACATGTCGGGCAGACACGATGAGGCAGTTTCGGCTCATTACACTGCGGACACAAAGAAATTGAAGGTGATTTCAAAAAATCGTTCGCTCTTCTCTGATTACGTCTTGTTTTTGAATGTCTCTTTACCGGATTTGGCATAAATTATCCTTCTTTATAGTTAATTTTTTATCGTAAAATTTTTTAATACAGCCATGCGATTATCAACAAAATTTAAGTGGCAATTACAGGAAGAAGCATTCAAATTAGCGCCGCATTGCGGGCACAAACCCTTGCATTCTTCACTGCAAAGCGCTTTAATCGGTATCTGCAAAATTATTTGCTCACAGATAATAGGCCCAAGATCAATAAAATCGCCTTTATAGTAACTTATTTCCAACTCTTCCGGCGTAAGCTCTAAATCTTCCCTAGTTTCAGCTTTTGCGGGAATTAACGTATAAGCGAAATCAGCGCCAATGGACAGTTTTGTGTTCTCCAAACAACGGCTGCAGCAAATATCAATTTGCGCGGAAAACGAACCTTTAATAAAAACAGTGCCTGAAGTATTTGTGACCAGACAGTTTACATCAACCCTATCCAGTGTAAAATCAGTACTTTCGCTATCTTTTAAGCATGCTTTAAACCAGGCATTATCTTCGGAAAAGATGAAGCTTTGTCCTTCCTCCGGGATAAGAAATACGTTGATTTTCAAAGAATTAGCCATCAAAAGCCTGCTGTCTTTTAAAAATTTTTACCTTAATAATAATCGAAAGAGTTAATTATAAATTCTACTTGTTGTCAAGCATAATTTATTTGTTTTAATGAAGGATTAAAATAGGTGATTTAAAATTGGCGAAAGATCAAGGTGCTTGACAAAAGGATGATCTCAATCCTATAAGGTTATAAAAAACATAGGAAAATAGAATAATGGGAAAAATCAGGACCCGTTTCGCACCTTCGCCAACAGGCTTTTTACACATCGGTGGAGCGCGAACCGCTCTTTTTAATTGGCTTTATGCCCGCCACAACGGCGGAAAATTTGTTTTGCGGATTGAGGATACAGATCAGACACGCTCTACTGATGAATCAACAAAAGCGATACTGAATGCAATGGCCTGGCTGGGATTAAACTCGGACGAAGGCCCGTATTTTCAGGCACAGCGTGTAGATTTGCACAGGGAGATGGTGCTGAAGTTAATTAAGGAAGATAAAGCCTACTACTGTACATGCACAGCGGAAGCCTTGGAAGCAAAAAGAAAACAAGCCCTGGCCGAAGGAAAAAAACCTAAATACGACGGCACCTGCCGCGATAAAAAATTAAGCAAATCGGCAAACAGCGTCGTGCGCTTTCGCGGCAAGCAAGACGGTGTTACCATTGTAGAAGATCTGATTAAAGGCAACATTATTTTTAACAACGAAGAACTTGACGATTTGATAATCGAGCGCGGCGACGGTTACCCTACATATAATTTTGCCGTGGTTATTGATGACGCTCTTATGAACATCACCCATGTAATCCGCGGCGATGACCATGTCAACAACACTCCACGCCAGATTTTAATGTATCAGGCGCTGGGTTTTGAGGTACCCAAATTCGCCCATGTCCCAATGATTCTGGGAAGCGATAAAACACGTCTTAGCAAACGACATGGTGCAACTTCAGTCATGGCCTACAAGGAAATGGGTTTCCTGCCGGAAGCGCTCGTCAATTATCTGGTGCGCCTCGGCTGGTCGCATGGCGACCAGGAAATTTTTTCGCTTTCACAATTGGTTGAGCTTTTCAGTCTGGACACGGTTGGTAAATCACCCGCTGTTTTCAACCCCGAAAAACTCCTTTGGCTTAACGCTCATTATATAAAGGATGCCGATTCCGATCGTCTGCTGGAAGAAATGAAGCCCCTGTGGCCTGCAACGACAAATACCGGCGATGCCGCTTTTACTAAAAAAGTTATTATCGACTTACAACCGCGAACAAAAACTCTGGTGGAACTGGCTGCCGCCGCCGATTTCTATTTTGCAGATAAAGTTCAGTATGAAGCACAAGCAGCGCAAAAATTTCTGGTGCCTGACATTCTCACCCATTTAAAAGCAATAGTTGCAGCGATACCGGCGTTGCAAACTTTCAGCAAAGAAGACGTTGAAGAATTCCTCAAGGCTTTCACTGTGGAACGTGATATAAAGTTTAAGGTGATCGCTCAGCCGCTACGGGTTGCTCTCACCGGTAAAACCGTAAGTCCCGGTATTGACGAAGTTATGGTTACACTGGGCAAGGATCGGGTGATTAAAAGGATTAACGACGCTGTTGCCTATATAGCATCAAGCACTGATGCGCAGGTTCAGCAATAACTAAATAATCTAAAATCGCGTCAATTTCATCTTGACTTTTTTAATTGAATTGCATAGATAGTTTCGCTCAACTTTTCACATTACCGGGGAACGTCCAGCGATAGGACTCAGGACTCTGAACCATACTACCCAGGTTAGAATCTTAGCCCCCAGCTATTCTCTGGTCCCATCGTCTAGTGGTTAGGACGCTGGCCTCTCACGCCGGAAACCGGGGTTCAACTCCCCGTGGGACTACCAAGTAAATCAATCACTTACAATGACAATTCTACGCTTCTTTTAAATTGGGTGCAATATAGGTGTAATCAGGATCATCCAGGCTATCAACCACTTCTTTGTTCGCTCCGGGTACAAGGTGCCCATATATATCTACAGTGACTTGAATGCTATGATGCCCTAGCTGGTCCTTGATGTAGGCAAGAGAACGATTATCTTGGATAAGTTGAGAAGCATAGGTATGACGGATATCATGGATGCGGATTTGTCGTATTTTGGCTTTCTCAAGAATCTTCTTGAATACACGCTCCCTCCAATGACCTTCAATTAAAGGTGTGCCTATCTCGGAAATAAAAATCCATTCGGGCATGCCCTCTCCTTTAGCAAGATATTCTTCTTTCCGTTTAATTTTCAATTTTGAAAGACATTCTGTTAGTTGCCGAGACATATCAACGTTTCTGTATTTATCATTTTTAGGTGTGCTTGTATGACTTTTTGACCTGCTGCGCCTGACGATAATAAATCGGTTATTAAAATCAATGTCGCCCCACTGCAAGGCAATAACTTCACCAAGTCTCATACCAGTGCGGCATAAAGTTAAAAGCATCGGATAATGCTTCGGGTAATGCGTCAGGCAAGTCTCCAAGAGCAATTTTGTCTCTTCCCTGGTGAGTGGATCAATGTGGTATTTTTTTACTTTTGATCTTATTAGTTTTCTAATGATTTGCGCCGGATTTGAAGAGATCTTATTATCATCAACAGCAAGCTCTAAAACTCCACTTATTGCGTTTTTAATGTGCGTCGCGGTACTGGCTGCGTATCCTTCTTTAAGCTTCTTTTGTAATAACTTCTTCACCACAGCCTTGTTTATGTCAGTCACCGGAGTTTTTTCAAGATCCGGCAACACATGATTTTTAAGAATCCCCGTATAATCTGATATTGATATTCTTTTACAGGTGGCTGGTACGGTATTTTCAATCCATGTTTTTGCGTAATGACCAAAAGTAACATCTTCGTTCTTGTTTAATTTAAGATCGCCAAGAATTAACTTGGCTTCAATCTTTTTTGCAGCCTCAAGCGCAAACCTTTTGTCACGACCAATTTTTTTTGATCTACGCTGACCATGGTGTTCAATGAATATCCACCAATCGCCTGAGCCTTTTATTTTTTCTCTGACTTGTACGGACATAGACTATTTTATCTTCTTATCGATATACTTTATTAAATCGGAAATTTTAAAATCAGAGTCCTTTATTTTTTTAAGCAATAATATTTCTTCGTCGCTAGGTTCATATATTTTAGAAAACTTTGTGTTCTTGAAAAATGGTTCAACGTTCTCTCTTTGAACTGGTTCCCACTTTTTCAACATATCGTATTGTTCTTCGCTTATTGATTGAACAGAAATAGATAAGCTAATTTCAATTGATTCAGATTTTGCAATTTCAGAAATTTTAACTAGAGGATTTTCAAGACCTCCGCCCAGCATAATCATATCCGTGTCTTTCTTCCGTCGAAGCACAAATATATTATTTTTGTCGTCTTTGACAATAATTGCATATGTTGGTGTTTCAAACAATGATCGATCTAGATATTTTTTAAATCCAGACAACTCAGGTTTCAATAAAATAAGTTTAACATTTTTAGCGTGTTTTATAATGCTGTACAACGGTTCATAGCCTGGGAAGCCCGGTACGAGGCCACGGGTAAGCATGAAAAGTTTATAAAAATTATCTTTATTAAACGGATATACAGAATTATCATTGATAATCCGCGTATTAATATTCAGTTTTTTGGTAATCGATTCAATATGTTCTTTTGATATTCCAAATCCTTTTTTCTCAAATTTATCAATTGCCGAGCGTGATAAATTAAATAAACCAGCAAAATTTTCCTGAGTATATCCACTGGCTTCTCTAATTAATGCAATAAATTCATTTAGTTTCATAAAATTAACGCGTAAGCAAAAAAGTAGTTGCAAAAGGTAGCAATTTAAGTATAATGATACTCAACAATGACACTTTAAAATGATACCACAAATCATGAAGAAAACACAACATAAATTATTAATGAGGTATTAAAGCAGCATGAAATGTTTTTGCTCATGCGACAACGATATTTAGGAGTTTAGCGGATGACGATGAAGAATGAAAAACAATTTTCACAAGGTTGGGCCAAAGTAAATAAAACGGCAACACACATTGGCATGAGTCCAAGGTCAGTCCGGAAACTTCTCAGGCAGGGATTGCCTTATTCTCGGCTGCCATCAGGAGCTATCCTAATTTCGCTCGATCAGGCTGATGAATATATAAAAAAATTTCAAGTCGTAAACGACGAACTTGATAGCGTAGTGAATGATGTCATCAAATCGATAAAATAATCTCTATAAGCTGCTTAAAAATAATTATATAAATGACCTTATCGTCAAGAGAAAATAACAAAGAATTGTATGCAATAATTGAACGTGCCAAGACATTATCGTTAAACGATATTATCCGACAAACAAAGGTAAAAGAAATATCAGAAAAAGAAAATCACCCCAAAAATAATACGTCCCACAAAAATCCCCTTCAGAAACAATCAACTTTTTCTTTTCTGCCAAATGAACTCACACGAATAAGTCCTTTTTTTGTCATGTCAAAATTTGAGATGGGGCGTCGACCTTTGGAAAAGAGAGTATGTGAAAATTCGTGGGGGAAAATGGAAATCCAAGGGGAGCGTTTATCAATTTTTGACGAAGGTATTTTGCTCGCAATTTTAAGACTTTCATTATTAAAAAAATCATCGAGTTTTTCTACGACTATTAATCAAATTCTGACAATTCTCGGTACTTCCCCCGGTCGAAATACCTACCATTCTGTTTGGTCGTCGGTAAAAAGACTTGGAGCAACAACTATAAGCCTTTACGTCAAAGATGAAAAAAAAGAATCCTTCACTCATATTTTGGCCGGCGGAATTTGCGACGATAAATACAACATTACAATAAGCATAAATAGATTTTTTAGCGAAATGTTTTTGAGAGGGCTAATTACTGACATCGATATCGATTTTCGGTCCAATCTTAAGGGCGATATTTCAAAAGCATTGTACCGGTTTTATCGAAGTCAGCCAGCCAATTATGAAATACATCTTCAGAAATTATGTAACGCAATCAACCTCGATCAATCACAAAAGAAATTCAGACTCCGCGGAAAAATAAACAAAGCTTTAAATGAATTAAAAATGAATCATTTCCTTGCGGCCGGAATAATAAATGAAAAAGATCACGTCGTCACCAAAAAAGGTGAGGGAGTGAAAGTTTAGACAATTGAAGATGATTTCTTTGACAATTGGGGATGTAACCTTAGACAATTGAAGTGGCTTTGATAGACAATTGAGGATGATAGTTTTGACATTTGGGGATGTTTTTAGATTATTTCATAACAATATAAACCACATGCATGACATGAAGTATTTAAAAGATATTTTAGATATAAAAGATATGTAAGAGAAACATTGAATTATTTTTCGCTCAAGAGATGAATCATGATTTTGTTAATATCCGACATTCTCAATTACATAATTACGGAACCATGGCTGATGTTTGGCGTTTGACGTTAGGGTACTCGGGTTTTTACGGGACACCATATACAACGGTTACCCGTTGTGAGTACAGAACGAAATGTATGACAAGTAATAGTAATCATTAGCGTAATAACTAATTATTAATATAATAATGCGTTAATACGATTTTATTAACGGTGTAAAATAACAAGACAATAACATGTGTTAAATTGATAGCTTACGTATTTAAACAGGTTAATAATTATACATTAAAAAGCGAAAAGGGGAAAAGGCATTATGGCAGTAAAAAGCTTGTCGATTTCCGATGAACTTTTAGAAAAAATTACACGCGAGGCCAAACAAAAAAACCTTTCTTTTTCAGAATTGGTTTGCCAGCGGATTTCTCAAAGTTATGTGCCGGTATCTTCACAAAAATCCGATCACAGCGCTGAAATAATCCTGGCCAAGATTGATTCCCTCGATACAAATTTCAAACAAGCCATCAACGCTTTGAAGAAACAAAATCCACAGATAGATTTAGAAAATCAATTGAGTGATTGGCTTAATATTTTAGAAAGCAGAATCAAAGATAAGATCTCAGTGCTGGGATCATCCATAGAAAATCAGAATCAACTTTTTAAGGATTTGTATCCAAAAATCAAATATAAAAATTCATACGACTGGGGTGATACTCTTGTTTATATCGCAGATCACTTTATGAGTTCTTCCTGGATTCATTCCGGGAATATTCTTCTTTTACTACTTCTGATTTTTTTGGGCGTAATTATCTTCTTAAATACAAAAGATTGGGATTGGACGAGTAAAGCATTGTTAGTTCCAGCCGTAATTCCGGCATATTATTTTTTACTTCACCGGATACTAAAATGCCTCGTCGTCCGTTGTGGCTGGCATCAAAAAGAATAGTAATTTTTCTCTAATTATTAAAAATTAAATTAAGAGGTCATGCTTATGGGTCCGGTAAAAATAACAGCAACAGTAGCAAAAGAATATTACTACGAGAAGGATATTATCTATAATGCCGATGGCCAACAGGATAATACGCGTTGGTATGGCGGCGGCCTGGAAGCTTTGGGATTGAGTGCAGGTGAAAAAATCAGTGGGAATGATTTTGTAAATATAGTCGAAGGGAAAGATTTAGACGGCAATCAAAAAGTTCAACTGTCTTATGAAGCTAAAGGCAGGACGGAGCATAGCGCCGGGGTTGATTTTGTTTTCTCCGATCCCAAATCGGTTTCCATTTTGGAACATATTGTCGGTGACACCGGAATCAAAGAAGCACGCTTAGTTGCTATTGAAACTGTAGTAAAACATATCGATGAAAACTATATTGCTTACAGGGAAACACATGATCATAAAACTGAAGTTGTCAATGCTCCGGGAGGCGGAATCTTTGCCACATTTGCCCATTCGACCAGCAGAGAAAACGATCCTCAATCGCATACTCATGTTATCATCAGCAATATGGTGGAACGTCCCGATGGTGAATTCCGGGGATTGTGGAATAAAGAAATCTTCAAGCACCAAAAAGAAATTACCGCGGTTTATAATGCAGCCATGTCCAAATCTCTTGCCGAATTGGGTTATGCCATTGAGAACAGAGGAAATGGCCTTTATGAAATCAGCGGCATGGAGAAAGACTTAATCAATCAATTTTCCAAGCGGCATGAAAATATTGAAAAGACCGAAGAGCAATTAAAAGATGTTTTAACCTTTGCCAATGATGCCCAGATAAATAGAGCGGCTACTCTGGAAAGCCGGCCTAATAAGCATTATTTATCTGTTGAAGCTCTGAAATCCGATTGGAATAAACAAATACAGGATTTGGGTTATACCCCGGAAATAATATCCGGCAACGTCAGAGGTGCGGCTCAGGAATTAAAAATAAATAACCTTACGCCCCAAGACTATATAAATAACGTCGTCCGGGATCTCATTACCAATGAATCCACATTTTCTCAATCCGAGCTCCTACGGAATGTTCTGACTTTATCCATGGGAAAATATGATAAATCAGATTTTATTCCTGAAATGGAAAAGGCTAAAATAAATGACACTATTCGGGAGATAGCGCCTGGTATATTTTCCACACCGGGAATGATGGAGATCGAACAAAAAATTCTCAATGATCTGAAGCAAGGGCAGGGGACAATGTATTCGCTTATGACCATCCCTGAATCCAATAATTTCCTTAATAATTATCAGAAACAAAACAATATCAATCTGACAGACGGGCAGAAAGAACTTTTTCAGGCTGTAATGACCTCTCCAGATCAATTTATTATCTGTCAGGGGGATGCCGGTTCCGGCAAAACAACCGTATTCCAAGCCATAGCCGAGGCCGCAGAAAACGAGGGAATAACTCTGGAAGGTTATTCCAAGACAGGCAAAGCAGTCCAGGAATTCATCGAAAAGACCGGGGCTAAAGGACAGACAGTTGACTCTTTTCTCCAGAATCCTGATGGAATTGTAAATGCCATCAGGGTAATTGACGAAGCGTCAATGCTGGGAAGCAAACAAACACTGGAAATGATCGAATCAGCTAAGCGGGATAACTGCCGGATGGTTTTGCTGGGCGATGTTAAACAATTGCCGGCAATTGATGCCGGACGTGCTTTTCAGGATGCCCAGGAGCTGGGTCAACTGCATGTTGTCCGGCTGGCGGAAAGTATCCGGCAAAAGACGGAATATACCAGACAACTGGTTGAGGCTATCAAAGATAAGGATATTGACCGTGCGCAGCAGATTCTGGAATCGAACAACAGAATAACCGAAATAGCTGATCGTGATGAACGTTTAAATGCCGTCAAAGAAGCTTATTTGGAAAAAGGAGGTGTGGATAATGGCACTCATATAATTACGCCCACCAATGCCGACAGAAAGGCTTTAAATGAAATGATCAGGACCGAGATCAAGGAAGAGGGAAAACTTACTTCAGAACAAACTTTCACCATTCGGGAAATAGTCAGCATGAAAGAAATCGAAAAGAGATATGCCTACAATTATGAAGAGAATCAAATCTTATATGCTCAGAAATCGTTCAATGGCATGAATCCTGGCATGGAGGCTAGAATTATCGGTATTGATCAAACGAACAACTTTTTAAATTGTCAGACAATCGATGGCAAGGATTTATTCATTGATGTTGCCCAAAATGGCGACAAAATCAGAATCTTCAATGAAGCATCAAGAGAATTTGCCGCAGGCGATCATATCGTCTTTCTTAAAAACGATAAATATTTACAGGTTCAAAACGGGTTAACCGGAACAATAAAAAACATTGATGAAAACGGCAATCTATCCCTGGACATCAACGGCAAGGATATATCACTCAATATCAAGAATTATAATTATATTGATCATGCTTATGCAATAACGACACATAAATCCCAGGGCGCATCTTACAACAACGATATATATTGTGCAAAAGCAGACAATGTTGACCAGAAGCAGTTTTATGTTGCTGCCAGTCGCTCCAGGCATGACTTTGAAATATTTGTTGACGATAAGGAAAGATTCTTTGAAAACGTAAAAGCAGAACAGCAGAAATCATCTACTCTGGACTACATTCAGGATAACAAAAGAGAACAAAAATTAGAAAGTGAAATACAAATCGAGGATAAAGAATCCCATAACGAGATAAAACAAGACAAACAGCAAGAGCAATCTATGGAGCAGGAGAAACCACGCTTTCGGGAAATGGAGATGGAATTATAATTTCCGCAGCCACTATTATTCATGGGGAGAATAATAGAGACCGGTAATACCGTTTGAACTCCTGCATGAATAATTTATTCTTTCATTTGCCAACAGACGCGGTTGCGCCCCTTTTCTTTGGCAAGATAAAGAAACTCATCCGCCTTTACAAAGAGTTCATGGGGATCATTTGCGTCAACCAGTGGAGAACTTGCCAAACCGATGCTGACAGTCAAATGGATGCGAACGGCTTGATATTCAAAAATAGCTTGATCAACGGCTTTTCGTATCCGTTCCGCAAGAATACGGGCATTCTCAACATCCGTATTCGGCAGCATGACAGCAAATTCTTCGCCGCCTAGACGGCCAATCATATCTGTTTTACGGATTTCATGGCTACAGATGCTTGCAAACTTCATCAACACATAATCACCGGCAGTGTGTCCATAGGTATCATTTATTTTCTTAAAATAATCCAAATCCATTATCATCAGCGAAATCGGTTTTTTGTATCGTTTACTCTGCTGAAATTCCCGTTCCATGATGTTTAGGAAATATCGTCGGTTGGATACCTGCGTCAAAACATCAATGGTTGCCATTTCTTCCAGTTTCAGTTGATTCATGAATAAGTTAAATTGATATCGATTTATTATAAAAAAACCAACGCCACCAATCAGATAGGCAATGGCCAGGTTATACATCATATAATATTCCTGTATCGATAAAAGATAGGGGTGATATATCGAAAGCGAAAAGAAAAAGACAACCAAAGAAATCAGATAGAATGCCGACACGGTGATCAAAGATGCGGGGATAAACATGGAAACAACCACAATGATCTGCAATCCGGAAAAATAAATGGGATCGTTCACAAGGCGTCCACAAATAAATGAATAAAATGTCAGCATGGAGAAATATGTTATGAAGAGCAAAACTAATCCATGCTTTTTTAAATTTGGAAGAAAACTCAGTAAAAGTGTTACGCTACTAATCGCAAATAAGGCGATATGTCCATAGTGCAATTCTAAAAAGCCGGGATGCAACAGAGGGTCTATTTTTATTGCGAACCAAAGCCATAGGATAGCCACCACGATATTCGTCGGCCGTAAAATCAGGAGTGCAAATTTTTTACGGTACTCTAAGAATAATTTTGAAATGCTTCCTTTTCCCCGTGGTGATCGCAGGAAGGAAACACCGATGCTGTCTGGTTTTTGCGATATGTGAAGCATATTTCTGTTGAACACCTTATTGATAGGGCATCCTTCGGCCGCATAAGTTCTGACAGGGTGGCATGCGTGACGTACTCAGGGATCGTGCCCGGTAAAAGTATTTCGCTCCGGATCGATGTTAATGTTCACTTGCTAGGTAATTTTTTTGTTATAAATTGTAAAAGACAAAAATATACTATCCTGGCGGCTTGTTAATGCTATTTGATTAAACTTTTGATTGCTTCATCGGCTGATCTGCCTTTTTTCCCATTGGCTTGTAAAATTTACAATTCCGCAGAAGACAGGTCTCCCTGCTTCTATCAGTGTTTAATTCACAAATTACGCTATTTATGATTTTGCTCTAACCGGATCTCTTTTTTCCTCATAATTCGCCATACCTGATGTGCCGTCACATCACCAAGCTCTGCAGCTATTAACGGCCTGTTCCAGCGGGAAAAACCAGACGGTGGTTTTTGATCCAGAACAGACAGCACCCGCCTTTCCGTATCTTCATTGTATTTATGGGGTCTCCCGGACCGCGGCATATCTAATAAACCATTGACACCATAAGCAACAAAACGTTTCTTCCATTTCGTCACTACGCTGGGGTTTATCTCAAGGCTATTCGCAATAACTAACCGTTTTTCACCGGCAGCGGATAATAGGATAATAAGTGCCCGCTTGGTCAAGCGAAGTTCAGTTTTGTCTTTGCAAATCCAACTTTCAAGTATTTCTTGCTGTTCTTTTTTTAAATTAATTGTTATTGATAACATATTGACACACCTTTCTTTTTAATCAAGGCTTACTATATTATTTATACTCGTGATTGGATCTGACCTTGTACAATCATTCTCTTTATTCTGACTATTTAGCCTTCTTTCCATCATCCGTTGCGGCACACTCTATGGTCGCGGATCTGACAAATCTATTCTTAACAGTGATGGAACCTATTGAAAGAGGTTCAAATAATATTGACATTCTAAGCCCCCTTAATAAATTGATAAATACCGGGAAACATCCTGGTCCGCCGCAACACATCTTTCCTATCTCATTGTATGATCCATTGTCACAGAATCCTCAGGATAAAAAGGACCCTCCTTTGATCCCGCACCATTTTGCATCCAGACCATTTCGATGATAGACGGATCAATACCTCTGACCAGCATTTCCGTAAAAGCCGAGGGAAGAATAATCAGCAGATTATTAACTTCAGGTGGAAGATCAAACACACTGTGCTGGTACTTGTCTCTGTCAATAGTCTTACCAGAGCTGTTTATTGGATAAAGCGTATATCCTCTCATCTTCAATTCTCTGTATGCCAGGTACCCGAATTTGTCCTTATTGTCAGACACACCGGCCACTCCCATTGTGCGCGGGGCTATAAATCTTTCAATTGCATCATTCTGAAATACTATTTTCATAGTAACCCGCCATTCAGTGCCAAACGCACTAGATTAATGTTCCCTTTTCCAATGCCGCCCTTTCAGAGTCCGTATTCGGAAAGAGAGTATTCAGCATCTGCTAATTCTTCCTTCATTTCGCTTATGAAAGCCTCTTCATCTTCGGGTATCTCATCAACTTGATCTCGAAGCCTATCAATCCAGCTCAGCTCTCGTTCATCAAGCGTCAAATCTTTATTGGTTACAGCCCTTTGAAGAATATCAAGAGACAACTTTGTCGTGTGTAATGTTCTTAAGAAAGGATCCTGGGTTTTCACGATCTCTCTCCCAATTTCGAATACCACATCCGGTCTCAACATATAAGCCTGCGGATCAAGATAGCAGTCGGATTCTACCAGGAGATCCCGCATAAGTTTGGCTTGACCCTTTTTTGCCGCCGTGTTCATCAGCCGACAATCATAAATCAATTGCTCGGTTGAAACAACTGGAGCGAATCCACTCAATAATTTAACATGCTGAACAGATTCATTGCTCCATAGATCCGCCAATGCCGCTGCGATATTACCTATCGGGCTGAAATGAGCACACGCGGCGGTTTTTCCTTCAAGACTGATAGGTGTTCCTGTTATAGCCTTCAAATACACGTTTTCATATGCACAATCTTTCCCCGGCCCCACGGCGCCGTTTTCAATCGCCACAAGTGCTCTCGGCGTGACCGTCGCCCTTAACACAGCGGCGTATACTTTGGGGATGAATCCCTGTTCCGCGAGAACCATCGCTGTATTCGCGAATCCGCAGGCAGAATCACCGCCGGGTATGGAGCCATTACTCACGATTATTTCAGTCAGGTTTGACCATAACCACTTCATATCTCGTGAAGCAAGGCAGCCAAGTGCAAAAACCGATGTCCGCAAGTCGGCGTTAACAATAGCGGCATCGTTGATCTCTTTGCCGCCGGTCGATTCAATTGAAAGAAAATCAGCGCCGTCTCTTGCTGTTTGTTCAAAGATACGCACCATTGCATCCCAATACTTTCCGGAACGCATAACAGGTGGACGACTCATCTCACGTAAATCATTGGGAGTCATTCTTATCGCGCTCTTTATGCCTGTTTTCACTTGATGTTCAGAAGAAATATCTCGAATTATTTTGTGAATTTCTATGCCCCATTCTGGATTTTCTGTATATTGCGGCAGGGTTTCAAATTCAATGACAATGTTTGTCGCGTGCAACTCGTCTGCCTTTTGCAAAACACCTTTTATCATTTCTTTGTAAATTCTCTTTGCATCTGGAAGTGTATCAATCGTCGCGTTCATTGATGGAAGTGTAAAATTCACTTCTGGATAGATTTCGCCTCCTCCAATAACCATGCCGTTTTTACATTTTACCGGATTAGGACATTTACCATAAATAAAATCATCCAGAGATTCATATGCTAATTTTTTAAACTGTTTTCCCATAGTGTTCACCTGTAATTTCAATTTATTTGGCTTTTTTTGCAATTAAGAACTCTTTCGCTTTCATTGATGCATCGCTTGCATTCGGGGCATATTTATCGGCCTTAACCTGATCCGCGAATTCCTGGCTCACAGGAGCGCCGCCAATCATTATATGATACTTTGTTCGAACTCCCGCTTTTTCAAATTCATTGATAACATCGCCAATAGCGGGCATGGTTGTCGTCAATAACGCGGATAAACATACAATATCCGCACCGACTTCTTCAGCCTTTTGAATAAAATTAATATCAGGCACATCAATGCCGAGATCATAAACCGTAGCTCCGGTCCCTTTCATCATCATGGCAACAAGGTTTTTACCGATATCGTGCAGGTCTCCCTTTACCGTGCCTATAACAACTTTACCGATTGTTTCAACACCGGCATTAGCCATCAGCGGTTCAAGAATTGAAAGACCTGCAGTCATAGCCCTTGCGGCTACAAGCATTTCGGGAACAAAAATTTTATTCTGTTTAAAATTTTCGCCAACTGTACCCATTGCGCTGATAAGTCCATCATCAAGAATAGTTTTTATTGGAATCCCTTGATTAATTGCCTGATCTACAAGTTCTTTAACCTGTTTTGCCTTACCTTTTTCAACAGTGGCTGAAATTTCCTGAATTATCATAAGCATTCTCCTTAGTTTAAATTAATCACCAATTAAAAGGTAATATTTTCCATGAACAGCTCGTTAAAATCATTTTCTCCCGACAGGTTTACTTCGCGCGAGATGGTAATTATCTTTTCAATTCTTGATAACGAATTTTCCGCAGTAAGATATTTTAAAACACCGCCAAGCGATGTATTGCCGGCTATTACAGTTTTTTCAATAAATTCCCCTGGAATGAGCCCTATATAAGCGGCATTATGAAGGTTAACGGAATACCCGAATCCACCGGCGAAAAACACGGCATCAATATCATTATAATTTATTCCATAACGTTTGATCAGAATATCTGCTCCTGAACGAATTGCGGATTTTGCCAGCTGGATTTCCCTGATATCCTTCTGTGTAATCAGAATTTCTCTGTCCTTCGGTCCTTTAAAAAGAGCGAATCCCTTGTCGAAAAACTTTTCTTCCATAAGACCGCTACCATCTATTATTTTCTCTTTTAATAATTCTGCGGCAATATCTATTATCCCCGAGCCGCAGATCCCTGTCGGTGGCAGATATCCAATTGTTGCAAACTTCACATCGTCGCCGATTAACTGAACACCGCATATTGCTCCGGCAACGCTTCCCGTTCCACATATGATATTGCCGCCTTCAAAGGCAGGTCCGGCGGCTGTGGATGTGCACAGTATGCCGTCCCTGCATCCAAGGGCTATTTCGCCGTTCGTACCGAGATCAATAAAAAGGGACGGTTTTTTTAATGTATCAAAATCGCAGCAGAATAACCCTGAAACAATATCCCCGCCAACATATGTTGATATTCCGGGCATTATTATGACCTGGCATTCGGAATTAATGCCGAGGATATCGCTTGCCAGGACCTCAATCCTATCTATATTCACGGGAGTGAAAGGCGAGACGCCCAGAGATATGCAGGAGTACCCCATGAGAAGATGGATCATGGTCGTATTTCCGGATATAACAATCTTCAATAATTCATGCAAAGAAATACCTTCTGCGGACAGTATTTCCATGATGCATTTTTTCAGATCGCTTACGATTGATTTTTTCAGCAGTTCCGATTTGTCCTGGTTTGATGCTCTTATCCTTGAGATAACGTCAGCGCCATATATTCTCTGGGAATTGAGCGAAGTATATGTCCGGATCGCTTCGCCG
This sequence comes from Smithella sp., assembly GCA_052139735.1. GTDB lineage: Bacteria > Desulfobacterota > Syntrophia > Syntrophales > Smithellaceae > Smithella. Next base: position 22,166 of record JBKQWB010000091.1, on the reverse strand, counting down.
CTCTTCATTGCAACAAGCTGCGATGCGATTGTTGTTGTTCCTATATCAATGACTATCGCATACCCGTTGTCTGTCTTAAAACACATTTCGTCACGGTTTTTATTGTAATCTGCTACTATCGTAAAATCCGAATTGAAACCGGAATCGAGCTCTATTGTGCAGTCTTTCTCGGGGTAGGATTTGCAGGCCAGTCTGTATCCATTTTGTATATCATCAAAATTAATTTTATCCCTGTCAGCCTGTGATACATCAAGATTGCCTTTTATCACACGGATCCTGCATTTACCGCATGTGCCCATCCTCCCGCACGTCGCGTTATGACAATATTTATTCCGGATTAATGCTTCGAGCAGGCTTTCACCCGCGTTGCAGCTCATCATAAATTCTCGATTGCCGGATATTACTGTTATATTTGCCGGCGGGACACTACGGAACTTGCATTCAATGGCATCACAGTTACTGCAGTTATGATTGATATTACATAACGATACGTCTTCTGAAAGCTTTAATATAAAGCCTATTGTCTTAACAGGATCAAACATATTTCCTTCGGTTATATTAATGCCGAGCAGTCTGGCTGAATCCGTACTGTCATGGATGATTCTCTGGAAGCTCATTGGGATATCTTTGGGAGCCTCCAGCCTCTCAGCTATTCCCATGTTGATTCTGCGGCATTCTTCTTTTGCTATTTCCTTTACGCTAGATTCCATCATGAGAAGGTAGTAATTGGCAATTGCATCCGCCAGCATACCTCCCAGATAATCCTCATTCTTAAATAATTCCGTGCATGTTTTGGATGCATCTCGGCCTAGTGTTGCAATGATATAAAAAACCTTCGTGCCTGATGGTAGTTGAGCGCATGTCGTTGAATCATCAATAATACCGAAATTCATGATGACTGCCGGTTTAATGATTTGCAACAGAGCGTTCAATATTTCCTCGTAAGATTCCATAACCGCATCATAAACCGGACTGTCCTCACGACAATCGATCAGCCTTACGACATCTTCCCTCTTTATTTCAAAAGAAAAATCATTAATCATCATATTTATCTTGTATCAATTTCATTGAACAACTGCCGGAGTTTAGCGATAAACAAGACTTCATCAATCAATACGACAATGGCGGTAATGCTGATTTCAACAGTGTCATCGCAAGCACCTTCAATGCTTTCTGTTATTACATTTCCTTCAGTCATGGAGAGAAATGATAATCGATCACCGGATTGAATAGAACCCTTTATATGACCGATAATCCCGTCATTCTGCTCTATCCATTCTGCTGTTCGATAGATAAAGGAAACCACTTCAGATTCTATTATGTTAAAATCTCCCTTGATCCTCTTTTCAGATGAAAACACAGCCGCGTCTTTAAGATGAGGCGCACTCTTATTCAGGGTCAGTATATTAAACTTTTTATCTGAACGGCGATGATGATTTACTGTAAATCTATACATGTATTATCCCGGTCCATACGGAATGTGCGATTCCTCTTTTTGCGCTCACAAAAAACATCTCTGCCTTATTATTAATCAAACTCAGCTCATCATGAACCACGGATATTGTTTCATTGTTTAAGAGATCACACTTGTTCACCAGAAGAACATCGGCACCCTCGACCTGTCCCCTGACTAAATCCGGTACAGATTTATCAAGCCTCTTCCACCTCTGGCCATCTATCACTACAATACTCAATAATGAATTAATACCGTCCGCATAATCAAGGATCTTTCTGCAAATACTTGCCGGATATGCAAGCCCGGTGGTTTCAACTATGACCCATTCAGGATTAATAGTTGAAGATATTTCATTCAGGGTTGCGATAAGATCTCCGCTAAGCGAACAGCAAATACAGCCCGAAAACAGAGACCTTACACTATAACCATTTGCACGGATAATCGCATCATCAATACCGGCTTTACCGATCTCATTTTCAACAATAGCCAGTCTGGTTGCACACGCACTCTCTTTGCCGCTTATATATTCCGCGATAGAAAGCAGCAGGCTGGTTTTACCTGATCCGAGAAATCCACCCAGAACGATAAGATTCATATCATGCTGCTAATTATTTTTTGCTGCATTAAGACAAGCTTTGCCCATCATCTGCACATTTTCTAGTTTGGCATTGAATGGGATATCGCACCCTGACGAAAGTATGAATCCTGTCGGACCTATTGTTTTAATCAGGTTCATGCAATAATCATATACTTTATCCGGCGTGCCGAAAGCCAGCATTTCAGCAGGGACATCCCCCATAATGCACATCATGTCACCGACAATCTCTTTGGCTTTATGGATATTTGTATTACCATCGAGAGCCATAATGCATCTCCCTTTCGGTAGTTCGCGGAAGTATTCAAGGCCGCGTTCCCAGTCGGAATCGAGATGAAAAATCGGCACCACGTTTCTGGATAAAAGCATTAATGCGAGGTCCTTCATGTAGCCCCATGAAAACCGCTCGAACATCTCTTTATTTACTGTTCCCGGCGTTCCCCTCCAGCCTCCAATCCATGCGCCGTATGGCTTCAGGAGTTTCAATTGCAGCTTATAAAGCGTTTTATTTACCGTATGGACTTTTTTGAAAACTTCATCCACCTTGTCAGGTATTTCCATAAGATCATCAATCAGGAATGATTCCATTGATCGTCCGCCGCAAAACATCTCAAAAGGGCTGCTGAATCCCGGACCTCCAATACAAACATAACCGGCCTTTTTAAACGGTTTCCTTGCCTTTATTATCTTCCAGAAATAACGAGGCGCATATTGCATCGGATTATCAAGTTTCTTCCGCAAGAAATCCTGATACCATCTGAAAAATCCCTTTTTCAGGATAACGTCATAATCTTCCTGTTTGACCAGTTCCTGCTCATGAATCTGCCACAGCTCATTATCAGACAGGTGCACGCCCGGAACTTTAACTTCTGAAAGCCAGGCGGTTGCCAGTAGCTTAGGGTCAAATACCATGTTCTGAATACCGTCAACACCTCCGATTTTATCAAGTGCCCTTAAATTTACCTTGTAGTTAAGATCCATGTCTTTAACATAATCACCAAGCTTCACGCCTTCTATTTTGGCGTAAATCGATGTACCGCAGGGAACAAAAGGTACTTTATCTACCGGCTCAAGCGCAACTGCCTTGTTTATCCTATTCAATTTCTCTTCATATAGTGTCATTTATAATCTCCGTAATAATTAATAATGACGACGTTTCTGAAGCGAGAATTCATCGTCCTTGAATAACCGCTCAACTTCTTCCATACCTATGGACAATTCATTTACAATCACCAACGGGTCACCCGATATGGCAAGGTGTTCATCAATGATCTGATATACCAGATCTTCTTCGAGTACTGAAAATGCCCGGCTCAATTGTAATGGCATACTACCTCCTTCTATTTCGCTATTTATGAGATGTTTTTCCTATCCATCGAAATAATGAGGCTCTTCTTGTAGACCGTTCACCTGCCGATAACGTATCGGTGCGGATCGACTTCCTCTCTGAGGATTTTCAGTTCGGTCTCGGTCGGTGGCGCTGTTTCCGTTATCTTAGGCGCTTTGAGTAACTCGAACCCGCAGTTGTCCTGCACATCCTTGATGGAATAGCCGGGATTGATGGAAATAATGCGCATCCGTTTACTTACCGGCTCGAAATCCATGACGGCCATGTTGGTGAATACTTTGTATGGCCCGGTCCCCTCAGGCAGTCCCGCCTCGTACCGGCTGTTCCCACCCTGAAGCCAGCCGGGTGTGGTAATGAACTCGCACTTTTCCACAAAACGTCTTGCATCCTGAACAGTCAGCACCATCATCTTCCAGCAGAAACTTCCGAAATCATTGGCCCCGCCGCTTCCCGGAAAACGAACTTTGGGCTTTGCGTGGGTTCCTCCAATATAAGTAGAATTCAGGTTGCCGTACATGTCGATTTGCGCGCCGCCGAGAAAGGTATAATCAACATATCCCCGTGAACAGGTTTCCATGATAGCGCCCATGGTGGAAACCATGACGGCCTTGTAGCTGGCTCGCGAATCACCAACGGAAATAGGCATCTCAGGCAGTTGCGGACTGACGCTTCCCGCTTCAAACATAATGGCCAGGTTCGGTGAGTTCAGTTTCTGCGCCAGCATGGCCGCCGCACAGGGCGCGCCGGTGCCCACGGCCAGGGTGGAGTTGTCTTCCAACTCTCTTGCTGCAACGCAGATCATTAGTTCCATGGAATTATATTGTACTGTCATTTGAGGGCCTCCTTATGCAGCAGGTGTTCAATGGTCCGAAGTTTGAGCATTTTTTCCATGCCGCCGTTCAGGTTGATGTATTCATGGTGATCCTTGCAGTCGTAGATGTTTCTCTTGAGAAATTCCTTGAAGACTTCAGGGTCTTCTTCGGCCGTCAGCCATTCCCGCAGGTGTTCTTCATCGGAGAAGTATTCGTAGACCATGTTGCCCGGATAGTTCCCGTAAGGCACTTCGCATACAGCGTCTACCAGGAAGTAGGGAATGGTGGTCTCGGACGGATCTCTGCGTATTTCTTCATTGGAGATCAATCGCTCGCAGGTAATGATCGTCCGTTTGGCGGCGCGCGCCAGGTCGTTGTCCGATTTGAGAATGCCCCGGATTCTGCAGTTCCCGTAGACATCCGATTCGTGAACGTGGATGATGGCCACATCAGGATAGAGCGCAGGTTGCAGAGCCAGCTTCTTGCCGGTATAGGGACATTCTATGATGATGCTTCCGCTATATTCGAAGGTGTCGGTGCCTAAAAGGTTCCTCGTGGGAACAAAGGGAACGCCCATGGCGGCGGCTCTGAGTCTTGCCGAGATACAGTAATTGGTCCACTCGGTCACTTTTACTTTGCCGCTTTGCATGTATCGTCTTGCGCAGGGGGAAAGTCCCCGTGCTTCCAGACCGACAATGTAGGCGGCGTCCACCCGGTCAAATACCCCCCCCGCACTGAGAATCTCGAACTCATGAGTGGTGGTATGACCGGCCAAACCCATGTTCTTTCTTCCCTGTCTGAGAATTTCATGGCACGCGGCGATTGGTGATCTGTTTCCACCAAACCCGCCCATCGCCAGGTAGTCTCCGTCATGAACAAATGTCTCAATGGCCTTGAGAAGGGTCATGGCTTTGTTCACCATCTTTCTCGATTTCTTCTGAAAAAATGCTCGTGCATGGTCAGGGTCGGGATCGGTGAACAATTCTCCCCGGCCCTTCTTGATAATGTTCATCGTTATGTTCTCCTCTCCCGTCATAGCTTGAATGTTCATTGTTTGCCCCGTCTATGATTTATTCCTCTTCTCATTAAATTTTAATTCTTTAATCCTTGAATGTCGCGTATCTCAGTGATTGTTTTATTGGGTTCTAATCCCCAGGGCGAACAAAAATAGACGATCGATCCAGCGATTGGGGAGAACAACAGCTTGAGCTCACGCCGCAGGGCATCAGACCATCCTTCGATAGCATGCTTGCTGGAGGCATAGGGACCGGAAAAAGGAGTGGCCACATAGCCTGCCACGCTGGACATATTCACGATCCGCCCCTTGGCTTTTAGAAGCAGGGGGAAAAAAGCCTGGGTGATACGATGCGTCCCGAATACGTTTACTCTATATTGCTGCACAAACCGATCCATAGGAAGCGCCATCAGCGGACCAGGGCTGAAGATACCCGCATTGTTGATCAAAGCGAACAGTCCTGTTCCCTTTGCATCAATGAATTCAAAAGTCTTGCCAACATCGGCATCATTGGTGATGTCCATGCGTAAGGGGATGATCTGCGCCATTCGGGGCAGATCATCCAGTTCTCCCTGTAACATATCCGTGGCATATACACCGAAGCCCCTTTCGGCGAGCAACAACGTTGCGGCCCTGCCGATACCGGAGGCCGCACCGGTGACAAGCACCCACTGCTTTACAGGCATGTGCACACCTCCTTACGTCGTCTTTATTCTCCGCTTAGTTGTATCAATACCCAGCAGTCGTCCGAGGTTGCCGCCAAACATCTTGGCTTTGTCCTCGTCTGTTATGGGCTGATAGCCATATTGGGCCTGCAAGTCCTCGGGGATTTGGAAATCAATGAACCCTTTTACGGCGCCGCATATCTGAGCGCCATACCCCGCATAGTCCGTGCCCCACGTGATTTTGTCCGGGCCGACCCACCGCATCGCCTCGCCCAGCAACTTGGCGAATTTGCGCGGCGCCGTGGCGGCCCATGGCACGAGCAGGCTCATGCAGATATAAACATTGGGGTGCGCCATAGCAACCATGTTGAGGTCATCACTATAGGGATAACCCATGTGAAAAGCATTGATCTTGAGCTCGGGAAAATCGCGTGCCACGTCATCAAGCTGCACGGGTAGCGCGTACTTGCTCTTTCCCGGCGGCACCCAGCAGAAACCGGTATGGATATCCAGCACGATGCCCAGTTCCTGTGCCTTTTCATAGAACGGCCATATTTCAGGATCGTTCATATAGGTGTCTTCCGGCGGGTAGAACTTGAAGATCTTGGCGCCTTTCTCCTTGACCCAGTAGGTCATTTCCTTGATGGTATTCTGTACGCCCTTGTGTTTGATTGGTGAAACATTAGGCTGATACATGAAACGCTCCGGGTTGGTCTCCACGATTTTGGCCATCTGGCCATTGGTTACCCAGCGTGTCGTATAGCCTGTGGAGTCCATCATGGATTCAGGCAACAGGCAGGCGATATCGACCCCGTACTTGTCCATGGTCCAGATGATGTTCTCAGGGGTTGCGTTTTTGAGCATCTCGCGTTCTTCAACGTCCTCGATGTACTTTGCAAGCAAGGACATCGGCGCCCCGGTAAAGAGGGGACGCTTGATATTGTCGATGGCCCGCCACCACATCTGCACCCCGGGGAAATAATTCAGGTGCTCCATATCCCCGATCAGGTGGCATTCCGGGTCGATCTTAAAATAGTTATCTGTTCTCTTGGCAACATTTGTCATAGATAATCCCTCCTTTCCTCTATGTTTTCTTCACGATCGCATCCGCAGGGCACATCTGGGCGCAGGACCCGCACCCATCGCATTTTTCCTGATCAATCTTACAGCCACTGTCGTTTTCCTTGATGGCTCCGTTGGGGCATTCGTCGATGCATGTCGAGCATGCTATGCAAGAATCAGTTATTTCATACATAATACTGGCTTCTCCAAAATTTATTCATGAGCCATGCATTCAACTTCATTCCTTTTGAATGCATGACTATTCCGGCTTCCTAGCGTGGTGTACGTCCCTGTAATGGTCTCCAGCTCTTTTCGATATAGCCTAATTCGTTCCTCCACCACGGACGATCAAGTGATGGCATAGGGGCTCTCATCGCACCTTCAGGGATAAGTTGCTCATGTTTCTGCCACGGGCCGATTTTGTATTCATCCAGGGCGTATTCCCTGCCCAAGTTCGGATTTTGCGTGCATGCGGGAGTAAGAGCAGTAAGAAAACGCATGAGACATGTATTGCATCGTGAGCACCGGACGATCTCTTTTGCTTTTCCGGCTTCAAGTTTGTTTACGTATTCCGGGTCGCAGTAAAGCTGCCTTCCCATTGCCTGGAGGTCGTACTTGCCTTCGGCTATGTTCTTTTCGATCTTGACGGGATCATGCTGCGATGCCACAATTACGGGGATCTTCAGCGCCTTCTTGAACGCCTCTCCATGCTCGGGGATGTGTTTGGAACGGTCCATGTCCGTGATGAGGTGGCCGGATTCCTCGTATCCGGCGCCGTCGGACAGACTGATATAATCCAGACCTATAGCCTGTAAGTCCTTGGCCACATCAATCATCTCTTCCTCGGTCAGGCCGCCCTGCATATGCTCTTCCGCGCTGATCCGACATCCAACGGCAATACCCGGGCAGGCATAACGGATCTGTTCGGCGACCTCCATTAGGAAACGCTTGCGGTTGCGCCATTCTCCGCCATACATGTCCGTGCGTTTATTGGAAAAAGGAGATAAGAACTGATGCTCGAGATACCCATGCGGGCCGTGAATCTCTATGGCATCGAACCCACAGATGACTGCAAGCTGGCAGCTATTGGCGAATTCCTTCTGTTCGCTGCGGATCTCTTCTATGGACATCTCCCGCGTCATTTGTCCTGTCATGTAGTATCTGGAATATTCAATAACAGCATAAAGATCCGCACAATGGTTGGGTGATTTTTCTGCGGCTATCTCATAGGGCAGACCGGCAGTCGGAGCCGGGGCCAGCATATGGTGATCATAGGAATGACCTTGCCTGCCGAACCCAATGGTCATCTGAGCCGCTATCCTGGATCCGAAATAGTGAATCCTATCGGTCAGGTTGTTCATTCCAAGCATGTGTCCCTGATGGTAGAGATGCGGATTCCTGCCAGCCGGGAACTCTCCCGCCAGCTTGGTGCCCATGATCGCACCCGTCGTGATGAATCCGGTGCCGCCCTTTGCCCGGGCTCCAAAATAGGCAACATACTGCTCTCCAACTTCACCATGCGCCCCTGATAATGCCTCGTTCATCGGAGCCATGACAATCCGGTTCTTCAACTCAATTGGCCCGATTTTGATAGGTGATAAAATATGCGCAAATTCCTTCTTCCCTGACATAATAAAACCTCCTCTTTATTATTTTTTATAGTTACTGAAGAATATCAGCTGATCATCCTGTCCTTGCCTTCCCAAAATTTCTTTTTGACGTCTTTCTTGACAATCTTGCCGACTATGGTTTTGGGGATATCTGCCCAGAAGGCCACCGCCTTGGGACATTTGTATCCGGCCAGGTTGTTCTTCTTGCAGTGCTCGATGATCTCCTCTGCCGTCGCCTGCTTGCCGGAACGAAGCACGACGACAGCCTGAACCACTTCGCCCCATTTCGCATCGGGCGCTGAAACGACGGTGCATTCCTTTACGGCCGGATGCTGGTAAATGATATCTTCCACTTCCTTCGGATAAACATTCTCGCCGCCGGAAATAATCATGTCCGCCTTGCGGTCAGTCATGAAGATATAGCCGTCCTGATCCATATAACCCATATCGCCGGTATGATACCAGCCGCCTTTCAGGACGGCTTCGGTCAGCTTCGGATTCTTCCAGTACCCCTGCATGATATGCTTCCCTTTCGCGCATATTTCGCCATATTCACCAGGACCCAAAGTCTGATCGTCTTCATCCACGATTTTGACTCGTGAATTGGGCATCGGCTTCCCGGCGCTGACCAAATACTTCGACAGCGGACCATCCAGATGATGATCTTTCCATGACAATCCGGATATGCCTGCTCCTGCCGTTTCCGTGGCACCATATCCCTGGGCAAATTTATTCCCGAATTTTCGAATGCATTTTTTTAGAACTTCCGTGGGGAAGGGGCTTCCGGCATATGTTAGAAACTTTAAGCTTGAGAGATCGTAATTCGCGACGCTCGGCCAATCGACCATCCAGCCGTAAATCGTGGGAACAAGATTCATGTGGGTGCATTTTTCGTCCTCGATCAGTTTAAAGATCGTGTCCAGGCTGGGTTTGCGATTGATGCATACCTTGCCCCCGACGAGTAATATCGCCAGAATCGGCCACCACGACACATGAAAGACAGGAAGAACAAAACAGGTGGAATCGTCTTCTGTAAATCCGTTGGCCAAGGCAGACGTTATTCCGGCTAAAACGGCGCTGCGGTGGGAAAGCATCACGCCTTTTGGCAGTCCGGTTGTTCCGCCCGTGTACATCAAAATGGCCAGATCGTTTTCATGGATATCATATTGATCCAAATCCGGTTCCAAAGCTGGCGATATGTCCAACACGTTATCGTAATCAAGGAATCCGCCGACAGGATTATCCATGCTCACCCACGCTTTAATATTCTTGAAGCCATTTTTCATTTGTTTGACTTTTTCTTCATACCCGTCGCCGACAATAAAGAAAGTCGTTTCGCTGTCGTTGATGATAAATGCAATCTCGTCGTCGCCCAGACGAACATTGACCGGCGTAACGCGCACCCCTATCTTGGCCGCGGCAAAATAGACTTCCAGATATTTGGAGCAATTATCGGCCATGACGGCAAGTCCGTCTCCCTTCCTGCAGCCTGCTTTGATGAGAAAGTTGGCAAACCTGTTGATCCGTTCGTTAAACTGTTTGTAGGTATAACGTTTGCCTTCAAAAACCACGGCAATATTGTCCGGCCATAATACGGCGCCGCAACGAGGGATATCTCCTAATGTGTACATGTCATATCTCCTTTGTTTTCGTTTACGGCCACGACTTGGGCAGGCCCTGGAACTGCATCAACATGTTCCGGCTCATCTCGTTTGAGATTGGCGAGAACTGGATCTGGTAGGCATCGCGCAGGAACATGGATACCGGGTACTCGTTGCAGATACCGTACCCTCCGAAGATCTCGGCTCCAAAGGTCCCGGCGTGACGCGCACCCTCGGCTGCCACAAGCTTGGCCATGGTCGCCTCCAGATGATAGGGCTTGCCGTTATCGCAGAGCGAGGCGGACTTGTAGGTCAGGTTGCGGGAATTCTCCAGATTGATGTACATGTCCGCCAGATAGTTCTGCAGGATCTGGAACCGGCTGATAGGCCCGCCGAAGGCGTTTCGTTCCTGGACATACTTGAAGCAGAGATCATAGATGGCGGCGATGATGCCGACACCCATCATAGCCACGCCGATGCGCTCGGGATTCAGAACCGTCATAATCTCATAGAAGGCATTGCCGCGTGTGCCCAACATGTTTTCCTTCGGAACCTCCACATCCTCGTAGAATATTTCCACGCTTTCACAATGATGACAACTGATCTTCCCGATCTTGCGAATCGTTACACCGGGAGTCTCACGAGGGACCATGATTGTGGTCCATGATTTGCTTTTTTTGGCATCTCTTTCCGTCTTACAGACGGTAATCAGGGAATCCGCCACATGAGCCCCGGTGATAAATATTTTTTGCCCGTTGATGACCCACCGGTCGCCCTTGTCTTCGGCAAAAGTGGACAAAGCCCCCAGGATATCCGTCCCGCCTCCCGGCTCGGTCAGCGCCATGCAGGTTTTGAATTTGCCTTCGGCAATAAGCGGCAGATATTTTTCTTTCTGCTCCTTTGTGCCCAATTCTCCGATGAAACGAACACCAAATCCCGCTGTAGTGCCCACCGCCAATGCAACCGACATGGACGCCTTGCAGATTTGCTCAAAGCCCACCATGACGTCGATCATCCCCAGGCCCTGTCCTCCGTATTCAACCGGCACCGCTGCGGAAAACATCCCTAAATCGGCGAATTTTTGCCAAAGATCGTCCGGAGGAAAATCAACATTTTCATCCATCCATTTCACTTGTTCGTAATGAAGTTCCTTCTCGCAGAACCGCTTGACAGTCTGCTGCATGATAAGTTGTTCCTCGGTAAATCCGAAATCCATAGCACTCCTCCTGTTTTTGTTTGCTTAAGGCATATTGCTCACAATGCCCGGTTCGATCATGTACCAGAGACGCTCCGGCATTATCTTCGCCGCCAGATACCCAATTTTATTCCCCAAACCGGGAATACATAACACGCTGTTCTTTTTCTCCAACTCACGCAATGAAGCGCTGACGACTTCTTCGGGTCGCATCCATTTTCTTGCCGGTTTATCCTCGATAATATTCATATCCACACCGAGTCCTCTGCCGAGGTCGGTCCTCGTGAAACCGGGAAGCACGCATTGAATTTTTATTCCATGGGCTCTTAGTTCACAATGGAGGCACATGGAGAAATTTTTCATAAATGCTTTGGCGGAACTGTACGTGGTGCACAGCGACATGGGAGTAACAGCTTGAAGAGACGCCACATTGATAATGGTACCCGCTTTTCTTTCTATCATGCCGGGGAGAACTAAATGGGTCAGCTTCATCATCGCGATCACATGCACAAGCACCATCTTTTCCTGCTCAATAATGTCTTCCTGGTGGTAGAAACCTTTTGTAGTGAATCCGGCATTGTTTACAAGGACATCAACGGGACAGGCTTTATTGATTTGCTCAGTGAGCAGATCAACATCTCTTTCATTGGACAATTCAGTGATAGCTACATTAACTCTCACCCCAAACTTTTTTTCGATCCCCTGTGCAACGTTTTCAATGATATTTTTTCTCCGGCCGGTGATGATAAGATCGTAACCCTTTTCTGCAAAACCTTGGGCATATGCGGCACCGATGCCACTTGTTGCACCGGTGATCACAGCTTTTTTTCTTCCATTTGGTGTGTGCATCAATCGTTCACCTTACTCCTCAATAACCTTGATTCGATCATATCGAGGCAATCCCTTCATCCTTCAGGGTTTTCTTGCTTTTTCTCGTCCGAGGCGACATTCGCCTGTTTCTGAGCGGCCACCAGAACCTCGGGCTTTTCGCGCAAGGTGTCCATTACAGCCTGGATATCGGGGGAGTAGATCAGCCACTGGATGGCATTGCGTTCCAGTGCCAGGGCAGCATCCAGGCTGCCGCATTCCAGGGAACGCCCCATGACTTCCTTGGCCATCCTCAAAGCGATGACCTTTTTCGAACTGATATTAGTTATAACTTCGCTGAACTTTGCTTCAAACTCATCGTCCTTAAACACGCGGGTTAGGAAACCCATTTCGTACATGTCGCGCGCCAGAAAATCTTTGCGTCCGCTGTAGATGATCTCACGCGCACGGTAGATAGGCATGGCCCGGGCAATGCGCACTGTGCCGCCCCATCCGGGCAGGATACCCATGTTGATTTCGGTGGTGCCAAACTTCGCTGTTTCCTTGGCATAAATCAAGTCACACATCAGCGCGAGTTCAAGACCACCCGCCAGGCAATGACCTGTCACCTTGGCAATGACAACCTTTTCGCAAAGTTCAATGGCCTTGCCGATGCCATAGCCGTCGTGAGCCAGCCAGTTCATCGATTCGTTATGCTCGGCTAATGAGGGGAAAACGCTGAGGTCGCCGCCCGTACAAAACGCCTTCCCGTTTCCGCCGAGAACGACAACCGCGACGCCTTTTTCATCCCTGACCTTGCGGAAGGCGTCCAGAAGCTCGGCAGCCATTTCTCTATTGATGGCGTTGTACTTGTCCGGCCTGTTCAGAGTAATGTTGCATACCGATCCCTTGATTTCATAAATGATGGTTGTGTATTCTGACATAGATAATCTCCTTTACTTTTTGCCGGCAGGACGGAAGTAGGGCAAAAAATATCCGTTACGTTCATGGAATACTACCTCAACCTCCATATCGAACTTGATATCCTCCGGTTTACAGTCTACGATCCTGGTCATCATGCGGATACCTTCCTCCAGATCGACATAGGCGATGGTATAGGGAAGTTCATCCATAAACTTGGGCTCCACCATGCTATAGGCCGTGGAGAATGTTAAAATTGTTGCCTTGCCACTCGCCTCAATCCAGTCCAGGTTGCCGGACCAGCACTCGGGACAGAATTTTCTCGGATAGAATATTTTTGATTTACAGTCCTTGCATACCTGGATAAGGAGTTTGCCCTGTTTTGTTCCCTCCCAAAATCTTTCCGACCACGGTTGTGTCTCTGGAATGGGTTTTGTCATATCGAATTCCATTACTTTATCTCCTTTCCCCAGATGGTGGCGATGTTGTTGAATCCCGATCCGCCACCGGCATTCTGGTAGACGTATTTACAGTTTTTAACCTGACGCTCACCAGCCTTGCCCATGAGCTGTCTTGCTGTTTCCACATAGCACGCCGAACTAACACCTGAGCCTGTGTGTCCTCTGCCCGGCGCATCACCGATTGTGGACCAGGGGATATCCCCACCAAAGGACATGCGGCCTTCAAGGAAATACTTCCCGCCCATTCCTGCAGGCGCCACCCCGAGCAACTCCGACACCATCGGATGCGCAAGGGGATAAGCAAGATAGCAGTTCCACAGGCTCACATCTTCCTTCGTGATGCCGGCCTGTGCTATTGCCTCCTCGGCCGTAACGCGGAATCCTTCCGCAACTTTGTTAAAATCACGCATGACACAGGTGCCGCTGAAATAGCGTACGGAATCACCCAGCTTATAGGCGGCCGGGCGCTTCATCTTTTTGGCATCCTTGGCCGAGACAATGACCATGGCACACCCGCCGTCACCCAGCACATTGCTCTCTCTCTTGTGCAGGGGCGTGTTGAGTATGTCGGAGGCCAGGACCTTCTCCACCGAGGGTACATCCTTGCCGTAGAAGAAGGAGTTTGGATCCTTGGCTGCCCAGCTCCGCAAGGCAGTAACCACCGAGGCCATCTGCTCTGGAGTACAACCCGACTCATACATATAGCGATTAGCCATCAGACCCATGATAATGTTATAGGTTGTACCATAGGGATATTCCCACTGCAGGTCCACGCCCGCCTTGGCAAAGAAATTGATGAGGTCGGGAACCGGGATCGTGGAATGGAGGGTGACATGGTGGACAATGACTGCCTTGGCGACACCGCTCGTTACCCACTGCTCGGCCATCCGTACAGCGTTTGAGGTGGAGGCACCGCCGGCATTGACACTGACCGCATCCTTGCAGCCCTTGAGCCCGAGCTCTTCGGGCAGTTTGCCAAAAGAAAGCTCTGCGGCGATCTTCGGCTGCGCTTGAGGAGTGACGCTGATGACACCTTCGATATCATTCTTGTGAAGACCCGAATCCCTGACCGCTTCCATACACGTGTCATAAATAATGTCCCAATGCGTACGCTCTGGCATGTTACGCGTAGGGACCTCGCCAATACCAATAATAGCGATTTTTCCTTTACTCAAAAGATTGTCCTCCTTGCATTGTATTTAATCAGTCGTTACTTATGACTGCTTATGGTACAGTACTGTATTGTTCGTTAGTTACTATTAACAAAGCATGGAAGCGATGTCAAGGATTAATTTAAATTATTTTTATATAATATATAAAATATTGATATTCATAGCATTATACAATTATAGAGCGATAAAATATCATGTCTCCAAAGAATTGGAGTAAATTTTTACTTTACTTATTATTCTGTTGTGATATAAAGTATAAAAGTAGATAATTGATCGTTAAGGAATGAGACCATACTATGAAGCAATACCCTAAACATATGAAGATGTCCGAGTTGAGTACTCGCGCAAAAATTACATCTGCTACAATCAGTAATTATGTGCGACAAGGACTATTGCCTGAGCCGATTAGAACAGGAAAGACCATGGCCTATTATACTGTCGAGCATGTAGAGAGGCTTAAAAATATTAGATCCCTGCAGAAAAAGGGGCTTACACTTGATGAAATAAGTCATATAGTAAATCAAAACTCAGAGAAAAATCATTCTAACCTGAAATCTGACATAGTTTATACGAGCAAGCGCAATGTTATCATCAAAGCTGCAGTCTATCTCTTCCGTGATAAAGGTTATGACACGACAAACATCGATGATATCGTCACTTATGCGGGCATTAGTAAAAGTACCTTCTACCAGTATTTTAGAAGCAAGGAAGGACTGTTCTACGAATGCGCCGATCATGTGTTCTATGATATAGCTAGAGATGATTCCACCATCAGCAACGAAGATGATGGGCTGATGCGTCTCTGGAAACGTGCAGAGTCATTCAACCATACTCATCTCCATATGATTGACATGCTCAATCTCGCGCGTGGCGCCTCCATGAAAAGCAGTCCTCGTTCCCGGCAGATGCTCAAAGTTGTCATGAAAAATCTTATTGATCCAATTGAGGCGGATCTGATTCTGGCATCCAATCAAGGGACAATCCATTTTAAAGATCTTCATGTCCTTGCACATATGCTAATGGGCGCAACGGAGTACGGTTTCTATTATTTACAGATTTATACTGAGAGGGATATCGATAGTGTCTTTATTGAAGGCCGAGATATTATCTTCAATCCCGTTAGTCAGCATACCCAACTTGAAGGAGAGGGGCTAAGGAACTACCCCGCAGCAAAATACGAAGTATCAAAACATTTGATAAAGGAGGGGATATTAGCAACAAGCAGCGGGATATCAGCACTGAAAGAGATGAAAGAAAAAGATCTCATGAAGATATCAGAGCTATCCAGGAGATCAAGGGTCCCTATCTCCACAATAAGATATTACATCCTCGAAGAGCTTATTCCTGCGCCATTGAAAACCGGGAAGACCCGCGCATACTATTCCGATATCCATTTAAAGATACTGAATCTTATCAGATATAAGCAGATCGAAGGGGGGAAACCGCTTAACGTAATCAAAGAAGAGATCAAAAATAAAGTTGCTTTTCTCCAGAGTAACCCTAAGCCTGCTTATCTATCATCTGGCAAACGTGATGCCATCCTCTCAGCCTCTATTTCGCTGTTCCTGGAAAAGGGATATGCTGAGACAAGCACGTCCGATATCGCACATCATGCAAAAATAAGTAAAGGGACCATCTACCAGAATTTCAGCAATAAGGAAGAAATCTTCATGGCCTGTGCGGACAGGATATTCCATGACATGTATAATGATGTCTGGAATGAGATCAAGGAAGAAAAAAAAATGGCCTTGAGACTGGCAAAACGAGGAAAAGCATTCTTTTCTTCATATCCCCAATGGATATCAATGATGAATCTTGTAAAAAGCCTCTCGGTTGGCGACAACCCTTTATTCCGGGCGAAATTCCATCAACTGATCCAGCAAATGGTTAACCCTATGATCCGGGAAATCGAGCACCTACAACGAGAAGGACGCATCCGGAAAGATATCGATAGCGCCCTGGCAGGATATATTTTAATGGGCATGGCTGAATATGGTGCATGGCTGGTAAGGCATGAGAATTATTCTGAAGAAACTATCATGCAAAGTTTTATGACCATCTTCTCTAAAGGGATACCAATCAGTAAATCCTGAAGGAACCCGATATTGGACTTATCCTTATTGATTGATATTGACATTCCGATTAAATAAGAGGGTTAGATTTATTCCCCATCAGATGATCGGCGAAGGGTTCACGCCTTCAATTGCTTGCACCTTTTTAGCTGAATCACATATAAACAATTGTTCCACATTAATGACTCATCAGCCCACCCCTGATACTTTTTAATATCACCTTATTTTATGCATCAATGATAGCATTGAAAAAAACAAGTTGAATATTGTTAAAAATAATGTATAGTATTTTTAACAAAATATATCTGATAATAAGTATGCAAAGTATTGATAATAAATTAATATCTATGATTTATGGACGCGGTAGGGGTTTTGTATTTACGCCAAATTTATTTTCCTCTCTTGGCAATCCCCAAGCCATAGGTATGGCACTTATCCGGCTTTGTCGTAAAGGCACAATACGCCGTTTGGCACGTGGCCTTTACGATTACCCTCGCATAAACGATCAACTTGGGCTTCTGTCTCCTTCTATAGATGATGTAGCTCACGCTTTGAAAGGTCGGGATGCTACACGTATGCAACCTTCTGGTGCATACGCTGCCAATCTTCTTGGACTTTCTGATCAGGTTCCCATGAAGGTCGTATTTCTTACGGATGGCCCATCAAAACATATTAAGTTGGACAAACAGGAAATCATCCTTAAGCGTACAACCCCTCGTAACATGGCCACTGCCGGAAGAATTAGTGGCCTTGTGACACAAGCTTTAAGGCATCTTGGCCAAAGGCATATAGATCAATCTGTTATTCAGAATCTCAAGAAAAAAATTAGTGACGATGACAAAAGACAGCTTATAAAAGACCTTCAATATGCTCCCGCCTGGATCGCTGATATCATGCGGAACATTGCCAATCCTAACGGTGGTTGAATAGTGGATACTTTCATCAAAAAATCTAATGACGAGATGCGCCTCTACTTCGAACAGGCGCAGTCACGGCTTCGTTTATCGCCGGCAAGCATCGAAAAAGATTTTTGGGTTTGCTGGACATTATGGAAACTGTTTTCTCTCCCGGAATGGGGCACCCAATTGGTTTTCAAGGGCGGCACGTCTCTATCCAAAGGCTGGGGTTTGATTGAGCGTTTTTCCGAAGATATTGATATCGTGATCAATCGTGATTTCTTGGGTTTTGCTGGAGACAAAAGTCCTGAAAAGGAGCCAAGTAAGAAAAAGCGAAGAAAGCGTCTTGAGGGGCTTAAAGAAGCGTGCCGCTCACGTATACATGCGGAGCTAAAGCCTATGCTCGAACAATGCTTCCTTGATGCAATGCCTGCTGATAAAAAATGGTCTCTGAATATTGCAACACTGGAAGAAGATCCGGATGGGCAAACGTTGTTGTTTGAATATCCGGGAACTTTGAGTGGCAGCTCACCCTACTTGCATCCCCGTGTGAAGATTGAGCTGGGGGCTAGATCAGACACGTGGCCCAATGAATCCCCACTTATTAAAGCGTATCTTGCAGATGCGTTTCCTGCCATTCTTGCCTTTGACAAATTTCCCGTCAGGGCGGTTGCCCCAGAGAGAACCTTTTGGGAAAAAGCTATGCTGTTACATGAAGAAACTTTCCGCCCTGTTTCGAAACACAGAAAAGCGCGTCTTGCACGGCACTACTATGACCTATGGTGTCTCATCAAAAAAGGCATTGCTAAACGAGCCATACAGAATCCCGACCTGTTCACTGGTATCGCCGAACATCGCGCCGTATTTTTCAATCAAAATTGGATGGATTATAATACTCTCAGACAAGGCTCACTTTGCCTCATGCCACGAGAAGACCAAATTTTGACATGGCAGCAGGATTACAACGCAATGCGCGGAGAGATGTTTTTTGGGGATGTGCCCGACTTCGATGAAATACTCAAAGCTGTAAGTTTTTTTGAAAAGGAATTCAACCGAGGGTAAAATATCGCAGAGCAGCTCGATTAAATTACCCCTTGCTGGTATGAATAAATCTTCCTGTGAAAAGCATGGAATTTGGGTGCAAATAGGGTGCAAAATTAATCAAATTTTACCCAACTTCAAATTTGTAAGTTATTGAATTTATTACATCTAATATCAGAAATAGGCCTCTCACGCCGGAAACCAGGGTTCAACTCCCTGTGGGACTACCAGAATAAAATCAAACACTTACAATGACATTTAAGCCTTTTAATCATTCAGAAAATAACTTTCCCCAGCACTATCCCCAGCAAACACGGGGTAAATGGTTCGTTTCTGCATAGAAACAAAATAAAGACTTTTTACTTATAGCGGTTAGCTAGACAAAATGTATTCTTTTGTCTAAAGAATAGCCTCAATCCCTTTACGGTGAATCACATTCAGCAGCACGAGCGCCGCGCCTATCGGACGCTTTGAGCCACGCTCCAATTGTGAAACGTACCCTACCGTTAAGTTGAGATATCTGGCAAAAACCGCTTGGCTCATGTGCGCTTGTTCGCGGATCATGCGAATGTCTTTACCTGTCAGCGGTTCAATCTCGGTTTTATTCTTCAACCCTAGGTGACGCATAGTAATTTTTTCATAATTCGCTTTACTCAAAAGATCAGCGTTCTTCATGTCCTTGGCCGTTTCAAGTAACGCTTGTGTAAGTCGGCTAGGTTTATTTTTCTCTGTTTTCATAGCTTATCTCCTTCAAAAGTCCTTCTTTAATAGCATATTCAAGGCGCTCTTTTTTTGCCTCAAGCCACGCCGCCCCAATCTCTTGCAGCGTATCCAATTCGTCCGCCTCGATATTATCTCGTTCGTTCTTCGCAAAGCCGTAGAGGAATACAGCCCGCTTGCCTGAGCGGTAGGCAATTAGTAGCCGGTAGCCGCCCGATCTCCCTTGTCCTGCCCGCGCCACCCTTTGCTTGATGATCCCACCGCCTAAATCGGCGTCCACAAGCCCACGTTCCGCGCGTTCAATGGCGTCACACAAACTATTATCATCAATCCGTTCCTGCCGCGCGTAACGCACAAACCACTTTGTTTTAAAGAGTCGCAAATCACCCTCCCCTGACACTATGTACTATAGCACTATATATCATACATTTCAAACATTTTTTGCAAGAGGTGTAGACAAAATGATGAACGGGTATTGTCAGTCACCTTTAAACATCGTATACATATATTCTCATTACGAAATTATCCTATTTTTTGCCTGCTGCTTTAAATGATTATTAAATAATTATTAAAACTTAATATATTAATAATATCATATATTTAATATATTTTTGCTCTTGGATCACGGCTTATTCGGCTGCAAAAACCTCTTTCACGTTTAAACATCATATGCGCATGTTATCATTACTAAATTGCCTTGTTTTTTCTTTGCTGCTTTAAATAATATTTAAAGCATAATGTTGAATCATATCATATGCTAATGATCATTTTTCTTTCTCGTTTTTAAACTTGAGCAGAATTTTTCTGCGTAGGGTCTCCCGTAGAAAACCCGTGTACTCTTACATTAACCCCTTACCTGAATTATTAACCCCTGAACCACAAATAAGCGATTATTAAATTCCCATTCCGCGATCGAAAGAATTACTACTCTGAGGAATGTTGACAAAAGCAAACATTCAAAGCATCGGCCCTTAAATTAGATTCATTCAGTTACAATCGGTCAACCATGCAGAAGTAACGTCTTATCAATAATAATGCATGTCTCTTTTTTTATTTTGGGGAAACTCGCGAAAAGGTATTGAAAAAAAGACGGCAATGGGTTCTACTTAGAAAGGCGGCAATCTTCAAACCGAATCAGTAGCATTTATGATACTCAAATCATAAAATTGAAAGGTTGACAATGGCACTTATAATTTGCCCTGAATGTAAAAAACAGATCAGCGATACAGTCGATAGTTGCCCTTCTTGTGGCTATAAAATTTCAGAAGATGAAATGGATGAATTAAAAAGTGCAGCTAAAAAATTAAAGAAAGTAAAAATATTTGCAATAATATCAATTATTTTTTCTATAATTATCATTATTTTTGTTAGGCATATAAGTAGTCCTAATCAACATATTTCAGATGGGGAAAAGGAAGCTATAGAACGTCAAAATGCCGATAGTAATAATACGGTAACGAGTGAGACCCAAACCGCACCCCCCGCTTTCTATATAGATGCTAATCAAATTACTGCCGAATATGAAGCAAACGAAGTAGCCGCAGATAATAAATACAAAGGAAAATTTATCATAGTAAATGGAAGAATCGAAGAGATTAAAAAGGATATTTTAGATAAGCCTTTTATTATGCTCGTTGGAGATCAAATGGGATTTAGCGGTGTGCAATGTTCTTTTGAAAAAGATGAGGGTAATTTGCTTGCATCTCTTTCTAAAGGGCAAGAGGTAAGAATAAAAGGCAAAATTATCGGTAAAATGATTTATGTTCAAATGACAAATTCATTATTATTACACTAAAATGGAGGGATTAGTGAAAAAATTTGTTTTAGCAATATCTATGATTCTTTTTATCCCAATCTATGCCTTTTCTGAAGATACGCAATTATATACATTAAGACCAAATAATCCACCTATTATTACATGTAACAATAAAGATATTCTTGCGCAAGTACTCTTCATTCTTAATCATCCTGATAAATCTACCGACAAAATCCTATATAATTTAAAATTAAAAGGTAATTGCCAAGAAGGACTGCTTTTAAGAAGAGGCATGACTCCCAGGTCGGATGATCCTTTTCTTTATAAAATTTACAATGAAGAATCAATTACCATCTCATTAGATACTTATAAAATTGCCAGTATTAATGTTGATGGGGATAGTAGAGTTGTATATGTATTACGTGATGATTTAATTCCATATAAGACAACAAATGAAATAAAGCAGGAATTGGTAGAGAAAGGTAAAAAAATTATGGCATCACAGCCAGTTATAATTGGCTATGAAACGCCGGACACAACGAAAAAATATGGCTGTCACTTCAATGCTCCAAACGCGATTGCTTGCCTTGCAGCTCAGAATGCAGCATATGCCTATCAAAATTATGGTTTTGATTATAAACGAATTAATTTATCCTACAATCGGCAACTATTACATGAAGCTAGTTGCGGTGTATATAATAGCCCTAATTATAAAAATGAAATACTAGGAATAATTGAAGCTGGGCGAATCGCTACTCCGAATGGATGGGTTAAAGTAATCCAGATTTCTAATAATACCGGCGTTTGGTGGGTTGCGCGTGATTATATCTCATGTAAAATAGACCCGGAGAAACATCAACACTAATCTGCGATTGTGTTACCCTTTGTTACCCCCGGAGTCCTGTCAATAGGAGTGTAAATAGACATCAGGCAGCCAACCTTTCCATTCCTCTGTTTTTTT
>JBKQWB010000090.1:0-27514 GCA_052139735.1 Smithella sp. | reverse complement strand
TTGACAGGCTGATTTTGGTGAAAGGTGGCAAGGGAAGTCGGCTCTTGGAAAAGGCAATTAAAATCAGTGCAGATGAGAGGGCACCAGATCGTGGAGGACATCCGGTATTTGTCCTTGACCCTAAAATGCAGAAGCACTTCGGGAATTTTACAAAATTAAACGCAATTCAGAGAAGCACACCGCGTTGGGTGAAACCAGAGTTTTGCGATAAAGCGGCAGCGTTTATAACGGCACTCAAGTAAATAAGCAAACGTATTTGTGCCAACTGGTCGACATGGTGGTTCAATCCATTATTAATAATGCTGTATATTCCCCCCTTTAAAAAATTTAATGGGTTTGGGTAGAGTAAAAATTTTAATAAATGTTGGAATAAGACTTTTGGCTCGATCTTTCTCGCTTTTTCTAACCAGAAGTGCGGATGATTTTGAATGATAGCTTTTGTTAATGTCTGCAAATGATGATCATTGATAATAAAGTCATTGCCTATGATGATAAAAATCTTGAATTACAAATTTTTATTTGGTAGAGAGGACATCCAAAAAATAAAACTTAACTTTCAAGGATAATATTTTTTAAGGGCACGTTTTGAGGCTTGCGCAAAATTACATTATAAAGAAACGTAATGATTAAATATTGTTAGGTTATTTGTTCAAGTCCGGGTGCCGAGGAGTTTACTTTTTATATAAGTAACTCCTTTTTTATTTAAATAATAATCTGTTAGAGTTATAATCTTAATTTTAAGTTCTCTTTCTCCGGATATGTTTTCCATTCATTTATGAATGATTTTTCCAATATGTATTGGGCGTTGACTAATGGTTCGAATTATGTTAAGCTACTTTATTAAGATGGAAAGGCAGGCGAATAAGAAATGTTCAAAGTAGGCGATTTGGCAGTGTATCCGGCACATGGTGTCGGGGTCATTGAAGCCATTGAAAATAAAGAAGTAATGGGTAAAAAGCAGTCTTTTTATGTTATGAAAATCATGGGAAATGGCATGAAAATAATGATTCCTATGATGAGTGTTAAGGCGGTCGGATTGCGTGAGATAATTTTAGAAAAAGAAATACCCAAGGTATATGAAATTCTTCGTAATAAAGACGTTACTATAGATAAGCAAACCTGGAATAAGCGCTACAGGGAGTACCTCGAAAGAATAAAAACAGGCTCTGTATTTGAAATTGCCGGCGTTTTACGTGATCTATTCATTTTGAAAAGTGATAAAAATCTTTCGTTCGGGGAAAGAAAAATGATGGATACGGCCAAGAATCTGCTGGTAAAAGAAATTTCTGTGGCTACCAACGCTCAGGAATCCGAGGTTGAAAACAATCTGCAGAAAATTTTCACGGTCCAATAATACTAATATTCGCTTATTCATAACACTTAACAACAGTTCTTTGAAAATTGAAAATGGGCAGATTACTTTTCCTTTTTAAGGGAAACCGTAAGTAATGCCTCCGTATTCTTACAATACCAATTCTAAAGGAAAGGAGGT
This sequence comes from Smithella sp., assembly GCA_052139735.1. Taxonomy (GTDB): domain Bacteria; phylum Desulfobacterota; class Syntrophia; order Syntrophales; family Smithellaceae; genus Smithella. The sequence continues at coordinate 26,022 of JBKQWB010000090.1, read as the reverse complement.
GAAACGGTTGATTATCAGGATTATTTTAATTTTGGCATGTTCTATAAGCGGTTATGCTATTTCTTTTTATACCGCTACATCAGATTCCTATTTGATTCTTAAATCATTTGCCGGCTTTATTATTGGATTATTAATCGCATTAATAGTTATAAGAATTGAAAAGGACATTCGTAAATTATCCTTAAAGATAATTGTTGGCGGCGTAGTAGGAATGATAGCCGGTCTGCTGATTGCTTTGATCTTCGGCTTCGGTTTAAGCTTTGTCAGTAAAATCAGAGAGAATCAACAGGTGATTCCCTGGATTTACTTATTTATAACGGGGATATTCAGTTATCTGGGTCTTGTCTTAGGGTCGAAAAAAATTGAAGAATTCAGTTTTCACGGCGCCGATTCCAAAGTTATGCATGAAGGCCGTATTCTGGATACCAGCGTAATCATTGAAGGGAGAATAGCCGATATTTGTGACAGTGGATTTATTGAGGGAGAGTTGATAGTTCCACGTTTTGTTTTGAACGAATTACAGCTTGTGGCGGATTCTTCCGATTCGATGAAGCGATTGCGGGGACGGCGCGGACTTGACGTCCTGAACCACTTGCAAAAAAGTTCGAATGTGAATATTGAAATAGTTGAACAGGATTTTCCGAAAATTAAAGGAGTTGACGGCAAACTTGTAGCGCTGGCCAAGAAACTCAACGCAAAACTTATGACGAACGATTATAATTTAAACAAGGTTGCTGAATTGCAGGGCGTTCGGGTGCTAAACATTAATGAGTTGGCCAATGCCATGAAACCTGTTGTTCTTCCCGGAGAGCAGATGGTCGTCAAAATAGTTCGTGAAGGCAAAGAGCAGGGGCAGGGCGTTGCCTATCTTGATGACGGAACGATGATCATTGTGGATAACGCTCAAAAATTAGTTAACATGAATGTTAAAGTCACCGTGACAAGTGTTCTGCAAACGACTGCGGGACGGATGATTTTTTCAGAATTAAAAGAAATGTTAGACAAAACAAATTAGCATTTTTAATTTAACTGGAATATAAAAAAAGCTCGGGAAATAATTTCCCGGGCTTTTTTATGAGATTTTTTTTATACCCTTTCTAAATCAAAGATGATATTGAGGCGGCTAGACGGAGGCGACGAGGCGTATGTGATCTACGCCATAATAGCGCAGATCACCGGTAAGGAAAATATCTGTTTTTTATTGTGCCCCCTTCGGGTGGCACTCCCGTATTTAAATACGTTCTGGGAAGCCGACAACGACGCCAACAAAAAAAGCGCTTTGATTTAGAATTGGTATTAGATAAAAGATGATATCAAGACACCAATTCTTAGGGGAAAAAGAACTGGCTTTCCGATCAGGTCGGGAATGACAAAAAAGAGAGATTGCCACAGCGTCTGAGAGACGCTTCGCAATGACAGACAATAACTGGATTCCCGCCGGAGTTTACCCTCGCGAAGGCGGGGGCCGGTATGACAGCTGTGGGTGGGAATGATTCACCCTGTTAGAATTGGTATAAAGTGAAATAATATTTCCGGAAATGGAATAGAAATTAATTTATGAAGACTGTCGCCATAATTCCCGCCGGTGGGGCCGGGACAAGACTAAAATCTCATGTAGCCAAACAATTTCTGTTATTGGATGGTTTGCCTATCCTTGTCCATACCCTGAAAGTATTTCAGGAATCAAAAGAGATTGATGACATTATTGTGGCTGTGCCGCCGGATGAACTGGTTTCCATAAGGCAGGAGTTGATAGAGAAATACAATCTTACAAAAGTGATAACTACTGTTGCCGGCGGAAATCAAAGGCAGGATTCCGTAAGAAACTGTCTTGAGGCTGTAACAGGAGATTGTGACATGGTGGTTATACATGACGCCGTGCGCCCATTTGTTACGGAAAAATTAATCAGTCAGGTTGTTGAAGCCGCCAGGATTACGGGTGCCGCATCAGCCGGTGTAAAAGCCAAAGACACTATAAAAGAAACGACGGAAGATAACAATGTTTGGGCTACAGTGCCCAGGCATAACCTGTGGCTCACGCAAACCCCTCAGGCCTTTAAGTTGGAGCTTTTAAAGGAAGCATTCAGGAAGGCCTATGATGAAAAATTTTATGGCACTGACGATGCTTCTTTAATAGAGCGAATAGGCAAAGAAGTCAAAATGGTGGAAGGCTTTTATGTCAATATTAAAATTACAACCAGGGAAGATATGATGATGGCGGATGCTTTAATGAAAAATGGAAGTAAAATAAGTCTGCGCACAGGATTTGGTTATGACAGCCACAGATTTGCAGCCGACAGAAAGCTTATTTTGGGCGGAGTGGAAATTCCTTTCGAGAAGGGCCTGTATGGGCATTCTGATGCCGATGCGCTGATTCACGCAATTTGCGACGCTCTGTTAGGCGCTGTCGGCGCGGGCGATATCGGAAGGCACTTTCCCGATAATGATCCCCAATATAAAAACATCTCCAGCATGATTCTTCTGGAGGCCGTAAAGAAAATAATCGAAACCAGAGGATTTTCCATTAATAACATTGATGCCACTATTGTGATGGAGGCGCCCAAACTTGCGCCTTATGCCGCCCAGATGGTTTCCAATATCGCGAGCGCTCTGAACATTGCTAAAACAGCTGTTAATATCAAGGCCAAAACAAATGAAGGCATGGGTTTTACCGGAAGAAATGAAGGGATAGCAGTATTTGCCACAGCTGCAGTTACAGAAAGGAAGAATGATGGCTCCAAAGCCTAGAGTGAGATTTGCACCGTCTCCCACAGGAGAACTTCATGTGGGCAATGCCCGCACAGCGTTGTTTAACTGGATGTTTGCCCGTCATCACGGAGGTTTTCTTGTTTTACGCATTGAAGATACCGATGAATCACGCAGTGCTGTTTCTTTTCAGTTAAATTTATATGATGATTTAAAATGGCTGGGGCTTGATTGGGATGAGGGGCCGCAAAAAAACGGATCTTTTGGTCCTTATAAACAGAGCGAACGCCTTGACATCTACAAAGAACATCTAAAGAAACTCGTGGACGCTGACCTGGTTTATCCCTGCTACTGCACCGAGGAAGAACTGGAAGAAGAGCGACAGAATCTAATCCTGAGCAAGCGTATGCCGCGCTATATGGGCAAATGCAGAAATCTTACCCAAAGTCAGAGAGAACAGAAAGAAAACGAAGGCGGAAAACCTTCGTTTCGCTTTAAAGTTAATCCGCAAGCCATTGAATTTGAAGATTTAATCCGTGGAGCGATGAAATTTGAGGCGGAAGCTATGGGCGATTTCATCATTGTGCGTTCAAACGGCATGCCCGCCTATAATTTCGCGGTTGTCATTGATGATCACCTCATGAATATTACCCATGTCATTCGAGGTGAAGATCATCTTTCCAATACCGCTTTGCAGATTATGCTCTATAAGGCTTTCGGATTTGAACCTCCCGTATTCGCGCATCATTCGTTAATTCTGGGCAAAGACCGCGCGAAGCTCAGCAAGCGGCACGGCTCTGTTTCGATTGGTGAGTTTCGTAAACAGGGAATCTTACCGGAGGCGATGATTAATTATCTGGGACTTCTGGGAAGTTCTTTTACTGACAAAAGAGAAGTATTGTCCCGCGAAGAAATGATTGCCGATTTTGCGCTGGAACGGGCATCCAAAAGCGGCGCTGTATTTGATGAGGAAAAACTTCACTGGCTGAATGCTGTTTATATCAGGAACTGTAAAACCGAAGATTTGATCAGGCGGCTTAAATCTTTTTTAGAAAAGTCAGGCTTTCAAAGCGATATTATTCATTCGGAATGGTTCCATAACATAATAGAACTTGTAAAAGATGAATTAATAACGCTTGCGGACATTGAAAGTCACATCAATATATTTTTTGATGATAAATATAAACTTACGGATGAAGCCAAAAAAATTCTGGAAAAAGATAATGCGCAAAGTGTTGTAAAAGCTTTTACCGGATATCTGGATGAAAATGATGTACCGCCGCAAAATCTTTATGTCGCTGCGATGAAACACGTTAAAGAAAAGACGGGCGCGAAAGGAAAGGAATTATTCATGCCCATTCGCGCGGCTCTGACAGGAGTTGTCCATGGCCCGGAACTGGACAAAGTGTTCGCGATTCTGGGTAGAGATGCTGCCCTGCGGAGACTGAAGAATTTTATTTAATTATTTAACATGCCTTAATTTCAAATGCTGACAAATAACCTGAGGCTGGTTCAATATCGCGGATTAAACCGGAATGTTTTTGAGCAATCAACATGATTACTGCGGCCTATGATATACATATTTATGCGGCATGTCAAACATGGCTGCCGGCTAAATGAGGTTTTAGAATATCCGGGGATTCATTATACTACAGTCAGTAAGGCGTTAAAGAATGTGGAAGAATACTGATATATCAAAACCCGCCCCCATTACTCCTGATTTGTCTCAGAACAAAAAGTTTATCAAGTTTTGGCCATTTGTCTGGTTAGCGCTGTCTTTGCTGATTCCCTCTCTTCCCGATGTCCAGAAGTACCTGGGATCTCCGGGACTTGTGGTTTATTTGCTGTTTGTTCCGGCAGCGGTATTCTTCTATTTGCGGATATTTTTACCATTCTTTAATGCTGGAATTTCTGAAAAGCAGGCTTTTTTGCTTGCACTTGTGTTTCTGGCCGGCGTCGCAGTTGTATTTATGGTGATTTTCCCAATAGCGAACGTCCATATACCCGGACGAGGGAGTGACAGTGCAGACGGCCTGAACCTTGCGGTGAAGGAGATTCTCAATTTACGGTATCCTTACAATGTGAGGGCGTATTTAGGAAATCCTATCAGCGAACTGCCGGGTTCAATACTGCTTTCGATGCCGTTTGTAATCATGGGGAACAGTGCCTACCAGAATATTTTCTGGATATTCGTGTTTTGTATATTTCTGAAATCATATCTCAAGACGTGGCGTTTGGTGTTCCCCCTCATGCTTTTGATCTTTGTTTTATCCCCGGTAGTTGATCAACAATTGGTTACGGGCGGGCCTAATTTAGCCAATGAAATATTTATCATGTTATCCATGTATCTATTCATATCACAGATGTCGGGAGCACATCATTCCACACTGGCAAAAACAGGTTCCGCTGTTTTTTTAGGTATCGCTATGTCTTCGAAGCTTAATTTTGTGCTTGTTGGTCCGTTGTTGTTCTCATGTCTGGTACAAAATTCGGACTGGAAGCAGACTGTTAAGTATCTGCTGCTTGGCGCTGCGGTATGGGCCTTGGTAACCCTGCCGTTATATTTTTATGCGCCTGAATCATTCACGCCCTTCCGTACGCAAGCCGGTCATGCCTCGTATAGCGTATTGCCTTTCTCGGTAGTCCTTTTGCCGCTCGCCGTCGGTACAGTTTCTGTCATACTTGCGTTGAGGCGCATGGGACCTGATTGCGAGGCATTTTTCAGGTATAGCGCGTTTGTGCAGGGGCTGTTGATAGTCATGACAGTAATATTGTCAAACATGGCTGCCGGCAGGATAGATCTCAATAATTTTAGATATGGCATAATGTTTCTCTTTCTGGGGAGCGTCCCATGCTGGCGCGCCCTGACAAGAGAATAATAAGAGAAATTTATAAAAAGTAATGAATCAAAACATTTAAAAAATAAAACAGAAAAGGAGTTTCAATATGAAAAAGTTTACCTCTATTCTCTTTATTTTAGTCTTTGCATTATCGGCTTCATTTTGCCTTGCCGAAGGACCACAGACCTCAAAAGTAATTAAAACTAGGGTTGGACATGATTTCACCATTACTCAGGAATCTAACGGGACAACAGGTTACCAATGGCTATTGGCTAAGCCGCTGGATAGAAGCGCTCTTAAATTAATAAGCTCGGAATATATCTCGGCTAAAAACAAACCAAACATCCGGGTCGGCGCGCCCGGAAAACAGATGTGGCGTTTCAAAGCGCTTAAACCGGGTCAGACGAGTATTTATTTTGAATATGTGCGCTCATGGGGAAAAATCCATACGCCGCAAAATGAAGAATCCTATCTGGTCGTCATACAACAGTAATCGATATAAATCCTTTGTCAGGTTGAGTATTTTAGACCGGGGCCACTGAATCGGTTTTAAAAATCGATCGAATTAAAAAGACTCGATTGAACGGTTTTATTTATTCTCTTTATACATTATATTTTTTTAAATCTTCCAGTGCTGATTCCTCAGTAGAGTATTCTCCGTTTGAATATTCAATATCGTTTTGTATATAATGTATCTTCCAAATAGATTCACCGTCAATTTTCTCGTGCTTCTGTACCCACTTCTTTTTCTTCTGTTTCCATCCAAGAGTGTATTTTGTCATTTTTCTTCTCCTGTTTTAGATAAAATAAACGGGGTAAATTCAAACCGTCCACATTATTTTATTTATTTCTTAATCCGCTTTTGTCACGAAGCTTTCGATCAGGCCGGCTGCCATGCCCGCTCCCGTGCTATTCAGGTGCACATGATCCGTGAGGAGCCAAAAGCCGTTGGCCCGCGAGATTTCATCATAACTCTGACCCAGAAGAAAATGTCGGGCCAGCGCGATATACATCAGCAGTTTATCATCGCGATAGGCGTAACGGGGATGGGGTTGCCGGTGACTGAGAAGGGCGGTCATGTTTTCGTGCAGCGGGAGATAAGTGAGGCGCTGTGCGGCGGCGACATCCCGGATTACCAGGCTGTAAGCCTCGGAAGCGGCGAATGCGGGATGGTCCAACTTTTCACCGATAGGCGGAAGCGAAAGCAGGGCGATCCGGGCATGCGTCCGGGCGGAAAGCTCCGTACAAATTTTTTGCAGATTCTCCCGGTACCATTCACGCGAGGGGGATCGCGGAAGCTTCATTTCCCTGATATACCGCCGGGAGCTCTTTGGGCTAAGCGAGGCGGCGGCATCATTGGTGCCGATCAGGATAGTGATGTAATTGGGCTTGCAGGCCACGATGGCATCCAGGCGCTGGGCGACATTGTACGCCAGTTCACTGTTTACCCCGGCATTTACGACCACGATGCCCCGATTGGCGAGACGGGATGAGAGCATATCCACATAGTTGACACTCACAGTGCCATGCGTGAGGCTGTCGCCGATGCAAACGAGGACCTTTTTCTTCGCGTCTTGCCCCTGCTGCAGAAATGCGACGGGATTATTCACTGGCAGGGTCTGAACCTTCTTTTCGATCACTTTATAGATGCCGATAAAGGCGACACCGAGTATACAGAAACAGACAACCACAGAAATGAAAATTTTTCGCGCCATTGAAATCCTCCTTAGCTTTGCGCAATAGTATAGTGTAGAAATATCAACCCCGGTCTTTATGCGGTTCACTTTTGCGGAGCCGTTGCGCGGCCGACGCGTTTTTGATACGTCGACGAATGGCGTTTGGCGTGACAGGCGAAAGCGGTCTATGTGCCCATGAATCCCACCGGCAGCGCATATCCGAGCGCCAGACCTCGTCTGGACAAAGGGAGTCAAGCAGCTCAAACAGCCGGGTCTTGTGCTGCTCGATTTTATCCAGAGTGCGGCGCCTGATTTCATCGGCTTTTACTCGGCAGTCGCGCATCTGAGTTACGCCTGCGGCAACTGCCTGCGCGTTGTCGGCAACAATACTTACATAATCCGGTGAAAAGAACTCGTCCCTGCCGCCGATGCTGGTTGTGGAGACAACAGGCAGTCCAGCAAGCAGATACTGCATGCTCGCGTACATTGCTCCTTCAATAGCGGAGAGACAAAGGCCGACGCGGCACTGGTTGATTGCGGCATTGATTTCAGGCAGACTCAGAAGCCTGTAGTCGGCTTTAAGCGGATCGTTAAAAAAGTATGCCTGCGGCAGGAGACCCATAATCGAGCGGGTGTAGGACTCGTCGTGAAAATCGAGGTAGCATGCCGTGATCAGCGCGAGACTTTTGATTCCAGTGGCGAGGTTATGCCGCTTGAAAGGGTTGATTCGGGCGTCGTACACCGCGTCGAAGCGCTTCTGAGATTCCGGCAAGGGTCTGAAAATAGCGGGGCTTACGAAGGCGTTGCTGCTCACCCATGCAGTTTCCAGTCCGGCATCAGTAAGCATGAGGCGTTCCGTTTCGGTGTTGGCCATAAAGATCAACCGGTGGTGGGGGAACCGACGCAGATATTGTGCCTGCCAGAGGGTCAGTTGCTTAATCTCCAAGGGATTTTCATGGGACCATGACAGACTAACGAGTATGTGGACGGGCCTGTGATTGAACTGCCTTAGAACCGGCAGCAGCGCCAGAGGCCAATGAAGGATGACCCAGTCCTTAACGTAGATGACGAACGGATCGGACGAAAACACCCTGCAATCGCCGCCGCGCATGAGCGGCTCAAACAATCCGGTTGGCAGCGCTCCGGCTGCCCATGTCTGGAATTTTCTTCCCGACTTCAAGAACACGATGGTTAACCCTTTCTGTGTTTTTTGATAAGAAAATGCTTTAAATGGTCACAAGTATAAGGAAACATCGTTTGCAGGTCAATTATTTTAAACGTAGTTACTATAATTTAAAATAATTCATGAATGAGAAAATTAAAAAACAAAATATACTCAGAAAAGCCGATTATCAAGCAACGAAGTTTTCTCCGATAAATCAGGCGTAAAAATTATCTTTGGGCTTTAGCGTATTGAAGTCTGAAACAGCGTGATGGGACCGAAATTCCGGCGTTCCCTGATCCTCCCGGGAGAGTAAGTTGATAGAAAGTCGTTAAACCGCATTGAGCCGCCGCCCCAGCCCACAGTCATTATCCACACACTATCCCCGGAGGCGATATTAGGAAGTCGCGATAGGGTGGCAAGTTCGCCATCAAAATTTGCCGGTGAAAAAGCAAAAGACCGGGCCGACAGGATTCGATATTTTCCCATCCGATATTCTGGTGTGTTTTCATGATTTATCTCATTTAGAAAAGATCTGTCGCGTGCCAGATAATAGGCCAGCACATAATGGGTCATGTCGTCAACAAAGAGGATCGAATCAGGGGGCACCTTCTCATTTATTTGCTTCAAGGCTGCCTGCATATGCAAGTCCGACATGTTGGAATTGGCGTTGGGTATATGCAGGTTGGACAGCCACATCGGAAGAAGAATCACGGCAACCATTATGACAAATGAAATTCTTTTCAATGAAAACAAACGGACGACACACAAAGCGATTCCGGTGATTGCAAACGGCAATAGATAAATTGAATGCCTGCTTCCACCAAAGGGCATTATTCGGGTAATTGCACCAATGCAACCAACAACAAATGGAAAAATTAATAAAAACATATCGTAGCGCCTATCTTGATGCGGCGTTTGCGAAGAGTGTTTAAATAAGATAGTGACGATTCCAAGCAGGAAAAAAATCATAGCGATGCCCCCTATGTATTTCTTTCCTGACAAATAAGTGAAAAAGTCAAAAAAGCTTTTGAAGATAAATACGGTTAACGTGTTTTCGCCAGGAAAAAAGTACATACTTTTCAAATAGCCGTAAATCTGGTTCTGTGCGAATCCACTGTTCATCATCCATCTTATGTGAGTGATGTATAATAAAACGTAAAGAACCAGCACACAGATCTGTGATAAACACCAGAATACCCAAACGCGCCGTCCGGGATTTTTTAGCCAGAATAATATTGTCACGTAAATGGCAAAGGTCAGGGTTATCCAAATGGCGCTATAGTGTGTCAGTATCGCGCCATAAAGAAAAACCGAATACAGGCAGCCAAACCATAGTGACTTATTCTCCATAAACCGCTGCATAAAATAGAGTGCTCCACAAATAAAAAACAGCAGCATCGCATATTGTCGCACCTCAGATGCGGCACAAATCATAGCAGGAGAGAATGTCAGTAATACCAGGCCTGTAATTGCCTCGACTGATCCGTAGACACGCTTGATCCATTTAAAAAACAGCCAGGCTGCCGCCATGCAAAATAATGCGCTCAATAAGCGCAGCATGAATACTGATTTCCCAAGTTTCAAAAATAAATGCAAAACCATTATCGCAAGGGGCGGGTGTGCAAGGCTGCGGGATCCTAAGTATGCATCCAGCAGGGTTTCTCGATTGGCGAAGACAAAATGACTGGCCTCATCAGGATTCAGATAATAACCGGAGGCATAATAGATATAGACAAAGAAACCAAAAGTCAGAATACAAAACGCCACAAGATCGACATGGTTAGACAACCAGGATTCAAGGCGAAGGAAAGATTTATTATTTGTTATGTTTTGCATGCCTTTCGGTAACAAATTGCCTCTTCGTCGCATGAAAGTTTTTTATCGAATCAGGTGATCTTCCCGGTAAAAATAAAGAAGAATATAAGAAATTATTCCCCGGCGCGGCGGCGGTCCAGAGCCGCTTTCAACGCGTGAACGTATCCTGATCGCTGGTCGCGCTGGTAAATTCCGAGGCTCGTGAGGTTCGTCATGTGAATGCGCCGCTTCATCAGAACGTCCGGCAGCATAATACTCTTCAGGTTTAATTCAGCAGCTCTGGCATACCAGTCAATAAATTCGCCGACACGTAACTCTTCCTTGAATAAACCCGTGCGTAAAAAAGCCTCTTTTTTAATAAGCATTGAACCGGCATGATAACCGGGCATGATTTCAACAGGGATGCGTGTCCGGTCTTTTTGGGCCTGGGACAATTCCGGAGAATAGAATTGCTGGATATGACCAAAAGCCATATCCAATTGGGGATCCTCTTCAAATGCCATCCATTGCCGCTTCATCTTGTCCGCCGTCCAGAGATCGTCCGCGTCGAGAAAGGCAAAAAAACCTCCATTTGCCATTTTGATACCCTGATTACGGGCAGCGCCGGCTCCCGAGTTTTCCTGGTAATGATACCGGACTAAAGAGCCGAAACTTTCGGCGATCTTTGCCGTGTTGTCGGTAGACCCATCGTCCACAATGATTAACTCCAGTGGTTTATAGGATTGAGACAGCACGCTTTTGATGGCTTCTTCAAGATATTTCTCCGTGTTAAAAACGGGTATGATAACGCTAACAAGCGGTTTTAAGGTGTCTGCCTGTTCTTGCTTTCTTCTGCGTTCGAGAGATTTCTTAAATACTTTCATAACATTTAATTCCAGCATATTTCTGCCTTCCGTCATGTTGCCACCGTGTCTTCGAACAAACAGTGAAGTCTCTTCCAGCCGTTTTATGTTTAAATTCAATTCACCGGCGCGGAGGTACCAGTCCGCGTCCTCGCCGAACCGCAGCATGGAATCGAAAAGACCTACCTTCTCGAATGCCGATTTGCGGTATATGGCTGCCCCGATATAGTGAGGGAAGGATTCCTTCGGATTGCCGGTATATTCATAACAACCGCTTGTTTTATTAAACTCCATCAGCTGGGCGTATCCGCGAATAACATCCATGCCGGGGTTTTTGAGCATTTCATCAACCATAATATTAAGGTTATTCTCAGGCCACAGATCATCAGCATCCAGAAAAGTAATAAATTCTCCCGATGCATCCCGGATGCCTTTGTTTCGGGCGGCGGACGGACCGCTGTTTTGCTGGGTGAAATAGCGGACGTCGGCAGGAAGCTGCCTGATTATTTCCTCAGTCCCATCCGTAGAACCATCATTAATGATGATGATTTCCAGCGCGGGATATTTCTGCGACAACACATTTTCAACGGCTTCCCTGATAAAATGCTCGCCATTGAAGACAGGAATAATCACGCTGACCAAAGGCCGATCTTCTATCCTGCGGGAACTCCAGGGCTCAATATCTTTTATGGGAGGAGCAGTATCCATACCTGATAATAAACCGGATATGGCTGCCGGGATTTTGGAGAAATCTTTTCCGACCTCCAGAATGTAATGAGGCAGCGATGATGCCAACCGGCTTATATAGTCGTGAGTATGACGGCCGACGTACGGCAATTGCGACATAGTTGTAAATGACATTGCCCTTTGAATATCCCAACGTGACACGGATTTTGTGAGGGAATCCGGCCTGTCGACAATCTGAGGCGTCACAATGGCCCGAAGCGGCAATTCCAGAACTATTTTTTGGCTTAGTTCAGGATGAAGAAAGATAACCGCTTTTTCCTGATCCAGTTTTTCAGTATTGTTGATTAATCCGGACAGACCCGGAAAATTTGCCACATGATCGGCATTGAGTTTCGCGGTGCTGTAAAGGCTCAAAACTGCGGGCGCCGGTTCCAGCCTCGCAATCACATAGTCATCGGCAAGGTAGAAAAGATCAGACCCGAGACAGGATAAGGCCGCTGTTGATTTGCCGACTCCTCCTTTGCCCGTAATAAGCACCGCTCCATGTTCGGTGCCCACCGCGGCCGCGTGCAGGAGCTGGCATCCGTTTTTCTCCATCCACCAGTGGATAAGTGTCCGGAGCGGAGAAGCAAAAACCCAGTAGGGCAATGTCCTAGCTGTCTGCACCCAGAAAATTCCTGTGTTTTTTTCAAGATCCATGAGATTGACAGAACATTCTATCCAATGAAAAGCCGCTTTTGTATGACGGCTGTTGAAACCCCAAATGTCGCCCCGGTCGGTGAAACAATCTTTTGTGCAGGGCGGAGGAATCATCTCCACATGCGTTGAGTCGCTGTCCCAGATACAGATCGTAAGATCGGGCAGCGGTTCACCGGTCAAACGAAGATGCTCCAATGCCGGAGTCAGGGATGGAATAAGCTCATTTCCCGCGAATTTTAAACATATCGTCGTATTACCGATCCGGTAATAAAAATTGATTTCACCCGCGGCGTCTTTTGCCTGAAGAAACTTATCGTAGCTCTTGCGGAAAAAAATCTGTTGTTCGATTTCACTTTTTTGCGGTTTGTACATAAATCAACTATCCTTTTTTTAAAAATAATTACATGAAGACATCAGCGGTGGCGCACGTAAAAAGGCCTGGAAAGAAACATGTCCGCGGTGATTCGTATGCCTTTATATAAAAGATCACTGTAATTACTGGCATTCAATCTCCATTGCAGAGATCTGGAAAATGTAAACGCTGAGATGATTCCTCTCCCTGAGTTAAGCCGGCGAAACCGGCAAAGATGACAGCAGAACGCGGCATAGGGGCTGTTGCTTTCATTTTCGCGGCTGTTGGTCATAAAACGATATTCAATTTTTTCCAAATAGGACACCGGGAGATTTATTACCGTCTTCATTACAGAAGGCTCAATGGAGAGGTGAAACCTGTCATGCAAATATAGCAGTCCTGTTTTTAAACGCAGGGATAAGTGATGCTTTCTGGCCAGATTGACTAACCGTTGCCAGTCGATTGCAAAATCCGCCGAGTTAATGAGTGTTGCCGCGTCGGCAATCCAGCGGATCGGCGGAACCGGATTCCAGACCACGCCGTGAATGATCACATGAAATAACATATCCGTGGGATTGGGCGCCAAGGAGTTAACGTTTGCCAGCTTTACCGGCAGGGCGCTGTCCCAAAAATCTTTTTCATACTCATCCCGGCAACCGTTAAACGGCCTCCAGTGAAGATCGAATTCCTTGCCCCGGCTGTTAATCAACCCAATGGCATGGCCGTAACTTATGTCCGGGTCGGTTAAAGGCACAGGGGATGTCCATCCTGCCTTTTGCAGCAAGTCAGTCGCGGGGCGTATCTGTTTTAGTGGTATGAGGACATCTATGTCGGCCATGGGCCGGGCGCCGTTGTTTTTGTAATAAAGAAGCGATAAAGAAGCCCCTTTGAGCAGCATTGTCTTAATGCCCGCATCTTGCAGAAGCGCTATAACTCCGGCCATTTCATGAAACAGTGTTTGATTTTTGCTCCAGGCCTGGCGGTAAATTCCTTTTAATTTTCCCATGACGGGATCATCCACACCCTGCTTTTGCATGTTGATATAAAGCAGAGGGAGCAAACGGAAAGCACCCGGTTCGAGGTTCTCTTCCCAGTCAGCAGACTTCTGCCATTCTCTGAAAGCATGGATAGACGCTTTACCTTGAAGCAAGGCCGCCGTCAGAAGCTGTTCCTGATTAGGCGCCGCCAGATTAAAAATTCCGTGATTGATCATATTCATTAATTATAAGGGATTACCGCTGGCCTGTCATTCTGAGGGTTTGACGGAGGGCCATCCTGTGGCATCCACTTCATGGATAGGATCCAAAAGTAACAAATCCTGCATATCTGTATATTTACTCAAGACAGGAGCATTAAAGACCGCCTTAATTTCTCTTGAGGCTATCTGTTCCTTCCAGTTTTGCGGTAAAAGCGAAGCGTTCACTTTGTAATCCGCGGCAATGACCAGCCCTTCCTGTTGCAGATTATTGAGGAATGAATTTACCGCATCTTCCTCATCTCCGGTGCACGCATAATTCTCACGGATCAGCGGCAATATCTCGCTTACGGGAGCGCCTTTTTCGATATATCCCCAGATATCGGCCCCGGCATCCACAACACTGTAATAATTACCCGAATCCAGATTCAAAATAACCGTTTCGCCATCAATATTTTCATGCACTATAGTCGGTTCGTTAATTTTTAACCGATCTCCATTTCCACCCATTGCTCACCTCATTAATCATCAATATTATTAAAGACTCATGCTCTGCATATCGCGTGGCGGAGTTTCATCTTATGTCGGCATAAAATCATGATTGGCCATGATCTACCATGATCTGCAAGGCTCTGCAAGAACCCGCCAGGATCAATGGCATTTTTCATGCAGGGGAAATATAGGGAAGTTCCTCTTGTATGTCAATTATTTTTATCCACAGGATGTTGTGCAGGCAGGCGAGAACGGAGAACGGTTTTTCTATTAATATTACCGGTCATATTAACGGTGTTTGCCCGGTGTATGCATGGATCGTTGTTTACATATGGCGATAGTGTAAAAAATGACATTTATAACGATGACAAGTCCGCCGAAGATATATTGCGTTGCGGCTGTCAGATTCGCCGGGTAGATTACCAAAGGCAGATACCGGGCGATAAAATCGCCGCTGTATGAACTGCCGCCGGCGAGATTACGGAAATAATTTTCGAGCGGCGTCAGGGGACAAGTCCATGCGAAGATTTCCACGGCGGCTCCCCATAATGCCGCAGGCAAATGTAGAAAAGCCGTCCGCGGCCAGCGGATAACCAGCAGGCCGCCCAAGAGAACAAAAACAATAAATAGAAAATGCGCCACAACAACCGCATCGGCAAATACGTTGTACACATCCGCCTCAAAACACTAAAGAGGAATGTTATTATGTTTCTTTGGCTGCCTCGTTTCTTTCTTGTCTTTCAACGCTTCCAAAAGAGCGACAATTTTTTTTCTGGTGTCGCGCGGGGCGATGATTTCATCGATGATGCCCATTGAGGCCGCGAAATACGGATTGTTGAACTTGTCTTCATAGGCGGCGGCAAGCTCCGCTCTTTTGGCCGCGGGATCAGCGGCGGCGGCTATTTCGTTGCGATAGATTATGTTGCAGGCTCCTTCCGCGCCCATGACGGCGATTTCGGCAGTCGGCCAGGCCATTACATAATCGGCGCCTAATTGTTTGCTGCACATTCCGATATACGCCCCGCCGTAAGCTTTGCGGGTGATAACGGTTAATTTCGGCACGGTCGCTTCCGAATAGGCATGGAGAAGTTTGGCGCCGTGACGAATGATGCCCGCCCATTCCTGATTCGTGCCCGGCATATAACCGGGGACATCCGTGAAAGTCAGGAGCGGTATATTAAAAGCGTCGCAAAAGCGAATAAAGCGGGATGCCTTATCTGAAGCGTTTACATCCAGAACACCCGCGGCAAAACGGGGGTTATTGGCAATGACGCCCACCGGTTTTCCCAAAACGCGGATAAAAGCGACAATGATATTTTGCGCCCAGAGCTCCGACAATTCAAACATTTCGTTATTGTCGGCCACGGATTTAATAACCTTTTTCATATCGTAAGCCCGGTTGCCTTTATCGGGAACAACCGCGTCCAGTTCCGCGCAAATTCTTTGGGCACTGTCTGTGCAATCGCAGAAGGGCAGGGCGCTGTGGCAGCTATCCGGCAGGTAGGCCAGCAGCTTTCTGATTTTTTCTATGCAGTCGGTATCGTTTTCCGTAACAGCGTGACAGACGCCGCTTTTTGTTGCGTGCGTCACAGCTCCGCCCAGTTCGTCATGCGATACTTCTTCGCCGATGACGGCCCTGATTACATCCGGCCCGGTTATGTACATATAACTGCTGTTTTTTACCATGAAAACCCAGTCGGCAAGAGCGGGTGAATAAACAGCTCCGCCGGCAGTAGGCCCCATAATGGCGGTGATCTGCGGGATATAACCGGAAGCGATTGTGTTGCGGTAGAAAATTCCGCCATAGCCCTCAAGCGAAGGAACACCTTCCTGAATACGCGCTCCGCCCGAATCGTTGAGGGCTACAAAAGGCTTTTGCGCGGCAATGGCCATGTCCATCACTTTCCATATTTTCTTCGCGTGCATTTCTCCAAGGCTGCCGCCGGAACTGGTAAAATCCTGAGCGGCTACAAAAACAACGCGCCCGTTTACTTTGCCGAATCCCGTAACAACGCCGTCAGAGGGAATTTCTTTTTTGTCCATGCCGAAGAGGGCACAGCGATGCTCAACAAAAAGCTGAACTTCCTGAAAAGTCTCTTTATCAAAAAATAAATCCAAACGCTCGCGGGCGGTAAGTTTATTTAAGCCATGCTGTTTTTTGATCTGCTTTTCTCCGCCCATTAACTTAAGTGCCCGGCTTTTTTTATCAAAGCCGTTGATCTTTTCGTGTGTTGTCGCTTTTTGTAAATCGTCACTCATAAATATTCTCCATTAGAGACTTTTGAAAAATTGCTTTTTTAGTCAAACCGGTCTGGAAACTTTCATGACCACAGAGCATCCATAATATTGTTGATTCGGGGGAATATTAGCGTTTTTAATAAAAACTGGCAAGAAGAAATCATGAAATTTAATTATTTTGTATTTGTTCTCTTTCAATATTTTTGATAATTTAATGACAACAGTTTCACGTTGATTGGAAAGACATTGGTTACGGAAGCCCTGCGAAGGGTTATCAAGACAAGAAAAGCCGTAAAAAAGGAGGCATCCACCGATGAATTATGATGCGCCGTTGCTTTTTGAATAAAATTGTGTCAAAGCAACTTCAAGTGATATCCTTTTTTTCAGGCTGATATCAGGTATTACAGATTCATGTTACTATAATTAAAAATTATAAAATCGTCATGGCAGTTACCGAGTAATGTTCAATTCATCAAATCATTCCATCACACCGGGGGCAACCCCATGAAGAATAAATCACTCCGGCTATTAATAATTGATGATTCGGAAAATGATGCATTGCTCATAATCCGCGAACTTAAAAAGGGCGGATACAATCCTCTGTATGAGCGGGTAGAGACCGCCGCGTCAATGAAAAAATCACTTAAAGAAAAGCGATGGGACGTAATCCTTTGCGATTATATAATGCCGAAATTCAACGCTCCCTCGGCCATTGCACTGTTAAAGAAAACAAAAATAGATGTTCCTGTCATCATTATATCCGGGGTTATCGGTGAAGATAAAGCCGTGGAATGTATGCGTCTGGGCGCCCGGGATTGTATTATGAAAGATAATTTATGCCGTCTCTGCCCGGCCATAGCCAGGGAATTAAAAGAAGCAAAGAATAGAGACAGACAAAAGATGGCGCAGGAGGAGCGCAAGAAATTCGGGGAAGCGTTAAGAAAAAGCGAACTGTCGTTTCGCAGTCTGTTTGAAGCCAGCCCGGTTGGAATTTTCAAAGTGGCAGACAGGAAATTCTTGGAGGTAAATCCCGCGCTTTGCAGGACAACAGGTTATTCTCCTGAAGAACTTATCGGGCAATCCGTGTGTATCTGTTACCGTGATGATAATGAATATGAACGGGCGGGTGAGATACTTTACGGTCAGGTCCTGAACAATGGCAAGAAATTTGTGGAAGTACATCTCAAGCACAAGAACGGTACGGAATTTGATGGGGTATTATATTTGAACCTTATTGATCCGCGTGACCATTATGCAGGATATGAAGGCATTATGATAGACATCACCAAACACAGGCGGATGGAAACAAAACTGCTGGAAAACGAGGAGCGTTTACGCGGCATTACCCAAAATTTGCCGGGATTTATTTTTCAATTTTATGCAAAAGATGATGGCGAATACGGATTAAGCTACGTCAATGGACGTGCGATGGAATATTTGGGAATAACGGTAAATCCGGATACACTGTTCTCGGTATTCTTTTCCCGTATTCATGAAGAAGACAGGGGCAGATATCTTGCTTCCATTAAAACGGCGGTAGAAACCAGAACCTGCTGGAATTTTGAAGGTCGATTCTACACTGAGTCGGGAGAGATGATCTGGTTCCAGGGATTGTCCACGCCAACGCGCAAAGAAGATCAGCTCGTCTTTGACGGGATTTTGCTGGATATAACGGAACGAAAGCGGGCGGAGAGAAAACTGCTTGAGAATGAGGAGCGTTTGCTCGGTGTTACCAAAAATTTACCGGGAGTTATTTTTCAATTCGACGCGAAAGAGGATGGCCAATACAGATTGGGCTACATCGATGGACGTCAGATGGAATATTTGGGAATAACGGCAGACCTGGACATTCTGTACCCGACATTTATTTCTCTTATTCACGAAGAAGACAGAGACAGAGTCCTTGCCTCCATTAAAAAATCTGTCGATAAAAGAAGTATATGGAATATTGAATTCCGGGTCGGCCTGCAGAAGGGAGAGATGTTCTGGTTACAGGGAATGGCCACACCGGCGCAACACAAAGATAAACTGGTCTTTACAGGTATTTTATTGGATATCACCGAGCGCAAACAGGCGGAAGAAAAATTTCATAAAATATTCATGACAACGCCGGACTGTATAGCCATTACACGGATGAAGGACGGGCTCATCCTTGATGCGAACATGGGATTTGAAGAGGTAACGGGATGGTATGGCAAAGATGCCATAGGACGAACCTCTAATGAAATAAATTTCTGGAATGATGCAGCCGATAGAGACTTCATGCTTAACGAATTGAGGTCCGGCAGGAATATCATGCATCGCGAATTTGAATTCCGAAGAATTGACGGTTCCGTACGCGCCGGTATCTATTCCGCCCGATCCATAAACATCGATGGAGAAGTATGCATTATTTTTATCTTGCAGGACATCACCGAGAGCAAGAAGGCGGAAGAAAGTCTGTTGAAATCCGAGAAAAAATTTGCCTCACTTTTTCATCTCAATCCTAATCCTATGGCAATCACCGAGATGGCCACCGGGAAAATAGTTGATGTGAACCAGGCATTTACACGCTGGTCGGGTTATTCACGCGAAGAAGTCATCGGTTTTTCAACACATGATATCCATTTATATGTCAATCCGGATGACCGTGAAAAAACAATCGGCGCATTAACAGAGGCAAAGGAAGTCAGCAGTAAAGAGGTTATGCTGAGGAAGAATAATGGTCAAGTCCGGAATGTTCTTTTGTCCTGCCGGTTTATTGAGACTGAGGATGAGCGATATTTTTTGACGCTTATCCATGACATCACTGAACGAAAAGAGGCTGAAGAAAAATACCGGAGCATTTTTGAGAATGCCCAGGAAGGTATTTTCCGGTCAACGCCTGATGGAAGATTCGTCATGGCTAATCAGTCCATGGCACGAATAATCGGATACAATTCCCCTGAAGATTTTATCGCAGGCATAACAGATATACCCCGTCAGCTTTATGTCGATCCTGACGACCGCGCAAAGATCATCGGTATGATGGAACAGCAAGGCTTGTCAAGGAGCAATGAAATCCGGTTCTACAGGAAGGACGGCAGTGTTATCTGGGTTTCCATGACCATTATGCCGACTCGCGGTGAAAATGGACAAATTCTGTATTTTGAGGGCATTGTTGAGGATATCACTGACCGCAAACGGGCGGATGAAGAAATCAGGCGCACAGAGGAACAGATGCGTGCCTTTGCTGCGCGGCTGCAGAGGGTGCGCGAAGAGGAACGCACGCATATCGCCCGCGAGATTCATGATGAACTGGGAGGAGCGCTGACAGGCATAAAAATTAATTTTTCTCTGCTGACAAAAGCGGCTGGAGAAATAAAAGAGGAATTATTGAAGCATTTTCTGCTCGATCAGATGCATGACACGATGAAATATATCGATAAGACAATACGAACCGTACGAAAAATTGCCACAGAACTGAGACCTGGGATTCTGGACGACCTGGGAATCCTCGCGGCGCTGGAATGGCAGCTCAATGAATTTCAGAAACATACCGGCATCCATTGCGAGTGGATTTCATCCCTTGAAAATATCGACCTCAATGGACAGGAGACCACAGCTCTGTTTCGTATCTTTCAGGAAACGCTGACGAATGTCGCCCGTCATGCTGATGCAACCGAGGTTCGTGTGCAGCTGCGCAAAGAGGCGAAAACCTGTGTTCTGGACGTGGAGGACAACGGCAGAGGAATAACAAAGAATAATATTGACGATAAAAAGTCACTCGGGCTGCTTGGCATGCGGGAACGCACCCAGGCATTCGGGGGGCGTATCGATGTGAAGGGCCGGCCGGGAAAGGGAACAAAAGTAACCGTCGAGATCCCGGTTAAATAGAAAGACAATAGCCCGGCATTAGATGAGGGAAGCACCTAATGATCAGAGTAATTATTGTCGACGATCATCCTGTCGTGCGGCGCGGTTTGAAACAGATTATCGAAGAAGAACCGGACATGCAGGTGGTAAATCAGGCAGGAAATGCCCGAGATGCTATCTCCGTAATCAGCCGGACCGCCTGCGACGCAGTTATCCTGGATATTTCCCTGCCGGGAGTAAGCGGGATAGAGGTCCTCAATCAACTCCGGCGCGAACGCCCGCATCTGCCGGTGCTGATCATGAGTATGCATGAGGAAGAACAATATGCTCTCCGGGTGCTCAAGGCCGGTGCATCCGGCTACCTGATGAAAGACAGCATTCCTGAGGAACTGATAAAGGCGATACGAAAGATCACCGCGGGCGGGAAATACATCAGCTCTTCTTTTTCGGAAACACTGATATCGCTGCAGGAAGCGCCCGGGAAGCCTCTTCACGAAAATCTCTCCGACCGTGAATTTCAGATTATGTGCATGATCGCCCGCGGGCAGGCGCTCAAGGACATCGGAGAGATGTTGTGCATTAGCGGCAAGACCGTGAGCACCTACCGTGCCCGTATTCTGGAGAAAATAAAAATAAAAACCAATGCAGACATCACCAGCTATGCCTTAAAGCATGAATTGATCACTTAAAAATCAGATAATCCCTACAAAATAATCAGGAGTCCCTGACGGATTAATCAGGATACCCTGACAGAAAAATCAGTATTCTCTGACAGACAATCCATTTATAATTCGATACATAATATGCAACATTAAATAATCATAAATATTGTATCAGGGGATTTTGCGGTCTATAGCCGACCTTCTGCCATTTCGCTTTTTTTGTTAACTTTGTTGATTGGCTTTGGCAATCCGCAAGCGCATACGTAACGCGCCAGCGGAGCATCCATAATTTTATTGAAGGCTGTATCGTTTATTGACCGGGCGAACGACCCCAAAGGAGCGCAATAAAAATACTTTAGATTACCGGGAACTGACGCCAGACAGGCGGCGGCTTCAAGGCAAGTTGTTATTAATCTCCGGAGATCCCCATTGGAAGAACAATGGAGATGGATGTGTTTATATCGTCATTGCCTGACAGCGATTAAATATAACAATGTAAAAAATAGACTATACAGGAGGCAAAAGCATGAACAACGCAACTGCAGCTCAGGAAAATCATTCTGCCATGGTTGATCCCCGTGCCGGCAAATACCTGACCTTTTTTCTTTCCGATGAGGAGTATGGCGTGGAGATACTCAAGGTTCAGGAAATCATCGGCAGGATGCCGATTACACCGGTTCCGTTGACCTCCAAATATATCCGGGGTGTCATCAATTTGCGGGGCAAGATTCATCCCATCATGGATCTCAATGTTAAGTTCGGCATGAATCAGACCGAGATTACCGACGAGACCGGTATCATCGTTATTAAAACCGCCGACTTAATGATGGGTATCATGGTGGACAAGGTCTCGGAGGTGGTGAACATGGCTTCCGGGGATATTGCAGACACTCCGTCTTTCGGGTCGGACGTAGATACTGCATACCTATTGGGCGTGGGCAAGACAGGAGGACGTATCCGCCTGCTTCTGGACATTGAAAAGGTGATCACCGCATCGGACATCATCAATCTGAAAAAGGCTACCGCCATAGAAATCAAAGAGACAGAAGTCTAGTCAAAAGAAATCCAATTTGAATTAGATAACATGACAATAATGAAAAGGAGGAGAAACATGTTTAATAACATTAAAATGGGCACCAAACTGATCGGGAGTTTTCTGATAATTGTGGCCATCCTGATCGCGGTGGCTATGGTGGGCTACATAAATATAAAATCGATAGCGAACAGGGCAGACGCTATGTACAGCCAAAATACCGCGGCCATTGAGGATATGAGCGCTATCAATGCCAGCCTTGAAACAATGCGGGGTGACATCTACCGGTATTTTGACGTACCGGCCGACCGGGAGAAAATGGGCAAGAGCATAGATGATACCATTAGTTTTGTGAACAAGACTATGCAGACTTATAAAAGCAGAAATATCGGAACAGAAGAAAAGAAGATCATCGCTGAATTCGACGCTGCCTGGCCGGAGATGCAGCGCGGCTATAAAGAAGGGATGAAGGCGAAGGATGAAGGCAAAGATGATGAAGTTGCCCGTCTGTTGGGCGCCGGAAGCTATGGGGTTCAAGCCCGGATGAAAACCTTTGCTGCAATCCATGAGCTTAATGAAATCAACCGCAAGAACGCCGAGGCGGCCAACAAAGCGAACATGGATGCTTCCTATAAAGCATCCGTCACCGTACTTGCTGCCGCCATATTTGCGGTGGCGTTGGCTGTGGCAATGGGGTTGATACTGACTACATCCATCACCGGACCCTTGAAAAAGGCAGTGTGGATGATGGGGGAAATGGAAAAAGGGCATATTACCGAACGGTTGGGAATTGAGCGGAAAGATGAAATAGGCATATTGGCTAAAGCTATGGACAGTTTTGCCGACAGAGTGCAGAACATGATTGTGTTCGCATTAAATAAGATATCGGACGGCGATATCTACGTGGAACTGCCTCCGATAGACAGCAAGGCCGGAATCGGGCCTGCCATCGTAATGTTGATAGAAACCATTAAAAATATGGCCAAGGAGATGGATATGTTGACCAGGAGCGCTCTGGAAGGCAAACTCGACGTCAGAGGCAATGCGGGAGCTTTCACCGGCGCTTATAGGGATATCATTGCCGGCGTCAATAAGACACTGGACGCGGTGATGGGTCCGATCGGCGAAGCATCTATGGTTTTAGAACAAGTGTCGAACAAAGACATATCCATTCGGATGAACGGCGATTACAGGGGCGATCATGCCAAGATAAAAGAATCCCTCAACCTGGCAGTGGATAACCTAGACCTTATGTTAAAAAAATACAAGGGCAAGCCTGAACTTTGTTATAGTATATTTAGTTCGCCAAAACATAAATACACCAAAGGAGGCTTGCCATGGAAAAGAATAACAAACTTGACTTTGGAGGTCAACACATTTACGTGGGCATGGATGTCCACAAGAAGAGCTGGAGCGTGAGTATACATACCGAACAGTTTGAGCATAAGACCTTTACACAACCGCCGGAGGTTGAGAAACTGACGTATTATTTGGAAAGAACATTTCCAGGAGCCACATATCATACTGTTTATGAAGCCGGATTCAGCGGCTTCTGGCTCCACGACAAATTAAGAGCAAAAGGAATCGATTGCATGGTCGTCAATCCTGCCGATGTTCCGACAAAAGATAAGGAAAGAGCCGGTAAAACAGATCGGGTAGATTGCCGGAAACTTGCCCGCGGACTTCGTAATGGTGAAATCAAAGGCATCTACGTTCCCCCAAGAGTGAAAGTGGAAGATCGCACCTTGGTGCGCACCCGTCAGAGCATGGTGAGAAAACAAACACGGTGTAAGAACCAGATCACGTCGATCTTATTTTTCTACGGCATCGTGATTCCTGAAGATGGCCGTTGGTCCAGGCGATTTATCAATTGGATCGAATCTATCCGTATGGAAAGGGCCAGTGGTGATTTTGCCCTCAAGGCACATCTTGAGGAGTTAAAGCACCTGCGACAGATTATCGCCAACCTCAACAAGGCCATATTAAGTTTATCGAGAACTGAAGAATATATGGCGGATGTCCTTCTTTTGAAATCCGTGCCGGGCATCAGCACGCTGACGGCCATGATTTTGCTGACCGAGCTTGCCGATCTCTCCCGGTTCTCCTCCCTTGATAAGCTTGCCAGTTATGCAGGTTTGGTTCCGGACATAAGGTCAAGCGGCGAAACAGAATATACGACCGGCATCACATTCCGGCGCAATGCCGCCCTCCGGGCCTTACTGATTGAATCTTCCTGGATCGCCGTGCGCAAAGACCCGGCATTGATAATGGCTTTCAATAAACTATCTGCGAGAATGAAAAAGACAAAAGCTATTGTGCATGTTGCCCGGAAGCTTTTAAACCGTATCCGATTCGTTCTTAAAAATCGGCAAGAATATGTTCCGGCTGTTGTTTAGCTATTAACAATCATGGGGTGTTTGGGGCAATTTGATAATCACAAATCCGTGGGCAACGCTTATTTTATGCTGCAGCTTGCCATTTAGTCTGCTAAACCTAGACTGCGTGCCCACCCTTTAAAACCTGACCAAGGAAATGCAGCGACTTTTTAACGGTCTGTCTGCTGATAGAAGATTGATTTTAAAGATTGCTATACACCCGATATTTTATAAAAGAATATTGATCATGACTCTTTTTAAAAAAGACTTGCTTTTTTACATAGAAGCACTACAGCAGGTGACCATCGGCTCCGAGCAGGTAGCCTCCGCAAGTGTTCAAGTGAGCACCGGCGGGCAGGCGCTGTCGCAGGGCGCAAGCGAGCAGGCAAGTTCTTTGGAGGAAGTATCCAGTAGTTTGCAGGAGAACCAATACCTCGCGCCCGGAACTTGGACGAATCCGACGACGTTCGGAAATCAAGCTCTGCTCTACGCGAATATCGCGCAAAAAGGCTACTATATTTATTCTAGTCCGATTGCCGATCAGAGCGCCGCAGTTAGGGCGAGCCGGGCAGCGCCTTTGGTGCAAATTGCAATTCAAGAAGCGGGCGCAATTCAATCCGCTTCGATTCTGATCTACGTCAATCCATAAGGGAGAAATAAATGGAAGCGGTAACATTATCGGGTAATGACTCCTTCATCCTCAATCAACGAGTCTTCACCGACTTCGCTGACGGGGATTTCGCGGTTCTGGATTTCAACGGCAAAATCGTCAATCTGTCGAAAGGTAAAAACGGAAACACCGTTTACGCTCTCGATTTGACGGGCGACGTTGCGATGATGACGCTCAGAGTTCTTAGGGGATCGAGCGATGACCAATTTTTGCTGAATCTTTGGGCGCAGCAAAAATCCAATTTCGCGGGCTTCGTTCTGATGCAAGGCGAATACATCAAGCAACTCGGCGACGGTTTGGGCAACATTATTTCTGACACCTACGAGCTTTCTGGTGGTGTGTTCGAAGAAAACGTCCATGCAAAATCCAACGTGAAAGGCGAGGTCGAGCAGAGCATTTCCATTTGGAAATTCAAATTCTCGGATGCACCTCGTACCATGACATGATCGAAGTTACACTGCCTTCCGGCACCATTTTGGAGATTAGTGAGGCACCTTTTGAAGATTGCCTCGCTCTTCATGATGTGGTTCTGGAAGAACTTCGAGTCATGAAATTTTCCTTCAATGCGGAGACGGGGGCCATGATTGCGGAAGCTCTCATGATTTTAGCCCCGTCGAAAAAGGTACGCGCAGCAATCGAGAAATGCATGACCCGCTCCATGTGCGCGGGTGTTCAAATGAAAATGGGATTTTGGAAAGGGGAGCACGTAAAAAGGGAAGATTATCTCCCTGCAATGCGAGC
>JBKQWB010000089.1:0-27472 GCA_052139735.1 Smithella sp. | reverse complement strand
GACTCTTATGAATTAATAAGTGAGCTTCTTATGGAAATATTTGCCAGCAATAGAAGTAGGGTTAAGTCACTTGCTAAGAAAATTATCAAAAAAACAGAGGAATGGAAAGGTTGGCTGCCTGATGTCTATTTACACTCCTATTGACAGGACTCCCATTTTTCTTTATGGACTACTTAGGCCCTTTTTTTTTGATAATTTTCTTAGCAAGTGACTTAACCCTACTTCTATTGCTGGCAAATATTTCCATAAGAAGCTCACTTATTAATTCATAAGAGTCAAGAACATCGTCTAATCTGACTTCGTTACTGCTGTGACTACCAGCGTTACCAAGCCATTTAATAGCTAAAAATATGTCCTTAATGTTGTCATATTTTGCAGGAATCAACTCAATTCGTTTATGAAGAGTCAAGAAGATACGCCTGCCACTTTTTTGAGTAAATCGTTTGATTTTGAGATGAGTTAACAAGTGCTCTAGCGCTATGCGAATATGGTTTGCAGAAGATGAAGGATCATTGAATATTAGAGAAAAAGATGTATTAATTTCATCTTTTACAGATTGAGGAGTGCCCTTTGGTATATCAAACAATTTTAAATGTGGAATAAAATAGCGTGGCTTGAAATTATCATCATAATCAGTCTTATAATGGCCATCTTCGTCTTGGTAATCATACTGGAATACAGATCCAACGCCAGAGCTTGAGACTATATCTTTACAGATTGTATTGGTACATTCTAGTAGACAACTATAAATATACTCAATCCACTCCGGCTCCCATTCATCTTGTTCGTGATCTTTTGTAGATGACTTTGTTTCTTGATAGTGGAAAGTATCTGCCTTTACCTTTAGTAGGCCTTTTCCACAAGTTGGGCATTGAAACTTCGTCAAGCCTGCCTTATTAAAAGGATATTTAAATACCTTTCGATCCATTTCGATCCCCTTTCATTGCAAAATGTTTAACATATTTAGTTTATTTCGAACTTACGAGTAATCCTATTTCAATTCATGAAAAAACGAAAAGAGATTAATATATTAAAATCTCCTTCTGATAATTTGGCCCGTTATGAGATCTTTTTCGTCTGTTTTTTCCATGGCAGTTTTTAGAAGTATCTTTTCTCTTTCATCACGAAATTTTTTATAATCGTCATTTATATAAATATCATCAGATAAAGAAAATTAAGGGGACGGTTTAATTAATTCAGCAATCGCCCCAATCTATTTCAATCAAATAGAACCGTCCCCATTTTTCTCTATTATTTTTAAACACTACTCGGTTCAAATGGGTCAATTGGTTTGAATACTCCTGTACTTGATAGCTTACGTCGAATCTCGAAAGCTCCCAATGCTTCTATGGGATTAACTTTATCGAGAGAATCAAAATCTATCTTTGAGTATTGTTCCCTTTCCACCTTTACACTCAGAAGATAATCATTATTGACTTTTCCAGTCGATCTATCAAGCCGCTGGGAGAAACCTGATATTATTCCTGTGTCAGCAGTAGGAAGCGTAGCAAAAACGGTACCGGCTAAACGAAACACTATACCATGAATGTGCAATGCATATTCCGATTGCAATTGCTTTGCGGTCTTATTTTTTATGTTTAGCTTTTTGCCGGTTGATGCAACTGATGCCAGTTTCTGAGGTAGGTCTTCAATTTCCGGTAGATCAACATCAAGCCATACTTGATGACCATGCCCCATAATCTGATAAGAAACAAGCGTCTCTCTCGGCCAAGAAAGTGAATTGAAGGCATCCTCCAATGTTTTGTGCATGACATCTTCATCTGTTCTCAAGAGTTCGGGAAACTTGTCTTTTCTCTTGGTTTCAGTATCATCATGTTCCTTCTTGTGGCTATCCCAAATTTTCTTTAATTCTGCATATTTTTCAAGAGCCGTTTGATAATTATCGAGATCTTTTTTTCTAGCATCTTCCCAAGCAAGCATAGCCTTTTCATGTTCATTTTTGAGTTGTTGTTGCTTTTCTTCATGTACTATCCTTTTATTTTTAAACAGATTTGCAAAGAAACCTAAAGGTGGGAGAAGTGTTAGCTCTGGTTTTCGCACTTCGTCGGGATATTTTGGTTGACTTGGTTCTTGTTCATTGAAAGGTATAATTTGATATTCCGGCTCCAAGTTAGGAGATGGTGTGTCCTCATGTATCATAGTCAACAATTCAATGTCACCATTTATTTCTTCCACTTTTTGCTTTAATAGTTCTAGGACTTTGTTTCCATTTTGATCCCAAAGCAGTTTAAGTTCATGACTTGATAATGCGCCACCGAGAGCATCTTTAAAATTTAATACCCCTGTTTCTTCATCATAACCAATCTTGACTTCTGATAATTCATTTTGCCGCTCTTGTATTTGATTAAATCGCTGTTGTGCCCTTTCAAGCTTTTTTTGCGCCTTTATGGTATGTTGTTGTTCTGAACTGCCACCAAATCTCTGCCTGTAAGAAAGTCCTGTTCCGGGTATGCCAACGTTGCTCCATAATCTGCGCGGACCCATGGTTACAGTCGCACCTCTTCCACCTGCGGATAAACTGACACTGCGTTTGCCGAAATTGACTCTTAATCCGGGGGCTATTCTAATGCTCCGTCTAAATCGAAAAAATCCCATGGTTTGGTCCTTTCCATCAACATTCTAATATTTATTTAGAAAGTCCGTTTCTCACAATGATTTGAATATCATAATAGCACTATTAATTTTTATTAAAAGAGGAAAATAGCCCGTCTAATTTATTACAAATTGAAATCTTGCATCTTTGTCATGGTTGACTATTTGTGGCAGGAAGTTATCAATAGTCTTGACACTCTATGTCAGGTCAAATTATGTTTAGGGCAAATAATTGTTATATTATTGAGTAAATATATTTATAGGAAAGTGAATTGAGGCAGCGAACGCATTCCTGTAGCGTGCTACAGAATAAGTGAGCGAATATATAATTATAATATTCCTTAAGAATCGAAGCCTCTCCGCGGTTTGCCGTGGAGAGCTTCAATTATGGTTTGTCAAGTAAACAATTTCGTTTTAATATGTCGACTTAAAAAGGATAAGTTTAGAACTTGAAATAGAAATTTATCTGCGGTTCAATTATTTTGCCGGTGGTTTCCAATGATTTTATTTTCGAATTATCATAAATTAAAGATGTGAGGGAGTCCGTTAATTTTGATATCTGCTCATTATCACTATGAGAGTGTAAATCATGTCCGTTTGTCGTAAACGTATCTTCCTGGAAAAAGCTTATTTTAATATTTTCCAGCATGGACTTTTTTTCCGATTTTGGCGCTGAAA
Source organism: Smithella sp. (assembly GCA_052139735.1). GTDB lineage: Bacteria > Desulfobacterota > Syntrophia > Syntrophales > Smithellaceae > Smithella. The sequence goes on along the minus strand of JBKQWB010000089.1, from coordinate 24,181 downwards.
CATTATTTTGATCAGCGGATGAGGAAAATACATCTCCGGGATCTTCACTGATTAATGCGCTTAAATCAGTAACAGATGAATTTTTAATTAAAATTACTCTGTTGGAACTTTTTAAGGACAAATCAGCATCAACGGCGAAGGGCTGCCAGTTAAAAACAAATCCGGAAGCGTTGGCAGATATTGCTACTGCTAAACAGGAAATAATAATGATTTTTAATCCGATTATTTTCTTTACATATTTCATTAAACATTTCCGGCTTTTTAAGGTAACTTTATCTTTAATCCATATAATAATGGATCTGTAATTTTCATGTTATTAATTTTGAGCAATTGATTTACGGTTGTTGAATTATTTTTTGCCACAATGACAAGAGTATCCCCCTTCTTAACCGTATAATATTTTGATGGCTTTTTCCGGCCACCGGACTTCTTGTTTTCGGCTGTTGATGCAAGGTTTATATTTTTTTTATTTTCGGTTTTGCTTGCGGGCACCATGATTTTTCTGCCGACAAAAAGCGGATCTTCCAATTTTAATTTGTTAAGTTTTAGAAGTAGAGCGACTTTTATATTAAAATGCTTAGCCACTGAAAAAAGTGTGTCACCACATTTTACTTTATAATAGGTTGCAGTTAATTCATCATTATTTTGTTTTTTGTCTGCCTTGCCGTTTTCATCATCTTTTTTAGATGCATCTTCACTTTGCGCAACAGCGGAAGTGTCTGATAAATACTCGCTTATTGAAGAAGATATAGCCATTGCCAGTGTTTTTTGAAAACTACTTTTTTTTAATAAGATTTCCTCTTGAGGATTGGATATATACGCTGTTTCGATCAATACCGCTGGAATATCCGGCAACTTCAACACGCGAAATGGCGCTTCCTGAACACTTTTATTTTTTATAGTGCTAACCATAGACAGGTGCCTGATTAAAATGCCGGCGTAAATTTTTGATGAATTAATTGTATTGGTTTGAAACATATTCATTATGATTGAAGATGATTCATTGTTGTTTTCGTTATCGGGAACGCCGCCTAAGATATCGGATAAGTTTTCATTCCTGGCCAGTAGTTTTGCGGCTTCATTACTGGCTCCGCCGGTAGAGAGGCAATATACCGAACTGCCTTTCGCGCTTCGATTTCTTGCCGCATCCGCATGAATGCTGATAAACAGACTGGCACCCAGATCCTTGGCTTTTTGCAGCCGCTTGCTAAAGGAAACATAATAGTCGCCGTCACGCGTCAAAACAGCGCGATATCCATGCATTTTATTAATGGCTTTTTGAACTTCACGGCTAATGGAGAGCACAACATTTTTTTCATAAGTTTTCTTTTTTCCCACTGCGCCCGGATCTTCACCGCCATGGCCGGCGTCAATAACTATTATTTTTTTCTGTTTGAGTTCAATGATCTGATCCGTTGTTTTTACTTCCTTAGGACCTTGTTCCAAAATAATATCCACAACAATCCGGTTAGGTTTATCCTGAAACTTCCTTAATTTAAAAACTTCAACTTTTTGGTGTTTATTCAGAACAAATTCGATTTTAACCTTATTTTTATCATTGTGATGAAAAACAATCTTTGTAATTCCTGGTTTATTAATGATAATTTTGGCTGGTATTGATTTGTGTAATGAGGATTCCTTAAAATTTAGAACAAGAAGATTTTCACTTTCCTTAATTTCATAATCCGGATCGCCATCAACATCCAGAACAATTCGTGTATGATCCGGCGCCGTCCAATGACGAACATTCAATATTTCCAGAGAGCCGTAACATTTTGTGGAAAACAAGCCTACGATAAGAATTGTGAGGATACAGGTAATTCCCTTTGAAATATTTTTTCCTTTACATATCATTCGTAAAAAATAGCAAATTTAGTCAAGAACTGCAACTGTTAGATGGGAAAATGTAAGAAGATAGAAAAGATATTGACAAGTTCTTTTGATAGTGTCATTTTCTTGGCACATAAGTTATACCAATGCGCTTGTAAGTTATCATCTTACAGGTGGTAATTACCGGTGGGGTAAATTGTTTATTTATTATGCGCTTCCCCTGCGGGGTGCGCCTCCGGTCTTCGGCTGAGTTTGTTGGCAGCGTAGTCGACTTCCCGGAACGTATTGGAATACGGGAGTGTCCCCGAAGTAGACACAATATAAGAAGACCGTTTCCTTACCGGTAATCCTCGTCATAATGGCGTGGATTACATACGCCTGCGGAGACTACTTCTTGCCGAAGCTGATCCTTTGAAAGCGAATGGTATTTGAGAATAACTGAGGATATCTATGCGGGAAAATAGTTTGAAAGAGGCTTTATTGAACCATAGTGTGTTTCCGGTCACTTGGGAACTGGTGCCGGGAAGAGGTGCAAGAGAAGCGTCTCAGGAAAAGGCCATAGCTCTGGCAAATCAGGCCGCCCTTGACGGGAAGATTCAAGCGCTTACCGTTACAGACAATCCGGGTGGAAACCCGGCCATGTCTGCCGATTTTATGGGCAGCGAAATTCTGAAACTGGGTATCGAACCCCTCGTTCATTTTACCTGCAAAGACAAGAACCGTAACCAAATAGAAAGCCAGCTTTACGCCCTGGATCGGGCAGGGGTCAGAAACCTGCTGGTTATGAGCGGCGATTACCCTGTGTCGGGTTATCAGGGAAGGCCTGCCTCGGTCTTTGATCTGGATCCGATCCATACCCTGCAACTGATATCGGAAATGAATCGGGGGCTTACTTATCCTGGTGTCAAAGGTAACATCCATCATCAACCCAGCGATTTTTTCCCGGGAGCCGTTGTTTCTCCCTTCAAAGCAACCGAAGCGGAGCAGATGCTTCAGTATTACAAGCTGAAAAAGAAGATCAATGCCGGCGCCCAATTCATCGTCACTCAACTGGGATACGATGCCCGAAAATTTCACGAGATACTCCTTTTTATGAAACTAAACGATTTCGATATTCCATTAGTGGGAAATATTTATATCCTTCCATATGGCGCGGCCAGGATGATGAATCGCAATGAACTGCCCGGAAGTGTCGTTACGGATAAACTCCTTAAAGAGTTGGATCGGGAGCGAAGCGAGCCCGATAAGGGAGAAGGAGCCAGAATACTGCGCGCCGCCCGAATGTACGCCCTACTAAAGGGAATGGGCTACAGCGGAGTTCATATCGGCGGGCACAATATTAAATATGAACAGGTGGAAAAGATTATCAGTCAGGGTGAGGCTCTTGTTTCGCAATGGACTGATTTAGTAAAATATTTCGATTATCCTATTGCCGATGGCTTTTATTACTTTGAACGCGATTCGGCGACCGGTTTGAACAAAGAGACGCCGGTTGGGCGGCAAAACAGGCCGCTTGATGCTAAAATCGAATGTTCCTACCGGTTTTCACGGTTTTCCCATAAACTCATGTTTGAGCCGGGAAAGAAACTTTACGGTACCATGAATGGACTCAGCCGCAGAATGGCAGGGACAAAATTAGAGAGCTTTTTTTACAAACTGGAACACCTGACTAAAGTGGTGTTATATGATTGTAAAGATTGCGGAGACTGCGCTCTTGTTGATGTGGCATATCTTTGTCCGATGTCGCAATGTCCGAAGAACCAGCGCAACGGCGCCTGCGGCGGAAGTTTCCAGGGATGGTGCGAAGTCCATCCGGGTAAAAAGAAGTGTGTTTATGTCCGGGCCTATGCCCGATTGAAGAAATACAGGGAAGAAGTGCAACTGGAGAAAAACATTGTCCCGCCATGCAATTGGGATCTATATCAAACCTCATCCTGGATCAATTTCCATCTGGGGAAAGACCACACATCCAAAAAACAAGGTGGCAGCCGGTCCTGAAACAGGTTTCGTCTATCTTTTAATGTAATTGATAGCTGGATAGATTTTTTGATAAAAATATTTACGGAAGAAGTTAATATCGGCGGTTAGAAATTTTTCTCTAACCGCCGTTTTTTATTATAAAACCCTTTTATATGTTTCATGCTGTGTCTATTGGCTAACAATGTCGTTGCTCATAAATCCAATTTCCCGTGCGTAGGAGAACTGACGCTGCCATGGAATACCCGGATGGACTTTTTCAAAGATATCCGATCCTGTTATTTTCAGAGATTCCGCATCCACTTCCGCGGGATTATAGCCGCCGATAAAGCCGTAATCAGGACCTATGATGGGATTTTTTCCCGGCAGGCAATCACATTCTACAGTGATATTAAGCAGGGAGTTGATGACGATAGTCTTTCCCTGAATCTTCTTCCAGACGGCAGCCGCTGTTTCCACAAGCTTTTCCTGAAAAACCGTCATATCGGAATTCCAGAAAATCTGGAGGGCTGATTCCGGGCACATGGCAATACACTGAGCGCAGCCAATGCATTTTTCCAGATCATAGTCGGGATAGTCGGGTTCGGAAATACTGGCTGCCTTAGTCGGGCAAATGTTGATGCATATGCCGCAACGGGTGCAGTTTTCCCGATTAAGAACGGGATGATAATCGGCATGCATTCGCTGCTTCTGCGCGCGGGATGCAAATCCCATGGAGATATTTTTTATGGCTCCGCCGAACAAAGAAACCATATGTCCCTTGAAATGAGAAAAGATTATAAACCCTTGCGCTTTGTCAAAGACAGATCCAACCTGGACTGTTTTAAAATGTTTATAGCCTGCCCGAATTGAAACAACATCTCGTCCATCCATGCCATCGGCGATAATAACCGGACATCCGAGAAAATCGGCCGTGTAACCATGATCGGCGGCTGTTTTCAGAGAATCTTCTGCGGTGTGCCGGCCACCGGAATAGAGTACCGTTGTATCAAAAATAAACGGTTTTGCTCCTTTTGTGATCAGCCAACCGGCAATTTCTTTTGCATAGTCGGGAGGCAGATAGCCTTTATTGCCTCGTTCGCCCCAATGGAGTTTGATCCCGACATTGTCGCCGGGAGCAAAGGGATACCGGATTTGTCCCAAAAGCCGTCGCAGAGATTTGATATAAGGTTTCTTCTTGCCCGTTACCGATTCAAATATAAAGTCAGCCATTATGAAAACCTGGTCTTGTCCTTTGCAGTATAAGCGAATACTATTTTGATTACTTCTTTTAACATCCAATCTATATAAGTTTTTTCAATTGTTTTATTCTAACTCTTTTTGCTTCTGATTGCATCAAAAAAATTCCTTTCAATTTTTCCTTTCAGTTTTTCATTGACATCCCGGAGCACCCATCGTAAAATTTTAACTATATTGAGGAGAGATTCGGAGAATACTTATAATGAAGGCAAATAAAGGTGAAAGAAAATGATTCAGGATCGTCTTGACAAGATTGAAGAGAAGTTGAAGCAGAGCCAGGCGGTAAAAGAAAGTGATAAAGTTGAGCTATTGAATCTCCTGAAGACTTTGAGGACTGAAATTACTGATCTTTCCAAAACTCGCCACGAGCAGGCGGAAAGCATAGCGGGATTTGCCGAACTATCAGCCCACGAAGCCACGCGCAGAGAAAAGAATCCGGAGCTCTTCAATTTGTCGGTCGAAGGTCTGACTTCATCGGTTCAGGACTTCGAAATATCTCATCCACAGTTAGTGGAGATTATTAATAGATTTTGCACAATGCTCTCTAATTTGGGTATATAGAGTCATTAATCCGGCAACTCATCCCTTGGCATTGTTACTCTGTTTCTAAAAATTCATTATCGCTGTTATCAAAAAATGCAGTCTTGCCGGCTTGATATTCTCTGATATTCTGTAGTCCGGCACTATCCACCGGCACTATCCAATGGACAAGCAACCCGTTCTCGTATACAATCCAAATCAACACGTCACTGGAGATCCAACAATGGGGATAGGATACTACAAAACCAGACTTGAGCTTATCGACGAACTGGAGGCGGCCCGTAAGGAAATTAAAGCTCTTCGGTCGCAGGACCGGGAGTATGAACGGCTTGAAAAGAATTTGACCCATTCGGGACATTTTTACCAGACCCTGTTCGAGAATTCCGGCACGGCAACCATCGTCATTGAACAAGATACCACCATCTCCATGATGAATAACGATTTTGCTAATTTCACGGGGTATCCCCGCGAGGAGATTATCGGCCATACGTGGACCATGTATGTGGCCGAAGATGATGTCGAACGCCTTCTTTATTTTCACCGGATCAGGCGCAAGGATTCATCGGCGGCGCCAAGGAATTACGAATTCAAGCTTCTACACAAGGATGGCAACCTTCTCCATATTTTTATGACTATTGCCATGATTCCGGGGACAACACAGAGCATCGCCTCTATGGTGGATATTACAGAAAGGGTCAAGACCGAAAAAGCCCTGCGCGACAGCGAGGAGAGATTCCGCCAGCTTGTGGAAAGCATGAACGAGGGCTTGGGCATTCAGGACCGTCACGGCATCATCACCTATGTCAACGACAAGATCTGCAATATCCTTCAACTTCCGCGGGAGAAGATCGTCGGCAGGCCAAGCCTGGACTTTATCAGCAAACGGGACCTCGAGACATGGACACGGAACATCGCGAACAAGGATGCTCCCGAATCCTATGAAGTGACCTGGATGGATAAAGGATGCAATCCTGTCTACACCCTCGTTTCTCCCCGTGCTGTCTACGATTCCCAGGGACATTTCATGGGGGGATTCGGAGTCATTACAGATATCACGGCCATCAAGAAGTTGGAAAAGGAAGTTCTGGATGTATCCGAGAGGGAACGCCAGAAGATCGGCTATGAACTTCATGACGATCTTGGCCAGCACCTGATCGGAATCGATGTAATGACTAAGGTCCTGCGGGACAGGTTGCTCCCGCTTTCCGATGAAAACGCCCACTATGCCGGTGAAATCAATCAACTGGTCAAAGGAGCAATTGAAAAGACCCGGCGACTGGCCCGCGGGCTATGTCCTGTCCATCTTACATCTCTGGGGCTTGAGGCATCATTGGAAGAACTTGCCGCTTCCGTATCGGACATCTTCAATATAAACTGCGTTTTCCGCTGCCCCCGGCATATTCCCATTAATGATAATTCTCTGGCCACACACCTTTATTATATTGCGAAGGAATCTATTCACAATGCCATCGAACACGGCAAATCTTCCAAAATTATTATAGAGTTTCTGAACAACAAAGGAACTGTCTCCCTTTCGATTCTCGATAACGGCGTCGGGATCAAGGACACAACTAAAGTTGGCGGCATAGGTCTTCGGATTATGAACTACCGTGCCCGCATGATCGGGGCGTCCCTGCGGATCGAATCGGAACAAAGCGGAGGCGCACTGGTAACCTGCACTTTCAATCTTATCGAGGAATGACGCTTATGGCCGTTACCAAAACAACCAAAACAGAGAAACATAGAATCCTCATTGTTGATGACCACCCCATCTTCAGGCAAGGCCTTGCTCAACTCATCAATCAGGAAGATGACCTGTGCGTCTGCGGAGAGGCCCAGGACTACCAGGGCGCCATGAAGGCCGTGGCGGAACTTAAACCGGCCATGATCATTGTGGATATTACCCTGAAGGATATGAGCGGCATCGACCTCATCAAGGAGCTCCGCAAATTTCACAAGGGGATAACCATGCTGGTCATCTCCATGCACGACGAGTCCCTTTACGCCGAACGGGCCTTCCGGGCCGGCGCCAAAGGCTACATCATGAAGCAGGAGGCCTCCGAGTCCGTTGTCAAAGCCATCCGTCAGGTCCGGTCCGGCGGCATTTATGCAAGCAAAAAAATGACAGATCAGATACTTTCACGATTCGTTGAAGGCCCCAAAGATATTGCCGCATCGCCCCTTCATGCCCTGACGGACAGAGAGATTGAAGTTTTCCAGCTCATCGGCGAAGGACTCAGCATCAGCGAGATCGGAGTCCGGCTTCACCTCAGCGTCAAGACCATCGGCACCTATCGGGAGCGCATTAAGGAAAAGCTGAATCTCAAAAACAGCACGGAACTTCTGCGTTACGCGCTCAACTGGGTTGAGAATAAAAGAGAATCCCAAACACCTTAAACGCGCCCCCTGTAGGTCATCGGCTTACCGTTTTTTAATCCCATTAAGGACAGACAAAACAGCTTCCTGCGGATTGTGCTTCACTTGGCTTTAGCGGATCATATTAGCCAGAGAAAACTAAAATTCAAGGAGGGCTAACTATGAAAGGGAAATCTTTAAACGGAAATAAATACGGGTTTCAATTAACCATCAAAGAATTACTCAACGGACCAAGGTTAAGCGCGGGCAGCCAGGAGATCGTGTACCGGGACAAGATGCGTTATACTTACAATGATCTGTTTGAGCGGATCAACCGGTTAGGGAGCGCCCTTGCTGGACTCGGTGTCAAGAAGGGGGATACTGTAGCTGTCTTCGACTACGATTCGCATCGCTACCTGGAGAGTTTCTTTGCCGTTCCCATGTTGGGGGCCGTGCTGTTCACGGTGAACTGGCGCCTGTCTCCCGATCAGATCGAATATACGATGAATCACGCCGAAGCAGATGTGATCCTCATCAATACCGATTTTCTGCCCCTGCTGGGTTCCATCCGGGACAAGCTTACCTCAGTGAAAAAGATCATTATTCTTTCGGACAGCAATGAACTGCCCAAGACGGATGTGGCCTATGACCGGGAATATGAAGCATTCCTGGCTTGCGCGTCCCCTGATTACGAATTCCCCGATCTCGATGAAGATACGAAGGCTACAACATTTTATACAACAGGCACGACGGGCCTTCCCAAAGGCGTATACTTCACCCACCGCCAGATTGTCCTTCACGCCATGAGCGTCTGCATTGCCGTAAGCGGTCACGACAGTCCGTTGCGCTTTTCCACATCGGATGTCTATATGCCCATAACCCCCATGTTTCATGTCCATGCCTGGGGATTCCCCTTCATCGCCACGATGATGGGTGTCAAGCAGGTTTATCCGGGCAAATACGAGCCGGAAATGCTTATGAAACTTATCGTTGCGGAAAAGGTCACCTATTCCCATTGCGTGCCTACGATCCTCCAGATGCTTGTGACAAGCCCTGTAGCGAAGAAAATCGACCTTTCAGGATGGAAAGTCATAATCGGCGGAGCCCGTTTGGCCAAGGGGCTTGCTGTTGCGGCTATCGATCTGGGTATCCAGGTTATGACAGGTTATGGCATGTCTGAGACATGCCCGGTCATCAGTGTATCCAATCTGAAACCACATATGAAAAACTTTGATAACGAACAGAAAAGCGATATTGCCATCAAGACGGGAATACCCATCACGCTTGTTGATGTCAGGATCGCAGACCCCAGCGGTAATTTTCTCCCTAATGATGGCCGGACCACCGGTGAGATTGTTGTCCGCGCTCCCTGGTTTACCAAGGGATACTACAAAGACCCGGAGAAGTCGGAAGAACTCTGGCGAGGCGGTTGGCTCCATACGGGCGATGTGGGCTATATGGATGTCGAAGGGTATATCCAGATCACAGACAGGCTCAAGGATGTGATTAAAACAGGCGGTGAATGGGTTTCTTCGCTCGACCTTGAAAATGCCATCAGTCTTCACACTGCAGTGCAGGAGGCTGCGGCTATCGGCATACCGGATGCCAAGTGGGGAGAACGGCCTATGCTGCTTGTCGTGCTGACGCCTGAGTTCCGCAACGACGGTATTACGCCGGAGGTATTAAAGACCCATATGAAGCTTTGCGCCGAACAGGGGAAAATTCCCAAATATGCCATACCCGATCAGTATATAATTACTCACGAGATTCCTAAAACCAGTGTCGGTAAAGTCGATAAGAAACAGCTCCGCGCCATCTATGTAAATGCATTATAATTTGAGTTCTTTCTCTCTCTCCTGGTTTTCTCTGATGAGGGGCTGGCCGATCACAGGCCAGCCCCTCACATCAGCAAAAGAGCATCAGGCGCTTATCTCCTGCTTTTAGGATTGTGTCGCCGCAGTAAAATATAATTCCGATAAACTTAAAACCATATAGACATTACGAATCATTTCTCCCCCCTTCTTTTTTGGTGGAATTATCTTAAAATATGTGCAAGATTGCAAAAAATACTTAAAGTATTGTCAAACCACTGGATCATTTAATTCATCATTTTAAATAAAGGAGTGTAAATGGGGATGAGATTATACCGTAAGACAGCTTTAACTTTCACAATGACGGCCATATTCCTTCTACTTTCTTATACCTTTTCTTTTGCACAATATGAAGACATTAAAGGTGTGAAGTTTAAAGATGGCAGCGTAGTATATGGCACTATCATTGAAATGACTGCTGACAGAGTGATCATAGCAACGAAAGATAACGACGCGGTTATAAGAAAGTCTGATGATATTGCCTCTTTTATCAAAGAGGATGATCTTACTAAAGGAAGGCATTCTTTTGCTTTGGGTACAGAAATATCTTACTTCAAATATGAAGAACCAGGTTCGATTTCGATAGAAGACAAGGGCATGATGTATGGCATAGTTGGATCGTATACTTATCGCAATAAGTGGATGACAAAATTAGAAGGGAAGTTTGCCTATGGATCGTTAGATTATAATGGCGCCACATGGGACGGGACTCCGTTAACGATATCGGACATACCTGATTACATGGTGGAAATCAGATGGCTCTTAGGTTATGACTTCGTTGCAAAGGGCATCACGATTACCCCTGATTTCGGGATCGGATATAGATATTTACAGGACAATGCACAGCAGAGATATCCCGGCGGTTATCAAAGAGAATCAAATTATATCTATATCCCCTTAGGTGCGGGAGCTGTTGCCAACATAGGTAGGGGCTGGTCTTTTGGGGCAAATGTCGAATATGATCTTTTCCTGTGGGGAAGACAAATATCTTATTTTAGTAATATTGATCCGTATTATAATAACCCCGAAAATGAGCAACTAAGGGGCTATGGTGTCAGGGGCTCAATATCCATTGCAAAAAAAGGTGAAAAGATGGGTTTTATAATAGAACCTTATATAAGATATTGGAATGTCAAAGAGTCTAATTATTCAATACTTACTTATGACACAATGCCTGTAGAATACGTTATGGAACCGAATAATGACTCTACAGAAATTGGATGCAAATTAGCAGTAACGTTTTAATTGCGACCATCTCCCCAATAAATTTTGATAATCTGCAGGCGGATTAACGATATCTGCGGTGTGCCTGCATACGGCTACTCTGCCCGCCGCTTATCCTTAATTAATTATTGCCCTTGTGGTTTTAAAATAAATTTGTCAGTATACCGGCAAATTTATGGAGGGTCTGTTATTGATTTACTTCCGCAATGTTAATCTTTCTTTTTTAGAGAAAAAACTGTTCGATAATATCAATTGGACAATTCATTCCAGAAGCCGCATCGGTCTGGTTGGCGAAAATGGCACTGGCAAAACAACGCTGTTTCGAGCACTCCTCGATCAAGTCCATCTTGATTCCGGCACGATAGAGATACCCGACAGAAAACATAAAACCATCGGTTATTTGCCGCAGGATCTGGTGGAACTGGAATCTGTGAACCTTATCGAGTTTCTAAAACAAAAAAGCGGTATTGCCGCTCTGGAAAAATCCATAAAAGATATGGAACATAAAATCTCTCAGGTTAAACAAAACACATCCGGGTACAGTAAACTTTCTCAACAATATTCCGATGCACTGGCTCACTTTGCCGTCATGGATGGTTACGCTTTTGAAGCCAGAGCTAAACAGGTGCTCAAAGGTTTTGGTTTTAAAGAAGATGATTTTGCAAGAGACTGTACATTATTCTCCGGCGGATGGAAAATGCGTATTCTGCTCACATCAATTCTTCTGGCACGGCCGGATATCATGCTTCTGGATGAACCGACCAATCATCTGGACACGGAAAGCATGGAGTGGCTGGAATCTTATCTTAAAGATTACCCCGGAACAATTATCGTAATTTCACATGACCGTTTCTTTCTTGATAAAATAGCTCTTCAAATTGCCGAGCTTTCCGCCTATCATATTCATATTTACAAAGGCAACTACTCTCACTATTTAAGCCAGAAAGAAATACGCCATGCTGCTTTAAAAAAAGAGATGGAACTACAGAAGGCGCAAATTAAAAGAATCGAAGAATTTGTGGAACGTTTCCGTTATAAAGCAACCAAAGCCGCTCAGGTACAAAGCCGCATCAAAATGCTGGAGAAATTTTCCGCGGTGACGCTCGAAGCAACAACTAAAAGTGTTACCATGAAATTTCCCGAAGGGAAAAAAAGCGCTAAAGAAGTAGTTAAAGCTATTGACCTTGGACATAGTTATGGCAGCTTGAATGTATTTAACAATCTGAATTTTACTTTGTTTCGCGGCGACAAGGTGGCTTTTGTCGGTGTTAACGGTTCCGGCAAATCAACTTTATCCCGTCTGTTGAGTTTGTCGGAACAGCCTTCCCGCGGATCGGTAAAATACGGCGATAGCGTGAATATGGCATTCTTTTCACAGGAAAGTTCGCAAAATTTAAAATACGAAAATACAATCCGGGAAGAAATAGATTCCGTGCCGACGCATGCGTCCGATCAGGAAAAACGAAATCTGCTGGGCTCTTTTTTGTTTTCGGGAGATGATATTTTCAAATCGATATCCGTACTCTCCGGCGGCGAAAAATCACGTCTCGCTCTTTTGAAAATCATGCTTCTTGATACGAACTTTCTTATTCTTGATGAGCCGACCAATCATCTCGATTTAAAGACCAAAGATATTTTTCAAAACGCGTTGGTCAATTATCACGGCACTGTCGCCATCGTTTCGCACGATCGCTATTTTCTGGATAATCTCGTCAATAAAGTTTTTGAACTCAAAGATGGGACTATTAATGATTATAACGGCAATTATTCTTATTTTATCGAAAAACGCAACCAGGCGGTTACCCCAACCCCAGATGAAAATATTTCGCAACCCTTACCAAAGGATCAGGCATTTAAGACAAAAGAGAGAAAACGTCTGGAGGCGGAAGAACGAAATAAAACTTATAAAAGCAGAGCAGCATTTGAGAAAGACCTGTCAGCGGTAGAGAAGAAGATAGCATCGCTGGAGGCGAAAAAATCCGGGCATGAGACATCCTTGTGTGATCCTCAAACACACAGGGATTCAGTTAAAATTAAAACAATTAATCTGGAATTAAAAGACATTAACGCGGAACTGGAACGCTCCTATAACATCTGGACGGAATTACATGCAAAACTTGAGGAGCTAACCCTGGCGAATACTGAAAACAATATCAACTAACACGCATTCCAGGCGAACTGGTATGATATTGTATATTTCAACCACCGTCCAGAATTGGCTTTTCCATATTCTGATACCATGTTGCCGGATCGGTTAGGAACAATTCCGTTTCGCACAGGGAAAGAAAATGCTGTCGTTCGATACTGGCTATTAAATTAAAAAATTTTTCTTCTTTAGGATCGGTACTTTCCTTTTCAAGTTTAGTATACAGCGCCATGCCCCTTGCCTCGAAATCAATCGCTGTGCGAATCGCTTTCAAATCGTCTTCATTACCTTTAAAACGGGCGGCCTTTTTATCCGATAAAGATTTTAAAATGCTACCGGCCAAAGATTTTCTTACTTCCAACGGAACTGTCGTCGGCCACTTTTTTTTCATTTCCCATTGGTCATGCAATTTTTTTAAAACTTCATAATGTTCTTTCTCTTCGTCGGCAATTTGTTTGAACATATTTTTACCGGCTAAGTTCTTTGTTCTGCGCGCATTGGCCAGATAAAAATCTCTTTCTTTCTGTTCGTTTTCTAAAGCAAATTTCAAGGCGTTTAATCTTTTATTCATCTTGATCCCTCCCTTATCCGGACGTCCAAGTTATATCAAGCCGTCCTCTTCGTCTAACTTTGCTGGCGTCGCCGGCTTCCTCAACGCATCTGTCATCTGCGCCATGATGGCATTGCCAACCGGCAAGGGAACAGTTTGTATTTTATTGTGTTCCCTTTCTAGTCGCACTACCGGAAGATATACGCCTGCCCAAGCCTCCTCCTTGCCGCCTCATTATCCTTTGAGTAACAACTTGGTATAAATAAATAAAGTTATTCTACTATTGATTATAGAAGATATTCTTGATTAGTTCAACACGTATTTCTAAGCGCAATGAACAAAATAATGCTTATTTTGCGTGTGTAGCTGCATTTAATCTATGTGAGGCAGATTTTTTTCCTTAATATCTGAAACATATTCGGCAATATTTGTACAATGGTCGGAAATGCGTTCCAGATGGATGAGCAACTCGATAAATATAACTCCCGCCTCGGTGGTGCAAAGACGGTTATGAAATCTTTTGAGGTGTTTATTCCGCGCTTCTTTCACTTTAACATCTATTTCTTCCTCCCGTCGGATAAGGCCGCTGATTCTTTCATTATGAAGAGCTTCGACCAGAGACACGGCGTCATCAAGATTATGGTTAACCAAAGTGATTATTTCCTGCAATTCTTTCATGCCGATTTCGGTAAACTTGATTTTTCCCTCGTCTTTCTGTGAGGCCAACTCGGCTATCCACATGATATGATTGCCGATGCTTTCAATATCTCCGGACATTGCCGTAAAAGCAAAAACCTTTTTCGAAAGTTGTGTCGAAGTATGTTTGGCCGATATTCTCCATAAGAACCTGACTATTTGATCGTGTAAATTATTAACGACCATCTCGATATAAGAGATATCTCTTTTCTTGCCTGCCTGAGGGCAGTTAACCAAACCGGTAGCGCTTAAAAACATTTTCCGCGTAAGATTAATTTCTCTCTGCAGTTCCTTTTGTACATTATCGAGCGCTTTTCCTGAGTTGGATAAATGCTTACGATCAAGAAATTCCGGCCAGATAGGCAAAGTTTCATCTTCTCCACGTAAAACTTTTTGCATTAGAGCAGCAAATGGCCGCAGAAAAAAAATAAAGATAAACATAATGACAAGATTAATTAAAAAGTGCCCCAGTACAATCTGTTCGGCAACGCTCGAAGACAGGCTTCTCAATATAACCAGAAAATACGGCATAAAAAGAAAGCATATAGAAACACCAATGCATTTGAAGATCAAGTGGGAGAGGGCGCTTCTTTTACCACTTACCGTTGCCACCGTTCCGGCCAGTAGCGCTGTGACAGTTGTGCCAATATTGGCTCCCATAATCACGGGCAGCGCATTTTCCAGTGAAATTAAATCCTGCTGCGCTAAAAGAGCCATAATGCTAATGGGTATGGCCGAAGCGTGAATGATTCCGGTAACCGCAATTCCCAGACCAATGCCTAAAAATGGGTTTTGAGTCTTTGTGAACAAGTTCAGAAAAGCCGGAGAATATTTTAAAGGCTCTACGGCCTGACTGATTAATCCCAAGCCGAAGAATATCAATCCAAAGTAAAAAATTATCTGGCCGGCGATTTTCCACTTGCTTCGATCAATTAACCATAAAAGCCCGCCTATGGAAATAAAAAGAGGCGAAATTTCCGTAAAATGCCAAACAACAAATTGCACAGTCAAGGTCGTGCCGATATCGGCGCCCAGGATAATAGCCAGAGAACTGTAAAAGCTGATCAATCCGGCGCTCACTAATCCGACGGTGAGCGCTGTAGAAGCGGAAGAACTTTGCAAAATAATGGTCGAAATTATACCGGTGAAAAGTCCGTAAAATGGTTTTTCCACGGCATATTTAATGTATTCTTTTATGCGGACATCAATTATTTTCCGGACGGCAGAAGAGAGATTGACCATGCCGACTAGAAATAAAACGATGCTGCTGATAATGATTAATATTTCTTTCATTATTAAGCCTTATTTGTCATTTTGCACAAGTGAAGCCACGTAGTGCCGTAGCTTTAGCTGTATTTTGAAATTTAGGGTCGCCTGTTTAACGGGTTAAATATTTATTCTACACCTTGCCGGAATTTCCCGTAAGAATACGGGAAATTCAATGCGGCTTGATATCAATCGACTTTTTTAAACATTTTCCCTTTAGCGCCGCATACCGGACAAGTTTCCGGAGCTTCTTTTTCTGAGGTATAGCCGCATACCGGGCAAACGTAATAGCTATAAGATTCTTTCGAACCTTCCAGTTTATCAAACATCTGTTGATAGAGCCCGGCATGAATTTTTTCCACTTCGTTGGCAAAAGTAAAAGATCGCTGGGCATCTTGATTTCCATCATTTTTAGCCGTTTCAATCATTGCCGGATACATGCTTTTGAACTCATGAGTTTCTCCGGCTATCGCTTCTTGCAGGTTTTCCTTTGTGGATTTGATTCCTTTTAATGCCCGCAAATGGGCGTGAGCGTGAACCGTTTCGGCTTCCGCGGCCGCCCGAAACAACCTTGCCGCCTGCGAGAATCCCTCCTGATCAGCTTTAGCGGCAAAGGCCAGATATTTACGGTTTGCCTGTGATTCTCCGGCAAAAGCTTCTTTTAAAGCGTCTTCGGATTTAGACATAATCTTCTCCTTTTTTATTAAATTATTTAACATTACTTTTATTGATGTTAAATAACAAATTATTCAGGATGTCTCAAGAAAAATACGTTCTGACTGCATCTCTTATGGTTTCATATACTGGTCCGGCATACTGACGTCAGTAACGATTTTTAAAAAACTGCCATATGCATGTGCCTATGGCATGTGATAGACTCGGATTAAAAAGTGACAGAGGATTTTACTTGTTATTCTTATTCAACTTTTCGACAATACTTTGCAACGGTATGTCTTCATCGATATCTAATATACGGCTGATATTTTCGTCACTATATTCGGACAAGTCGACAATTGGTTGTGTTGCCGTTGTGGTTTGTTTTTTTGCCGCAAACTTCGTCTGGGGATCATCTTCCGTCAGTGGCGACTTATAAAAATCACTCTGAAATAATTCTGTGGACGGCAGAAAGGTCTTACCATAAGATGTGAAGTCGAAGCGGGTTTTCAGATATTCTGTCAAGTAACGTTCGGCCGAAAACATACCATCGTTTTTCGATGTTTCTATGGTATTATTGAGTTGATGAAGTTTGTTATCGCGAATAATGTTCTTTACGGATTGGGTGCCATGAACGATAGTCAAAACGGGAACACGTTGGCCGGCTTTTTCCAGGTGCATCAATTGCTGAACAACGATCCATGTCAGCGTTGATGATAGCTGATTGCGCACCTCGGTTTGAGTGTCTACCGGCACAGCATTGCACATGCGGTAGATGGCCTCTTCCGGAGTGGCTGCATGCATAGTGGCAATGACCAGGTGACCCGACTCCGCGGCATTGAGAGCAAGCCGCATCGTTTCCCCTTCACGCAGTTCGCCAACAATGATCACATCCGGATCTTCGCGCAGCACATCAATGAGACCCTGTTCAAAAGAAGGTACGTGGGAACCGAGTTCACGCTGTTCGATGAAAGAATTTTTCGATTGAAAGCGGTACTCTATTGGATCTTCCAGCGTGATAATATGTGCCTGACGGTATTTATTGATGTCGTTGATAATTGCCGCAATCGTTGTTGTCTTGCCTACTCCTGTAGGGCCGCAGATAAGGACAAGGCCGGACTTGATCTTGGAAATATCATGAAGAGAGGGATGGAGATTGAGCTCTTCGATTGTCGGTATATTACCCGGAAGAATCCGGATCGCCATGCTTATTCCCCGCACCGTGGTGAAAATGTTGATCCGGAGGCGGGCATTGGCAGTTGAAATAGCAAGATCAACGGATTTTTTTTGCCGCAGTTTTTCCAGTTGCAGGGGTGTCAGAAGTTCTCTGGTCAGATCATCGATTTCCTGATGAGTCCACTTCATGGAAGAGTTAAATTGAATATCTCCATGCTTTCGCGAGACCAGGGGATGTTCGCCGGTGATATGGATATCCGACATGGACTCTTTGATCGCATTATTGATAACACTCTCAAACAGTTTCATAATTTTCACCGTCTAATTATTTTATTGATGGATAATGTATAAATCTACACTTCCCGTAAGAAAAAGGCAACAAATACTTATATTACGGCTAACATCAGTTAATCTATTTTATGTAATATCCTGATACTCTCCACCGGCCATCATTGTCAAACATAGGTGTAACTGTTTCTATGGCAGATTCTTTGTTCTGAAAAGAAGTCTCAAACTGAATTACGACTGCAACTGAAACGTGCCTTTTCATCTCAAGGCCCTTTTTTCAATGACACATTTAGAGCCAACCTTTTTCTTTCAAGTAATCATATTCCCAACTCCACTATTCTTTACGTTTCAACATAATCTGACGGAAATATTCTCTGCGCTGTTCCTGTTCCCTGACCTGGTCTGCAAATATTTTCTTTTTCAAGATAGATCCAACAAGTGAATGTGCAAGATTTTCAGCCTCATTAAAAAGAGTAGAGTTTTCATCCCAAAGACCATTTCATTGATATTATATCTTTGTTGTTCATTCATTTCCAGTTGAAGTATCGCGTGGACGTGCATCATCAGAAATACAACTTTACAAGAAGTTAGTTTGATTATTTATTTTACCTGAAAAAGTTCAGTGGTGGACAGTCGTCTAAAGTGAGGGTTACAGAAAGAATCGAAGACTCTCCGCGGCTTGCCACAGAGAGCTTCAACAGATAGCTTCAACGGCGAGCTTCAATTGACCGTAATCAAACGACTCCATGTCCGAGCTTACCCTTTATTTGGGCAATATTGATGGCGGCTGCAACTTTGGCAACTTCGGGAACGTCTGTCCGGACGTCTGTCCTGACTGCCTTCCGATCCTTCAGCGCGTAACGGTTAAGCCCCGACAGATGGATTGGTCCCATATAACGCTCCCATTCAATCAACCGTGCATCCACGGGAAACATTCTTTGATCCTCAGGCAGCACCCTTGAGGAAAGATCGATAAGTCCTTCATTGTGAAAAATGCATTTTGGCGAAGCATAGAATGAAAAAGTGACAGCCAATTTCATCGTGGTGTTCACAAATTCCGTCACTTTACGGATCATGTTCTTCATTCCTGTCAATTTACAAATCCTGTCATATGCCGTAACTGCAACTTTGAGTCCTGACATCGCCATCACGAAAAGTCTCCGATCGATGATCCGAAAGTCACGTTTTGGTTTGCCTTTTGGGAACAGCCGATTGTAAGCAGTATGATTCCGGTTAGCCTCTGACTGAAGCATTTGTTTCATTCGTCCAATTGTGAGGGGATTGGACGATCCGGTAGAGCACTGATAAAGCCTGTGCATGCCGGGAATGGCAAGAGTCTCGGCGGCAGCCAAAATTAAGCTGTTCGCAACGAGATCCGCTGGAATGATATCAATGACACCTTTAGAGAGTGCCGGAAAGAAAGGGGTTTTTTCACGGGCATAGGCCAAAATAATTGCATCGGCAACTTTGACGCCTTCTACCCAACCTGGGACCGGTTCCTGATAGGTGCTTTCAATAATTGCCGGTCTAACAATCGTGAGTGTGGAGTCCTGCAGGGCTTCCGTGATAAGTTGTTCGCCAATCCATTTTGTAAATGTATATGTGTCGTTCCAACCATATCGATGCGACTCTTTCGCGCCTAGCTCAACGAGATGCTCGGCCATGCGATCAGGGTCAACACAGTCTTTTTCAATATTTTTGATTTTTTCATGCAGTCTTGCGATAAGAGGCCGCACCTCGTAAAAGCCCTTTGAGCTTTGCTTAAGTGATTTATGGGCAGGGATCACGTTTTTTTCGAAGCAATGCCCTTTCATGAAACCATTTACATAACATGTAGACACATGGATAAGGGGAATGTTTCCGGCCGCTTTGACCAGCTCTGCAATATTGAGCAGACTTAAGACATTAATCTGCAGAGACTGCTGCAGATCATCGCGAAATTTTACAGATGCGGCCGCATGGATGACAATATCAACCCGGGAAGCCAATTGCGTAAAACCTTCAGGGCTCAAACCGAAGTTCTTTTCCGTGACCTCACCTGTTATACATTCTATCTTGTCTTTGCAGAATTGATTGAAATGCGAAGGATTTTCATCCCTGAGACGATCGAAAACAGTCGATACTGCAATCTCATAGTCAAAACGCTCACGGGCAGTCTGATAGTTTTTGTTGCCCCTTATAAGCAGTATAATCTTCCCGGCGTCCGGTATTTCACGGATCAATTTTTCCACCAGCACCTTGCCCAAAAATCCTGTTGTGCCGGTAATCATGATCCGTTTACCTGCTAATTGCCGCTTTACTGAGATTTTATCTTTCGAGAACATAAAAGAACTCCTTGATTTTTGAATCCGTTATATTTTCAGTTGCGCATTTTCTGCGACCACAAAATCAGCTACCCATCCCGGTATAAAGGCCCATGCACGATTTCCGTTTCTCGTCTTCCCCATATCCAGAGTGCCGAACAACCAAATTTGCGATTTATAAAATAATGTAGCCCCCTGTCCTTGAAGCCTTTCTGCAAAACTCAAGATTCCGGGCTTTTTCAAAGTGCCGTCTTCAAGAACACAATAACCGGCATTATGGCCATCGCTGTCGGGCCAGACTGTTGTATAGTGGGAAGCCAGCGCCGGGCCGACTGACATGTACCGGACAAAATCGGCGATACTATGCAGCCGCAATCCGAATCTCACTCTCAAATAGATTGATATCAACCAAGGCAGTGGTTCTCTCTCGTCCTGCGGTCCCGTGCATCCATGCAATGCTCGCAGGTACTCTTTGCCCCATTTCCCCGTATCCTTAAGAAACCCCTGAAGACGCCACATGGGTGAAGAAAAATCGACGGCATAGACTTTCCAGCACTGTTTGAACATTTCATCGGCCATCGCGTGCGCGACCGTAGTGCCATCCTCTAAGGATATATTATCGAGGGCGCCAATGGTATATGAGGTCATGCCGATATAGACGGGATCTGACGACATCGCAGTGCTGAATTTCTTCTCCATAGCACTGATGTGCTGCGCATTGAGCGGCTTGGTGACATCGCCTTTCAAAAATACAATCCTGTCGTATATTCCTTCATACCGGGGCTGTTTCCCCAGTTGAAGAAAACGATTTACACCTCCGGCAAGTTGATCACCGGCAATATCGATAACCGCAACGCGTACCTTTTCCAATAAAAGTTCTTTTAGTTTTTTATCCGGATTACTGTAAATCTTCTTAAGAAGAAGTTCAGACATGTTGCCAACACCACCAGCATAATCGATTACGATGATATTTCTGTTTTCGGTTTTGTCAATGGCATGGACGATATCCTTGATGATTCGATTTACAATGGCTTTTCGTCCAAGCTGATCCTGAGATACAAACGGCGAATCCAAAGTTACCTGATCCTGTGGCACTTCGGATACAGGATACAGGCCGAGGAATCTTCCATGACCATCAATACTGAATCTGCCAATACCACGGACGTCACTGGCATCTACAGTGGCTTCCAGCAACGCTTCCATATGATCAGCCACATAGACTGGCACCTGTCCGGTGATCCTGGCATGAAAAGCAGGATACAATTCTCTCAGTATTCCGTAGAGATTGATGCCTGCAGGCCAGAGAGCACCAAAACACCGGCTCGCGATTTTCACTTCATCCGGTGAGCCGACCATGGTTTGGATCTTATCTTTTCTGAACAGATTTCCGATACTTCGAAGAAGATTCAGGATATCAATAGTTTCTTTCATAATCCGCTTCGAAATTTGGAAACCAGGTACATCGCGGTACTCCGGGTGAGAGGTGACAGCTTTCAGAAAAGGGGCATGGAGAATGTATCTTGCCTGTTTTCGTATCAGCCTGCCGGTTACATCCTGGTGTGATAGCTCTTCTGGAATATAACCGTCTGCAACGGTCATCGAATTGATATGCTCTATGGAACGAGGGATATCGTTTGCCGCTTCAAAGGATTTCATTAGATTATGATACTCCTGCAAACTTTTCCATGATTCCACTTTTTGAAAAACATCAGAAGCTTCGACACTCTGACACTCTATCTTCAATAGGGATAAGGAAGAGGAATCCAGAATACCGTCTTCAATATTTGTAAAAGGAGACACTTTGGGGTACGTGATCACTTTTTCTTTGCCAGCCAACGATAAGCCGGTTTCCTGATCCATTGCGATGTCCATAGCTGTGGTTTTCATAAAAGCTCCTCATTAGAATAAAACTTTTGGCTCATAGTCTATTGGATACCCTTATTTTGAATGTGGTGAAAGTATTGCATAGTTTTCTTATAATGTCTTGCGTGTTTACTAACAGCATAATACTAGCTAATAACTTGTATTATGATCAAACACCGTAATGCGATATCTACATAATATTCACATAATATCAATTAGTTGTATATTTTATGCTCTTGCTTTGAATATGATGAAAATATTGCATAATTTTCTTTTAATGTCTTGCGAGTTTATTAACAGCATAATACTAGCCAATAACTTGTACTATGATCATGCGCAGTAACGCGCTACAGACATAATATTCACAACATCAATTAGTTATGGATTTTAATAAGGCTTTCTTCTTCGAGGGTAAGGAAATACAGACGATCTTGCAGGTCATTGGAAAATTGGTCACAATAAAATATTAGATGTCATGCTTGTAATTGATGATCCTCATGTCATCTCTGCAAGTAAATTAAGACAGGGAAAGGAGATATGTGCGGAGGTTCTTCTTGGATTGGCTAATGCCGAGCTTCCGGCGGATATTGTTGCGGTGAAACTCAATGCCGCGATCGGAGACGTTTATCAGTGAGGCGATCTCCTTTGATGTTTTGCCTTCCCTCACGAGGCCGGCCACCTGTATCTCCGTCGGGGTGAGATTCATATATTGGCTGGACAGACGGTGCATAAAAGGCGAAACGATGTCACGGAGATTGGTATCAAGGATGTCCACATAGATCCGCTGCTGGTCGTTGAGGCGGCACCCCCGAAGCTTTTCCAGACAGGGAAGGAGCAGGCCCCGTACATTGGCCAGGACCTTTTCCTCTACTTCATCCTTGTCTTTTTCCCGCTGGTTGAGCAAAACCTTCAGGGCAATGTTGGACTCCTCCAGGTGAAGCGCGTTGAGCTGGAGCTCTCTTTCTTTTTCACGGAGACTCTGTTCGGCGAGGTTGCGTTCCTCTATCTCACGGCGCAGATTGGCGTTGGCCTCAGTCAACTCCCGTGTCCTTTCGGCCACTCTTTCTTCAAGTTCTGCCAGGGTTTTTTGAAGGGCCATCTGGGTAAGATTTTTTTCCGTCACATCCACAAAGGAACACATCAGACAAATTGGCCGGCCCTCATCGTCAGTGACCATTTGAGCGGAAAGTTGGACTGTCAGGAGTCTGCCGTCCCGGGCGTAACCGCTTACCTCACCCATCCAGTGTCCGTTTTCCAAGACACTCTGGAGAATGGCATCGGCCTCCTGCTCCGACTGGGCAAAAGCTGAGATGGGGCGCCCGACGATTTCGGTGCGATCATCATTGCCCCAGAGGCGGAGCACGGAATCATTGACATAAGTAATGCGTCCATTGAGATCGCCGATGGCGATGGCGTTGATGGACGAATTGATGGCATGGTTCTTGATCCGCAACTCTTCAATGGCCTGCTTCGAACTGGTTATATCTATGAAGGAACACATGGTACACATGGGCTTGCCATCTGTATCGCGAACAAGGCTGGCCGACAGGTGGACGATAATCGGAGATCCGTCTTTCTTCCGCCCGGCCACTTCGCCGGTCCAGCTTCCATGCTTAAGGAGATCAGCGAAGATTGCCGCCGCTTCCTCCTGATTTTCAGCAAACAACAGGACGGACAGGCCACGAACCTCCTCCATCGTGTAGCCTCCGAAAAGGGCGAGGGCGGAGGCGTTTCCGTCTGTTATCCGTCCTTCAAGATCACCGAAGACCATTCCGTTGACGGAGGAGTCGATGGCGCTGCTCTTGATCAGCAACTCTTCATGCAGGCGGGAACGGTCAGTATGGGCAGGCGATTTGCTCATGGTTATCCTTTCTCTTTCCCCTCTTTAGTGATAGGGAATCAACTTTATATTCGAGGTTCTTCTATCTTCTTTCTTATGACCTGACATAAATACACGTATTTCGCTTTTTTCGATAAGTTTAATGTCAATTTATCATAACCGCTTTTTGATTAAAAGATGTTTATTGATTTCCGTTTGAAGAACTAAACCGCTTCGCGGTAGCCATTCCATCGCCTTTTTTCCAGAGACACATAATAAACCAAGCCCGAACAACCCGCGGGCCGTGACTACTCGTACGATCTGCTGGAGCAACAACACGGAACTTCCGGCCTGAGCGACAACTCTGAAGATACGCTTCCCTAT
>JBKQWB010000088.1:0-4616 GCA_052139735.1 Smithella sp. | reverse complement strand
TCTCGTTCATGGATCGTTCCTCTTCTAATCCCAACATCCATTTGTGGAGCTTGCTCCGCTTCCTTCAAGCGCACAGTTTTTAAATGTGATCGAATCTGTTTTCAGCGGCATGGCCAAGGCAATCATTCATAATAGCGACTATCAATCTATTGAAGAGTGCAAGCTCGCAATTGATATGTATTTCTCCGAGCGCAATCAAGCTTTTTTAGAAAATCCAAAACGCGCGGGAAAGAAAATTTGGGGCGATGAGATAGTTAAAGCTGTATTCAAGGATAGCAATAACTGCAAGAACCCCAAGTATAGATAAAATGGTATAATATCGATAGAAGTAGAAACGGATGCCGATAATCTCAAATTTTCTTTAAAAAATTAATTATATGAACCGATGCAGACACGTGCAAATATTTATTTCAGGCAAAAACAACTTCCAAGGCAGCATTTTTATGGCGTGGCGGTTTTGGTTTAACAACTATCTGCACGTCACTGCCAAGAACATTGAGAAAATATATTAGACGTTCCAGAGAAAAACCTGATAGCTTGCCATTCATGATAAATGATATTTTGGGCTGTTCTGTTCCTAAGATTTTTGCAGCCTCTATCTGACTAATATGACGCTTCTGAATTATTTCACTTATTTTGAAAGCAAGCTGTGCTTTTGCCAGGCGTTCTTCTGCATCTGGAAGCCCGAGGTCTGCGAATACATTTCCAGTGCTCATTGTTATTTTATCTTTCATAGTATACCTCATCTCTTGAATCGTAATTTATGATATTCTATAGCCGTTTTCAATCTATTATTTATTAAATCAATTTCCTGTTTTGGTGTTTCAATACCACTCTTTGCCTTTTTCTGGAAAGCGTGAAGAACATAAATTATACCTTCCAGCTTAGTTGTGTATACAATCCTGTAGGTATTCCCGGAATAGTTATCTACAATTTCAACAACCCCGGCACCGTGATAACCTTTTAACGGTTTTGCTGATGGATGTTTACCTCCCATTTGAGCCTTATACAAACCAAAACCAGCAACATCTTGAACTTCATTCGGAAACCTTTTGAGATCCTCTCTACTGCTACCTATCCAGACTAATGGTTTCATATCCATAATTAGATTATACCATATTTGGAATAATAATAAAGAAATATTATTTGCCCGTTCCCGACGGAATTTGCCGATGGTAAAAAAAGTACCGTTATTGACAACTTCCTATTATCCACAAAATGTTCACATCGACAAAAATGCAAGACTTCAAATAGTAATCTGCAATATAACTGCAATAGATAATCTCTAGTAAGTGAGTAGGAATGTTATGCCGATCCATATAATATCCCAAGTAAAAAAATAGATTGATTATTGTATAATATTAAGTTATTAGGCTTAAAATTACATTTTTTGCCGTGGGGTGTTATGCCGATAGGAGAGCGGTGTTTATAGTATTAACACCGCTCCATATAAATAATGTTGTACGAGATAAATAAAAAAATATAATCAAACAATAGCTTCTCATTGTTGGCAAAGGAGAAATTAGATGACAAAGAAAAACATGACCGAACCTCTCAAGAAAGAAGCAGGGAAAGAAATTCTACCCAAAATAAAAACACCTCTCGTTTTCATAAGTCACGATACAAGAGATGCCGACCTCGCAGAAGAGTTTAGCAACTTACTAAGAAGTGCGAGTGCTGGCGCGCTAAAATCTTTTCGTTCATCAGACAAAAAAGCGACACAAGGCATTGAATATGGTTCAGAATGGTATCCAGCAATAATGGAAAAAATTGACGAGGCAACTGACGTTGTCTGTTTGATTACACAAAATAGTGTCGATCGCCCTTGGATCCTTTATGAAGCTGGTGTCGCAAAAGGTAAGTTGAATACAAAAGTAATTGGCGTTGCTTTGGGTCTTCCATTGAGTGCGGCTATAAAGGGACCTTTTGCACAATTCCAAAATCTTGGTGACGACTTACCATCTCTGACAAAACTTGTTTTTGATCTAGTAAAAAAAGTGCCGGGATTAGACCCTGATGAACAAATTCTCAAAACATTTGTAGACACATTCAAGAAAAAATCAGCAGAAATAATTACTAAACATTCAAAGACCATAGCGGAGGGGCCCCCAAAGGAACATGTTGATGACACTTCAGTGGCAAAGCTTTTTGAAGAAGTCAAAATTATGTTTGAGGATTTGCCTTCAAAAATAGAAAGCAGGGTTGATCCCGATTTCAGAAAAAAACGGCGATTTCATCCGATGATGATTGAGGAGTTACTTCACATGGGCAAAGAAGTAAAATCTCACATTACAATTCTTATGGCATTAAGCATCTTTAGAAATGATTTTCCGTGGATTTACGAAATGGGCAATGAAACACTGAAATTGGTTCAATTAAAGAAATCTCCCAAAGAGAAGGAAATGGCAGTCAGAGACTTTCTTGAAATCTTTGAATTTACGTTCAGACATCCAATGATGAGAGAAATGACAATGGGATCAAAGGAATATCATATGATGTTCCGTGAAACGCATCACATCCTTGAACGATATTTTCACAGGTACATTGTTGAACCCAAAGAGGAGTAGAAAAACAAAGGCAGCGTACAACAATGCGCTGCACGGGATCGGCGTGCACGCACGCCGATCCGTGAGCTTTGGCGTTATCGTGAATGGAGGAGAAGCAAATGGGACTGATAGTACATTCATTAGAAAATATCCCAAAGAGCGCAAGAAGGAATTATTTCATTTATCTCCTTGATTACGGTTGGCATGAGCCAATTAGCCAAGCACTTAGAGATAATTTTGATAATATGGCTCAGATCGCATCTAAATCCAAGGCTATAATAATAAGAGGCACGAACCTTGGTGATTTTCAAAATGAAGTTTTGTCCTGGCATCGCATTAATAACGAGGATGCTAACGATCTTTTACCGGCTTTGTTAGTTACCAATGCTCACCCATCTTATTTTCTTGAGAGTAATCAGACCTTCTCAGGTAGAAGGAACATCCTGCGTGTTGATAATGAGTATAAGGAAATGAAAATGATCCTCATCCCTTTTAAAAAATTCTGCAAATCCACGCCTGAAGTTATTTCACTGATTGAAAAAGTATTTAATGATATTTTAAAAGAAAGAGGATTGGCTGATTTTGAAATTGCAAAAGAAATGAAAAAAGGATTTGGGCGTGCTCTTGTTGATGCAGTCGTTTTGCAACCCAATATATCTGGTATAGGATTCAATTTAAAAAAAATTATAGAATATTTAGGAAATGAAAAACGATAACCGGCTATTCAGCCGATCGCTAAACTCCGGCTGATTTTTTCGTTGGCAGGCAATAAATAAGAAAATAAAAGGCACTATTAAAAGCCATTAGTTGAAATTATAAGGAGAGAGGCCCATGTGGCACATTCATCCGACCGAAAAATGGATCGACGAAGTTATTAGGCTAATGAATGATAATCAACTGAAGCCCGAAGATTCAAAATTTATGATTGCTTTCTTTTCGTCAATGGACAACGAGTTCGTTGATTATTTTAAGGACAACAAAAAGAGAATATCCTCATTTAGTGGCCGTAACTTCCATATCTTTACGCCGCTGATTTATGACGACAATGTAATCTCTGACGAAGCGTGGCGTTATATGAGAAGTGAATTTAAAGCATTAGGGATACCGTTAAAAACAGACCCGACATTTGTATTCTTTAATTTAGATAAATGGCGACATGATGATTATGAGCCATACTTTTTTGCTGGTTTTGCCTGTTCTTCTTTTAAGGATTTTCCCAACAAACTTAAGAATGCAATTGAGTGCTCTATTGAGGAAAAAGAAACACGGAGTCTTGCAAGAAAACTGTCAGAAATATTTCTAAGTGAAAACATCATTCCACATGACCAAGTAGACTATCAGTTTAAGCAGACGATCACGCGGAACATTCCTAAATCAACTTTATTCATTAGTCATTCGAGT
This sequence comes from Smithella sp., assembly GCA_052139735.1. Taxonomy (GTDB): domain Bacteria; phylum Desulfobacterota; class Syntrophia; order Syntrophales; family Smithellaceae; genus Smithella. The sequence continues at coordinate 669 of JBKQWB010000088.1, read as the reverse complement.
GCTGATAAGCCATTCGCGAGGAAGTTGATTGCGGAATTATCAAAGGATAACTCTCTGAAGTTTTGGATTGATGAAAAAGAACTATCGGCAGGTGACGACATTCAAAAGTCTATAACAAGCAGCTTACATGAGAGTGATTATCTTTTGATTGTAATATCGGAAAAGTCCACGAAATCCAATTGGGTCAATTTTGAAATATCACAATTCATGAGTATCGCTGGTGGCAAGAATATTATTCCGCTAGTAATTGGTAAAGGACATAGCTTTCCAGAACCAATTGACAATCTGATTCGGCGGTTAAAATATCTCGATTTCTCAGATGAAATAAAGTGGCAAGAAAATATTAGGGAGTTAAAGCAGTTGTTCGCGAGGCAGGATGATAACTCTTGAATTACAAATATTTGTTTGGTAGAGAACACAGCTCAAAAATAAAACTTAACTTTCAAGGATAAGATTTTTTAAGGGCACGTTTTGAGGCTTGCGCGAAATTGCATTATAAAGAAACGTAATGATTAAATATTGTTAGGCTATTTGTTCAAGTCCGGGTGCCTTGAGGAGTTTACTTTTTATATAAGTAACTCCTTTTTTATTTAAATAATAATCTGTTAGAGTTATAATCTTAATTTTAAGTTCTCTTTCTCCGGATATGTTTTCCATTCATTTATGAAT
>JBKQWB010000087.1:0-13204 GCA_052139735.1 Smithella sp. | reverse complement strand
CATACTGCAATCTTTTGATGATGTATTCAGGCATGTGGCGGTTGACTTCTCCTGCCAGTTCTATAAACTTTGTTTCCATCCCGCATTCGCGCGCCTTCCATGAAAGATAGAAGGGATCGAGCGGAATGCAGTGACCACCCCAGCCTGGGCCTGGATTGAAGCGCATAAAACCGAAAGGTTTTGTAGAAGCGGCATCCAGGACATCCCAGATATCTATGTTCATACGTTCGTAGATGACCTTGAGTTCGTTGACCATGGCGATATTTATCGCCCGGAAGATATTTTCAGTAAGTTTGACTGCTTCCGCCGTTCGCGCGTTTTTGACGCGTACTGTTTTCTGAATAACTTTTTTATACATTGCCTGCGCCAGATCGCCGCTTGCTGTATCGAAACCACCGACGATTTTTGGAATTGTTGTTGTGGAATAGTTCTTGTTGCCGGGATCTTCGCGCTCGGGAGAAAAGGCTAGATAAAAATCACGGCCACATATCAGGCCTGTTTCTTCCAGTATGCTTTTCACCAGTTCATCCGTCGTGCCCGGGTAGGTAGTGGATTCCAGTATGACAAGCTGGCCGGTGCGCAGGCGTTTTCTGATTTGTTCGGTGGTTTTGATAATGAAAGACATGTCCGGGTCGCGCTGCGGCGTAAGCGGCGTAGGGACGCAGATGATTATTACATCCGGTTCGTCAAGCCGTGAAAAATTGGTTGTCGCAGATAGTTTTTTTGATTTGGCAACTTGTTTTACTCTTGTGGCATTGATATACGAGATATAACAGTCGCCACGGTTAAGCGCCTTAATCTTCTTGGAATCTATATCGAAGCCGATTACCTTTATATCTTTTTCGGCAAAGGCAAGCGCAAGCGGCAATCCAACATATCCGAGCCCGATTATGCCGATGGTGGCTTCGCTGTTTTGGATTTTCGACAGGAGAATTCTTTTGCGGGTAGAGTTTTTCATATCAGTAAGTAACATTTTCTCATTTTTTATATAGCCCAATTTTTCAGCAATAGTAACTTGAGTTTCTAATTCGGATGCGGAGTCCAGAGCAACATGAAGAAACTGAATAAGTTCTTTGGCAGTATGCCTCGTTGCTCTTTGTGTTGTCAACAGCTTTTTTCCGAAAAAGCTCTGTTGGTATTTGATTGGTGGTTTGGAATATGCGGGATAACTCCTAACAATGGTATCCCCATAATACGTTTAGTCTCTGCGGCATTCTTAAAAAGTCTTTGCAAAAGGGCAGGGATACGTCCTTCTGGTTTTCATTCATTAAGACGTTATGTTGTTTCTATGCTTGCCGACATTCACAAAGTATCAGCTAAAACCATTCAACGGATTCTTAAACACAAGAGTTTACAAACCACAAAACGATATATTTATAACCTTAATCCAGATTTATCAGGAGTTATGGACCTGCTTGATGTGACTTTAATCGAAAGTACCACCAAAGAAAAAAGCGAATTAGGAATTATCCTAACTCGCTAATATCATTGGCGTCCCCACGGGGAGTCGAACCCCGGTTACAGCCGTGAAAGGGCCGTGTCCTAGGCCACTAGACGATAGGGACGTCCTATAGCCTTTTTAACAGGTTGCGCTTTATATATTGTTAAAATTATAATGTCAAGCATTGACTCAAAAAATAAGCCACAAAAAATAACTCTAATATTGACAATATTGTTGATCTCAAATTCCTGGAAAATTAAAGAAACATTTAAGCGGTAATCGAAAAGTTAAAAGCTGACACAAGGAATGTTTTATTTTCATAATGATTGTAATACTCAGATCGTTGGCATGATATTCTGAAAAAATTCACCATCCACTTCTTTGTTGCCGAATCACTAAACGTTTACACTTGGGACCGAATCTTTATATAATTTTACAGAAACTAAATATCAACATTTTGAGAAATACTGCACGCTCAACTATCTGTAGATTACAAATATAAGAAATTACTGATTTCAAAGAACCACTTTACAAATAATTAAAGCTATATGATGTGTTACGGTTTCACATACCCGGCCCTAAGAGCATCTTCAGCAAACTTATTGTACTTAGATATCTTGGCGGCTTCAATGTATTTAGGGTTTTTCACCATTTTCATCATTTTCTTTAAAGATTTAAGGGGATTCGTTTTGATAGTTAGATTCGCAGTGAATTTGGGGATTCCAGGACCAATATCCGGATCTACCATAAAAGTTACTCTGGTGTGTTCCCGGTTAACCCACTCAAGTGTCCATACCGAATTAAATGAAGGCATCCTGACGTATCCCTTGCCTGAGTCGTATGGTATTTCATTGGTTAATTCGGCATAAATAAAATTCCGCCCATTTTTGTAATCATCTACCGTTTTGCTTTTAAGTACCATATCTCTATCTTTAAACAGAGGAACATGTTGATGGAGCCAGAATATAAAAACATCATTTTGGTCATCTACTTTTTTTAAAATTTTTGCTTCTTTGCAATCTTCCATCCATTCAGGATAATGTTCAATATCTCTGAGGACTACGCTAATCGTTTCTATTCTGGCTGGGATAATGCAAGAGGCTTTGGCCGCGATATAATCTTTGCCTGGTACATCACTGGTATATACCTGGCAGTCATTTTCAGTATCGACAAGTTTCCATTGATACTTATCTGCATAGGCAAAACTGACTGTGGCAATAATAAAAAGGATCAGCACTATTGAAGTGATAAAACTCCGTTTATACATAAAATCCTCCTGTTGATTTTATTTAAGATACTAATTTTGTGGCTTATCCAGTTTTTTGATCCCGATTTAACTTGCAGACCTATTGCACGGAGGAAATAATTTGTCAAGAGATATACAAACAAGATTGAATCGTAAAATCAATTATGGTATAGAAATCATACATTTATTTTTTACATTGCAAGTTGATTCCCTAAATATAAAAAAATAAGGAGGTCCATGCGCGATGTCAGAAGAAACCCATAGAAAAGAACATGATGAAAAACATCTGGAAAAGTTGACCATTAAGGAATTACGTGAAATTGCTGCTGATATTCCCCATGAAAAGGCGATCCACGAAATGAAGAAGGAAGAACTCATTGCCTTCATCAAAGAAGCGCGGGGTATCAAGGACGAAAAACCGGTTAAGAAAAAGAAACATATTGGCAAGATCAAGATGACCAAACCCGAACTGAAGGCAAAAATCCGTGAACTCAAAATATTGAGGTTGGCGGCACTGGAATCTAAGGAAAGCGAAAAATCAATTAGGCTCAGGCATCAGATCAGTCAACTGAAGAAAAAATCAAGACGCATTGCCACCTCCTGAACAACGGAATCGGTGGAACGTATAGCTGAAATATTTCCGGCGTTTACGCCGATTTGAGTCACTTTTTTTCTGTCGATATATGCGTTTTCAATGCATTGAGGCCATTCCATATTTCAACATTACCAATAAATGTTTTGATATCAATGGCTGAATACCTGATGACACATGTGGGTGTTTGCGTAATATTATTCTCTTTCATCTTGGTTAAGAGTATTGGGAAAATTGATTTCTCATCCAGCGTTTTCCACGATATATTTTGTTCTTTCATATAAGCAACCAGAGCGATTTCCGTCTGGATGTTTTTAATCTGTGCCGCTTCGAAAAGTACTCTACGGACATGAAGAATGTTGTTTGCTTCAGAATTGGCATTTGCCGCGTAAAGGTAATATTTGGCGTAGATAGGCGTGGGTGTGTGAAAAGGCACATCAACAAATGTTAACTTTATCTTGCCGGTAGCCAGCAATTTCTTCAATAGAGGTTCGGCTTTTGTATCAATTCGAAGGCACGGCGGGCAGAAATAGTCGGCAAATAAAACAACCTCATAAGGGCCTTTGCCCAGAGAGGGAACGCCGGGAACAACCTCCTGTCCATAGGCCGGTGTAGCGGAACCGGAAAGGGTGAATAAAATAGTTAAATATCCTAACAAACTAAAAATCAACAATGGCAACTTGTGAATCCTGAACATAGGAAAATCGACCTCCCCGAGAAAATAGAGCCACATCCGTCGGCGGTTCTCAAACCACGTGGATGGGACATCATAATTAATTATGAATGACAAAATCAACATTGCCGAAAATGCCAGGCAGAAAGGGCAATAAACATTGTTTTGTATTTGAAAAGCATATAAATGTACTTCAACGCCAAGCCCTCCGGCCAGCATCGCCTTCACGAACGGCGATAGCCTAAGGGCGGCAAATATAATTATAGCCAGCATATAAGCAATACCGACCCATTTTAGATCAATCCCCCATATATTTCCTTTGAGATAACGGCATGCCGTATCGCAATAGTCGTAATATATCATCAATACAATGGCGATAAGTGACAAAGCAATTGTGATAATACTGCGATATTTTTTTATGGTCGTTATTAATGGCATCCTCGTCGCCTCTCTTGCCGCCAAGATATCATATTTAATTAAAATATAAAATTATATCTTATCCTTGGGAGAACTTTTTCTTAAATTTTAGCACTGCGTTAACAGTATAATGAACACCGGTACTTCGATAGGCACAGCGGTTTTCTTGTCATGGCAATATAGACAAATATCAATAAATTTCAACTAATATTTTCTCTTTCATATTCTCCCTTTTTAAGAAAGATGGACATCGCTCATTCCAGTACCGTTAAACGCAGTTGTATGGAGAATATCATTGACGTCTCTTTTATTTTTAATGTATCATCACCCAAAACGGGCAGAAAATAATATGGCTAAAATATTAATCGTTTATCATTCACAGACAGGTAATACAAAGAAGATGGCCTATGCTGTGGCGCAGGGGGCGCGCGGGATTGATGGCGTGGATGTGGTTTTGAAAAAAGCGGCAGACGCCACACTGGACGATTTATTGACAGCTGACGGTCTGGCTGTAGGCACGCCGGAGAATTTCGGTTATATGTCTGGAATGCTCAAAGACTTTTTTGACAGGACATATTACAAAGCCCAACAAAAGGTTTTTCGCAAACCTTTTGTTGTTTTCATCAGCGCGGGAAACGACGGAACCGGAGCGCTCAGGGCAATCGAGCGCATCGCTTCAGGTTACAAATTCAAGACCGTTTATAAGCCCGTTATCGCCCGAGGCGCTGTTACGGAAGAAATCCTCGGTCAATGCCATGAACTGGGCGCTACAATAGCCGGCGGCTGTCAGATGGGCATATATTAGCTTATTCCTTTGTTTCCCATAACCAGTATAGTCCCCGGAATATCCATGTTAATTAAAATTTTACGCCCGACAAAGATCGAGGCGAAAGCCATCCCCATGATGATTATTATAATAACAGCCAAAGGAATTAGAACTTACCCATGATATATCTCGCACCGATTCAGGGGACAACCGACAGGATTTATCGCAACCTGTTCCCTGTTTATTTTAAGGGAGTAGATGTCGCGATTGCACCGTTCATCTCCACATCGAAAAAAATGAAACCGGTGAATAATCTTCTGCGCGAATTTTACCCTGATAAAAATACGGGTATTCCCACGATACCGCAGATAATGAGTTCCAGCCCGGATGACTTCACTAAACTAGCCAATGCGTTATACGACATCGGATACGGCACGGTAAACTGGAATATCGGCTGTCCGTTCCCTATGGTTGTTAAAAAGGGCAGAGGAGCGGGTTTGCTTTGTCATCCGGACAAGATCGAATCGTTTCTCGAAAAAACGATGTCTGATTTAAAACCGAAATTATCGATAAAGCTCAGGATCGGATTAAAATATCCCGATGAAGTGTTGCAGCTCATGCCGATTTTCAACAAGTTCCAGATTGAGGAATTGATTATCCACCCGAGGACTGGTGAGCAAATGTATGAAGGGGAAGTCGATCTCGATATGTTTACGCAATGCCTTAATCTCTCGAAACACAGAGTTGTCTATAATGGGGACATCGATTCTATCCGGAAATATGAGATGGTCTCGAAACGGTTCGGATCGGTCGATCGGTGGATGATCGGCAGGGGCCTGCTGGAAAACCCATTCCTTGCGGAAGAAATTAAATTTAACACCGAAAAACCTTATGATGAAAAGATCAAAATCATCAGGGTTTTTCATGACCAATTATTTGCCCAATATTCGGAAATTCTATCCGGCCCTTCGCATATTGTAAACAAGATGAAAGAACTCTGGACATATATGGGCGGCTTTTTTGAAAACAGAAAAAAAATACAAAAGAAAATCTGGAAAACACATCACAGAGATAATTATATTAATGTTGTAAACAAAATTTTTGATGAACTTATTTGCCATTAGCCAAATTATCCGCAGTATACTATTATAATCGCAAAGACCTCAACCTGTGCCGACTATAACAAGGACGGGGAAGATTTGGAAATAGAATCCATCGAAATGTTTGGGGCAATCGCTCTCGGTATAGACAGGTGATATTCCGGATACACTACCCTTTGTGATGAGAACCATCCCGGGTGATTCAATCCTTAGTCAACACAAATAACGCCATGCAGAAATCGACCCGGCACCCTGAATTTTGCGGTCATGATTATCTTGACATGCAAGACCGCATTTCCTATACTTTACCTCACAAATATTTTCAGTTGTCAAATCCGATAGTCGGAATAATTTGGGCTGGTAATGCAGAGATAATCAACATCTAAATAAGAGGAGCTAAAAAAATGATGAAATTCATCTTTAAAAAATCACATTGGATGATATCGCTTACGACCGGAGTTTTATTCGCCTTGTTTGCCGCCAGTCCTGTTTTTGCCGATTATTCCGGTCGTGTTGCATCATTCAAAAGTGAAAAAAACGCGGTTATATTCGTTCACAAAATGAAGGCCAGGGGGCTAGTTGCTTATTACCAGAAAGAAGATGTTCCGGGAAAAGGAGAGTTTTTCAGAACATACATTGGTGGATACAAAACCCTGCCGCTTGCCCAAAAAGCTTTGATCCAACTAAAGAAATCCGGTGTCATTGAATCTTTCAAGATTCAATGGACGGCAGAGAAAAGTGGGGAATTAGCGACAAGTAAACCGGAGTTCATTGAACAAAAGAGTGAACATGCACAGAAACCGGAAAATAAAATGGAGGCCGCCGCGCAAACTAACGAGCCGGCACAAAAACCGGAAAGCAAGATAGAGTCTGCGGCGCAAACCAACGAGCCGACACAAAAATCTGAAAATAAAACTGAAGTTTCCGCACAAACCAATAAACCGGCACAAAAATCGGAAAGCAAGATAGAGGCTGCGGCGCAAACCAGCGAGCCGATACAAAAATCTGAAAATAAAACTGAAGTTTCCGCACAAACCAATGGATCGGCACAAAAACCGGAAAGCAAGATAGAGTCTGTTGCGCAAACCAATGAGCCAAACCAGAAACCGGAAAAGAAAATAGAACTCGTAGCGCAGAAGCATGAATCAGTCCAGAAACCGGAAAACAAAACCACACCTTCCATCGACACCCGGCACTATTATGACGGAGTGAAGGGAATTGTCTTAAAGAATGGGAGAATTATTAAGGGGCGAATATTAAGTATCGATGATAATGATGTGCTAAAGATCCGTACAAGAGGTGGGAGAATTTTATCATATTCTTTTACCGGAGATGTTAAGGAATACATAACAGAACCGTGATTAGATGTCTGAAACGAAACGCAGGAAAGTTGCTGATGAGTCAACTAGAACCAAAAGAGCAGGGTCAGTAATGACCTTGCTCTTTATTTGTACATTTTAATCCGTAGTCATACCGCCCCATTTTATTACTTTATCCGGTAATGTCTCACAAAGAGTAAACCGGAAAATCCGGCGCAAAGCAGGCCGCCCACAGACCATGCGCCGACGCCAACGGTGGCGGGAACAAGATAGAGGGCGGCGGCGCCAAAGGCCGGACCCATAAACAGACCGGCCCCGATCATCGCCTCATGAAGGCCGGCGTTGGAACCTTGATTCTCCATCACATTCATGGAATAGTAAAGAGATGAGTAATAAATGAGCCCAATCGACAGGCCGAAACCAACTTGCGCAATCAGTAGTAATCCAATCGATTTCGACATGAGAACGCCGAAAAAACAGACGATCATTAGTAAAAAAGATCCTGCCAGCCACCGGAAACGGTAATGCCAACCCGTCCATCGCCGCAAGGTCGCAAACGTAGCGAGCCTGGCAAACATCCAGATTGAACAGACAATGCCCGCCAAGCCTGTGGAGAGGTCAAGCTTTTCCGCAATGGAGGGAATCAACGGGATGATAGTGTTGATCGCCACATAAGAGAAAGGGTTTGCGATCCAGGCCATCCTCAGGAACAGTTTGGTGTCTGTGGGATTTACAGCAGGGACTAAAGGCGCTTCACAACATTGGCGATCATTTTCTTTTTTCAGCAATCTTGCGGCGCATGGTATCAGTGCAAGCTCGACGACTGTCAGCCCAAGGGGCAGCCAGAACAAACTTGTCATGCCTAATTTTTCAATCAGCATACCCGCCGTAAAATATCCTACCGCGCCTCCGGCTGCCCAGGTGACATTATAGATTCCGATCAACTTCGGCAGCGACGCGCCTGCCCTTTCACTGATAAGCACTTCCAGAGAAGGCCAGATAAAACAAATTCCCGCTGTCCACAAGCTATACACCATTACCTGCGCCGTTGGAGTAGGTGATACCATGCCTAAGGCTAGCGACAAAATGATGCCGCAGGCGCCAATGTAGAGCATTCTGACGCATCCATAGCGATCCGCTAATTTGCCGCTCTGCCAGGCCGCGATAATATAGACAAAGCCGCCGATTGCCGCCGTCAGCAGATTCTCGACCTCACCGAAGCCGAATGTGCGCCGCAGGTAAAAAAAGAGAAAATTGGAATAGTAAACGGCAGCGTAGATATTAATAAATTCGATGAGATAAAATAAAACTTTTGCGGGACTGATCATTGTAACCTTTTAAAAATAGAAACCAGGACAACAGATTTTGAGCACGTAGAGTAAATATGGTCAGGTCTTGAATATAAGTTTTCAACTCCGGTTGATATTACGTAATTGTTTTTATGAGAACGTTAGTATTTTCAATATGTATTAGAAACATCCGCAATATTTATTTAATCTTTTGCAGCATTTCACCCATCATTTTATGGATCAGGTTGATAGCTTTAAGCGGACGAATCATAACCTTGAAGTCGGTAATCCTTCCATCCGCGCCCCAGGTGATCATGTCCACGCCATTAACGGTGATTCCATCTATTACTGTAGTAAATTCCAGAACGGCATTATTGCCTGAAATGATCTTTCTTAAATATTTAAAGCTGCCATTATTAAAAACATAAAGCGCCGCGGTAAGATAAAGTTTGGTAATCGGTTTTCCCTCTTGCGGTGTATGAACAATGGGGGAATGGAAGACAACATTATCAGCCAGAATATCGTCTAAACCGGCTGCATCCTTCGTTTCAAGCAATTTGTGCCATGCGGCTACGGTATTTTCAATCATAGACAAAACTCACAAAGAAATGTGTATTTAGTTTTTGAACTTTGAGTGACATTTATGCAAATTATTAAAAGTAATGCAAGAGGAAATAGTTAAAGGTGTGAATGAGCAGGGAGGATCAAACGGTGCCGTCTAAAAACATTTTTCTTCTGGCCGGAGTAAATTTTTCTATAGCGTAACGCAACATGGTTCTGGGCATTACCCTGCAATGCTCTTTTAAAAACGATTCCAAGAGTTCAATATCGCGTTTGCCCGATTCGCGCAGCATCCAGCCGACTGCCTTGTGAATCAGATCTTCTTTATCATGGAGTAAAATTCCGGCGATCTTGATTGAATCCTCGAATTGGTTGTTTTTAATAAAATAGAAAGTGGCTAGTATAGCGATACGCCGCTCCCAGAGGCTCTTCGATCTTGCCAGTTGATAAAGAGGTTTTTTATTTTTTTCCATTAAAAACGCTCCCACAATATTGGGCGCGGATAAATCCACCAGATCCCAATTGTTGATGTAACGGGTATTTGCCAGATACAGGTCATAGATTTTTTGTTGAATGGTTTCATCACCATGGGTAAAGACGTTGACAAGTAAAATGAGCGCGAACAGTCTTTCTTCATGATAACCAGATCGCAGTAACGGTAATGCTTTTTCAGGCGGCAGAATATTGTATTCTTTGGCCAGTTTTCTCAGCGCCGGAACACGAATGCCTAAAAAAATATCTCCTTCGCCATACTGTCCTGCGCCGGTTTTGAAAAATCCCTGTAGAAATCGGGCATCTTCCTTATTCCCCATTTTTCGGACGCGTTTGCTGATTTCTTTTGCGTTCATACTATTTAACTTTCTGTGGAATATATTCATCGCGCACAGACGAAAATACCTCAATGGCGACAGAATCTTTTAATATTTTGGCGCTGTGTTTTACATTACCGGGAATACACCAGCTATCGTCCTTTTCTACTTCAAATACTTGCTCGCCAATTGTCAGCCGAATTTTCCCCTCTATCAGATAACCTGTTTGTTCAATACTGATACATTGTGGAAGCCTGCGACAATGCCAACAAAGATAGCGCTTTGATTTTAGTGGAATCAGGGGTAGTTCTGCCCTGTCGCCCGTATCATAATTTCGCTCACATGCACATGAGGCGGCTGCGTAAGCAGCCAGCAAATACCGTCGGCTATAGCCTGCGGCTCCAGCAGTTTGCCCATATGAGCAATTCCTTTATAAAAATTATCTTCGTCGTAGCCGGCAACTTTTTGAAATCCGCTGGTTACAATGCCGGGCATAACCAGAGATACTCGGACACCATACGCACAAACTTCCTGACGCAGGCCTTCCGTGATAGCGCCGATGGCAAATTTGCTGGAACCGTAAAACGCGCTGAAGGGAGAAATGTTTCGCCCCACGACAGAACCTACAGCGACGATATCGCCTTTTTTGCGTTCTATGAAATATTTGGCTGCACAACGCATCAGATAAGCCGCGCCAAGTACATTGGTGTGATAAACATCTTCCCACTGGGAATGATCGCTCAGAAGGGTACTGCCTGCCAACCCGCGTCCCGCATTGACCACAACAATATCATATTTGCGGCCGCCTTCTTTCCATTTCAATGTTTGCTCCAGCAGCTTGTCTATATCGGAGCGCAGACTTGCGTCACCGGCAACAACTAAAGCTTTACAGCCTTTTTTCTGAATATCAAGAGCAACTTTCGTGAGCCTGTCTTTGCGCCGGGCATGAATGACGACTGCGGCGCCCGCCTGTGCCAGTGTCAGGGCGGTTGCTTGTCCGATGCCGGAACTCGCTCCGGTAACAATCGCTGTCTTTCCGGAAAGAGGTTTCATTATAGTTTTCTTATTATTCTTTTGTATAGTCATTTCATTCCTCCTTCTTTTAAATTGCCGAGTCTTGTAATTCGGCAAGCAAACATTCAAAACACTTTCTTAACCTTCAACGAGTCTTTGTTTCCACTGTGATTTTCGGCGGCGAGTCAAGATGCTTTTTCACCGTACAGGTATCAGCAGCTTTAATCACGGCGGCTTTATACTTTTCCGGAAAATCAGGCGGCAGTATAATATCAAGCGTGATTTTATCCACCATGTGCGTTTCATCATTACGAAAGATCGTTTGAACAATACTTAAATTGCCGGTAGGGATGGAGCGTGATTGACAGAAGGATGCCACGTAAAATCCGGCGCAGGTGCCGATAGAGGCCAAAAAGAGTTCAAAAGGCGACGGCGCGGTATTCTCACCGCCGTGCACGTCCGGCTGATCCGTATGAACCGTAAATTCCCGGAAATGCGCGGATACTTTTTTGTTCCCGTCAAATGTAATGTTGAGTTTTGATTCCATAAATTATGCTCCCTCGAAAGTTGATGAAAATTTTATCTGAAAGCTTGTTTTTAAGGAAAGAGTATATCAATATCTTGTCTTACAGAGTCAAGCCAATTCTTGCGCCGGGTCATTGTGCTTGTAACAACCACATGGAACATCCGGCGGTGGAAGTTAGTGACGCCGCAGAGACCGAAGATGCAATTTTTCCAGATCGTCTCCAGTGGATCGCCAAAAACATTCTTTTCTCTTTTGGATTGAGTGTTGGAAGTGTTGAAAACAAGCGCTGCCCCTGCTTTGAGCAAGCCCCTTGGAATCCCTTCTCCTGAATCATTATCCAGAAACTCGTAGGCGACGCCTCGCCGAATCACGCGATCCACCCAGCCTTTTAGGATGGCTGGAGGCTGTCCCCACCAATTGGCATGAACAATAATGATGCCGTCCGCCGCCGCGATTTCTTCACAATGTTGTTTGATGGCAGAAGGCAACAAGGCATCTTTGGATATTTCTTCGGAGTTCAAAAGCGGATCGAATTTTTCCTGATAGAGGTCATGAAAAAAAACAGTATGCCCGTTTGCTTTTAGCGCCTCAACCGCCGTTTGCGCGATGGCGTGGTTGAAGCTTGCGGGATCAGGATGGGCAAGAATTACAGATATAAGCATATTGATTACATCGTACTTAATTGCACGTTTATTTACAAATTCGATAACCAAAGTAGAACACGGCAGAAAAGCACTGGATTTCCGATCACCAGATCTTCGTCCGGCTTTTAATCGGGCATGATAAAAGGAATATTCGTACTTGTTCTACTTCGTTATCAATTTTTCCAAATAAGCAATCGCTTTACTCAAATTCTCCGGCTGAGTGCCTCCGGCCTGTGCCATGTCAGGACGGCCTCCACCGCTTCCGCCAACCAGTGGAGCCAGTTCCTTGATGATGTTTCCGGCATGATATTTTCCTGCCAGGTCTTTGGTCACCATACACAGAAGCAATGCTTTTTCACCGGCTTTGCTGCCTAGAAGGATAATACCGGATTCGAGCCTGTCGCGCAGCTTGTCGCCGAAATCGCGCAGTGTTTTGACATCGGCAATGTTCACTTGAGCTGCAAGTACTTTCACTCCGCCAATTACTCGCGCCTGATTCAGCAGGTCGCCGGACTCCCTGGCCGCGAGTTTCCCTTTGAAGACTTCAACTTCTTTTTCCAGCTCACGGGTCTGCTTCAGAATCTTTTCAGTGCGGTCAAAAACTTCAAGAGGACTGGCTTTAAGTAAACCGGCAGCCTTCTTCAATTCTTCTTCCGTCTTCTGGACATGTGTGAGCGCTTCCTTTCCGGTTACCGCTTCGATTCTGCGCACGCCCGCGGCAATGGCGGATTCATGGACAACTTTCAGCAGGCCGATGTCGCCGGTCTGTTTGACATGCGTTCCGCCGCAAAGTTCCATACTCATCTC
>JBKQWB010000086.1:0-55463 GCA_052139735.1 Smithella sp. | reverse complement strand
AATTATCCAGCGTCACTAAACTCTTCGCAGGGGGTGGCGGATTGTACCGGAATCAGGTGGCGACTTCCTCCGGATTTGGGTGGCGGATTGCAGCGGAATTGGGTGGCGACTTCAAACGGAATAGTCAGGCTCAACAATAAAATAAAAAATATCCCTGATAAGAATAAAACATATTTCATGAATTACACCTCAATTATGATGGTTTTGTATATCGATAAAAAGATTACCTGACAAGCATAATCTTAAGTCGAAGCTTTTCTATTTCATTTTAAATTCACAACAGTGAATGGAGTAATCTCCATATTTCCATATATTTACACTGCATTCAAGCCTTCCGACGCCTTTTGATAATTTATATATTACGTCCTATAATATATGTTATGTCTACTTGAGACTTGAATTGGTGTTCATTTCTAAAGGTAAACGTAACAAATTATACTTTCGCTGTAAATATTGTGTTTCTGAGACATCATCCAATATCTTTGTCGCGGGGCTTCGCGCATAGTTACCAAATCTAAACAAACCGCGTTAAAAAACTCCCTTGCGGCTGCTAAAGCTACCAGGGAGTTTTAAATGAGTATTATTATAGTATTTATTCGCCTGAAACGATAACTTTGTATGTTCCGTAGATGCCCAGAATGTTTTTGACATCCCAATCAACATTATTTACCTTCGTGATGCCGCCGTTTTTCTTGGCGGTTTCTATGCTGCAATCGCCAACGGCAATAAGAGTTAGTATGCTTATGCACTGTGCTTCTCCCGTCTTAGAGGAAGTGTTGCCGTTGCTGGTTACCATCATCGGGAATTTTGCGCCTGTATATAAGCCGCCGATCGGTATCATAGTGGCGCAACTCATGAGCATACCAACTGCACCAAGGGCAATAACAAACCAAAATCTTTTCATAGGTTTTTCCTCCTTAATTATTAATTCTTCAAAGCAATAAACAAAGCTATAACGGCAATAAATGAGAGGATCAAAGGATTTTGCACAATGTTAACATCTGTTAATTGTTCCGGATTTAGACATGCTTTTGCCTGAAATCCCAGATATGCTAATATACCTAAATTAATTATCACTCCCAGTATTTTCAGCATATCATGCTCCTTTTTTAAATCAATGACTTCCCCATTGGGCAACTGACATATTATTAGTAAATTGCTTAAAGGCTTTTGCGGATTGAAAGACATGGCTTGATCTATCATTACTAATATTATGAGACCAGTTATCGCCGCTGTCCGCTTCCTGTAGGGCTTGCTTTGCGTCCTGTGTAATAATATTTAGCCTTTTTTGTCTGCCCTCTTCCGATTCCGATAAAAAAATCTTTGATTTCTTTAACTCTTCCAACATTTTGGCCTCAATTATAGCGATTGCCTCTGTTTCGATTTTACGCAATAATTGAGTTTGTTCGGTAAGTGGCGCCGCCGACGGCAGGATAACCCTGAAAGGTCTGACCTCCACGCCATTTAAATATTTATTGAGTATCATTGCCGCAAGTATCTCACTTGCCTGTGATGAAGTTCTTTTATTTCGGCAACTTGGTGCTACAATATTATTATAAGATACACATACCGTTAGCTTATAGGACGCAGCTGTTGGTAATAATGGTTCTTCTTCAGATAAAGGGTTGAAGTTAGGCATGCGAACAAGTTTGGATGTTTCGGACTGTTCCAGTGTCTGAAAGAGGGTGTCCGTCGTATTAGGCTGTTGCTGAACCTGCGAAGAGGTGGATACTGATGAATTTGATGATGAAGAAGTTGTTGCGGAAGTAGTTGTTGCAGAAAATGAACTAATATTCTGCGTTCCGGGAGTAGTTGTGGTCGTTGACGTTCCGGTATTGCCCGGAATCGATGCGGGAGGCTGATTCCCCGGAGTTACACTACTTATCGTCCCACTATTAACGAAAATCGTCACACCACTACTGTAAACTGCTACTGCTCCACCTTGTACAAGCAAGAGACAGGCAGCCAGTAATACTATCGACGCCGTACGCAATCGAATCATAAAACTAACCTCCTGATTTTCGCTTTATTTACTCGACTATCTTTGATTATTATAAAAACATAATGGATAAATGTCAATATTTTAAAAAAATTTAAA
Organism: Smithella sp.; assembly: GCA_052139735.1. GTDB lineage: Bacteria > Desulfobacterota > Syntrophia > Syntrophales > Smithellaceae > Smithella. The sequence goes on along the minus strand of JBKQWB010000086.1, from coordinate 53,365 downwards.
CGAACTGCACCTCCCCTATCGCTCCCATATCGTTGCTCAAGATGATAATGATCCCGCGCACACCGGGAATCTTTATTCCATAATCCATGGCTGATTTGATATCATTTTTACTTTTCACCCGATTACCGATAGCGGAAGCGGCGGCATCGGCAAGCGTGGCGGATTGGGAAATTACACACACAGCGTCGGCTTTGCCAAAGCTCAAAGACGGGCCGACTGTGGCTGATGAGGTGCAAATACCCAGCGGAGTTTCCTCCGGTTTTACAATAAAATTTACTTTATAACTTAAAGCTGATTCTCCGGCATAAACAGAAACTGTTAATTTATCATTCGATTTTAAAAAGATATCGCCGCCGTTTTCAATGATGATGTTATCCGTTTGAGAAAGAAGATCGTATCCCACAAATTCGGATATACCTCCGGCAACCGAAGCCATCGGCCCTACCCCGCAGCTTTTTGCATATTTTAACATATGCCGGACAATAGGCGGAGCAAGATCATCTTCAGGAAGGGGTAAAAATGACGTACGGAAATCCGGATGATCCCTGATGTATGTCTCTAAAGAATTGCGATGTTTGATCAATGATTTTAAGGCGTCAGATTTCAGGTTCGTATCAGAGCTGATAAACAAATCGCTCTCGGCGATTCTGACATTATACGAAGAGAGATTGCCCTTATTAATTAAGGATCGGTATGTTCTTTCCTCATGTTTCATATTATGCCGTTTCTAAACCAAAGCTGATATTTTTATCGATCGGGAATTTCCTTCAGACGCGCTGATTTTTTGCAGCCTGATTTCACCATTTCACACATGCGTGAGATCCTGCCGGTTTTATCTGTTTATCTGTTTATCTGTTTATCTATTTATCTGTTTATCTGTTTATCCACTTATACGGGATTCTTTTTATCAAATAATCTGTATCGTTTTTTGGCAATAGCCATCGCTTTGTCAATGGTCTCATCCCGCCTTTTCTTAGGGACGTTAAATGCCTTTAGCGCCGATTCGATAATAAAGGGAATATGTTCTTTGAATTTATTGAGCCCCGTATGGACGCGCTGAGCAATATACATCAACCGCATCCCGCGAAGGGCCATGGATATCAGGTAGTAGTCCTGTTTGGTAAAATCTTTATTGTATTCGTGAAAATAGAGTTTGTTGCGCACCATATCTCTTGGAATCACCATCTGCGTCATTCGCCATGAACTGTAAGATTCAAGGTAAAGCTCTGCAATTTTATCGGATTTTTCAACCATCTTGAATTCCAGCGCCATGTATACGGCGTATTTAAGGACATAATCTTTTTCATTTTTGGTAAGGCTCTCTACGAGCGCCACTAATTCAATATCTGTTTGTTCGGAACCCCGAAGAAAGATATCTTCTTTGTCGCGGAAAAAATGGTAAAGCGTCCCGGTATTAATCCCTGCTTCTTCAATAATCTGCCTGATCGTTGTTTTTTGATATCCCTGTCCGACAAAGAGCCGGCGCGAAACTTCGATAATTTTATTTTTGATATTATTACTTTTTTCTATTCGCTTCATTGAACAACACCTTTCATCCGCATGAGATCTATTCATGAGGAGATTCTTCCATAATTAATTTTTTATATCACTAAATTATTTATTTGAAAAGGTATTTTAAGCGTTAGTTGAACATGTTCTAATAACGCTTGACAAAATAGCGGTATTGGTTTAGATAATAATTGAATGTGTTCAAATATCATGTTGCAACGTTACAAAGCGTATTGAAAAATGATCCTCTAATATATTCCGGCCGTGACGCGCGCGGTTAAATAAATTAAGGAGCACTTATGCATAAAAGAGATGTGGTTTTTATTGATGGCGCAAGGACAGCTTTTGGAACATTGGGACGCGCACTGCGCGGCTTTACGATGGAACAACTGGGCGGCATTGCCATAAAAGGGCTGATTGAGAAAACCAAAATTCTGGAGAAAGGCGCTCATGTCGATTCCGTTTTTGCGGGATCGGCCATTGGCGGAACCTCTGCCCTCAATCCTACGCGTTGGGCATCCCTGGCCGGAGGGCTTCCTGAGAGCACCGCGGCATCCTATGTGGAAATGCAGTGCGGCTCAGCGATTGATTCCATCAACCACGCAGCATGGCGAATCATTGCCGGTCAGGCCGACATCATGATTGCAGGCGGTATGGAGTCTTACAGTCAGGCATGTGCCAAATTTTCCATGTCAACCGAACCCTTTAAAATGATTCCCCCGATGCCAATCGCGTATTCGTTGTCTCCAACGCTGGACCCGGCAACCATGAACATGGGACTAACAGCCGAAGCCCTGCAAAAGATATACAATATTTCCCGTAATGCCCAGGACGAGTTCGGCCTGCGGAGTCAGACATTGGCAAAAAAAGCGATCGATGCCGGTTATTTTGTCGATGAAATAGTGACGGTCATGGTTCCTCAGGGCAAGAAGAACCCGCCACTGGAGTTCAAGGTCGATGAACATCCGCGTATGACTTCAATGGATGCCCTTTCCAAACTTCCGCCGGCGTTTATCAAAGATGGAACTGTCACGGCGGGCAATGCTTCCGGCCGCAACGACGGAGCGGCATTTGTTCTGATGATGACCCGTGAAAAAGCCCAACAATTGGGCTACAAACCTATGGCTAAATGGATCAGCGGCGGCGATTTCGGCGTTGATCCCAAAATTATGGGTATCGCGCCGGCTTATGCTGTTCCACAGGCTATGAAGCGTGCCGACCTTAAACTTTCCGACATGGACGTTCTGGAATGTAATGAGGCCTTTGCTGTGCAAAACCTTGCGGTTATCGCGGAACTGGAGAAACAGACAGGCGAGAAAGTCGATATGAACAAATGGAATCCTAACGGCGGCGCGATTGCCTTCGGGCATCCCAACGGAGCTTCGGGCGCGCGTATTTGTCTGTTTACCATGAAAGAACTTATCCGCAGTGGCGGCAGGTACGGCTGCTTCAGTTCCTGCTGCGGCGGCGGTTTGGGCGTGGCGACCATTATTAAAAATTTGCAGCGCTAGTTTGCCGGTTTAACGGAATAACTAATTAAAAACAGGGAATCAGGTGTGTGTATGGCAGAAAAATTCATCAGTGATCGAAATTTGAAATTTTTACTTTACGAGATGTTCGATGTTGAACGTTTGATCAAATATCCCCAGTTCGCCGATCATAACAGGGAAGTGTTTGACATGGTGATAGAAACCGCCATGAAAATGGGGAAAGATCTTTTCAAACCCGTCCTTACTGAAATGGACCGCAATCAGCCGGAGTACTCGGGTGGCGCTGTCAAAGTTCATCCGCAAGTTCGCGCGATAATGAAGGAGTGCGGCGAAGGCGGATGGATCGGAGCGTCGTTCCCCTGTGAATGGGGAGGCCAGCAGCTTCCAATGATTATCGGCATGATGGTGCCAACGGCCATTTGGGCTGCGGCTAACTATTCCGGTTCCGTCTATTCCGGCCTGTCAACCGGCGCCGCCGGGTTGATCGGGTCATTCTGTGATGAGAAAACCCGCAACATGTATTTGCCAAAAATGATGTCAGGCCAGTGGCAGGGAACCATGGCCCTCACCGAGCCCCAGGCGGGGAGTTCTCTGACGGACATTACACTGACCGGAACCCCGACGGATCAGGGCTATTATAAAATGAAAGGCCAGAAGATATTTATCTCCGCGGGCGATCATGACGGGGTTGATAACGTTATTCACTTGGCCATCGGCCGGATCAAGGACGCGCCGGCCGGCATCAAAGGCATTTCACTGTTCATTATTCCCAAGAAAAGAATCGAACTAAGCGGCGACCTGACGCCTAATGACGTCAACTGCGCGGGGATTTATCACAAGCTGGGTTACCGGGGCGCTCCCATCACGCAACTGGCCTTTGGCGAAAATGAAGACTGTCGCGGCTGGCTGGTTGGCGAGGCCAATAAAGGCCTCGGCTATATGTTCCAGATGATGAATGGCGCCCGGATTGATGTGGGATTAGGCGCGGCCGGTATTGCTTCCGCGGCTTATTACGCCTCTCTTGAATATGCCAGAGAGCGTCCGCAGGGAAGGAAAATTACTTCAAAAGATCCCCTCTCCCCCCAGATTCCGATTATCGAACATGCCGATGTGAAGCGGATGCTTCTTTTCCAGAAGGCCGTTGTCGAAGGATCGCTGTCACTGCTTATGCAATGCGGCCTGTATGAAGACCTGTTCAACGTGACCCAGGGTGAAGAGCGTGAGAATAATCATTTACTGCTGGAGCTGCTGACGCCCGTGGCGAAAACCTATCCCTCGGAAATGGGCATTTTGTCCTGCAGCACAGGCATTCAAATTCTTGGAGGCTACGGCTTCTGCGATGAATTCCCTCTGGAACAATTTTATCGCGATGTCCGGATTCACACACTCCATGAAGGAACAACCGGCATTCAGGGTATGGATCTCCTGGGGCGGAAATTGACCATGAAACAGGGTAAGGCCGGCAAACTATATTTTGAACAGGTCAAAAAAGCCATTGTAAGTGCCCAAACAGATGAGGCCTTAAAACCTTACTGCATCATGCTGGATACGGCCATGAACAGACTGGAAAAAGTAACCGCGCATCTTATGGGCATTGCGATGGAAGCTAAAATGGAACTTTTCCTGGCTGACGCGGCCCTCTTTCTGGAGTTCTTCGGCATTATTGCCATTGCCTGGCAGTGGCTGCTTCAGGCAACCGTAGCACGCAAGGCGCTTGCGGGTAATCCGCCAATTGGAGATGTCAACTTTTATCAAGGGAAGATTCACACCTGCGCTTATTTCTTCAATTATGAACTTCCCAAGATTGAAGGCCTGGCAAAGCGTCTGCAAAACAGTGACGGCCTGACGATTGCCATGAAGAATGAATATTTCTCTGAATAATGAAGAAAATGAAGATAATGAAGCAAATGAAGAAAATGGAAAAATAAACAATGTTTTAATTGCGCAAAATTGCTCTTTCCCCTCCGTCGCGGTTGGGGAGGTTGATATTTAATATTCCTAACCGCGATAGTCTATTCCTCTTATCCGGGGGCTTATCCGGGGGCGCCATACTGATTTATTTTAGATAATAATTGGTACGGTTCCCCCGGAATCTTATCTATTTCCAATGTAATGTTCTTTTGCCGCTTTCGATGTGCAAAATAACGATGGTGGTTAAAGATGATAAATTTGTTTCGATAGAGTTTTACGAATAGATTGTGGCGCCCTCTCCCAGTATGCCGTCCGCCTCTTTTTTTAATTTATCATTAATGTCGAGGCGAAATTCATCTCCCAGGTAAATGATGGATTCGCTTTTTCCATTAAGAATATGCATATAACTTTCGTATTTACCCGGGTATTTCTTTAATGAAGAAATCAGCAATGAAATGTTTTCCGGCGATACTTTGCCGGCATCAATCATGAAACGAACCTGCTTGTAGGGATGCTCCAGTGATACCATCAAAGAAGTTGCTTCCTGAGCTATTATCTTCGGCGTTTCTTCTGCCGCGCCCGCATCAAGAGTGCCTTTAATAACGATCGGTTCTTCTTCATGCAGAAGCGAGTAATATTTTTTATATACATCTCCGAAAATTATTATGTTTATCGAACCCTGTAAATCTTCAAGGGTGAGATAACACATGATATCTTTTCTTTTTGTTGGTTTTTCGCTGATGCTGCTTACCACACCTGCAACTGTCACGGTATCTTTATCCCGTTTTTCGTTTAAATTGCCGGAATTGGCATTTGTAACAAATTGCAAACGATCGGCAAAACGCAAGAGCGGATGGCCGGTAATATAAAAGCCTAAAGTTTCCTTCTCGATGGAAAGAAGTTTTTTATGATCCCATTCAGGCACATCGTCCGGTATCTGATACGACTTTGCCGCATTGCCTTCGGAAGAATCGCCTGAATTAAATTGATCAAAGAAACTGGATTGATTGCTCATTTTTTCTTTTTGATTGCGCTGAGCCTCGTCCATGGCTTCTTCATAATGTTCCATGAGCTGAGCCCTTTTGTAGCCCAAAGAATCGAAAGAGCCGCATTTAATCAGGCTCTCGATTACTCTTTTGTTTACCTTTCGCAAATCAACGCGGCCCAGAAAATCAACAAAAGAAGTGAATTTTCCGTCCTGCCGGACCGTTATTATTGAATCAACGGCAGCCAGACCCACATTTTTAATCGCCGCCAGCCCAAAACGGATATTATCTGCCGATACGGTGAAATCTCTTTGTGATTCATTCAAATCCGGCGGCAGAACATCTATGCCCATTTCTTTACAGGCGCTCATATACTTGATTATTTTATCGCGGTTGTCTTTTTCACTCGTCAGCAGGGCGGCCATAAATTCCGCCGGATAATGCGCTTTTAGATAGGCCGTCTGGTAGGCAATGACAGCATAGGCCGTGCTGTGGGATTTATTAAAACCATATTCCGCAAATGTTTCCATCTGCTCCCAGATTACTTTAGCCTTATTTTCGTTAATCCTGTGTTTCTGTGAGCCTTCAAGAAATTTCGGTTTTTCCTTCTCCATCTCCGCGGCTTTCTTTTTGCTCATGACCTTTCGCAGGGTATCGGCTTCGGACATGCTGTATCCGCCGATAACGCTGGCAATCTGCATAACCTGTTCCTGGTAGAGAATAATGCCGTAGGTTTCTTTCAGGATCGTTTCCAATTGAGGCAGTTCATAGGATATTTTTGTTTTTCCCTGTTTACGCGCGGTAAATTCAGGAAGCATTTTCATCGGACCCGGGCGGTAAAGGGCAATCAAGGCAATGATATCTTCGAGATGATCCGGCTTGAGATTAATCGAAAGATCTCTCATGCCGGAACTTTCCAGTTGAAAAACTCCTTCTGTTTCGCCCCGCCCCAGAAGATCATATGCTTTTTTATCATCAAGGGGCAAATTATCGATGTCTATTTCAATGCCTTTTGATTCTTTGATGAAATTCAGAGCGTTTTTAATGACCGTTAATGTTTTAAGGCCAAGGAAATCAAATTTAGTTAAACCGACTGTCTGGATGTCATTCATTGAATACTGGGAAACAACATCGTCTTTGGGCGAACAAAGAGGAACCCTTTCCACCAGAGGCACATCGGATATGACAACGCCTGCGGCATGGGTTGAGGCGTGACGGTTAATTCCCTCTAAGACACGGGATAAAGACAGAAGCCTGGTGACCTGCGGATTGCTTTTCTCTTCCTGAGCCAACCGCGGCTCAGCTTTGATGGCTTCATTAAGGGTAATGTTGAGCGTATTCGGAATCAATTTGGCAATTTTATCTACGTCGCCGTATGGGATATCCAAAGCACGCCCAACGTCGCGAATGACGCCCTTTGCCTGCATTTTCCCGAACGTGATAATTTGAGAGACTTTGTCCTGACCGTATTTTTCAGTGACGTATTTAATAACGTCTTCCCTTCCCTCCGGACAAAAATCAATATCAATATCAGGCATGGTAATACGGCTGGGATTTAAAAACCGTTCAAAGAATAAATTATAACGGATGGGATCAATGTTGGTGATTCTTATCGCGTAGGCCACAAGGCTTCCCGGCGCGGAACCGCGTCCCGGCCCTACAGGGATATTATTATGTTTTGCGTGCTTTACAAAATCGGAAACAATCAGAAAATAACCCGCAAATCCCATCTTTTTAATTATTTCCAATTCTTCGGTCAGGCGTTTTTCGTACTTTTCCCGCAGTTCGGATTCATTTCCCTTTTGATCTTTTAATATAACAGGAAAGATTTTTTCCAGCCCTTCCCTGGCCTTTCTCTCCAGATACTCGTTAAGAGATTCTTCAGGATTTTTGATTTCGAAATTAGGCAGGAAAAATTTCCCCGTCTCCAGAGAAAAATTACATTTTTCAGCAATACTTACTGTGTTGGCCAAGGCTTCCGGCGTTAAGGAAAAGAGCTGGTGCATTTCCTCAGGCGAACGGAAATAAAACTGGTCTGTGCTCAAATGCATTCTGTCCGTGTCTTTGATTGTTTTGCCTGTCTGGATGCACAGCAGCACATCATGCGCCTCGGCGTGATCGCGTTCCAGATAATGACAGTCATTGGTCGCCACAAGGGGGATGGATAACTCTTTGCTGATTTCGATTAATCCGGCGTTGGCGATTTTTTGCTCATCTATGCCGTTTTCCATGATCTCCAGATAAAAATTACCTTCGCCAAACATTTCCTGATAACTCTTAGCGGCTTTTTTGGCTTCTTCCATATTGCCCTGCATAATCAAACCGGCGATTTCGCCATGTAAACAGGCGCTGGAGGCAATGAGTCCCTCATGACATTCTTTTAAAAGTTCTTTGTCCACGCGGGGTTTGTAATAAAATCCTTGCAAATAGCCGGCGGTTGTAAGCTTCATCAGATTTTTATAGCCCTGAGTGTTTTTAACTAAAACGATTAAATGTCTATACGATTCACCTGCAACTCTGTCCGTAAGCTTATTGGGAGCCACATATAACTCGCATCCGATAATCGGTTTGATCCCGTGTTTGTAAGCCTGCTGATAAAAATCAATTGCTCCAAACATATTCCCATGATCGGTGATGGCCACTGCCGGCATTTTATATTCACGGGCTTTTTTGAAAAGATCTTCCAGGCGAATCATTCCGTCGAGAAGGCTGTATTGGGTATGGACATGTAGATGGACGAATTCAGAGTGTTTCATAGCTGCAAATCAAATTATAAAGGTGATATATATAATTGGGTTTTAATCGATCCAGTAGTTAGGCGCTTCTTTGGTAATAATTACATCATGAACATGGCTCTCTCTTAAACCGGCCTGAGTTATACGGACAAAGCGCGATTTCTGCATGAGTTCCTTAACGTTTTTTGCGCCGACATAACCCATGCCCGCTTTCAGGCCGCCGATTAACTGGGTGATACTTGCCGAAAGAGAGCCGCGGAAAGGAACCCGGCCCTCAATGCCTTCCGGCACGGTTTTAGCGGCTCCTTCTACATCATCCTGATAATAACGGTCACGGCTGCCCATTTTCATGGCCTCGAGCGAGCCCATGCCGCGATAAACCTTGTAACTGCGCCCCTGAAATAAAATCGTCTCGCCGGGGCTTTCCTCAGTGCCAGCAAACAAACCGCCGATCATAATGCTGTGAGCGCCGCAGCCTATCGCCTTAACAATATCTCCCGAATATTTTATGCCGCCGTCAGCCACTACGGGAATGCCTTTTTTGGAAGCGATTTTATACGCGTCTCTTATGGCCGACATTTGAGCCACGCCGACTCCGGCGATAATGCGAGTTGTGCAAATGGAACCGGGACCGACGCCTACTTTAACAGCATCAACGCCGGCATCGATGAGAGCCTTGGCGCCTTCGGATGTCGCTATGTTTCCGGCGATCAACTCGCATTGGGGGAAATTTGACTTTGTGGCTTTAATGGCTTTTAGCACTCCGCCGGAATGTCCATGAGATGTATCAATAGAAATGACATCGACACCGGCCGCCAGCAATGCTTCAACTCTTGCTTCTCTGTCAATAATGCCCACTGCCGCCCCGACCCGCAGCCTTCCCATAGAATCTTTGCAGGCGTTCGGATAACGTCGTATTTTTTCAATGTCTTTGATCGTAATCAGGCCTTTTAATCTATATTCATCATCAACAACGAGCAATTTTTCAATTCTGTGTTTGTGAAGAAGTTTTTTGGATTCTTCCAGAGAAATATTCGCCGATACGGTAACGAGATTTTTTTTGGTCATGACATTGGACACAAGTTGATGCATGTTTTCTTCAAACCGCAGATCGCGATTGGTGAGAATTCCGACAAGCTTTCCCTTCTTGACAACCGGCACGCCGGAAATGGAATATTGGTTCATCAGTTTCAAAGCGTCGCTGACCCTGCGGTCAGGCTCAATGGTGATCGGATCAACAATCATTCCGCTTTCCGATTTTTTTACTTTGTCCACTTCAATGGCCTGCTGTTCTATGCTCATGTTGCGGTGGATGATGCCGATACCGCCTTCCTGAGCCATGCATATCGCGGTGCGTGATTCCGTTACCGTGTCCATGGCAGCCGAAACGATGGGAATATTCAAGGAGATATTCTTTGTTAATAATGTGGAAGTGTTCACGTCCCTCGGCAAAATATTGGAAGCCGCCGGCACTAAAAGAAGATCATCAAAAGTCAAAGATTCCTTTATTATGTCATCTAGCATTGTCCCCTCCGTTATGATTATAAATCCTGATTGCTTTTGATAAAATATTTTTCGCCATTTAAATTGATAAAAAAATTGGCGCCATTTTCCGACTGTTCGATAAATTCAGCAAGCTGGTAATAACTATTGCGTGAAAACCGGGCAGTGAATCTGCCTTCTTTAACACGGCAGTAAAGAACATTATCGTCGCCTGTATATAAAGAGTTTGCTTCCAGTTTTTCGCAGGAATCATCATTCAAAAGAATATCAATTTGCTCCCGGCCATTGCAAGGCAAATTTGTTTTATAAACTGCGGCAACAACAAAAGCGGTATCTTCCACGTGAAGATAACAGCGTTCCGGGCCCAGTTCAATTACATATCTGCCGCATTCATCAATTCTAAGATTTTGAAAAAAGATGCTCAATATTTCTTTGCGGAACATGTGAGCGCCGTTATAGTACCAGATGCCGTCTTTGTCTATTTTAATCTCATAATTTTCCATTTATTTAAAACTTTTCCTGCTGTCCAGTAATATAGTTACCGGACCGTTGTTGACGAACTCGATTTTCATCATTTCCTGAAATTTTCCGGTGGCCAGATTATTCACTTTTTGGCCGGCTTTGTTAATAAAGTATTCGTATAGTTCATTTGCCCTGGCCGGTTCCTCCGCCTGTACGAATGAAGGGCGTCTCCCCTTTACGCAGCCGGCTAATAATGTGAATTGAGAAACAACCATCATCGCTCCGTTAACATCCAGCAAAGACAGGTTCATCTTTTCCTGCTTATCTTCAAAAATGCGAAGGTTGATCGTCTTTTCCAGGATATAATCAGCGTCAACGACGGTGTCTTGTTTTTCCACTCCTAAAAATACAAGAATTCCTTCGTTTATCGAGGATAATTCCTGATGATTAATTTTGACGCTGGCACGGTCGACTCTCTGGATTACTGCACGCATTGGTGATCCCGTTAAATAGTTCGATTATGTTAGCAACAAATTGCTTTGCGTTCAAGTTATTTCTCTTAAAAAATACGCTAAATTGTTTTTATTATTGAGATTCAATTTTTCTTGACAGATGATGTTTTTATTGCTAGACACACCGGTTAATATCCAAGGCGTTTCTGGAGATTTTTTGTGTCATTCACTTTTCCGGCACTTTTCCGGCACTTTTCCGGAAATTTCCGGCAACGTCCTGAAAACAGAATAGTTATTATATAAGGGGGTTGTTTTAAATGAATTGTCAGACTGTGAAAGTGGGATTCGACTGCACTTTTATGAGCAAAAAAGGATGTGGTTTCTTTGGCGGCAGTTGCCAGAAAGTAATCGAAAAATGCGATGGCTGTGGAAAGATAATGGAATATGAAGCAAACAAATACTGCAAGGTTTACCCTGATCCAAACGGTAAATGGCTCAGTGGCAAGTGTCCGACTGCAACGCATATTAAACTGGAAATACAAGAAACACAGAAAATAAATCCGCTCAAAGCTTCAAAGAGAGCAAGCAAAAAAGCTTAAACGACGCGGTATCATAATAATTCCGGCATACGAAAAGTTAAAAAAAAGCCGGCGATTTTAATCGCCGGCTTTTTTAGCTGATCATTTTTCTTATGTGTTGTAATTCTTCTTTAATGCGAATTAAGCACTTTTGTTTTTCGTTATCGTTGTCATTCGGTTCAACGTTGTTTCGTGTTTTATGCAACTGCTTTTTGGCGCCGTCAATCGTAAAACGCTGCGCGTAAAGCAAATTCTTGATGGTTAATAATTCCTGCACATCCTTTTTTCTGTATAAACGCTGCGCAGTTTTTGTCCGTACCGGATTGACCGCTTTAAATTCGGTTTCCCAATATCTGATAACGTAAGGCTCGACATTGAGTATTTTACTTACTTCTCCAATGCGAAAATATGCCTTTTCGGGAATTATTGTTTCCATACAGTTATTCAACCCTTACGGCTAAATTTATAAGCATAACTTTAAAATAATAATTAACGCAGCAAATATTATACAATAAAAATAAACAGAAACCTGTTTATTAAATATTTTAAGAAATATGTGCAGATAGACGTTATATTATTAGTTTAGAGCTTTACGCAATACCTGTGAGGATTTGAAAGTCAATACTCTGCGCGCTGTAATAGATATTTCCTGTCCGGTCTGCGGATTACGGCCTCGGCGCGCTCTTTTTTCCTTTACCATGAAATTGCCAAATCCTGAAATCTTCACCCTTTCGCCTTTAGCCAGATTATCCTTAATAATGTCGAACAGAGATTCAACGATATCTGCCGAATCCTTCTTGGAAAAACCGAGCTTCTCGCAAACATTTTGAATAATATCAATCTTCGTCATGTTGTCCCTTCCTCCATTTTAACTTTGTCTATCTGTTAATATCTTATTTTTGCACCCGTTAAAGTAACGGTCTTCTGTACAATTCTATCATGGACAGTATTTGCTTCTAAATCAGTCAACGTTCTATCCGGAGAGCGATAAGAAAAACGCAGCCCCAGACTTTTTGTTCCTTCTAAAAATTCTTTTCCACTGTATACATCAAAAATACTTACATTTTCAAGCAAATCTTCTTTTTGCCCCAAAACAATGTTCAGCATTCGATCTGCTTCCATCGTATAAGGAATAATAAAGGCGGCATCACGCATTACCGCTGGAAATTTTGATATTTCCTGATAGGAAAATTTTCTGCCAAAACAGGCGGCAACAAGAATATCCAGATTAATTTCAAATACATAAGCAGTATTTTTTAAATTAATCCGCTCCAGAACATCGGGATGAACCTCTCCCGCCAAACCGATTTGTTTGTCCTCTAAAAATATCCCGCATGATTTGCCCGGATGTAAGAAAGGTTCAACGGTTGTCGAAATATATCTACAATTATTTATTTTTAAATCAACAAAAATATTTTCCAGAGAGCCTTTTAAGGTATAAAAGTCAACAGTCTTTCCCGAGTTCCAGAAATCATCGGTTATTTTTCCTGTTAAGAGCCCCGCAAACATGTTTTTTTCTTCAGGCAGTTGCTCCTCGGTTTCATTACGGTTAAGAAAAATTCGTCCTATCTCAAATATCTTTAAATCAAAAGAACCGTTATTCGCGTTTCTTTTTGCTGTTTCGAGCAAACCATAAATCAAAGTTGCACGCATAGCGGAAAGATCTTCCCCCAGCGGATTTTTTATCCGCACAGGATTGCGTCTTTCATCATTTTCAGAAAGACATAAGAAATCTGCCGCCAGAGGGTTTCCAAAGCTGTAATTGACAATTTCGGTATATCCGCTGCCTATAAGCAACTGCCGGATTTGTTCTTCCATGTCTAGCCGGGGGATAACTTCCATTTCCGTCACATTAACCGCGGGCAATGTTACAGGCACGCGATCATAACCATAAAGCCTGATGACTTCTTCGATCAGATCTATTTCACGCGAGATATCAACCCTGCATGACGGCGGAGTAACAAGATACCTTCCCCTGCCCTCCTGCTTTACAACCATGCCGATACTGCGCAATATTCCGGTGACATCTTTTGCCCCGATTTCTATGCCTATTACCCGGCGGATTCGGTCGATACGAAGAGGAATATTTTCCGCGGAGGAAATTTTCCGCGGGTACTCATCAATATAATTTTTACAAATAGTGCCGCCGGAAAGATCGGCAATCAGTTGCGCGGCGCGATTGAGGGCACCTACAACTCCTTCAGGATCAATGCCTCTTTCAAAACGAAAAGCCGCGTCGGTTGGCATGGCTAACTTTCGCGCGGTACGGCGAATGGAGGGGGGATTAAAATAAGCGGCCTCCAGAAGAACAACCTGCGTATCCTCTTTAACCTCGGAGTTCAGGCCGCCCATGATGCCACCGATAGCCACAGGTTTAACGCCATCGCATATCAATAACGTATCCGCGGGAAGTATATGTTTTTTTTCATCGAGAGAAATAAATTCTTCATTTTCTATGGATTTCCGGACGACAATTCTCCCTTCTTCCAGGAATCTGAAGTCAAAGGCATGCAGCGGCTGTCCCATCTCCAGCATGACAAAATTCGTGACATCAACAATGTTATTGATGGCTCGCAATCCGGCCGCTTCCAGTCTTGTTTTCATCCAAACGGGAGATGATCCGATTTTAACATTTTTTATTATTCTGGCCGTGTACCGGGGACAAAGATCGGAATCAATTATTTTAACGGAAGTAAGGGTTTGGATATCTTCGGATGATTCTTTAATTCTGACGGATGGCCGTTTCATTTTCGATCCGGTAACAGCGGCCACTTCCCGCGCTATTCCTATCATGCTCAGACAGTCGGAACGATTGGGCGTAACGTTTACATTAAAAACGGTGTCTTCTATATTTAGGGCCGTCTCCAATGGCGAACCAAGCGTCAGATCCGCGGGTAATTGCATAATACCCGATTCATCGTCGCCGATTTCCAGTTCAGCTTCGGAACATAACATTCCATCTGATTTTTCACCGCGTAAAACAGAAGATTTGATCGTATATCCGCCCGGGATAACAGCGCCTGCTTTTGCCAGAGGAACAATGTTCCCCGGAGCAATATTTTTCGCGCCGCAAACAACGGGATAGTTTTGAGTTCCATCGCTGACATCACATAACCAGAGACGGTCGGCAGACGGATGGGGTTTCACGGATAAAATTTTAGCGACAACAACACCGCAAAACTGCGGACGGATAGTTTTGATCTCGTCCACCTCCAGACCAGCCATGGTAAGCCGGTGAGCGAGCTCATCCGCAGTTAAGTCAATATCAACATAATCTTTAAGCCATTTGAGACTAACCAGCATAAAGAAAAATATCTCCTAAAATTGTTTAAGGAATCTGCTGTCGTTTTCAAAAAATAACCGGATATCGGAAATGCCGTATTTCAGCATGGCAATTCGTTCCAAACCAAGACCAAAAGCGAAACCGGAAAATTCTTCAAAATCATAATTCACATTTTTGAATACGGCAGGATCAACCATACCGGAACCTAGTATTTCCAGCCAACCGCTCTGTCCGCAGACACGACAGCCGCGTCCACCGCACATGACACAGCGAATGTCTACTTCAGCCGACGGTTCCGTAAAAGGAAAAAAGCTGGGACGAAAACGCAACGTTGTGTTGCCTCCGAAAATCTTTTTAAGAAAAGCGGTTAAAATTCCTTTGAGGTCGCCAAAGCTGACTCCTCTATCTACCAGCAGTCCTTCAATTTGATGAAACATCGGAGTGTGAGACACGTCAGAATCACGCCGGTAAACTTTTCCCGGCGATAAAATCCGCAACGGCGGACTAACTTTTTCCATAACCCTCACCTGCACCGGCGAGGTATGTGTGCGTAAAACAATATTGTCTTCGATATAAAAAGTGTCCTGCATATCTCTTGCAGGATGATCTTTGGGAATATTGAGAGCCTCAAAGTTATAGTAATCAAGTTCTATTTCCGGCCCTTCCACCACGGAAAAACCAAACGAAGCAAAGATAGAACAAATTTCCCTGCGCACCTGAATTACAGGATGAATTCGGCCGCATTTTATTGCGTTTCCCGGTAAAGTGACATCTATTTTTTCTTTCAGCAGGATGTCTTCTTTGTTTCTTATCGCCTGCTGCTTGAGCGCTTCATCAATTTTGCCATTGAGCAAATTCTTCAGCTCATTGCAAAGTTTTCCGAATAAAGGCTTTTGGGCCTCGGAAACTTGAGCAATATTTCTCAAAAGACCGGTTAAAAGCCCTTTTCGACCAAGATATTTTATCCTTATATCTGAAAACTGGTCTTCGGTTTTTGCCGTTTCTAATTCGGCAAGAGCGTCTTTTTCAAGCTGTTGAAGCTCACTAATCATGCCGCTTGTTTGCCTTTAACAGTTGCAACAACCTGGGCGAAACCCTGAGGATCATTGACAGCGAGTTCGGCCAGTATTTTACGATCTAATTCAATGCCGGCTTTCTTCATACCGTCAATTAACCGGCTGTATGATATATTGTTGATGGTGGCAGCCGCATTAATACGCGCGATCCATAATCGGCGAAATTCTCTTTTTCTTCCGCGACGATCACGAAAAGCATATTTCATCGCCTTATTTACCGCTTCAGTGGCCGTCCGAAGCAATCGGCTGCGGGCGCCAAAGAAACCTTTGGCCATTTTTAATATCTTTCTTCTTTTCTTGTGAGCGTTAACGCTCCTCTTTATTCTGGACATTTTCTTTTTTCTCCTAAATTATGACAGGAAATAATGATTCCCGTTTCTTATAGATAAGGAATAAGTCTCTTAATTTCCTTATAGTTTGCCGAATCAACCAGTGTTGATTTTCTTAAAGTTCTTTTTCTCTTCGTTGTTTTTTTAGTAAGGATATGGCTTGCAAAAGCCTTGCTGCGCTTCACTTTACCCTTGGCTGTAAGTGAAAAACGTTTTGCCGCTCCTCTGTGTGTTTTTAGTTTTGGCATCCGATCACCTCTCTATACTTATTGTTTTTTTGGTGAAAAAATCATCACCATATTCCGTCCTTCAAGCCTGGGCTCCTGATCAATGACACATTCATTGGCCAGTTCAGCCTTTATGCTCTCCATCAGCTTCCTGCCTATATCGGTAAAAGCAATTTCACGTCCTCTAAACATCATGGATACTTTTACTTTATCGTGATTATTCAAAAACTTTTTGATGTGCTTTAGCTTAACCTGCACATCATGTTCTTCTGTTTTTGGCTTTAATTTAATTTCTTTAACCTGAATGACGGTTTGGCTTTTTTTAGCGTCATGCAGTTTTTTACTCTGTTTGTAACGATATTTACCATAATCCATTATTTTACATACAGGCATGTCTGTGGATGCGGATACTTCTACCAGATCCAATCCGGCTTCTTCCGCCCTGGCCAGAGCTTCCTGCAATGTAATTACACCGAGCTGCTTTCCATCTTCCGTGATTACCCGAACGGAAGCAGACTTAATTTCCTTATTAATTCTCAGATCCTTTACTATATGTCACCTCCTGAAAACAATATATTAAATAACAGATCCTATTGTTTTTTTGCGCATATATCCTGCAATAAAACAATAAATTCATCAACAGGTATCGATCCCATATTCTGACCGTCGCGCGTACGCGGAGCAACTGAGCGCGCTTCCATTTCTTTATCTCCGATGACCAGCATGTAAGGGATTTTCTGCATTTGAGCCTGACGAATCTTATAGCCTAATTTTTCATTTTCAAAATATCTCTCCGAGCGAATACCGGATTCAATTAATTTGTTATGGACCGTTTCGGCATAGGGTATATGCTTATCCGTAACGGTTAACAAAGCGCACTGCACCGGGGAAAGCCAGAGGGGAAATGCTCCCGCGTAATGTTCAATAAGCACGCCCATGAAGCGTTCAACGGCGCCAAGGATCACTCTGTGCAGCATGACCGGCCGGTGTTTTTCTCCATCAGCGCCGATATAGCTTAAATCAAATCTTTCCGGCAGCGTGAAATCGCACTGGATAGTCGCGCACTGCCATTTTCTCTTCAAAGCATCTTTTAATTTAAAATCAATCTTTGGCCCGTAGAAAGCTCCGTCACCGGCGTTGACTTCATAGCTTATTTTATTATCCTTAAGAGCGCTCTCCAGAGCTTCGGTAGCCAGATTCCAGTCATCATCGGAACCAATAGAATTTTCCGGTCTCGTGCTTAACTCTACTTCATATTCAAATCCGAAAATCCCCATGGCATAATTGACAAAATCTGCGATCGCCCGGATTTCTGAATTTAACTGCTCCGGCATGCAAAGTATATGCGCGTCGTCCTGCGTAAATTGCCTTGCTCTCATCAAGCCATGCAAAACGCCCGTTTTTTCGTGACGATGAACAGTGCCCAACTCAAAATAGCGCAAAGGTAAATCGCGGTAACTTCTTATCTTTGATTTATAAATCAACATATGTGAAAGACAATTCATCGGTTTGATACCGTAAACTTGTTCATCCACTTCAGTAAAATACATGTTTTCACGATAATGGTCGAAATGACCGGATTTCTTCCACAGATCAACTTTGAGAATCTGGGGTCCCATAACCATATCATAACCGCGCTTCAAGTGTTCTTTCCTTTCCCACTCTTCAATCAGGTAACGCAGCATCATGCCCTTGGGATGAAAGATGATAAGACCGGGGCCGGCTTCTTCATTGACCTGGAAAAGATCGAGTTCCCTGCCCAAACGGCGATGGTCCCTTTTTTTTGCCTCTTCCAGCAAATACAAATAATCAGCGAGTTCACTTTCAGTAGCAAAACCGGTGCCGTAAATACGCTGCAACATTTTGTTGTTTTCGTTGCCGCGCCAATATGCGCCCGCGACACTTAAAAGTTTGAAGGCTTTAATGACGCCTGTTGAAGGTATGTGCGGCCCGCGGCACAAATCAATATAATTGCCCTGCCTGTAAATACTGACTTCTTGAACATCTTGGGGCAAATCATTGATTAATTCGACCTTATAATTTTCTCCTCTTTCTTCAAATAACTTTATCGCATCCGCGCGGGAAAGCTCTTCGCGAATAAAAGGATGATTGGCTGTGATGATCTTCTTCATACTGCTTTCGATTTTAGGAAAATCATCGATCGTAAAAGGCTCTTTATATTCAAAATCGTAGTAAAACCCCTCATCAATGGAAGGACCGATGCTTACTTTGGTGCCCGGGAAAACCTCTTGAACAGCCTGAGCCATTACATGAGATATACTGTGACGCAATATAGACAAACCTTCACGGGAGGATATTTCTATTAAATCAAGCTTTGAATCTTTCATGATCTGATAGCTTAAATCCACGGGCATGTTATTAATTTTAACTGCCATGGCATAAGACAGAGTTTCTTTTTTCCAGGTTTTGAGCGCAAGGCCTACGGTAATTCCGGCATCGAAAGAAATTTCTTTATTATCTGGGAAAATAATTTTAATATTCATCATTCTGCTCTAATAAAAATTGCTTTAAATTGAAGCTCTCCGCGGTAAACCGCGGAGAGACTTCGATTCTTAAGGAACTATATAATCCTGTATTCGCTCGCTTACCCCGCAGCAAGCTACGGGGAATGCGCTCGCTACCGAATTCATTTATAAAGGGCATCACTGTTTTGCTGATGCCCTCAAAGTATTCTAACTTAAGACATGCCTTTTTACATTATAAAATGGTAGGCAAGCAGGGATTTGAACCCTGGACATCCACCGCGTCAGGATGGCGCTCTCCCCCTGAGCTACTTGCCTACAATTAACCAAGCTTTTTAACGTTGCGTAACTAGCAGTAAAACACCGCGGTGTCAAGCTAAATATCTTATTTATTAGCCTATTTTTAGGCTGTTCGATTTATAAAATTTATTCCTTTAAAAATATACCATAATCCGGAAATAATAGTAAATGATGCTGTTAACCAGGAAAGAACAATAATCAGATCATGGCTTACTATACTATAATTAAAGCTTTTTAAAAACAGAGTCAAAAAGACAGTCCCGATTTGCAAAGCTGTTGTGATTTTACTGATAAAGATAGGATGAATTTCATATGTTATCGACATCATTGATAATATCATTATACCTAGCAGGATTATAAAGTCTCTGCTGATAACAATTACTGTAAGCCAGCCGGGAATTAAGCCGAAAATTGACAACGATATAAAACCTGTGGATAAGAGTAATTTATCAGCCAGCGGATCAAGAAAAGCCCCCAATTTAGTTTGTTCATTTAACAGACGGGCAAGTGTGCCGTCCAAGGCATCAGTCAAACCGGCAAGAGTAAAGACAATTAAGGCTTTGATATATGAATCCTGAATTAAAAATATTACAAAGACAGGGACAAGAATAATTCTTAACAAAGATAAAAAATTCGGTATGTTCAAATTATTTCCTTTTCGATTTATTATCTTAGTGTCTATGCCGGATCTACCGGGAAATATATTTTCTAACCTCGCAGATTTGGGCCATCCTGCAAAGTTTTCAATATATCAGTAACAACCTCATCAATTACAATTTCCAAAGTCTCATATGATTTTTTCTCCAATCCTTTGCTGGTAAAATCAAAATTTCTTTCAGTAGACTCGGATTGGGCATGCCAGATAATTTCTCCGGTTTGAGCGCTGCGCAATTCGCAACGAGCGGATATTGTTATAGGAGCATAAAATATTTCCGATTTGTTATATTGAGTCAAGGTGCAATACAATCCGGCATCCGCGCCCAGCAAGTCTTTTAATTTTTGAGGAGCTATAGCAGACGCGCTTTTATTCCCTTCATTGATATTTAAAGATTCCAGCTTTTGATCTATCGCCTCCAAAGGTATTTTGGAATAGCCCTTAAAATAAAGTTCTTCCAGAAGCCTTAAGCGGAATATTTGGGAAGTTTTGTCATCATGGCCTTTATTTTCTACAGGAAGCACCGCAATAATCTTTGTTTGAATCTTATCATGATCATCGTTTGTTATCTGCGGTGAGTGGCCCCAACATCCGCAGATCATTAAGAACATAACTATCCATAAAAGATTAAATTTATAAATCTTCATTACGTCTCCTCTTTTTGCATATAATTAATTTGCATTCGTTCCGGACAGCATTTTCAGACGCGTGCCAAAACGGCTTCCCGGCGAACGCGGGTAACATCGTTTCTCTTTAAAACAGCTTGTCCTTCAGGATCTGTATTTGAAAGGACAGAATCATTTTGCGCATAAGCAGAAAATGATAAAAATATTAAAATAAAAAATGATAAAGAAATATATCTGCACATACGCCGATTAGTCATCTTTTATTTTGCATCGCTGATTTTTTTTAGTTTTTCGATTTCTTCCTTAATCACTCTTTCGGCGATTTGCGGAACTATTTCACGGGCAATTTTTTCCACTATTTCCGCCGCCTGTTTCATAATGTCTTCATATACATTATCGGCGGTGTGATTGCTTTCGATTACATCGACAAGCGTGAAGATTTCCTTTTTATGATCAGCATTATTTTCATAACCACGGCCATCAACCACAATAACTTTCTGATTATTTCCGTTATTTAGTTCTACGTACTCATCAGTCAGATTATGAATATTTTTATTTTCGGTTACTGTGGAATCCGAATCCATATTTATCTCCCTAAAATCAGTTTACTAAGACAAACGAAAAATTAACGATTATATGATTTTGTTTAGCTATCATAGTGGATAGAACAGTTCAAGAAATATATTAATTTGTATTCATGCAAAACTTTATTTTTTGGGCAATTTTGGAGTTGTGACGAGAATAAAAATCTTTATGGTTGACATCTTCATGGTATTTCAGGTTAAATAGCGGAAATTTAAATTATGCCGCTATGAATGACAAATTTTGATGATGAAACGTATATTAATTACAGGAGGCGCGGGATTTTTAGGTTCCCATCTCTGTCAACGATTACTGCACGAAGGTAACGATATCATTTGTCTGGATAATTATTTTACCGGAGATAAAAAGAATATCGTTCATCTTATCGGTTTGCCAAATTTTGAATTGATTCGTCACGACATTATAAATCCCATCTATCTTGAAGTTGATGAAATATACAATTTTGCCTGCCCGGCATCCCCGTTGCATTATCAACTCAATCCGATTAAAACCATCAAAACGAATGTTATGGGAGTCATCAACGTTTTGGGTATTGCAAAAAGGACAAAAGCAAAAGTGCTTCAGGCTTCCACATCGGAAGTTTACGGCGATCCTGAAGTACATCCGCAAACCGAGTCCTACTGGGGGAAGGTTAATCCTATAGGAATTCGCAGTTGTTATGATGAAGGAAAACGTGCTGCCGAGTGCCTGATGATGGATTACAGGCGGCAGAATTTCGTTAATACAAAAATAGTCAGAATTTTTAACACATACGGTCCGCGCATGGCAATCCATGACGGCCGCGTGGTAAGCAATTTTATTATTCAGGCTCTGCAAGGCAAAAATATCACTATTTATGGAGATGGCGCCCATACCAGATCATTTTGTTATGTTGATGATTTAGTTGATGGATTGATACGAATGATGAATTCCGCCGATGAATTTTACGGCCCGGTTAATATTGGCAATCCCGAAGAATTTACCATTCTGCAATTGGCGCAACTCATTATTGCATTAACCAAAAGTAAATCCGGCATTGATTTTCAACCCCTGCCGGCGGACGACCCTGTAAAGCGCAAGCCGGATATAACCCTCGCCAAAGAGAAAATCGGCTGGAATCCTAAAACAGGGTTGGAAGAAGGCCTGTTAAGCACAATTAAATATTTCCGTGATGTTTTAAAAGTATCATCATTGGCCAAAAGGAGATAAACATCCAAAATGAAATTCAGAAAAAAAATCCTTTGCATTGGGGCCGGTTATGTCGGCGGCCCTTCTATGGCAATGATTGCTTATAAATGTTCCGATTATCGAATCACGGTAGTGGATACCAATCCCGATCGCATTGACGCATGGAATTCGGCAGAGCTTCCTGTTTATGAACCCGGACTGGATATCATCATAAAAAAAACCCGCGGCAAAAATTTATTCTTTACAAAAGATATCGAAAACCAGATCAAAGAAAATGACATCATATTTGTCAGCGTTAATACGCCTACTAAAACTTATGGCGCCGGTGCCGACATGGCCGCTGATTTACAGTATTGGGAAAAAACAGCGCGGCAGATTCTAAAGTATTCCCGGTCATCAAAAATAGTAATCGAAAAAAGCACTTTGCCTGTAAAGACCGCTCTGGCTATGGGAAAAATTCTATCTTCGGGAAAAGGTAAAATTAAATTTGAGGTTCTTTCCAACCCGGAATTTATGGCGGAAGGAACGGCTATGAGCGATCTGGAAAATCCCGACCGCGTTTTGATCGGTTCTCATGAAACAAAAAGCGGACTTACGGCCCGCGCGGAATTAATTGATATCTATGCGCGATGGATTCCGTTAAAAAAAATAATAACCTCAAATATCTGGAGCAGTGAATTATCCAAATTAGTGGCCAATGCTTTTCTGGCTCAGCGGGTATCATCGATTAATTCCATTTCCGCCCTGTGTGAAAAAACCGACGCCGATATTTCTGAAGTAGCCAGGGCAGTGGGAACCGACAGCCGGATCGGCGATAAATTTCTTAACGCCGGCATTGGCTTTGGCGGTTCCTGTTTTAAAAAGGATATTTTAAATCTGGTTTATCTTTGCAGTTATTACGGTCTGCCGGAGGTTGCCGCCTACTGGGAAAGCGTCGTAAAAATAAATGAATATCAACAGGAGCGTTTCATCGCCAACATTCTCAAATCACTGTTTAACACGCTGGCCGGGAAAAAAATCTGCGTTTTGGGTTTTGCATTCAAAGCCGATACGAGCGACACGCGTGAAAGCCCGGCTATCAATATTACCCGTAAACTGCTGGCGGAACATGCCGAAATCATTATCTCCGATCCCAGGGCGCTGAAAAACGCGGCTCTCGATCTTGCAGATATCAAAGGAAGTATAAAGTATGTTGAGGATCCTTACCGGGCCGCAGCCGGTTGCCATGCCCTTCTTATACTTACCGGTTGGGATTTATACCGGAGGCTGGATTTCAAAAAGATATACCGCTCAATGGTCAAACCGGCCTTTCTTTTCGACGGTCGTAATATTATAGATCACAATAAATGTTTCACCATCGGTTTTAATGTTTATCCTATAGGGAAACCGGCTTTAAGCCACCTATAGAACCAATTCTAAATGAAAGCGCTATCTTTGTTGGCTGCGTCGTCGGCGTCCTCAACGTATGTGAAATACGCCTGCGGAGCCTCCTCCTTGCCGCCTCGATATCATCTTCCATTTAGAACTGGTTATAAAATTTCAGGATGAAACAAAATCAAAGGCATTCTTTATCAATCTGATTTCGTTTCCGGAAGCCAATATCGTTATAGCCACCACATCAAAACGGGCCTGCGTATCTATCATGTTTTTTTCCTGTAAATACCACAATGCCAGTTGTGACATTTTCTTCTGCTTATTTATTCCCACCGCCTGTTCAGGATAGCCCAATTCTGCGGACTTTCTTGTCTTAACTTCAACAAAAACAAGTTCACCTTTCTGGCGCGCGATAATGTCTATTTCTCCTGCAACACAACGAAAATTTGTTTCAATGATGCGATAACCGTTTTTTTTAAGAAAGGCCGCCGCGATTTTTTCGCCCTGTTTTCCCGTAACAATTTTTGACGTATCTTTCATTTTAAGGGGTAAATTGAATAGATGTCTGTTTTAAATTTTTGACATGGAATGATTTACGATGAATTTTACAAATCCCGAATTGTTTAATGGCTTCACAGTGCTCTTTCGTACCATAACCTTTATTTTGAATAAAATTGTATTGGGGAAACTGGCGATCATATATTTCCATAATCCGGTCACGGGTTACTTTGGCAATGATTGACGCCGCAGCGATGGAAATACTTAAGCTGTCTCCTTTTACCACGGGTTTCTGTGGCGTGATTACAGGAATACGATGGAGACCGTCTATGAGAAGAAAATCGGGAGAAGTGGAAAGTTCCAGAACTGCTTCGCGCATGGCCTGAAGCGCCGCCCTCAGAATGTTAATATGGTCAATTGTCTCAGTATCTACAATTCCGGTACCGATCGCAACAGCATCTTTATGGATTATTTCGTATAGTTTTTCTCTTATTGCGGCTGTAAGCTTTTTGGAATCGTTTATTTCGGTATTCACATAATCAGGCGGTAAAATTACGGCCGCAGCCACAACAGGACCTGCCAGCGGCCCCCTGCCAACTTCATCAACGCCGGCAATGAACTGGTAGCCTTCCTGATAGGCAATTTTTTCAAATGTGTCCATTGAAGAAATAAAGGGATTGCTCCCTTCCCTTTCTGGCAAGCCGGCGCAACAAATTTAAATACGGTTTGTTTGAACGTAATAAAAATATTTATTACTATTTTCCCGCTTCCTTGATTCTTGCCTTTTTGCCTCTCAGGTTTCTCAAATAATAGAGACGCGATCTGCGCACCTTGCCTCTGCTGACAACTTCAATCTGATCAATAATCGGAGAATGCAAGGGAAATGTTCTTTCTACACCGACACCGTAAGAAATTTTTCTCACAGTAAAATTAGCTCCGCTGTTGCCGCGTCTTTTACGTATTACGATTCCTTCAAAAGCCTGAATTCTCTGTTTTTGGCCTTCAATAATGCGCACATGTACTTTTACAGTATCGCCGGATTTAAAACCGGGAATGTCGCCTCTCATATATTCTTTTTCCAGCATTTCTATAACATTCATTTATATTTCCTCCTGCAATCATTGCATTATATAATTATAATTTAAACGCTCCTGACTCTGTCTAAAACAATTGCCACCGCCGACCGTACGGCAAGGTGATTATAATTTTCGTGACCTTTAATCGGCTCCAGCTTATGATCCGCCATACTGATCACTTCCGCGGCCATTCCCGATCCTGTTCCAAAAACAAGAAGATATGGCAAATTACTGTTTTTCAACATCTGCCTAAATTCGGCAAACCCTAAAAGATCGCCTGATAAATTAGCGCCGGTAACTACAATTTTCGGCGCAAATCCTGATTCCCCGGCAACATCGGTTAAAACGGCCTGTAAGCTTTCTTTTACCTTGACCAATTCAAAAGCGGCCTGCCGGAATTTATTGTGATTCGCTCCGTAACCTTCCCGCCAGTGACCGATAATTTCCCTGGCCAGATTCCGTTGTTCCTGTATAGGGTTGACGATGTAAAATCCTTTTGCCGCATATGTTTTTGCCAGCCTGGCAATATCGTGGATATCCATATTTGCAATGGATGTGGTTACAATTCTGCCTTCCCTGTTATAAACCGGATAATGTAAAAGAACGATGTAAAGCATTAACGCTTTTCCGCATAAACAAAATTGTTTTCATTAAATCGGGAAACCATTCTCAATTTAAAAATTTGCTTTCCCTACATTAAAAACTTCTCAAAATCAAGATATTATATCTCGTCTTGTTTAATTTCATCCAGAATTTTTTTATCCTCCGCTGAAAGTTCGAGCATATTCAGTAAATCCGGCCGTCGTTTGTATGTCCTTTTAAGGGATTCTCTCTTCCGCCAGAGTTCAATCCGGGCGTGGTTTCCAGACAGTAAAACATCCGGCACCATCCAGCCATTATACTGAGCCGGCCTCGTATATTGAGGATACTCCAAAATATTTTCAGAAAAAGAGTCATTGCCTGTTGATAGAGGATTCCCCAAAACATCGGGGATAAACCGGGAGACGGCATCAACTAAAACTAAAGCGGCAAGTTCTCCACCGGTTAAAATATAATCACCGATTGATATTTCCCTGTCAACCAGATGTTCTCTTATCCTTTCATCCACCCCTTCATAATGGCCGCAAATAATAATGATATGCTTTTTGGCGGCCATTTGTGCCGCGATTTTGTGATTTAAGACTTCTCCCTGGGGAGTCATTAACACGACGATGGAATCATCTTCTGGTTTCCTGATGGCCCTCAGGGCCTTTTCCACCGGTTCTACTTTCATGACCATTCCACAGCCGCCGCCGTAGGGAGCGTCATCAGCCATCTTATGCTTATCATCCGCCCAATCGCGTATATCGTGCAGGCAAATATTTAAAAGGCCTTTTTCCTGAGCTTTCTTTAAAAGGCTGAAATCCAGAGGAGAGACAAACATTTCTGGGAATAAGGAAAGGATTTCAAAATTAATCACTTTTACAACCCTTCCAGCAATTTTACGGTCATAACCCGGCGATTTATGTCTATCTTCCGAATCACATCAGCGATAGCGGGAAGAAGAATCTCTCTTTTTTCTCCCCGGCAGACATAAACATCATTGCTTCCCGTGGGGAAAACCGATTCTATTATGCCGATATATTCTCCTTCTTCACTGTATACATCCAGTCCGATGATGTCGTGCCAGTAATATTCACCTTCCGGCAATTTTTCCATGATATCTTTCGACAAAAATACTTTACATCCGACTAAAGCCTTTGCCGATTCGACATCCTTTATTTCTTCCAGTTCGATAAACAAAATATTACCGGAACCATCAATTTTTTTCAGGGCAAAAGGATCTTTTTGCCCTGAATTTTTTTCAATATAAACAGACTTAAGTTTTGAAAAACTATCTTTTTTTGTCTCCACATAACATAATACTTTTAAACAACCATGGAGACCGCGAGTTTTTACAATCTCCCCAAATGCAAAGAGATCCATTTTTTGCCTATTCAATAATTTCTAAAACCGATCGTTTATGCGCCTTGGCAGAAGCAGCACTTAAAATCATCCGAATGGCCTTGGCAGTTCTGCCCTGTTTTCCGATTACTTTACCCAAATCTTCTTTTGCCACACGCAATTCGATTACCGATGTCTGTTCGCCGATGATTTCAGTGACTTCAACTTTGTCCGGGAAATCCACTAAAGCCTGAGAGATAAACTTAACCAATTCTTTCATAGTCATAACCTCCGCTGATTTTGATTAATTCCTTCTTAGAAATCATTTCGTCAATAATTGATTACATGTTAAAAGATTTACGGAAAACCGTCTTATTTAACTTTAGCCTCAATACCTTTTGTTTTAAGCAAGTTAGATACCGTTAAAGTTGGTTTGGCGCCTTTGGACAACCAGTCGCGAACACGTTTTTCTTTTATTGTAACTTCCGCCGGATTTTTTTTCGGATCATAATTGCCTAAAATTTCCAGAAATCTTCCATCTCGCGGGAAATCTGTATCAGCTGCCACAATACGATAAAAAGGTTTGCCTTTAGCGCCCATACGAGTCAGTCTAATTTTAACAGCCATTGATTTTTAATACTACCTCCTTAAGATAATAATTTTTCACATTTTTGTTTTATCACAGTTTTTTAAATTTTAAAAGGGGAAATTCCGCATCATAGACTTCATGCCGTCTTTCTTGCTAAATCTTTTCATCATTTTCTTTATTTCTACATAATTTTTCAACAAAAGATTTACATCCTGAACGGACGTTCCGCTGCCTAAAGCAATTCTTTTACGCCGCCGTCCATCAATGATCAAATGATTATAACGCTCTTTTTTTGTCATAGAATCAATGATAGCCGTGACTTTAACCAATTCTTTATCATCAGGCTGCATATCCTTGAGCCCCTTCATTTTTCCCAGGCCCGGAATCATGCCTAAAATATCTTTCATGGAGCCCATTTTTTTAATCTGCGAAAGTTGATTGCGGAAATCGTCCAGCGAAAAATTATTTTTCCGGATGCTCTTTTCCAGCTCAAGCGCTGCTTTTTGATCAATGTTAGCCTGCGCTTTTTCTACCAGAGTGAGAATATCGCCCATGCCTAAAATACGGGAAGCCATTCTTTCCGGATGAAATACCTCCAGATTATCTACTTTTTCGCCTACACCGACAAACTTAACGGGCTTTCCGATAACCGACTTGAGAGACAGCGCGTTGCCGCCGCGCGCGTCGCCGTCCATTTTCGTCATAATGACGCCGTCAATACCGATGAGCTCATTGAATTTAACGCCGACATTAACGGCGTCCTGTCCCGTCATGGCATCAGCGACATAAATAATTTCCGCCGGATTGACCTTCTCTTTAATATGCTTCAATTCTTCCATTAAAAGGTTATCAATGTGCAATCTTCCCGCAGTATCGATGATGAGCACTTCATAACCGTTTCTTCTTGCATGTTCCATGGCCCCAACACAAATTTCCACAGGGTCTTTTAACCCATTGGCTTCAAAGACACCGGCTTTGATTTGTTTTCCCAGCACAGCCAGTTGTTCCATAGCGGCAGGCCGGTAAACATCAGCCGATACCAGGCAAATCTTTTTTTGTTCTTTTGATAATAAAAGGGCCAACTTTGCGGCTGTTGTTGTTTTGCCGCATCCCTGCAAACCGATAAGCATGATTACTGAAGGAACGCGGGCGCCGAATTTGATATTGGCGCTAACCCCGCCCATAAGATCCACTAAACGGTCATGAACAATTTTTACGATTTGCTGGCCGGGAGTAATACTGTCGAGGACTTCTTTTCCTATTGCCCGCGTCCTGACATCTTCAATAAAATCTTTAGCGACCTTAAAATTAACATCGGCTTCTAAAAGCGCCATGCGGATTTCTTTGAGGGAGGCATTTACATTTTCCTCATTTAAAATTCCGCGTCCCTTTAATTTTTTAAAAATATTTTCTAATTTTTCAGACAGACTTTCAAACATAATTAAACAACCTGTTGTATTTTTTAGTTATCCTTTGCCGCATTATCGATGCTTTTGACAATGCAATTCGTCCCGGTTTTGGAAGAAATTTTTTGCGCCGCTTCCTGTGCCTGAACTTTATTTTCAAAACCGGAGGCCGTTACGCGAAACATAATCCCTTTACCTTTGATTTCTGTTTTTACTATTTCCGATTTAAAACCCAAAGATGATATTTTTTTACTGACTTGATTTGCTTTCTTTTTTTCCTTCAAAGAAGCTGCCTGAACAATGAATTGATTTTTGCCGGAAGCAACATCCGCAGCAGCTTCTTTTACTTTAGGTTCCTGTGTTGCCTTGCTTTTGTCATTTGCCGTTTGTGGCGGTTTTTGAGCTTCAATATTAAAATTACCGTTTGCGGTTTCTTCTTCATTCTTTTTCTGCAGGTCCGGCGGCTGTTTTTCCTGCACAGAATCCGTGTTGGCGATGCCTTTTTTCGAGGTCAGTGCATCGTAAAAAGTCAGATCAATATTCTCTCCCGCTGAAGATTGTTGTTGCCCGTTTTTATTATCCGGCGCGTTTTGGGCGATACCGATTCTGGCCGGACGCCAGACCAGAGCCAGTACCCTTTGGGGAAGCGCCGCTATTTTATCAGGATAAGTATCAATATTTTTTCCAACATCGACACCGAACAAAAAAGCGGCGCATAAGCATGCCGACATTCCGGCAACAATGATAATAAGTCCGGTCTTCCCTAATTTTAATTCAAATTTCTTAATATTTCCTGTAGCCATTAGTTCTACTTTAAAAATATTTTAATATAAAAAAGGCAATAAGCACAGATCGGGCGGATATTTTGTCATATTATTATTTATACCAAGTCCAGGAAAATTTTCGCCGTATTGGTATTTACATCTTCTCCGGCGCGCTAACACCTATAATTTTCAAAGCATTTTGTAAAACAATTTTGATTGCTCCTGCCAGAAATAACCTTGCCGCAGTTAACTGTCGATCTTCTGAAATCACTTTATTTTTATTATAATAGCTGTGAAAAACTCCGGCTAATTCATTCAGATAAAAGGTAACGCGGTGCGGTTCCAGAGATCTGGCGGCGCTGCAAATTGTTTCAGGGTAACGCACCAGCAACTTAATTAAATTCTTTTCTTCAGGATCCGATAGCATGCCCGGATCAATATCCGCATAAACCGGCAGGGTAACATCGCGTTCCTGCGCCATTCTTAAAATGCTGCAAATTCGGGCATGAGCATATTGCACATAATAAACCGGATTTTCACTGGATTGTTTTTTAGCCAGTTCCAGATCGAAATCCAGATGGCTGTCAGAACGGCGCATAAGAAAATTATAACGGGCCGCGTCTTTACCCACCTCATCAAGGACTTCCCGCAGAGTCACAAACTCGCCGGAACGCGTGGACATGGCCGCCGGCACTCCTCCCCGAAGCAAATTGACCAACTGCACCAGAATTATTTTTAAAGCGGTTTTATCATGTCCGAGAGCTTGTATTCCCGCCCACATACGAGGCATATAACCGTGATGATCCGCGCCCCAGATATCAATAATCATCTCAAATCCGCGGGCAAATTTATTCTGATGATATGCGATGTCGGCGGCAAAATAAGTCGGTTCGCCGTTTTTGCGGATGACAACCCTGTCTTTTTCATCTCCGAAATCAGTGGTTTTAAACCACAAGGTCTCGCCATCGGAATAAATAAACCCCTGCTTCTGCAATTTACCCAGAAGATTGGTCACGCCGTTGTCTTTATAAAGTTCTTTTTCGCTGAAATATTCATCAAAAAATACGCCAAAATCCTTTAAATCGACTTTAATTTCTTCCAGGATTTTCTGTCCTGCAACCGAGTTAAAGTAGCTGATAGTTTCTTCTTCGTTCAAATTGAGATACTTATCCCCTTCCCTGTTAATAATTTCGCGGGAAATATCCATTATATAATCGCCGCGATAACAGGTATCGGGAAATTCAATTTTCTCGCCCATAAGTTCCCGGTAACGCAGCAGCACGGATTTGCCTAAATTATTCATCTGGTTTCCGGCATCATTGATATAATATTCTCTGGAAATCCGGTAACCGTCCGCCGTCAGTAAGTTGGCAATGACATCGCCGACGACAGCGCCGCGCGCGTGACCGATATGCAACGGCCCCGTAGGATTGGCGCTCACAAATTCCACCTGAACTTTTTTGCCGCAGCCAAAATCGGAGAGGCCGTATTTTTCTTTTTGTTCGTCTATATTTTTTAGATAATCATGCCAGATGCTGTCTTTAACAAAAAAATTAATAAAGCCGGGCCCTGCTATTTGTGTTTTTTCAATGATCTTTTCCGGATCGGATATATTTTCCTGAATTGTTTGTGCGATTTTCCGCGGATTTTGTTTGGCCTGCGCGGCCAGAATCAGAGCGGCATTGGCGGCGTAGTCTCCATGCCGGGGATTGCCTGGGGCTTCCACCTCGATATAAGGCAGATGGACTTCCGGCAACAGGCCTTTTTGGACACAATCATGGATGGCTGTTTCTATCATTAGCGCAATTCTGTTTTTCATCTGAAAATTGTCCTTTAAATGGCGAACCTTACGGTTTCGCCATTTAATCAAAAATTTGTGTTCATCATTATAAAAAAAATGACAAGCAGCTTTAAATATCATTTGCTGCTTGTCACTGCAAGTTAAACTGTTAATTGCATTTATTAAACTAAGCTTGCGGGTGCTTTTTTACAGCTTCTTCAAAATCGCCGTCCTTTATGGACAAATATGGACAAATCGCCCCGACTAGTCGGGGCGATAAACAATGCCCTGCGCATCTGTGGCAACAATGAATCTTTTTTCACAATTGGCGCACCAAGTCCAAATAGCTCAATATTTCTTTTCTGAACTCATGGGGCGAGCCTGATTTAATTTTATGATTAATCTCTATAAAAACATACTGCCTTTCTGTCAAGTTTTTTCTGACAAATCATTTCTATTGATTCAACCGTTGATCCTGCCAATAAAGAATATTGTTCCTGCTGGATGGCATCGACACACTGGTACCCCCCCCATTTACACCATTGTTACCCGTCCCTAGACCAGTCGGAGAGGTCATGCCCGGAAAATAAAGGTCCGCAGTACCGGTTGGACTGATAGATACCAGAATTGAAGAACTTAGTCCCTGACCGGCATATTGAGAGCCACCGTATCCGGTAAGAAAGTCGAGTTCATAAATAAATGAATCACCCGCCTGGCCGCAGGCGGTGGCAGTTCCCTGCGCAGGGAGATAGGTCACAAAATAAACATTACCGAATACCGTAGGATCGGAAAGCATTTTTTCCCCCACGGGAGGGCTATACGTATTAGTAAGGTCTGTCAGAGGATTAGTAGAGAGATTATAATACCATCCGTTAATTGATGACGAAGAGACAAAAGCCTGAGTGGTTACATTCGCTAAAGAGAGAGGGGAAGTGTTCGCGATGGTACCCGCCGTTGTTGTGAAAGTAGGGTACGCCGTTCCAGCGCTGTCCAGATTGGCGAGAGGGGCTTCTATAACGCCATAAAGCCGGTTCTTGGTAGTGCTTGTATCCGTTGATAATTCAAAAGTGGGATTGGCAGATTCCCCCGTACCCCAAAAGATCCACCAATTGCCGTTATTGTCTATGCTGGCTTGCGGCTGCGTAAATATTTGTTTGTGAGTATTCGCGGGAGAGGCCAGGCCGGAACCTCTTTCAGCATCCGTCGACTGAAAAAAGAGGCTGCCTTTCCAACTGGATGTTCCGCAGGCGCCATAAGTAAGAGGAGAAAGAGCAGGAGGAGGAACAGGATAAGAAGCAGAAGTGCAGGGTGACGAAGCTGTATAACTTGATAAACCGCAGGAAGAACAGAGTGGATCAGCTGTACAGAACCGGAAACGCCAAATATTGCCGCCGAGGTCGCCTATGTAAGCTGTATCAACAAATCCGTCGCCATCCATGTCGAAAGCTATGGGCGCTCCCGCTAAATCGAACGTCATATTAGGATTCGTCGTTGAGGTGGCTGCGGTTCCGTAAGTAAACTGCCAGAGAATCTGGCCGTTGGTCAGGTCAACCACATTGAACGACTTTCCGGAGCTGCCTGTGGCCACGCTAGTGCATAGCTCTGATATTGCTCCACCGGCAGCCGGCGTACAGGACGTCCCGTCGTAACCTCCGCCCATGAATCCAACCCATTTTTCGTTGCCCGAGATTTTAACACGGCCGATTTGCATCTTGCTCCAGGCCTGGCCCAGATATGGAGCCTGTGCCGATGTCGGTTGCAAATTCCATAAATAGACGGGTTGCGTGGATGTTGTATTGGTGAGATTCAAAGCATAAAGACCACAGTAATAAGGATAATTTGTTGGATCATAAGTCGCGCTGAATCCTGTTGAGGTTGTATAGGGTACATAGCAGTTCGATGAAGAACTCCAGAGAAAATTCCCGGATCCCTGCCCTTCTTCAAGGATAAGTATTGATTTCCAGTCGGCTGCGTTTTTAGTAATGCCGGTGCCTGCTGCTGAAGGCAGCCAGACGGCATCCTTCTCAGTCAGCGGACCATCTACGAAGAAATCATGGGAGTTCAGTGCACTGCGGTTGGAATGATCGTCATGGGCTATAGGCGCTATCTTCTGCAGTAAGTTTGGGGGAATGAAACTCCATACCTCTTTTCCGCCCGCGGTTGGATCCGAACCGCTGCCCGTCGTAAAGGCATGCAGTTGACCGTCATTACCGCCGGCAAGAATAAGCTGATTCCCGAGAGCCGACGATCGCTGATTGCTCGCGTAGAACGAAGCGTAAGATGATGAACCTGATGCAGGTGTGCATTCCCGGGGATCAAAAAAATACTGGTTTGGCGTTTGGACGAGCACCGGATTCGTATGATAAAGATCGCCCAGGAACCATTGCTCCAGATTCTCAGAAGGACTGGCAGTAGTATTACCCTGGTAGAATCCGACAACGTTGCCGCATGTGCACCCGGTTATGCAGTCGCCGGCCGCTGTGCAAGTTGTTGTGGACGTGCCTGTGCCCAGATCGGCGTCCGTGATATTGGTTGTATTAAATCTGGTCATGGTTCCGTTTTTTAATGTCCACATATGCCTGCTGGTGTATGCTGTATTCTGAAGTACCGCGCCTGCGTCCCACTCGGCGGGATATGTTGTTTGGCCATTTTGGGTATTTAATGCATATTTTTTCAAATGCCCCGGCCAGAATGGTTCTTTAGCATTTCCCGCAGTGTTCTCAGGATTAAAGGATGCTTCATAAATGAAATTTTCTGTCTGAACGCGGGCGGCGGCTACCGCTGCCTCGGCCGAAAATGAATATTCGCCTGCCCGGATAGCTGTTATGGCGGCCTGCAGAGCATTTACAAGATCAGTAGTATCGTTGGCTATAAAAGCGTAACCGGTAAGGGGGTATGTTAAGTTAATTGTGCTGCCACTGGTAGTCCATGCTCCGGGATCAGTGCCGTTGGAGCAGGGATTGGTGCCCACTGTAACTCCCGACGTACTGCCTGATTGCGTCGCATTCGGATTTCTCGTACCTCCGTAATAGGCGGTCCAGTTTAGTGTGTTTTGATCAATTACAGGCATGCTGCTGCCGAAACCCACAACGAAAACTTGATAACCAAGAGCTTTGGCCGCAGCCGCATAATACACGGGAGATCTTCTTTGCGCATCGCAGGTAGAACTTCCCTCGCCACAAGTACCGCTGGAACCAGGTTCAGGATTTGAGCCCGAACCCGGGCAGGAGAATGTATCCGCTCCATCGGTGATGAGAATTATGGACTTTTGACGGCACGCCGCGGAAGGATCACACGACTTTTGAAAAGTCAGATAGGTTGCTCCCTGCTGCAGGGCAGGTCCGAGAGGGGTGCCGCCGCCGGCAGTCGCTCCGGCAACACATTTCATTTGCGGGCTGGATGTTGTACACGACGACGTATTCGTTGAGAGGCAGGATGTACTATTATTGCAGTAGATATCCGAATAGGGTGTTGTTGTGACATCATCGGGTTGAGTAAGAGGCCATTGAAGCTGAATGCATGAACTTGAACTGTTATAAACAGTAGCATCGCTGGCACCGCTTGCACTCTGGCATTTAGTGGGATAAGAATAAGTACTGGCAGAGCTGGCACTCTCGCAGTTGTAATAATTCATGTAACCTAAACGTACACCCAGACTGTTCACATCCGCTGAAGTAAGGGTGCCGCTATTGCTAGCATTCATGAGACTGAAAATGGCGCGTTTGGCGATTTGAATTTTGGAGCAATTCGTGGTGTAACCCGTCGTATTCGTGTTTGAATAAAATGCGACTGAACAGTTAGGGTCGCCGTATAAGGGATAACTACCTGAACTGTCTGAGATGCTGCAAGAGATATTGCAGGCTTGACACGCGTATGTATATCCGGTCGTTGATGACACATAGAGAGGACCGATTGTGCAATCAGTTGCAGTATCGGTATACATGGTCGATGGCGGCGTGCATGTTGTGGTCGTCCCGCATGCTGTCATATATCCGCTTTGTGACGACCTGTAAAAGATAGCGCCGGTGGCTGTGCAAGTGCCTGATGTATAGCCGGTGGTAGGAGGCGTGCAGGATGAGTACAGATAACATGCCGTTGTATGTCCGGTTTTTGATGTTGAGTAGAAAGGACCGCCGGTGGATGTCTTTGTGCAATCACCCGCGGAATAAACGGTGGTGAGGCCGCCCAGGCTTGATGTACTGGTTGATGTACCGATTGGGCATGCTTTTGTATAACTTGTACTGCTAATTGGATAAAACGCAACGCTGCTGCCGCCGGTGCAGGATAAGCTTGAGCTTATGTAAGCCGTAGAAGTACTGGATAATCCCCAGGCGTTCGATGGCGGTACTGTATAAAAAGGACCGGCATAGCTGCTGCAGGTATTACCGGGAAGAATATACATATTTGCCGTGGGCATAAGACCCGGAGATACACCATAAAAAGGATTGCTGCCTGAGCAGGTGCCGCCCGTGCCGGAAATATCATAGAGCGTTGAGGGAAGCGGACTTGGTAAGGCGCTGGGATAAAAAGGACCGCTGCCGTTGCAGTTTGAGCTTGATCCGCAAACGTACAGTGTTGCCGGCGAGCCCGCAGGCAGATCCGCCATGCTTCCCGTGTTGTCCAGAATGATAAGGGCATCCGGGGTTGTTGTTGTTGTCCATAGCGTTGAATCGTCGGCACGGGATACACCGGAAGATACCGCCATAAATATTGCAGAAATTATTATCACGACTATTTTTCTTGTCATAATCATTACCTCCTGATTCATCGGTACATGACCGAATCAAATACAAAAACCTGCTTTTAATTATTAGGTGCGAAATATCCTACACCAACATTTACTTTCATCAATGAATTATAAGATGAATTTTCGCCTATCACTGTGGTATAATAACGCTGTAAAACAAAATTAACGCCATACTTTGGCAGGTATACACTCGACTTCGTAGTATCCGGTGTTACATTACATATGACATATTTTGTATTGGAATCCGCGTCCGTGTTGCTTGCTGTCTGCCATGGGCTAGGGATTGCATTGTTAAGGCTTGTAGCGGTAACATTCGCGGGACAAGCATAGTAACCATTTAAATTAGCAGGATTGAAATTCTCCACCAGTGTGGATATCCCGGTTTCCACGGCAATATTCGCCTTTTTGTTTCCCACAGACATGGAACTCGAAATCAGGTCTCCGCCGGACATGTTAATAACAAGCATGCCGACGGCTAAAAGTATAAAAAAGGCGATAATTGCCGCCAGAAGGGCAAATCCTTTTTCATTCCGTAGATTCATTTCTTCCATCGTGTACATGTTGTAATCCTCAGTTATTGTAATCGAGAGCATGGTTTCGGGGAATAACGCTCGTCGTGTAAACAATTTGTCTCTGACCGCCCGTGCCGATATCCTTGTTAGACGTCTTGGTGACAAGTGTAATTTCTATCTTTCTGATAAGACCGATATTTGTTGATACCGGCGCTGCAATCGCGTTATTCTGGCCGTCATAATACCTGAAAACAGGTATTCCAACCGCGTTATTGACTACCCAAACCGTCTGAGTGGTCGCGTTGGCGGTTGTTGCCCCGAGGAAAGGCAGGGCGGTGCCACAGTTTACTTGCCTTGTAATGTACTGGTTAGTCGGATCATAATAGTATCTGATTACTTCATTCGGATTGTTGGCTGTATTATCAATTACGCCGTTACCATTTATATCCATTTCCACGGTTATCGAGTTTGCCCCTGCTTCCTGAATCCCCTTGTAACTCTGATTGCTTGCCACACTGACACAATCTGTAGAACTAACCCAGATGTTTTGTTTCACTTGGGGATTATAAGATGCCATCTGTATTTCCATAGCCATTAGTTCCATCGCGCCCCGGGTGTCCTGCTGGGCGGTAACCTTGCTTTCGATCTTGGAAGATGAAGTTTGCACCGTGTTAATCGCTGAATAGATTGCCATCAACACTAAACTTCCCATCAACACGGCGACAAGAGCCTCGATTAATGTGTATCCGTTTTTATTTTTCATACGTTCTTTCATACGCTCTAATTATGGTGGAGATTGGTTCGGACAGTTCGATCCCAATGTCGTTGAATATCTAAATATCTCCTGACGGGCAACGACCATGGTATCGGAAATGCCTTTTGAGTTGAGTGGTGGCCATGACACATTGACCGTAACATCAACAATGCCCTGAGTGGTCGAGCTGTTTGCGTCCAGAGCTAAGGTTGTAGTTACTGTATATTTAATATCTCCTGTTATTGCGGATGTCTCGTCGCTGGACTCAACATTAGCCACGGTTGTTCCCATCGTTATAAGATTACAGGGGTTCAGGATCATGTTTTCGTTATCTTCTAAAGTCTTATATAAAATTCCTGACGCCCGCCCGACATAATCAGCGTGGGCCATTGTTTTCCATCCTGTAGGCTGGAGAGCCAGCATAGCAAAAATACCCACAGTGGTTAAAAAAAAGGCAATAAGCACCTCTAGCATACTCATCCCTTTTTTATTGCATAGCAAATGTAGCATAAATCTTTCCTTGGTTAATAAAAAGCCGACAAGCACCTCTACCATACTTATCCCTTTTTTATTTCATAGCAAATGTAACATAGGTCTTTCCTTGAATGTTGAAGGTTATTGTTGCCTGCGATTTCCTGAAGTTTTGGAGCACAATCCAGCACGAATACGTCGTTGTTGGGTCACAGTTGGTAACTGCGCTCGGGATTGCGTTCGGGCTGGAACTCAAAAGCCCTCTTGGAAGAAACGTTAATGTATATGTTGTTCCCCCGCCGGGAAGGGAGTTAATTGCAATACCCTGCCCGAGGTATGTTGATGTAAGTGATGTCGGAGGTGCATTCTGTGGATAACTACATGTATAACTATTATTCGTTGTACTAAAAGATATTGTAACGGGCGTAGTCATATTCATTCCTTGGGAGACCGCTAC
Source organism: Smithella sp. (assembly GCA_052139735.1). Classification (GTDB taxonomy): domain Bacteria; phylum Desulfobacterota; class Syntrophia; order Syntrophales; family Smithellaceae; genus Smithella. Next base: position 14,639 of record JBKQWB010000086.1, on the reverse strand, counting down.
TCCCTTCATGGTGTTTATATTCGTCGCCAATTGCCTTGCCGCTGTTCGGAGGCTGGCGTTATTTACATAGCGCCTATAGGAATAAGACGCTATCGTTGCCATGATTCCGATAATCAGCAATACGATTACCAATTCTACCAGGCTAAAACCTTTTGATTCTTTAATTCTCACCGCTTGCCTCAAAAAAACCACTTACCCGATATTTATTACGCAATTTACATGCCATGATCAAATTAATGCCTGATAATTAAAATCCGATAATCATTTTCCTTAATATCATTCCAATTACAATATATTACGCCATCAAATCATTCTTGTCAATCAAGTCAATTATTTCATTTTCCTGATCAAAATCTCAATAGTTGGTGAATTCAACGGCATGGCCTGTCTTTTTCACCTTCAAACTATTTAATTTCGCGATAAAAGTACGCGCATAAAAACATCACCCCAGAAAATATAAGCAACTGCCGCAAACGATAAAAAAGGACCAAAAGGAACGGCATATTTCATATCCTTCCCTTTAATAATCATTGCGGTAATGCCTATCACCGCCCCGGAAAAAGAACTAAACAATAGAATAAATATCAACGATTTCCAGCCCAAAAAACCGCCGATCATGGCCAGAAGTTTTATATCACCGCCTCCCATACCTTCGCGCTTTGCAATAAATTCATAAACAAAGGCAATCGCCAAAAGAATTCCGCCTCCAATGAATAAACCCCACAGGGCTTCAGGCCAGGGAACCTTAACTAAAAAAATTGCCGCCAGAAAAAATAGCGGTATCCCCGGCAATGTTAAAATATCGGGAATGATCTGATGATCTAAATCGATGAATGTTATGACAATAAGCACAGCGGTAAAAATAAAAAAAGTGAAAAAATTCAATGTTGGGCCGAATTTTAAAAACAGCAGCAGCGCGAGCAATGCTGTAATTAATTCCACCAGCGGATATCGCCAGGAAATTGCTCCGCCGCAATCCCGGCATTTGCCGCGCAGAAAAATAAAACTTATTAATGGAATATTGTCGTAGAAACGAAGAGGATGCAGACAGTGGGGACATCGCGAATCAGGTTTTATTATCGATGTTTTGGCGGGCAGGCGAAAAATACAAACATTTAGAAAACTGCCTATCGCAGCGCCGAAAACAAACGCAAAACAATTCAGAAGCATGATATTTTTCCCAGTTTATCTCTTTAAAATTGTTACATCCGGTGTTACGACTGATACTTTGGCCGATGCTTTGGCCGATGCTTTGACCGATACTTTGACCGATACTTTGGCAGGATTGCTGGACGACTCTTAGGTGTTGCCCGGCGGTTCTGCCACCTTATCCCCAACATGGAGACTTAGGTCGGTAACTTTGCGTCCTGTCTTTTCAGACAGTTTGCCTTTTCCAAGCTTTTATTTATTATATTAGGCACATCACTAAAAGTCAAGAACTATTATTGATATCGCATCTGCCGGGATTTATCCGTCTTTTCTCTCCCAGTCATAATTTATCTGGCTACCGTGAGCGGGCAGACGATATTCATCGGGCTCTTTATAATTATAAACTTCCGTAGGCGTATTAATGACGATTGCTTCTTCTTCGGAAATACACTTAAACCCGTGATAAACAAATGCCGGAATATGAACTAAAACGGGATTATGGACACCGGCGAATATCTCATTGATTTCGCCATAAGTTTTTGATTTTTTACGGCTGTCGTAAAGAACTATTTTCATCATTCCCCTGACTACAGCCATATTGTCAGCCTGCTTTTTGTGATAATGCCAGCCCTTGACGACCCCGGGATACGCTGATGTCATATATACCTGGCCGAATTTTTTAAAAAAGCTGTCATCAGATCGCAGGATCTCCATCAACCTGCCTCGTTCATCAGGAATAACTTTCAGTTTTTTTACGATTACGCCGTCAATCATATCTTATTCGCTCCCGTTTTCGCTACCATGTTTCCGGCAGACTGCAAGGATTCAAAAGTTCCGGCGTCAGACCACCAGCCGCCAAGCACATCCCATTGCATCTTTTCTTCCCTGATGTAAAAATTATTCACGTCGGTAATCTCCAGTTCGCCGCGCTGTGATGGCTGCAATGAACGGATAAATTCAAACACCCTGTGGTCATACATGTAAATGCCGATTACGGCGTAATTTGAAGCGGGGTTGGCCGGTTTTTCTTCCACCCGAATAATTTTCTCTCCCTCGAAAACAGGCACTCCGAATCTCTGGGGGTCAGTCACTTCTTTCAATAAAATACGCGCGCCTTCTTTTTGAACGCGGAATTTATCCACCGCCGCCCTGATGTTTCCCTCAATAATATTATCGCCCAGCACAACGACGATTTTATCGTTATCGGCAAAAAATTCAGCCAGGCTCAATGCCGCGGCTATGCCGCCCTCTCCCTGCTGATAAGTATAATTAATGTGTTTAAGGCCGAATTCATTTCCATTCTCCAAAAGACGCAGAAAATCTCCGGCATTATTTCCGCCGGTTACGATTAAAAGATCGTCAATGCCGGCATTCACTAAAATTCTGATGGGATAATAAATCATGGGTTCGTTGTAAACCGGGAGCAAATGTTTGTTGGTCACTTTTGTCAGGGGATATAACCGGCTACCCAATCCGCCGGCGAGGATAACTCCTTTCATAATAACTCCTTAAATAGCATTTATTTTAAAACGATTAATTATTTTTTTTCTTACCATATCTTGAGGCCCCCCGACAATAAATTTCTTTGCATTTTGAAAGTAATGAGGTAATTACTAAAGGGTGAATGATGAATACTACATGAAACTGGCGCTTTCTCTCGCCCGGAAAGGGCGCGGTTTTGTCAGCCCCAATCCCATGGTTGGCGCTGTCATTGTTAAAAACGGCCGGATTATCAGCCGCGGTTTTCATCAGCGTTTTGGCGGAGATCATGCCGAAATCAACGCGCTGAAAAACGCCGATGAAGATGTCGCGGGCTCAACGCTTTATGTTACTTTAGAACCCTGTTGCCATGAGGGAAAAACTCCTCCCTGCATAAACAGTATTATCGAACACAAAATAGCCCGCGTTGTTATCGGCTCAATTGATTCCAATCCTCTGGTTTCCTGCCAGGGCATCAATTATCTGCAAAACCGCGGCATAGAGGTTAAGACCGGCGTTCTGGAAAATGACTGCCGAAGGCTCAATGAAATATTTTTTCATTACATGGAAACCGGCAGGCCTTTTGTCACACTAAAATACGCCCAGACATTGGATGGCCGCATAGCAACGGCAACCGGAGATTCTCAATGGATAAGCTCGGAAGCTTCCCTTAAATACGCTCATCGGCTCAGAGCGGAGCATGACGCTATTTTAGTCGGCAGGGGGACAGTCATCAAGGATGACCCCCAACTCTCGGTGCGTCTGGTGCGCGGCCGCAATCCGTTACGCGTTATTGTTGATTCGGGATTAAAAATTTCCGGCCAGGCTAATGTTTTCCGGAATATCTCTTTGGCTCCAACACTTATCGCGACATTAAAAACCGCCGCCGATCCTCAATTTAAACGCTTTGCCGGTTTGGGAGCCGAAATGATCACCGTCGGGGCGGATAAAAACGGAAAAGTTGATTTGAAAAAATTATTTAAGATGCTTGCCGCAAGAAAAATATCCTCAATCCTGATTGAAGGCGGCGCTGGGGTCATCACGTCCGTTTTAAAGAATAATTTAGCCAACCGTCTGGTAACGATCATCGCGCCGAAAATTACGGGCAGCGGAATCGAAGCTGTAGGCGATCTCAACATCAGAAATTTAGGATCGGCAAAAAAATTGACCGTTTGGAAGGTCTTAAGGCGCGGAGATGATATTATTATCGACAGCCGTTTCATTTAAATTATCCATTAAATTTTGAGCCGCCTTGATTCCGTCAAGCGCCGAACTGATAATCCCTCCGGCATATCCGGCGCCCTCGCCGCATGGATAAAGGCCGCGGATACTTTCACTTTGGCCGTCGCTTCTACGGCAAATGCGCACCGGCGATGATGTTCTCGTTTCCACACCGATTAAATGAGCGTCCTGTGTAATAAATCCGGGCATTTTTTTATCGAATTCCCTGATGCCCCGCTTTAGAGATTGGATGATGAATTCCGGCAATAATTCCTGAAGCGCAGCCGGATTTACGCCGGGAAGAAAACTTGTCCGCCCCATAATGCCGCCTGTTTTACCCTGAAGGAAATCCATCATCTTCTGCGCCGGCGCGCTATAATTGCTTCCTCCGGCACGATATGCTTTTCCTTCCCAGACTTTGCGGTAATTGAGTCCGCACAGAGGGTGTTTATCCGAATTAAAATCGTCCACATTTACGTTGACCACAATGGCGCTGTTGGCAAATTCACCGGAGCGTCTCGCATTACTCATACCGTTGGTTATGACAAAACCGGCAAAAGCGCCGCAGCCGATAACGGAACCGCCGGGACACATACAAAAAGTGTATACGGAACGGCCCAGATCGGGAATCGAGGCTTTTACAAAATATTCCGCCGGCGGCAGTTGCCGATGATTATGCCACTTGCCGTACTGGATGGAATTAATCAGTTCCTGCGGGTGCTCAACACGCAGCCCCATGGCATAAGGCTTGGCCTCCATTTGAACGCCGCGTTCCAGAAGTTTTGCATAAGTATCATCGGCGCTCTGGCCGATAGCCAGAATAACGTGATGGGTTTTAACTTCTTCCTTGTCATTAACGATGACCGCGGCGATGCTTCCCTGCCGGATTAAAAAATCAGTAGCATGGGCTTCAAATTCAATCCTGCAACCTGTATCAATAAGACTTTTTCTCAAATTAACGATTACCCGGCGGAGTTTATCGGTGCCGATGTGCGGTTTGGCATCGGTAAGAATTTCCGGCGGCGCTCCCATTTTTATAAGAATTTGTTTAACCCATAAAGAATACGGACTATTTGTCCGGTTCGTCAGTTTGCCATCGGAAAAAGTTCCGGCGCCTCCTTCCCCGAAAAAAACATTGCTTTGGAAATTAAGAATTCCTTTCTTCCAGAATTCCTCCACATCTTTTGTTCTTTTTTCCACCGGTGTGCCTCTTTCCAGAAGCAGCGCCGGAATTCCTCTTTGCGCGAGAATATAAGCGGCAAAAAGACCGGCAGGACCGCTGCCGATAACTACGACGGGAAGTTTAGGCGAAGAAGCCTGCCTCATCATAGGAATCTCCGGCTGATCTTTGATTTCCAGCAATTGAAATCCTTCTTTAAATTCTACCGGTAATTCTACCGGCAATTTTATATCTGAGTGAATGTGGATTTTAAGAACATAAACAAAATGAGGCGGCTTATTGCGGCGGGCATCGATTGCCTTCCTGATAATTTCTACAGCGGCAATATCATCAACCGATATATCCAGAATTGCCGCTGCTTTTGCTTTAAGCAATTCTTCATTTTCATCCAAAGTTAATTTAATTCCGCTAACGCGTAAAACTCTCATTATTTCTCCATTGCAAATTACCGGCGGATATTATAACTTCCCATCATATAAAAGAGTATAAAAGATTTGATGGGGCTGTTTACCGGGAGCGCATTCCCGTAAGGGAGGCGCAATAATAAACATATCCATTCCTTACCGGTAAAAGCCGAAGGGTTTTACAAATTGATCAGATACAAGGCGCGCAAAAAACAAATCGCGAAGCGTATTTATGTATACGTTGAGCGGTTTGGTTTGCAGCGCAACACAGCAAATGATCGTTTTTCAGCAGCCCGCTTAATGGGTATTTTATAATGTCCTGGTACGTCGTACACACAAGAAGCCGCCATGAATATAAGGTGAACTCCCTCCTCATTCAAAAGAATATAACTACTTTTTTACCTGAGATAGAATCCTGGAGCAAGCAAAAAGACAGGAAAAAGAAAATACTTACCCCCCTTTTTCCCGGATATGTTTTCACCGAGGCCTCTTCCCTGGACAATGAAAAAAAATTAAATATATTAAAAACAGCCGGTGTAGTGAGAATTTTGGGAAACAAAGAAAATTCTGAACCGAAACCGGTTCCGGACAACAAAATTGACGCTATCCGCCTCTTTGTAAATTCAAAAACTGAAATTTTTACAATTCAGTTTCCGCAGTTAGGCGAACCTGCGCGTATCATTGACGGGCCGTTTGCCGGAATTGAAGGAACTGTCGTTAAAAGAGACGTCGAAAAGGAACTCTTTGTTGTTTCTATAGAACTCCTGCAAAGATCGGTAGCCATACAATTAAAAGGTTTCCAAATCAGCAAACTTTGATTGCTTTGTTCCATATTTATCAAATTATTTGTTTCAAAAAAACTTGACTTTCTTATAATTATAGGCAAGATAGCAGCCGCAAATGATAGTTTGCGACCAAATGGTTTCATAAAATTAAATACGGGGATTGATTTTGAAGGGACATATTAAGATTAAAAAAGAAATTTGCAAAGAATGCCTGCTCTGCATTCATTTTTGCCCCAAAGGTCACATTATGCCGTCCAAAGAGTACAATGCCCAGGGTTACCGGCCTGTATGCATTAATGAAGAAATTGAATGCAACGGCTGCGCGATTTGCGCCACAATGTGTCCTGATATAGCTATTGAAGTTTACCGCGAATAGCCCCCACAAAAAAAGGGCTGCCAAAATACCCCGGAAGTCCTGTTTATTTCCCCCCCTCTATAAAGAGTTCCACAAGCCCAATTGTTTATCAGTAACGATGTTTATTCTTGTCATGAGAATTTAATAAGATTGCCAATAAATGTTAACAAGGTTGTGTTAACCTTTATCCGTGTTTTAATAAAAGTAAGGTGCATTGATTCCATAAAGAGGAGAAATGATGAAGAAAATATTATTCTTAATTATGGTTTTGTTTTGTATCATAGGCATTCTCCGTGAAGAATTTTTGGATTTCGGTCCAAAAGGCTTTTTGCTGTCTTTGCGAAGCAACCCAAAAACCAGGATTAATTATGGTTACAAAAAATGATCGGTAATTATATGCTGCATACAAGCATGTCTTTTATTGCCATCCCCTCTTTGATATTAATTAGCCTGAACTATAAATCAAAGGAGAAAATATAGTGGCAAAAACATGGCATAAAATGTCTTCTGATGAAAAACTGGAAAAGTTGCGCATGGATATCATCGATGCTCTTGAATTAATTGATTCAAACAAACGCAGACACGAACAAATACTTGAAAAAGTTGACGAACTGGATACCGTTATTTACAAGATGGACCGTAAGGTTTTTGAGATCGAACTAAAGAAGAAATCTTGATTTAAATTCTTTTTTCATCCGGCTTTTTTAATATTTTTCCACCACGTCTTAAAGCCATTATCAAATTGTGAGGCTTTCTTTTGCATATATTTTCTATTTGATTATTTGATCGGTCGGACTGGTTTTGATGCTTCGCATGATATAAGTGTCTTGGGCGCAGATTCCGTTTTGATATCTTTAACAGTTATCCTTGTTTCGAAAATCATGACCTCAAGGCCGAATAAATGCGGGGTAAAATATGTTTTTTGTTTTTGTATTCAATCATTTAGATTTATTATCCACAAAATTGTTGATAAGCTGTTGATAACTGCGCTTAAAATTCCCGCAATCACACAAATAATGCGGTCTCTAGCAGATTGCTTAAAGTTTGTGCAAAAAAAATATCATGTAATATCAAGTACATAACAAAACATGATGAAATCATTACAATTGTAACAAAAACTTAATAAATTTATGAACAGCACAGAAAAAAGTGTGCCATTTTACAACTTATTTTTTTAAAATTATTTAAATTTCATAAATAATTTTCATTAAAGTTAAATCGCCAAAACAACCTCATTAATAAAGAATAATTGAAGCGAATATTTTCACGATTAAGTATTCCGCGAAATATATACAATATCGGCTGTTTCCCGTCATCGTTATAAAAAATATCTTGAAATTAGCGGGAATAAAGGATAGAAGCCCGATCATATTTTAATTGGCGAACATATTAAAATAGTTAAAAAAATATCAAAATGATCATAACAGCAACATTGAATATTTACAAGTCATTGAAATTTATAGGAAATGAGATAATACCGTGAACAAAGTATTGATGTCGGGAAATAATATAATTGGTGAAGCGGCAATTCGTGCCGGTTGCCGTTTTTATGCCGGTTATCCGATCACTCCGCAGAACGAACTGACTGAATATATGGCGGAACACATACGCAATGCGGAAGGCGGGGTATTCATTCAGTCGGAAAGTGAAATCGCCGCCATTAATATGATTGCCGGATCAAGCGCCGCAGGCGTCAGAGTAATGACTTCATCATCCAGCCCGGGCATCTCTTTAAAGCAGGAAGGCATTTCTTCCATGGCCGCCTGTGAACTTCCGGGTATCATTGTTAACATCATGCGCGGCGGTCCGGGACTTGGCAATATAAGGCCTTCTCAGGGAGATTACTTTCAGGCTACCCGCGGCGGAGGTCACGGCGACTACCGCACAATTGTTTTGGCTCCCGCAAGCGGTCAGGAACTCGCGGATTTAACGATGGACGCGTTTGATCTTGCCGATAAGTACCGAACGCCGGTTATGATTCTTGCCGACGGAATGATGGGGCAAATGATGGAACCGGTAATTTTTAAGAAACCCAAGCCCCGTCAGTATCCCGAAAAATTCATGCTGCGCGGCGCGGGCGACGGTAAAAGCAAATTCATTCGCGGACTTCTTCTGGATCCTATTGACAGTGAGGCACACAATTGGAAATTAGCCCGTAAGTATGAAGTGATCACGAAAAATGAAACCCTCTTTGAGGAATATCGAATTGACGACGCGGATATTGTTATTGTCGCCTATGGAACGGCTGCCCGTATTGCCAAGGGCGCCATTAAAAGATTAAGAGAACATGGCCTGAAAATCGGCCTTTTCCGGCCGATCACCCTTTGGCCTTTCCCTGAATTGAAATTAAGGGCATTATCTGCAAAAGTCAAAAAATTTCTGGTTTTTGAAATGAGCACCGGTCAGATGCTTGAAGATGTTCGCCTTGCCCTGCAGGGTTATGCCGATATTGATTTCCATGGCCGTCCAGGTGGCGCTGTGCCGACTCCGGCGGAACTGGCCAATGTCATTGCCAAAATCTATGACAAAAAAGACTGATTATATTTCGATCATAATTTAAGGATCAAAAATACATGGCAAAGATAGTTTTTAAACATCCCGAAAGCTTAAAAGAAAATGTTTTCCACTATTGCCCAGGCTGCGGTCACAGCATTGTCCACCGCCTTGTCGCTGAAGTGATTGACGAAATGGGCATCAGAGGCATTACGATTGGCGTGCCCCCCGCCGGGTGCGCCGTTCTGGCCTATAATTACTTCGACGTGGATATGATCGAAGCGCCGCATGGCCGCGGCCCCGCCATGGCTACAGCGATCAAGCGTTCCCTTCCCGACCGTGTTGTTTTTTCCTATCAGGGAGACGGCGATCTGGCCGCCATAGGCATAGCCGAGAGTTTTCATGCCGCAAACCGCGGCGAGAATATTACCGTCATTTTTATCAACAACGCCGTTTATGGCATGACCGGCGGGCAGATGGCTCCGACAACCATGTTAAATCAAAAAACAACCACCAGTCCGGGCGGCCGCAAACAGGAACTGGACGGTTACCCCGTGAAAGTCAGCGAATTATTTTCCCAGTTGCGCGGCTCGACTTATGTGGAAAGATGTTCGATAAGCTCTCCTGCCGGTGTAAATAAAACAAAAAAAGCCATCCGGAAAGCCTTCCAATGCCAGATTGACGGACTGGGTTTTTCGCTGGTGGAAATTCTCTCTTTATGTCCTACCAACTGGAAAATGTCGTCTGTCGATTCGTGCAAATGGATTGATGAAGTCCTGAGCAAAGAATTTCCTCCGGGAGTTTTTAAAGATGAAATTGACGCCGCGAAGAAAACCGTGGAGGGTGAATCATGATCGTTAAAACGATTTTTTCCGGATTTGGCGGCCAGGGCGTTTTAATGATGGGCATCAGTCTGGCCAACAGCGCGATGAACAAAGGTTATCATGTCACTTATCTTCCCGCTTACGGCGCGGAAATGAGAGGGGGCACAGCCAATTGTACCGTAGCGGTAGGCGATGAGGAAATTGCATCTCCTGTAGCCTCAGAGCCGGATTATCTGGTCGCGATGACATCCCCTTCCCTTTTTTCGTTTCAAAACAAGGTAAGTTCCGGAGGGACCATTTTTATTAATTCATCTATTGTTGACGCGCTTCCCAACCGCCGGGATGTAAAGGTGATCTGCGTCCCTTGTACCAATATGGCTCAAGAGCTCGGCAACAGCCGCGTCGCCAATATCATCATGATGGGCGCCTTCATAAAAAAATCAGAAGTCGTTCCTTCCGATATTTATCTTAAGTGCCTGGAAACGATTATGGGCAGCAGAAAGAAAGCCCTTGCGGAAATTAATCGCAAGGCATTTGCCGCCGGATTTGATTATATCAAGGATTAATAAGGATACTCTATGGCAGTCAAACAACTTTCCGTTTTATTAGGCAACATATCCGGCTCTTTCGCCAATCTCATTCATATTCTTGATACTGAAGATATCAGCACCAAAGCCGTATCTGCCGCCAGTATCGAACACGACAGCAGGGTCCGGCTCGTCGTCAACGATCCCGACCGCGCCGCCGCGCTGTTAAGCAGTTTCAATTTCAATTTTGAAGTGACGCCTGTGCTTGCGGCCGAAGTCCCTCTTCATACGGGCGGTATCAACGCAATTTTGAAACCACTGGCAAACGCGGAGATTAATATTCTTTATCTCTATACAACAATCAATCGTATCGGAAAAGAAACCATCGTTATTATCGGTGTCGACAAGCTGGATGAAGCCAGAGAGATTCTCACGGAAAACTGGATTCACTTGATCGGCGACGAAATTTATTCTATCCCTTAAACTTCATTAAACAAAACATGCCCGTTTCCGTTGACAAAGAAAAAGTTCTCGCCGCCAGAATGCTGGAATTGGGAGTGGCCGAAGACGAGTTTGAAGAATCTTTCATCCGTTCATCCGGCCCCGGGGGACAAAAAGTCAATAAAAGTTCTTCCTGTGTTTATCTTGTACACCTTCCCACAGGTCTTTCCGTAAAATGCCAGCGAGAACGATCGCAATCATTAAATCGCTTTTTGGCGCGAAGAATATTGCTGGATAAAATTGAACGGCAGCAAAAAGGTTTTATAGCCGAAGAAAAAGAAAAGCGGGAAAAGATCCGCCGTCAAAAGCGAAAACGCAGCCATCGCGCCAAAGAAAAAATTCTTGAGGCCAAACATCAGCGGGCCCAAACAAAATCACTGCGCGGCAAAGTGCCTGCCGATGAGTAAAGAGTAAAGAATAAAGGGGATGGTACTCTTTACTCTCGTTATTCTATGCATTTTATCTATATAACCTTTCTTGTGTCATTGCGAGTTCACGATAGTGAACTTGGCAATCTATCTTTAACTTTTATCCTTTCCTAAGATTAGGGGTCAAGTCTCCTCTTGGCTCATGTTAGCAACCTCTCCGCTTTTTCCACGCGCTGTCTCAAATTTATATCCCTTCTTAATGCTTGTTGCATCCTTGAAACAACACTGCTGACACTGCTGTAACTATGCATCTCAAATCTATCTCCAATATCTGACAGCGATGCGCCGGTATGTTTCCTAATCAGATATATTGCCACATTGCGCGCCTCATTATAATTGCCGCGCTGCGACTTAAACAGATCTTCAACTTTAACCTGATATGCGCTGCTGATGGCTTTCTCTACTTCCGATTTTTCCTGAAATAACTCCCTGAGCTGAGGTGTATCTTTAATATTTGTCTTTGTCTTACTCAGATATCTATGTCTGATGTCATCTATGAAATCCTTTGTTCCCAGTAACAAAGGCAACTTCCCTTTACTGTATAACTTGCTGATCATGTCCGCTTCTTCTTCCTTCTTCATAAAATTAATATAGGCTTGCCGACGCTTTTGCTTATCTGTGTCCAGCATGGACAAAACATAATCCTTATGCAGCCAGTTAACTTCATTGCCTCGCGAAATATACATACGGTGCGAACTCCAGCGATAATCTTCAAGGTGCTTTACCAAACCGCCCTGCAACGGATTTCTGTGAATGTACCGCACCAATTCCAGAAGGTAACTGTCGCTTTCCACAACGATACTTTTATACCGCCCGCGAAACAGAGGGCCGTCACTTTTATAAGTTCGATTGAAGTATTGTGTGTAAAGCCCATTTATATGACGCATAAATCGCGATAAATTCGCCCCCGGTGTCTGAACCAGCAGATGATAATGGTTTGACATCAGGCAATATGCAGCAATCCGTACCTTCCACATCGCCGATGCTTCGCGCAACAACTCTACAAATGCAAAATAATCGTCCTGTTCACGATATATCTGCACTCTGCTTTGTCCCCGGTTCATCACGTGATACCACGCATCAGGATATATAATTCGTAACGGTCTGGACATCTTTAAAACCTTTGTTTTAATGCTCTCCTAATCTTTATCCCGCCGCATCGGCTAATCACTTTTATCTAAGTTGAGCCAAGAGGAGACTTGACCCCTTCGCCTTCATCCTTAAAAATGTTCTGTCTGTTATTTCCTCTTGTCAGAACATGATAAATATAGTCCCGGGGTGCTACTCTTGCTGTCCTTGGCATATATTTCTTCCGGTAATCTCAACCATCTCTTCCATTAAAGAGAACCGTCCCCAATATTCTTTGTTGATTTTGTATTTGATTTTGCACTGGATGCTGCATTTGCAGCACTCACACACCAAAGCAACGCTGTCAACATTATCACGCTAAACAATATTTTTTTCTTCATTAAATTTCTCCTATTATTAAAGATAAACTGTTTTGGCTTTATATTCCTCTCTTCATTTGTTTCTTGATAACGGCTGCTTTTATTACATTAGCCAAGAGATTAAAGAAAAAATCTCCAGCCGCTATCATTAAAACCCTGTTGCAATCAATTAAGTGTTATGTCCCCCGAATTCCTAGTAATCCAAAACTCAAAAATGAGTCAAGAAGAGATTTGACTGTTCGTTCTCCTCTTTGACTGCTTAACGCCAAAAATAACTCAACAATTTAGAAATTATAGTAACCAACAATACTATTATTAAAATAGCAAGAGGGATATAAGCTAGCGGTGATGTCTTAAAAATAATAACTTTCTTCTTATCCTCTTTTTTCACTATTATATCTGACATATTAAATTACCTCGGATGGCGTGACGTTGAAATCACTACACGAAAATTTCTTAATCATTATCCCTGTTTGTTTTACGTCGGGAATCCAGAAGAAACCAAGGAATTCTGAACATGATAAACCGCACCACTTTTGACAAAGGTATATAGGAAGTCCTGTTGCAACTCTATAGCAAAGAACTGTACAATTTTTACAACATTTATCACACAATCCAAGGGGATCATTATTATTCACAGGGTTGTTTGAGACGTAAGCATAGACGTTAATTCCCCCTTTAAACCCAATCGGGTCTTTGGTCACAAAACGCCCAACCGTGGGATCATAATACCTTGCTCTGTAAAAATACATCCCCGTTGCATAATCGTATTCTCTTGCGGTGTAAGTAAAGGGCTGACGGATATTACCCGTTGCCGTCATGTTGCCGAAGGAATCGTAGCTGTATGTCTGCACGATGTTGCCGCTTGTGTTGCTCAATGCCGTAATGCTGCCCAAGCCATCAGCATGGTAGTAATATGTGTTTGTGCCTTGCTGAACGGCCAGTGGTTCATCAATGTTTGGCCCATGTGTGTATTTTGCGGTGATATTTCCTGACTGATCATACTCCATGATGATGTTCTTGCCATCATAAACATAATTGATTGTCCTCGGGCAAACGTTCGGGCTGGTGCAATCTGTGCCTATTGCATCCTGAACAATAGTTTTGGATATTCTATTGCCGAAAGGATCATAGGCAAAAGTAAGTTGCTTTATGTTGCCGTTTTGTGTGATCTGCACTCCCGTGAGGCGGTTTTCGTCGTCATAGCTGTATTGTGTCGTCACATTTGTATTCGGAGGCGTATCCGGCGCTTTCGTCAGACGATTGCCAACCTGATCGTAGGTATATGCTTCCTGAGTGCCACTTGACGGTGTTGCCTGGGTCAACCGGTAAATATTGTCGTAAACGTAGCTGTAGCTTGTTGCGTTCTGCGTTTTTGCCGTTCGGTTGCCGACATTATCCATTGTGTAGCTTACGCTGTCGATGGTTGTCTGATTCAGCGTGGTATTTATTCCGGTGATTCTGCTGCTGTCATCATAGCTGTAGGTTGAGGTTGTTCCATTGGGCAGGGTTCTTGTTGTTCTGCGGTTATTTGCATCGTAGGTAAAGGTAAAGTTGCCCAGGTCTGTGGTTATCTGGTTGAGCAGTTTGTTGAAGTCGTAAGCATAAGCAATCATCTGCCCATCCGGTCTGGTCATGGCAATCCTATTTCCGGCGGCATCGTATTGATATGAGATAGTCCTGCCGGAACCTTTGGATAAAATAAGAGTTTTTTAATCTTATATAAAAAATCACTACTGTCCGGAATAGAATTATTTAACACTCATTAATATTTTGTTATCATTTAGTAAATATGCCAATTGTACGAGTTATCGACTTGAAAATTTATGATCGATCTGAGTATCC
>JBKQWB010000085.1:0-6392 GCA_052139735.1 Smithella sp. | reverse complement strand
CGACCCTGCCGGGTTCCATTCCCTGACGGTCATCCGAAAACAAATTTTATGTAATCTCTTTTCTCCGTCTATAAGCTTGGGCTCTATGGATTATTTATTGGTGGCTGTTCTGAACAGATTACAGCCATAGCCTCGCCCACCCACCTGTGTCGGCTCTGGCCTACGGCCGCCTCCATCCCTTGCTCGGGGTGCCCGACGGCAATTTCTAACATTTAAAATGTCCATTCTCTATCTGACCTATTTCTTGACATTCACAGCAGATCATCGCATTTTGAATTACATGGAGTGACCAAGAAATTTCAGATGGTCTGAGGTCAATCACAATAATTTCACAATTAATAAAAGGAGAATTACAATGGCTGCCCCAATTGGCGCCACACCCATTCTTGAGGGTAATGAAGCCACCGAGTGGTGGGAAAAAGTCGAAAAAGAACAGGATCAAAAACTTTCATTGGTTCCAACCCCGAAATTGGAGGATCTTAGGAGAGAAATTGTAGCCAGTGCCAACTCAAAAAAGAAGAAATAGTATTGACATTGATAATTGGCGGCTTTCGCCTTACCTTTCGACAATACGAAAATATCCTTTTGATTGTGGTGTAGAGGACCTAAACTCCTTTTTCGACAGGGACATTGAGAAATACGACAGGGAACTTATTGCAAAAACATTTATCTTGACTCCAGTTGGTGTTCGCCTTTCCCGTTCCAATCCTCCTCTTGCATTCATAAGTTTTTGTAATGACGCCATAAGAAGAGATGTTATCATGAGTGAAATGGGGGGTACCAAGAGCCAATGGAAGAAAATCGTTTCTTTGATACCACATAACAAACAATACAAGGCTCTTCCGGCTGTAAAAATCGCCAGGCTGGGAGTTCAGCAAAACGTTAAAAGCCGGGGGTTAGGAACCCAATTACTAAATATGACAAAACAGTTGTTCCTGACTGACAACAGGACCGGCTGTCGGTTCCTGACGGTTGATTCATACATCACGGAACAAGCTATTCATTTCTATGAGAAAAACTATTTCCAATTCTTCACTCAATCTGAAAAAGAGAGATGTTTCAAGAAACTAAAAGCCGCAATCTCTACTACCGCGACTGAACCTGAAACTGTTGCGATGTACTATGACTTGCGAAGGACAATGACCGAACCGTAGAGACCCCTTCTATTACTCCTCGGCCATCCTCGGCACACCCATGTCCTCGCCCACCCGCCTGTGACGGCCCTGGCCTTACGGCCGCCTTCATCCCTTCCAGTTTAAGCGACAACCAAAATAGGGACTTAAGGAACTTCCCAATCTATGATCTCAAGGCCATCAACCCGCTGGAATTCTTTGATATTGTGTGTAACCAGTATTGATTTGTTAGCAATAGCGATTGCAGCGATCATCAGATCATTTGGACCTATAATTGTCCCTTTGAGTGACAGCCGTGTCCGCAAGTCTCCATAAATCTTTGCCGCTCGATCTCCAAAAGGAAAAGATGAAAAACATCTGAAGAGACTTTCGAGAGTAGTCAGATTCTCTTCTTTTCTGGCGCTTTTGTAAGCGCCGAAATAGAGTTCGGCCTTGACCACTGAACACAACCGTACATCTCGAGGGTCTGTAACAATAAATCGGTCTTTAACGGTGTTGTTCCCGGGATTGAGTAACTTGATCCACACATTAGTGTCAGGCATTAGGATCATTCCAACGGCTCTCTGGTTTCGTATTCGCCCTGTTCAGGCCTGGTTAGGGCTTCTCCTTTCCAGGCCCCAAGGAACTCATAAGCCAATTTTCGCTTTTTCCGTTTCTTATCCAGCGTATCTGGGGCTTCATCCAACGGCAACAGGATTACCTCGACTGGTCGATTCTTCAACGAATCGGGCATTCGGATACTTTCAGGGAGGCTTTCGTAAATCTGTCTGACAACGTCCATAATTTGTCTCCGATTTCAGTCGAATCAATACGATATCTACCTTACATTAATATGGTTTCCGTTTCCAGAAATGAGTTTCCTACTGTAAGAAAAACATAGCGACACTAGCGCCATTGTTATATTATATGAAGTAACCTTTAGTTATGGCTCGGTTTGAAACAAGGGCTGCACAGGTTCTGCATTTCCGCTACGCGGCATGGCTATAGGTGAGCCAAAATATTGTTAAAGTGCTTAAACTGAGGGGTAATTGAAGATGTCCAATAATCAAATCCAAAGTGGTCAAGCGCAAGCATATTGGAATGTGTCTGGAACACGTATATTGAAATATACAGTTGAGATGTATCATAAGGGATTGAATGAGCACAAATTAATCTCTGCACCAGATATTGATATGCTAAATAACAAAGCAAATTTACAAGCTCAGAAATGGACGGAAAAATGGGAAATCAATGAATTCAAACGAATAGTTAATGCACAGAAAAGCGCCAATCGCGAAGAAGCGAATTCGAAAACAGAAGAGGCGAAGCTGCGAACGGAAGAAGCGATCGAATCTCTAAGACAAATTGACAACCTTCTCATTCATACTTTATCTATCGACGATAGAATTGATTGGGAAAGCTTAAAGAAAAAAGAAAAGTATCCCGAAACATCACCTGCCAAAGCAACTAAAAAAGATATAAAAGAATATCCATCCAAACCTGAAAAACAATCAGCCGAATTTACCCCCATTTTCAGTTTCTTTGAAAAATTATTTAAATCAAAAAGAGAAAAGAAAATTCAAGAAGTTGAAAACAAATATTCAATGGCAATTGCAGAATGGGAAAAACAAAAAGCTACCATTGATAAATTCAATGATCAGTTGGATAAAGATTTCGAAGATGAAATGAAAAGATGGGAGGGCGATGTTGCTCGATGGGAAAAAAGTAAAAACAACTTCTTAAGTGAGCAAGCCGATTTTAATGCAAAAATTGATGAAATGAAAGAAACATATTTAAACAAAAATAGTGATTCAATTGTCGAGTATTGTGAAATGGTTTTGAATTCTTCAGAATATCCGGATTCTTTCCCCAAAAACTTTGAATTGGAATACAATCCTGATAACAGCATATTAATTGTAGAATATGAATTACCAGCAATAAAATGCTTCCCTAGAGTAAGAGAAGTAAAATATATAGCATCTAAAAAGGAATTTAAAGAATCCTATATTTCGGAATCTCAACTAAATGGTATCTTAGATGAAGCCATGTATAAAATTACCCTTCGGTCAATTCACGAACTATTCGAAGCAGATGTTGCTAATGCAATCGAAGCTATTTCTTTTAATGGCTGGGTCAAAGCAATTAACAGGGCTACGGGCAAGGAAGAAAACAATTGTATTCTAAGTATACAAGCAAAGAAAAGCGAATTTATGGGAATTGATCTATCAAACGTTGATCCCAAAACTTGCTTTAAAAACCTGAAAGGTGTGGCAAGTAGCAAACTTAGTAGTTTAACTCCTGTACAACCCATTCTGCAAATCAGTAGAGTAGATAAACGATTTGTCGAAGGCTATGATGTCGCTAATCAGATAGATAATACGACCAATTTAGCAGCAATGGATTGGGAAGATTTTGAACATCTAATTAGAGAGTTATTTGAGAAAGAATTTCAAACTGGTGGTGGTGAAGTTAAAATAACTCAAGCAAGCAGAGACGGTGGTGTCGATGCAATCGCATTCGATCCTGATCCTATTCGTGGGGGTAAAATCGTTATTCAAGCAAAAAGATATACTAATACGGTTAACGTTTCTGCAGTTCGTGATTTATATGGCACTGTAGTAAATGAAGGCGCTACCAAGGGCCTCTTAGTGTCAACTGCTGATTATGGCCCAGATGCATATGAATTCGCAAAAGGGAAACCACTGACCTTATTAAACGGATCGAATCTATTACATTTATTAGAGAAACATGGTCATCACGCAAAAATTGATTTAAGAGCAGCTAAGAAGATATTGGCTGAAAAAGGTAAGTAGTCGATTAATGGTCCAGGAAAAAAGGGAAATGACTAAGAGTATAAACGCCTCACTAATCAGAACAAAAGGAACGGTGAAAAATAACAATGTGAAACAGCAATAACTCCTTGTCTGCCGCTTCGCACCCGAAGCGATTGCGTTGATTGACGCGATGTTGCAGGTTGCCGTGCCCGTGAGGAGCGTATCCATCTTGCCCTCCACTTCCCTTATACCACTAGGAATTCGAGAAAGTTTAAAATATTGCACGGCCGTCATTCCGGGTGTAAGTATTTATCAGACTGCTTCTATTACATTGTGGAGGGGGCTATCATGCGCACGATACTACTCCTGACCATAATTATTCTGGTGGCTATCCTATCCACCGCGAACGTCGCCCTCGCTGATGATATTGCGAATGCTCTGGTCGTTTTCGCTGAGGCCGGTGATTTGGAAAAAGTTCGTTATCTGGTCTTAGAGAAGGGCGCTAAGGCGAATTCAAGAGACATTTTCGGTCGTGTAGCTTTGATTGAAGCCGCTGGCGGGGGCCATTTGCCCGTTATCAAGTTCCTTATTGACCAGGGCGCTGATGTTAATATTCGTGGCTCAGTGGGTTATACGCCTCTCATGAAGGCGATTGACGCCGGTCATCTGGAAGTGGTGAAGTATCTCGGGACTAAAGGTGCGGATATAGGTCTTAGAGACAGCTTCGGCAATTTGCCGCTTGATCTGGCTGAAAAAGGCCCCAGTCGTGCCGTTTACAATCATCTCCGCCCGATCTATGCTAGGTTTGAGCTGACAGAAGCCCTACTGCAAGCAGCAGCAAAAGGTCATCTTTCCGACGTTAAACGAATAATAGCGGCTGGTATTCCGGTCAATGCGCAAGCTAATGACGGTTTTACACCACTTATTGCCGCTAGTGGCTTCGGTCAGCTTCAAATTGTACAGTGGCTCTTAAATAACGGCGCTAAAATTAATCTCGCATCAAATAGTGGCGTAACTCCTCTTTATACAGCCGTTAAAAACCGTCACAAACGCATTGTTGAATATCTATTGGATCAGGGTGCCGATCTAGAATCCCGCGACAATGGTGGCCCATCAGTTGTTGATATTGCAAAACGTTGCGGTGATTCCGCCATATACAAGCTTATAATGGCCAAGAGAGACAAAGAAATAAAACACAAAAAATGTCTTGAGGACTACATGGACGCAAAAGAAGCTCGGGAGAAATACAGGCGTATGAAACCTGGTAGTCTTTCCAGCGGTGAGATGATTGAAATAATTAAGGCTTCAGACAGGTTACTCGCTTATAAAAAGGAATGGATCGACGAAATCGGGCACATCGATTTTTCCGTGACCAATCCTAATGTTCTCGATCGATCGCTGGTTTATATTGGCGATAAGGATCTCAAACAGTCTTCTTACGAAGTAGGTGCTTCAATGACACGCCTGATGATGGCTGTATTGGTTGATGATAAGGAACAGACCATGAGTCTCCTGGCTGAGGGCGCTGATCCTAATGAAAGCAATGGTATCGGTGAGACAGCTCTGTTTATTTTGGCTGGGCATTATCGATCTGGCAAATTCTCTAACCCCCCGGATAATGCATTGGAATGCGCAAGGATTTTAATACAAAAGGGCGCAGCGGTTAACAGCACAGACATAGCTGGTTGGACCCCCTTGATGTGGGCCGCATTCAACGGCGATGTTGACATGCTGAAGCTCCTACTGGAAAACGGCGCTGATCCAAAGATTGCATCGCAGTCCGGCCATACAGCCCTTTCCCTGGCCAAAGATGTCGATTATCCCGACATAGTTAAGGCCCTAAATCGACATAATAAGTCATCACATTGAGGGCTACCATGCGCCGCATATTACTTCTCGCCGCAATAATCTTGAAATTCTCAGTTAACGCAAATCCCGCAGCCGATAATATAGGTTTACAAAATGTCAAGGCTTATGAAGCGGATGAAGCCTACAAAACTGGAGAACAGTATTATAACGGCGAGGGTGTTACTCAAGATTATGTTGAGGCTTTTAAATGGTATCGTAAAGCTGCTGATCAAGGAGATTCTAAAGCCCAAAGAATCCTAGGAACGATGTGTTTCAAGGGCAAGGGTAGCCCAAAAGATTGTTTACAGGCCATAAAATGGTGGGTACAAGCGGCTGATAATAATGACGCAAAAGCTCAATACAACCTTGCCTTGATATATTATAACGGGGAATGTGTCCCGAAAGACTTCTCCGAAGCTTTAAAGTGGTATCGGAAAGCAGCCGATCAAGGGATGGTCCAGGCTCAAAACAATCTCGGATGGATGTATGAACACGGCGAGGGGATCCCTCAAGATTATGCCGCGGCTTTGATGTGGTACCAAAAAGCAGCCGAACAAGGTCATGCCAAAGCTCAACTCAATATTGGATGGATCTATGATAAAGGGTTAGGCGTTACTAAAGATTACACAGAAGCCGTAAAATGGTATCTAAAAGCTGC
>JBKQWB010000084.1:0-4373 GCA_052139735.1 Smithella sp. | reverse complement strand
GTCAGTGTGACGCTTTTCGAGAAAATACCGCTTTTACAAGCGCTTACAGATGTTGATGTTATGGAAGAAAATACAGATACTAACAACCAACTGAATTTATTCGACTAACGTTGGGACAGTAGTGATTTACCATATCTTTAAGATAAGGTACCATATGTTAAGTTAAAGTTCAGCCATTTTTCAATCAATACCTTTGCTTTTTTCAAGTTATAGAAGATTTCTTTGGACTAAAATTTTAACGGAGCCGGTGTTGGATGCCTGTGTCGGGTCATGATTTTATGAGTATCCTTTAATTCTCCCTGACAGGAACCCTAAAACGTGGCAGATTCTTAATTCATGATTGAACCTGTCATTTGTGAAGCATACAATTTTCAACAGGCTCACAATGACATTTTTCAACAATCTTATTTTTGTTGTACGGTGGTGATAAACCATAATGTCTGAATATTTCGTATCTTTCAAAAGAATTCCTTCCATCTCCCCATTATCAAATTCCCACTTGCGCATGTATTGTTTCGATATTCTATTAGCGGGAATATAATGATGAACGATTAACAAAGGATGATATAATATTTTTTCACCCGCAGTCAGTAATCTCTGTAAAAATTGCGTTTCTTCGCCACTGTATAATTTTTTTGGTATTCTTCCAAGATTTGTATCAAACAGGCCATATTTTTTAAATATTTCAGATTTTACAGCTAAATTTGCAGACCAAATTTTTGACGTATCCATATAAACAACAAAATCACCATAATCCAACAGTGCTAAATACCCATACAAATCGGGTTTCAGCCATTTCGGCTTGGGAATCTCCCAAATCGGCAATATCTTCCCGCCAATACATGCAACATCATCATGTTCTTTAAATGCCTTATCAATATTTTGGATCCAATATTTGTCTACTATCACGTCATCATCTGTAAACGCGATAATTTCACCCCTGGCTTCTTTTATCCCTCGATTGCGGGCATAGGAGATCCCCTGCTTATCTTCAAACACATATTTTATTTTTAGTTCAAAATGCTTCTCGATTTCTTCGACGACAAGTCGTGTATCATCGTTTGAATTGTTATCTACTATGATAAACTCACATGATAAATGATTAGGGATGACAACTTCTCGAAGACTTTTAAGCGTTCTCCGCAAGCTTTCGGCTCGATTGAATGTACAAATAACAACGCTAAATTTCATATGAATGTCCTAAAAAGAGTAAATGCTGTAGCCTGAAGTGGAATATTTGTAGCATAGGTTAATCAATATATTCAATAGTGAATTTTCTTATGATCGATTCTTATCTTTATAATTTGCGGTCTATATTTTCGGTCTATATTTTCTTGACACGTCATATCAATCTTCTTATACTTCTTTGCATCAGAATCAATGTCCCATAAAAAAATTATAGTGCAGTCGACAGGACGATAAAAATGATGGGAGAAAACTGCTGTTTCAATATCCTGTTTAGGTCCATAATACATTTAGATAAATTTAAGGGATATTTTGGATAATACTCTGCCCTTAATAAGCGTAATTGTTCCAGTATACAATACAGAAGCGTACCTTATCCGCTGTCTTGACTCCATTATAGCGCAAACCTACTGCAATCTTGAAATAATCATCATAAATGACGGCTCAATCGACCGCTGCCCTGTCATTGCCGAAGAATATGCTAAAAAAGATCGCCGGATTTGTTTAGTTCATCAGGAGAATGCAGGCGTATCAGAAGCGCGGAATGCAGGGATGCGTCTTTCGCACGGCAGTTATTTAAGTTTCATCGATTCGGATGATTTTATTGATCCTGATTATTACGAAACGCTTTACCGCATTTTATACTCAAACAATGCGGACATTTCAATATGCAATAAACGGATTATCAATTCTATAGACGTGCGTCCGTTCCCGTATGATATTCCCGAAGGCGTTACCCTTTTCTCGGGCAATGAAGCGCTCTTGGAGCTAGTAAACGACAAGTGGCTTCGCAATTACTTGTGGGATAAATTGTTCAAAAAAGAGCTTTTTGACGGCATCGAATTTCCGAAAGACAGAACGTTTGAAGATATGGCCATCATGCATAAAATATTTTATCGCGCAAAAACGATAGTCATAACCCATGAAATAAAATACAATTACACAATGCGAAAAGATGCTCTTTCGAGTTGCATGACAATTTGTAATCAATATCATCGCTTCCTTTCGCATGTTGAGCGCGTTTCGTTTTTTGAAAACGTAAATCGCAGAGATCTTGCACTAAAAGCAATAATTGCGGCGCTCCATTCTGCGATGAATGCGACTCAACTGACAGTTTTTCATTTTATAACACACCGGGAAAAGGAGTGCCTTCACGCAATAAAAACGTGGACGTCTCATTACAAAGATAAATTACATACACTGCCTTACGAGACTGCCCCAGAAGCAAAAAAAATACAGCGTTTTCTAACGTCGCATACTTTCTTTATGGTAAGGTATGCCTCGAAAAATGTATACATCGGAATGAAGAGTTTTATAAAACAACTTTTACCTGCTAAACTGGTTGAGTTATTTATTACGGCAAAATCTGTTATTCAAAAACCGGGAGGCGCCTGATGGGTGCAGCACAAGATGAGTTATTTTTGATTCAGACCCGCATTCCGATTGCCCTGGCCACAGATGAAAATTACGCCATGCCCACCGCTGTGGCAATGACTTCCATACTGGAAAACGCCGCAAAAAATACCTTTTATGATTTTTATATTCTGGTGCCTGCCGATTTTTCTACACGGACTGCCCAAAAGATAGCTCTTATGAAAGTTGCGTATCCCCATTGTAATATCCATTTTATTGATATGAAGGATAGTTTCTCCGATACTTTGATGCGTTTAAGCCATATAACAAAGCCTACCTGTTACCGTCTTTTGCTGGGCGAGATCCTCCTGCAATACGAAAAATGCATTTATCTTGACAGCGATATCATCGTTTGCACTGATCTGGCTGAGTTTTTTTCCACAGATTTGGAAGGTTACTATCTCGGCGGTATCAAAGACGTTGATTTTAATGATCCGTTTCAGAATCATGCCCAGCGGTATAAGGAAACAGGACTTTCCGCAGAGAATAGTTATATCAATACAGGCGTATTGCTGATGAATCTGAAAAAGATTCGCCAGGACACAATGACCGAAACATTTCGCAGTGAGATCAAAAAAGGATATCTGTTCCAGGACCAGGATGTTTTGAATATCACATGCCGCAATAAGATAAGACTTCTTCCGGTCAAATATAATCTGATGAACTATCTATTCCTGTTTCCTGATAGAAAGCCTTATCTGATTTATCCGGAAGGAGAATTCGATGAGGCAAAAAACAATCCCATGATCATTCATTATGCTGCTCATTTGAAACCGTGGCTTTATTACGGCCTGATATTTGATGCTGCATGGCACAAATATTTCAGCATATCGGTTTTTAAATCGCAAAAGCTTAAAAGGAGAAACGGCAAGTTTAAGATTTTCTGTGATAAAATTTTATGCAAAATGAATCATGCCGTCATGCTGATAAAGACATTCTTCAGATATTGGAAAACGCACGGCTTGCTTTTTACTTTGCGAAAAGTAAAAAAAAGGCTTAGTCAAATTTATTCAATTCCTTTTTGATGCAAGGTGTCTGGGCTGTGGCAGTTTCTCTGTTAATGCTCGCTGGGGCTGAAAAGACCCTGGTCAAATCTTTAAGAGAAACAATTTGGCATTACTCTCTTTCCCGTAATCTTCAATTGTGAAAACTGCCCAACAAGGGGACTCAGGTGAAAGAAATAACAACTGCTCCTCTGGATACTTATTATCCAGTTGAATATTAATAGCTGTATATATCCTACCCGTTTTTAAATGAAAAAAA
The DNA here is from genome assembly GCA_052139735.1 of Smithella sp. GTDB lineage: Bacteria > Desulfobacterota > Syntrophia > Syntrophales > Smithellaceae > Smithella. Next base: position 512 of record JBKQWB010000084.1, on the reverse strand, counting down.
TCCAATAGGAAAATGTATAATTGATATATGTGATAAGATATCTTATACTTATGTTGCTTTCATCTTTTAGGTGCACTTCTTGCTTATTATTAATAGAAATGCATTGAAAAATGGAGTATAAAAATTAAAAACACATTTGCAGAATCAAGCAAGGAGGACAAATATGAAGAAAATTGCCTTCGCGGTTCTTGTTTTCACAATGATTATTTTTCTCGTAAACCCATTATCCGGTAATGCACGAGTCGGCTATTGGGGAGGCGGCTATTGGGGTTGGTGGGCGCCTTGGGCGGTAATAGGAGGTGCAGCAGTTGTGGCTCCTTATTATTATGCGCCCTATTATTCACCATATTATGTACCTGCGCCAGCGGTCATCCGGGAACAGCCTCGAATGTATGGTCAACCTGCGCCATCGGCGCCGGGAACATCGGCTGGAAGAATTTTTGTTTATCCCCGTAAAGGCCAAAACGAAGAGCTACAGGCGAAAGATCGTTATGAATGCCACCTCTGGGGTG
>JBKQWB010000083.1:0-10418 GCA_052139735.1 Smithella sp. | reverse complement strand
GTGTGTGGGGAACATTGCTGCTTATGCTGCTTATGCTGCTGATGCTGCGGTTCATCCCCACGTGTGTGGGGAACATTTTACTTCCTTCTTTTCAACGGGCTTAACTTCCGGTTCATCCCCACGTGTGTGGGGAACATCGTTTGAGTTACTGCTAAATTTTTCATGTATTCGGTTCATCCCCACGTGTGTGGGGAACATTACCGCAACGCCGCTGATGACAGTGACGGAGCCGGTTCATCCCCACGTGTGTGGGGAACATGCGATTTTCATATGTGGCTACTCCATCAGTACCGGTTCATCCCCACGTGTGTGGGGAACATCATTATGCAATCCTTCTTAGGAGGTCAGCCGGCGGTTCATCCCCACGTGTGTGGGGAACATACTTCTTCTATCTCTTTGATTTCTTATTAAATTTTCAAAGATCGAATTTCCACCAATAATTTGGTAACCAATTTCATGAATCCACTTCTTCTTTCTTATTTTCTTCCGGCAGGAACGAAACAAGTTTGATGCCGTCCATTTCTACCGGAATTCTACGATTGGCACCCAGCGTCATAAAATCAAACCCAGATTCTGTATTTGTGCTCCAAGCCATCACTGCGTTGCCATCTCCAATACCTTTTTCAATCTGTGCCCAGATCATTTCGCGGACACGCCGCGATACCTTGCCCACGTAAACACCAGCACGCACTTCCAAAAGCCAGATTGCCAGTCTTCCCCTTAAACGCGGCGGAGCGTTTTCAACCACGGTGACCAGCATCGCCAATTCCCTCCTTATTCGGAATAGCTATTTCAACCGCCTCTTCATGCGGTTTAGGCCACTCAAGCCCTCCAGCATGAAGAATTTCTTCAATCGTCGGAATGATCCGGCTCAGGGTTTTTGACTGTCTAAACGCATCGCGACAGGCGATTCGGACTTCACGCTCAGGCTCACTGGGTTTTTTTGCAGCAATACGAAAGGCCACAGGTACAACCGTTTCAAATTTAAAGACATCCGCTATATCGTAAACGAACGACTGCGGTTTACCCGTGTGAATGAAACCAATGGCAGGCGCATATCCGGCAGCCAAAATCGCCGCCTCGCAGATACCATAAAGACAAGCCGTCGCCGAACTCAGACAGCGGTTTGGAATATCGCCACTTTCCCATTCCGTATAATCATAATTGCGACTTTTCCACATAACGCTATATTGCCGCGCCAACAGTTCATACATCTTTCTAACCCGCACGCCTTCTATTCCGCGTAATTGCTCTACGCTGCGCCGCTCAGGCGGCTCTTCTTTAAATCGCATGGCATACATCTTCCGGACAATTTTCAAACGAGCTGTATCATCCAAGGCTAGCTTTGCCTGATACAAAAGCCTGTCGGCGCGCGCTCCACCAGGCTGACCTGATGCGTAAAGACGAACGCCGCCATCGCCCACCCAAACCAACAAGCATCCTACGCGAGATGCCAGCGAGACGGCAGCATGAGAGACTCGTGATCCTGGTTCCAACATCAAACAGGCAACTCCGCCCACGGGGATATGTGTGCGGACGCCGTTTTTATCAATAACAACGAAAGCGCCGTCCAGAACGTCGAGATTGCCTTTTTCCACAAAGATGACGGAAACACGGTCTTTTATCGGAATCGGTTTAAGTGGCGGCAGAATAGGCTCGGTCACAATCAATCACCCCTTTTTCTTATTATCACGTTTATTATCACGTTTATCAGATATTATCACCTTTCGCCATTTTGCGCCGCGGCCTGTTCCTAAAGTTTCAAGTTTACCCTGCTCGCGAAGATTTTCCATAACGGTACGAAGCATAGGACGGCTGACTCCCGGACACGCTTGCGCGACTTCCCGCATTTCAAATTCTTTTGGCAGATGTACAATGGCTTCTTGTACCCACGCAGTTTTAGAACCACGACTTGAACGAACAACATTTACGCGGTTTTCAAATTCCTTATACGCAGTAATTAACAAGCCGAGATTATATTCCCACCACGGAATTATAGAATGACCTGCTTCATGCCATTTGGCCGAAACGCGATTCAGGACATCATAGTAATCGCCTTTGTTTTCCTCAATCAAACGTTCAAGACTGATGTAACGGACAACTTCATAACCACCTTGGTGAAGTAGCAGTGTTGTGAGCAAGCGAGACACCCGACCGTTCCCATCTGTAAACGGATGAATGCAGAGAAAATCTAGAACAAAAGCATAAGTAAGAAGCAGGTGATCTATGCGGCCTTCTTCCCATAAACGGGTAAAGTGACTACACAGTTCTTTCATATAAAAAGGTGTTTCCTTGGCCGCAACAGGAACATAGCGCGTAATCCACCGGCCGTTGGGCAGACGTTCTTCGATGGTATTGTCTCGTCGCTTCCAGTTACCGGCGGGAATATCCGTCTTGCTCAACATGTCGCGATGCATCTTGAGAATGATATCCGGCGTAATATCAATACGGTCATGCATAGTGTGTATCCATGCCAGCACATTTTTATAACCAACAACTTCGGCCTCGGAACGATTGCGGGGTGCTGCGCCTTTTTCCAACAGGGGACGCAGACGCTTTTCTTCCACCGTTATGCCTTCAATCCGGTTTGACGATTCAGTGCTCTGAATAATGGCTGTCTGCCTGAGTGTATTCAAAACTTGTGGCATTTGCTTTTGAAATAATTCCTGCTTGCCCCGATACTCACCCAACAGACGTAACGTGCCAGCAAATTCAATTGGTATGGCCTGACGTTTAAGAAAATCGCGATCCAATGATTTCATAAATTCTAACCTCTAAAAGATAATCTTAATCAAAATTAATGTTGAATACGGCAATTACATTTTTGCTTCTTGTAACAATATTCGCCTTGGTGCAAATTTCCTGCCGTGAATATCAAATGATACCGGCTGATCCATGTATGAATCTACGCCATCTCCAAATGAGTTAACTTCTCTTACGCAACTGAAATTCTCAAGAGTTTTTCCCTCAAATTCGAGAAGCTTGTTGACAGCCTCCGATTCCGAAGAATAGAGGCCGGCAAACACAGGCGTCGATGGTATACACGCCTTGCGCCCAAGCCAGACCCCCCATTTGGGATTTTGCAAAGACCATGATTTTTCCGTTGCACCTTCAGCAATCTCTTTAAGGAAAGCCTTTTCTCCGTCAAACAGTGCAATAAAACCGGCATCATTAAGATATTGCCTATATGTGAGAACCGCATCAGTTTTGAAATTTCCCTTTGCATCCTTCGTACATACTCTTTTTGTCAACGCGTCCCGACCAAATAACGATGCAACTCCACCTACAGTATGGTAATCCTGCATTCTCTTAACTGCCACTTCCCTTTTCTTTTGTTTGCGCGGTATCGCAACGCAAAGAAGTTTCGTATCGATAAATTTCTGTAATGCAGTTTTTTCTTCTTCTGATCCTCGATCAAGCCCCATAGCTGCGCAACACAATCCGACAAGAGCGCTTTTTGTCGGAAACAAAGCTGTATCGCGCCGGTTAAACTGGCTATTAAAGCCCCACGATTGCATAGGCCCCTGAAGGCGTAGGGCAAGCACAGCAGTATTATTTGACATGTTTTTCAACCTCCGCTAGAAGATCATTGAGATTCTTCTCTGGTATTTTCACTTCAATGCCATCAAGCCCCCAAGTTGCTTTCAATGTCTTATATTCTGTTTCCAAAGCCTCGATGGATTTTTTCACAATTCCATTTTTGCTGTGTATTGATTCTTCAAAAGCGTTAATCAACTGGATTGGATGTCCTTTTTCACGTAATACGCAAATAACGTAACTCGGCGGCACATTGCCATTCATCGAATTTCTGCGCGCAACGGGAACAGCCTGAAGTGTCGCCCTGACAAAAGCTTTCACTACGTCCTTGCGTTCCTTATTTTCAAGACATGCAAGGTGATCTTTATCAAAAAGCATATCGAGATTCAAAGCGGCAAAACGGTAGTATGTAGCAGAGTTAAATTCGAGAGTGCTGGTCATTGCAGCTCCGGCATCATCGTTCGGCCAGTCTTCCATGGCAGAAAAGTAATCAATCTCATTTTCAACTTTATGAGTAGAAAGCGCATGGTTAAACATTGCGGCACCTTCAATAGTTAAAGTATGATCACTGGCAACCATGCGTCCAAATAATGAAATATCCGCTGCATCTTTTAGGTCTTCAGGTTTCAACTCTTTAATAGCCTTTTTCACTTCCCCTTTTTCTTTATACGCTTTTGCTAATTTATTTATTTCGCTCGGCGTGGTGAAATAAGCTGTTTTCACTCTTAAAATGCCGTCTTTTTTTTCAGCTTCAACATCAAATTTCGCCATATACTCACCGAATTCTTTTGCGATTTCCAATGCCTTACTATCTTCAAAACCTTCTTTAACAAGCGCGGCTTTCATTGGTTCGATGAATAATCTTCCCCTTTTACCCGTGAATAATTTTGGCAATTCTTTTTTAGCGGCCTCTCGCACCGCCCTTTTCCAGCACTGGCTCGATACCCGTGCCCGCTGCACCCCACCAAATACCGCTGTTTTGGGGGAGTTAAGGTCATCCCGATTAAGGCACGAAACTGGAAAAGATTGCAGAATGTGTAATTCGATATGTCTCATAAATTTCTCCTTATCTTATTGTTATGAAATCGGTTTAAGAACCAGCATGCCGAACCCAAATCCCCGGGCACGGCCAATACCTTCATGTGTTCCCTTTATAAATCTTGATCGTTCGGCAACTTGCAAAGCTCCTTTAAATTCAACACCAATTAATATACCTTCGTCATTTTTTCGGTACAATTTGTGAATAATAGGTGGTGAGATTTCAAGCTCAGGTTCATCAAGAAGTCGAAAACCATTTTTCTCGCCTTTCTGTAAAAGCCATTTTAAAAGATCTTCTTTTTGTGTAATTGCGTGATGGCTGCCATTTTCCTTTTTATTTCCCTTGGGTCCACGCCTAGAAAGCGTTTTTGTAGGGTTAGCAATGATCTTGAAAAGATACCGATCCTGTTGAAAAAATGAACCCGGTATTACTAACACCCTCCAACATTCTTGAGGACACCAAGAGGGCATGGTCGGCTTATTTATTGAAAGAACTGTAAACTTGAATTCGTGTTCAGCCGTGTCAAGTCTGGTTAAGAAATCCCGTTTATCGTTTTTCTTTTTCTCCGGAAAAAGGTGCCAGGAGAATTCATGCCAATCATATAATCCATGCAGGTTACGTTTTGCAGCCTCGGCCCGATCAAGAATTATTTGACTAAGATAACTCACAGCGCAACCTCCTCAAGTTCCGGCACATTCCAAAAACTCCCAGCCCACCGGTTTTTTATTTTATCTCCCCAAAAGTAAAGTCCATTGAATAGTTCATAATAATTCACTGCAATGTCCTGTGTTTTCATCCGTAGCACCATTCGAACGACGCGATCACAGATTTCGTCTCTCTCTGATGCCAGGAGATACTGAAAACGACGCGCAACCGGTCCGACATCTTTCGGATCTGCCAACTTTTCATCATCACGCATGAGTCTCCGGCATGCGATACCAAAATCGTATTCTGATTTTGTCGGGTGTATGGCAAATAAACCTGCAATAGTTTGAATTACCTTTGCCTCATGGTCGTATTCCTTTAATTCGTCCTCAATGCCGCCAAAGCGGGCGAGAAGCGGCCATGCACGGTGCTTCATGTTTTTTCTCAGAGCACAACGTAAATTTGCTAGAGCTGCTCTGTCGTCACGTTCATGACAACTATGCAGGAATGCTAATAAAGCCTCGTGTGTTGAATCATTATTCATTCTTCACCTCCTTCGTTATTTTGTTCTTCATTATCCGTCTTTTTCTCCATGAAAAGCTTATTCCATCCCAAAGCAAACGCTCGTATCTGGCGTGGCGTTTCCTGTCCACAAGCTGAGATAAATGCGTCGCGAGCCGCCTGATGAATAGCATTGCGCCATGCTTTTTGAGCTGCCTCATATTTGCTGTCATCATCAAACACATCAACATAGGATATGAGAAGATGGCGTTGCTTTTCGATGGCTGTCCAGTAAGAGCTGGCTACTTTGGCGTGGAGCATTGCCTTTAGTTTTTTTCTGTCCTTTTTTGCCATTTCAACTCTTTGATCCCAAAAATTATCAACGTTTCTACGATAGGCTTCTACGGCATAGCCCAATTTGCGCGACATCCATTCGGCTTCTTCCACTTCCACTTCGTAAATTGAACGACCTTTTTCGGTAAGCATTTTTGAAGTAACATTGTAAACGCTTTCAACAAGATTCCTTATTTCCGCTTTGCTTCGAATCATTGCACATACATGAATATCAATACATCCATCTGGCAAGGGATTCTGAAGCGATAGTGGGCCACCGATATTCTCTTCATCTTTTTTTATCAAAAGCCCAAAAAGTTCTCGCCATATTGCTTTACCAGCTTCCGCGGTAATAAGTATGCGCTCGGTTCGGTTGTGGTTTAGTTTGATAGATGTCGTTGGTTCTCTCGGAAAATCATCTTCAATATTAGGGAAAACAAATCTGCCGCCACTCCAAACCATTCCATCTTTAACCGAGACAATCTTTATCCAACGACTTAACGGAACAAGTCGTCCGAGATAAGTTTTTGTCGCATTATCAACAGCAGCGACATCTTCCGGATTCTTAGGCATTTGCTCCCAAACAGGCCTACCCCATTGATCTGTGCCATAATGACGCCGAACCGTCTCTTTTGTAAGGATATTCAAGCAAATTGTTTCATTTAAACTTCTACCACGAATAAAAGTATGTAACATTGATTTTATCGAGCAAGGCGCATCTTTCCCTTGCGTTTTCCCTTTCGTAGGGACACCCTTCTTTGATTTTCCCTCATCAATAAATGTCCCCCATTTTGAGGCAGACATCAATCCACCGGGAGAAAAATTTAAGAATGTTAAAAGTGAAATAGGTACGGTATGTTCAATAATAGTACGACTGCTTTCAATACTACCATCATGGTCAAAAAGCGTAGTTGTGTTTCCAGATGCCATTGCAAAATCCATTTTGCTCAAAGGTGTCAAACCAGCATCTTCATCATCTTCGTACTTTTTTGATTTCCGCTTTAGTTCTTTTTTATCTTTCGGAATTAATTCTAATTCAGCAATCTGCAAGAAAGGTTTCTTCGCATGGAACAACTCAAAAGCCTCTTCTTTGTTCCATTTTTCAAGATACTTTCTTGCCGCTTCAGGAAGATTTTTAGGTGCCACTGACCAATCATCCTTATCCACGGGCCCATCAAGTGCCGCCTGTGCAATACAAATTAACAATCTCATCAGCGCGACCCGTTCATGGGGTCTCACCGCAAGATCTGCATACTTTTCTCCTTCGGTAAAAACCTGCATGAGATTCGCATCGTCCAGGTTGCCTTCGGTTGTTACTACAGGTATCCATCTGTCAGTCACAAGGTTCATAGTCCACCTCATTTCTATGATCAGTTTTCATAATCTCAACCCCTTTTTCATGTGTGTAACACATCGTATAAGCTTTTTTTAAATGCGTGCTCCTAACAATATTTTTTTCTACAAATCCCACCTGCCAGTCTCCGCGAACAAGTGCTTTGATTTTTTTGCTGACCGGTTTGGCTTCTTTTTTAAAACAATACATTGGTACCTTAACAATATTTTTTGCCACAGCACGCGCTTCTTTTAGAATGAAAGTATCACCCGTCAAGCTAATGGATTCTCCATTCAAAAGATGAAGCGTAGTATTGTCTTTTTCTTTGGCAAGAATGAGCTGTATGGTTTCCAAACCATTCACACGCGTTTTGGCCTTTCCTTCCTCGTCATCAAGCGCTAAATTCCAAACATTTGATTCAAATTCGGCCGCCTGTTTCAAAGCAAAACCGTTGCCTTCAATTTCTTCTTCTAAATCCTGCCAACCTTTCGGCTCACCATTATTTGTTTTATATGTTTCTTCAAGAAGCTCTCGAATATCACCCGGCATTTCAATGATCTTCTTATCCTTCCAAAGCTGAAAACTTCGCAGAAGAATGTATGGCGAATAGACCATTGCTTTTGTTCCAAACATTTTTTTAATTTCTTTTGCTGAGGCGTTTTGAAATTTTTCAAATGGATTATTTTCATCAATAATCCAGAACTCAGGAACTTTAATCGGTCGGTTATCTCGTTGATGCCGCCACAATCTGCCCATTCGCTGCAGCAACATATCGGTCGGAGCAAGTTCACTAACCATGAAATCCGCATCAAGGTCGACACTCTGCTCAACAATCTGAGTACTAAAAAGCACACATCCCGAACGATGTTTATTGCCTTTACCAAATTTCCCCAACCAGTATTCTTCAAGCTCCTGCCTTTGAAACACCGGGAAACGAGCATGCAGGAGTCCAATCTCAATATTGTTTTGATTTCGTGCCTTAGCCAAATCGATCATTTGTTGTGCTTTATTTACTGTATCGCAAACCCAAAGGACACTTGCCCCGTTTCGGGCTTTATTAAACACCTCCGCAAGTGCGACATTCTCACTTTTTGTTCTGATGATTATTTTTTTCGGTTCCGGCGCAACTACCTTAACCGGTTTTATGCCTGCGCCGGTAATCAGAGGATAATGTTCTTCGTCAGGTTGAACATCTGCATCAATAAATCGTTTTCTAATTTCCCTAGTCAGAGTGCCTGTAAGCAGTATTATGGTGCAGCCAAGAGGTAATAAGCGTTCACAAAGCGTTTTGATTAGTGTGCCTGTATATAAATCGTATGAATGCACTTCATCGAGTATTATCACTTTTCCTGCAAGTGCATACTGACGAACGAAAAAATGTTTGACAGCAATGACGCTCATAAGCGCCTGATCTATTGTTCCAACGCCGAATGGCGCAAGTAGTCCGCGTTTTTTAGAGGCGAACCAGTCAATTGCATTTCTATTCGATTCTTTTTCATCGTTCGTTGTTGGTTTTAGTGTCGGAACTATAATATCGTCAAGCAACCAAGAACCGGCATGCACCAGTCGCGAAAACGAAACATTTTCAGTGATTCTCGCAAGAAATTCATTAATGCGGATATAAATACGATTGCTTGTCGCCTGCGTGGGAAGCGCAAAATAAAATCCCGAAGTCTTTTCGATTTGCATCAATTGATAAACGCACCAGAGCGCAGCTTCTGTTTTCCCCATCCCCATCGGTGCCTCGATAATGTATAAGCCTGGTGCATTGATGGTTTGCTCGGCTTTCATCTGAAGATCGTTCGGTTCAAAAGACTTATTTGTTGTTGCATCAATAAAAACTTCACCGAAAGATAATCCTTTCTTTATCTCAGGGATATCAAAACCGATAGCGTTCAGTGCACAAAGGGCATTCCTTTTACTGTCGTCTGGTGCGGTTTCTTGACTAACAGGGAACCACTCTTCTGCTGAACCGATCCAATCAGATACAGAAATCAGTCCAGCAAGCCACCAAAGTAAAGGCCAATCATCTTTAACAGGGAAATCCGGTAATGGTGTATTACCGAGAAAATCGAAAATAATTCTCTCTCGTTTTATTTCCCATGCTCCATCATTTACTTGTAAACTGATACCTGGTCTGTGGAGCCGACCGTGATGTGCCCCTAAAATAGCCGCCCACAATTCAGATGGTTCAATTTCTACACTTTTATTTTGCAGTATTTTTTGAAGTGTACACTGCGTTACAATCGAATGGTCTTTTTCATATGCGGCACCATAATTAGCTTGGAGACCATATTTTTTTAACCACTCCAAACATTTTGCTTGAAATCCAGGAGACACTTTACCTATATCATGCAAACCAGTAAATGATGCAATTTGTTCAGTAGTGCAGTTCGTTTTTTCGAGCAATGTACCACGAAAGTTTAACAGCAATGTGGCTACAGCACGAACATCATTCAGGTGTGATACCACTGATTTTCCTGGTTGATCATCTTGCGTAGTTTTGGCCCAAAAATATTCAGGAATTATCATGCTTTTCCATAATACCTGTAATACGAAGTTGAATCTGTCATTACCTACCAGCCAGTCAATATAGTTTTGTGCAATTTGGAAATACGCTGTATTAAATAAATTGGTGTCCTACGAGTAATTTTCTATTCTTCACCATTGACTTCCCATTGACCGCCATGTCAGGGCCAATGCGTTTAAGAATCCTTTTTGCTTTTAATATTCTCAATATTTTTTCGTTGGTTCGCGGTTATCTTTTCTCCGATCTTTTCACCAACTTTATCTTCGTTCCTTTCTTCGACTTCTTCTCCTCGTCTTTTCTCTGTTTCCTCCACACCCTCTTCTTAACCCGCCGCAGGCTCTCTCATGATAATGACGAATCCTGCGTCAAGAGTCTCAATTGTCTGAGGTGTCTGTTCTTCATAATATGGTCAGGTTTTTCAAAATACTAAGCTAAAGTGCAATACACAAGCTTTATAAAATCCGGTCATTCTAAAATTATTTGGTTTAAAAAAACAGACA
>JBKQWB010000082.1:0-71508 GCA_052139735.1 Smithella sp. | reverse complement strand
AGTCCAGAGCTTCATAGCAAAATAGCCACTGCCGCGAAGCGCGAACATAAGAGCATTAACGCATGGATTGCGGAAGCCTGTAAAAATCGCGCGGCTTAATGGATTGAGCAAGTTTGTTTTCTCGATTATCATTAAGCCTTTTCTTCTTTGTGCATTTCAATCACGTTTTTATTTGTTGCCGCGTCTATGATCTGCCCGGCCAATGTTGAAGCGTTTCTCAATGCCGCATCTCTTAAATGAGCATATCTTTGAGTCATAACCGGGGATTTATGCGTTAATAGCTTTTGTATTGTATATAAATCAACTTTGCCGGAAGACGCAAGCATTGAAGCGAATGAATGCCGTAAGCCATGCAAGGCGCGAAAGTCATCTGGTATGCCCGCCGCCTGTTTAATAGGATTGACGCGCCGCCCTATATCAACAAAAGCATTTCCCTTTTGAGTTACAAAAACATATTCAGATTCTCGCGGGTGACTTTCTAATACTTTTCGCGCCTGTTCATTCAATGGGATTTTCTGACTTACGCCGCCTTTGGGATTCCTTATTGAAATAAAACCGCGCTGATTATCAACGTCATTCCATTTCAGCTTGAACATTTCCCCCCGGCGCATACCAGTAAATAAAGCAAGCCTCATCATATCTGCCGCCTGTATGTCCGTTGAATTGTCAATGGCTGCTAATAAGCTCTTTAACTGTTCCGGGGTTAAATCTTCTGTTTTCTGATTGTCCACTTTGACGGGTTCAATCTTAAAGTTTAGATTCTGGCATAATTGCCGCGCCTCGCCAAAATGAACTATTCGCTTTAACAATCCTAAAACGTGCTTGACTGTTTGCGGTTTCAATTTCTTCGACAAGCTCACGCGCAAACGATCAACGTCAAGCCTTATAATCTCATGGGGTTCTTTTTCGCCAAAATCCGGCTTTAGGTGTTTTTCAAAATTTGTGCTGTCTGTTCCCAGCGATTTAGAATTTGGTTTGTTCTTTTTGTATTCATCCCATAACCGGGATAAAGTCATTTTCCCGGCCTCTGCTTCTTTCGCGGCCTTTCTTTGTTCCCGCCGGTCTTTATTAGAAGGTTCTTTTCCCTTTGAACGTTCGGCGCGAATACCCGCCGCCTTTGCCGCCGTCATATCATTCGCAAATTGTTTTCCGGCTTTTTCTTCAATCTTTTTGCCGTTGAGATAATAGATTATATAGAAAACTTTTTCGTTCCCTTTGTCTATGTAATAGACACCCGGATATTTCGTCTTTAAACGGTCTTGCTTTGGCATTTTTTTATTCCCCCTTGTCATGCTAAGCTGAAAGTAACTTTCCCCTACACTATCCCCTACATTTACTTTCAATATAAGAATTATTAGAGGTAAGTCAAGGTAAATCTTCTATGCCTTGATAGCATTGATTTTCCGCGTTCTACATTATTTTAGGTATGAGAAAGTAAAACAATCAAAAAACAATGTTTTTAGCTTCCCAAGCTGGACGTCGCCGGTTCGAGCCCGGTCGCCCGCTCCATTTTAAAGAAATATTCGTTAATCTGCCGCAATATTTTTGCTTGCTTTGTCTGCCGTGATATGTTAGCCAATTATCAAACCATCGATTATGTTGTATTGATGAGTGGGCACTTGCCCACTTTTTTGTTTTCTGGACTAATATGGATAATGACGTAAAAGAAAAAATCAGGCAGTTATCTGAGCCTGTTGTTGCTTCTGAAGGAATGGAATTGATTCATGTAGAATGCATAAAAATGCATTCACGCTGGATCATCCGGCTTTTTATGGATAAGGAAGGCGGAATTGCGCTTGATGATTGTGCCAATATAAGCAATCAGTTAGGTGATATTTTTGATATCCGTGATGTGATTAAGGGCGCTTACACGCTGGAGGTTTCATCGCCCGGCCTGGATAGGCCGATATCGCGCGATCAGGATTTTGTAAAATACAGGAACTCTAGGGTGAATATTAAAACAAGCGAAAAAATAGAAGGAATTAAGAACTTTCATGGTATTCTTCTGGATTACATTGAAGAATCGGGCAAAAAACTGGTTTTGATAGACATAGCGGGAAAAGTTTACAGGATTCCCAGACAGGATGTTGTAAAAGCTAATCTAGCCGATGCCGGATAAATTAGAACATAGTAGCAATTTCTAAATCAAAGATGATATCGAGGCGGCCAGGTGGAGGCGACGAAACGTAATATACATACGTTCCCGGAAGCCGACAACAACGCCAGCGAAAATAGAGCTTTGATTTAGACATTGCTATAGGGAATTAATGCCAGCAGGTTGAAATTCTAATATACATCAGCTAAGAAAAGGGAGGAATTTGTAAATGTTGCCAGAACTTAAACGTCTGATAGAGCAGATGGGTAAGGACAGAGGTATAAATAAGGAAATTATTATCGAAGCCCTTGAAGCGGCAATGCTTACGGCTGCAAGCAAAAAATTTGGACAAAACGTAGAGATCGAAGCCCATTACAATGATGAGACCGGAGAGGTTGAAGTGTTTCAGTTCAAAACTGTTGTCGATAAGGTTTTGGATCGTGAAACACAAATTTCCAAAGAGGAAGCGAGAAAAACTCTTGATGAAGGAGCCGAGCCCGGTGACAGTCTGGGAATGAAAATTGAAACAAGCTCCTTTGGTCGGATTGCTGTGCAAATGGCCAAGCAAATAATTATTCAAAGAGTTAAAGACGCGGAATGCGACAATATTTATGATGAATACAAAGACAGGAAAGGCGAATTGGTAAACGGCTTTGCCCAGAGGTTTGAAGGCGGAAGCATTATCGTCAATCTTGGACGCGCGGAAGGTATTGTGCCTCCGACGGAACAAATTCATCGCGAAACTTATAAACGCGGCGAAAGAATCCGCGCTTATATTGTTGAAGTAAAAAAGAACGCCAAAGGATTGCAAATAATCCTGTCCCGCACGCACCCGTCATTTTTAAAAGCGCTTTTTGAAGTAGAAGTTCCGGAAATTTCTGAAGGGCTTATTGATATTATAAATGTGGCTCGGGAGCCGGGTAAACGGGGAAAGATTGCCGTTAGATCAAAGGACAAGGATATTGATCCTGTTGGCGCCTGCGTGGGTATGAGAGGATCGCGGGTTCAAAGTGTGGTGCAGGAATTGCGCGGCGAGAAAATTGATATTATTCCTTACAGCGATGATTCGGCCAAATATGTAAGCAGTGCATTATCTCCGGCTAAGGTTAATCGGGTATTTGTTGATGATGAAAACCATACAATGACGGTAATAGTTCCTGATGATCAGCTTTCTCTGGCTATTGGTAAAAACGGTCAAAATGTCCGGCTGGCAGTTAAGCTGACGGGATGGAATATCGATATGAAGAGCGAAACAATGGTTGCCGCTCAGGAAGAAGGAAAAGAAGGGCAAAATGATCTGACAAAAATTACGGGCGTTGGTCCGGCTATGGCGGAGAAACTCTTTAGTAAAGGAATTAAAAGTCTTGCCATGATTGCCGCAACCGAGCCTGAATTGTTATCTTCAATTCCCGGAATAGGTGAAAAGACAGCCCAGCAATGGATTGAAACCGCGGGTAAAATTTTAAGCGAAGAAATAGTTGGGAATAAAAAGGATTCATAGTCTGAAAACCAAGAAATTTAATATGGAGATTTTTGCGCATGCCGAAAAAGCGAGTTTATGAATTAGCCAAAGAGCTTGGTCTGGAAAGCAAAATCCTGATCGCTCGTTTGGAAGAAATTGGCATTCCGGTTAAAACAGCTTCCGCATCTTTGGAAGAGGATGTAGTGGAAAGAATAAAAAAAGAATTACTGGCCGGTGAACTTCGCGAAGTTGTGGAGGAAAGAATAAAATCCACGGTAATCAGGCGTCGCACCGTCCGTACTCCTATAGAAGTGCCGATTGAAGAAGCCCCTCCGGTGGAGAAGAAAGAAGATATTCAGGCAAAAGATTTGGCGGAAGATAAACTCCAGAAAACACCTTCAATACAGCCTTCAGAAAAAATTGATAAAGTTAAAAAAGAAACGCATCCTGAAACTCCAACTCCCAAGCGAGAGGAAGTGGTTCCCGAGCAGCCCAAGGGGAAAATACTTAAAGTTGAAATAAAAGAGGAATCAAGCGCTGGGCCTGCGCCTGTGGCAGAGGCACCTGTGGTGGAAAAAATCAAACAACCGCCCACCGTTTCCGTTAAACCGGCCATCATTTCTAAACATAAAATTACCAGACCGGAAACGGATAGGCCTACTCCTCAAAAGGCTCCTATGAAACCCGGCGAAAGAATATCTATACCCCCATCAGAAAAGCCGAAAAAGAAGGGCAGACCCCAGGTTGAGGTATTTATTGAAGAGGAAAAGAAAATACCGCAACGTAAGATTTTAGAGAAAAAAATCGAAAAGAGACTAAAAAAGCTGGAAGATCAGGAGATAATTTTTACCAAATGGCGGGATAATAAAAAAACTGCACCGACCAAAATGAAGAAAACAGAACTTACCGTCCCCAAGGCAATTAAAAGGCGTATCAAAGTTGGAGAAACAATTACAGTAGGCGATTTAGCTAAAAGAATGGGTATAAAGGTAAGTGATATAATAAACAAATTAATGTCTATGGATGTGATGGCCACAATTAATCAAACCATAGATTATGATATAGCCAGCATTGTGGCGAGTGAATTCAGTTTCCAGGTGGAACCGGCGGAATTGGAATTTGACGAATCTGTATTAAAAGCTCCGTCCACTCCCGAAAATCTCAAACCGCGGGCGCCGGTTGTTACTATTATGGGCCACGTTGATCATGGCAAAACATCACTTTTGGATGCCATCAGGCAGTCAAATGTTATTGATGGTGAAACCGGTGGAATTACCCAGGCTATCGGCGCTTACCATGTTCACATAAATGGCAGGGACATCGTATTTCTGGATACTCCCGGGCATGAAGCATTTACAGCGATGCGGGCGCGCGGAGCTCAGGTGACCGATATAGTTGTTCTAATTGTAGCCGCCGATGATGGTGTAATGAAGCAAACCGTAGAAGCTATAAATCACGCCAAGGTTGCCGGAGTGCCTATTATTGTGGCGATCAATAAAATTGATAAACCCGGTGCTGATCCGGAAAAAGTTAAGCATTCCCTCTCTGAACATGGCCTTTTATCCGAACAATGGGGTGGCGAAACCATCTTCTGTGAAGTGTCCGCTAAAAAGAAAATTAATATTGAAGAATTATTGGAAATGATTTTGCTGCAGGCCGATGTTCTGGAGTTAAAAGCCGATCCTGATCGTCCTGTTCGCGGAATTATTATTGAGGCTAAATTGGATCGCGGCCGTGGTCCCGTGGCGACTGTTTTAATCCAGGAAGGCACGCTAAGAGAAGGCGATTCCTTTGTTTCCAAAACTGAATTTGGACGTGTGCGGGCATTGATTAATGATCAGGGCAGACGCATTAAAGAAGCCGGGCCTTCGATGCCGGTAGAAGTTATTGGTTTTTCCAGCGTGCCTCAAACAGGGGCGGAGTTTTTCTGCGTCGAAGATGAAAAGAAAGCGCGCAGCATTGCCGATTATTGGTTAAGAAAAGCAAGAGAAAAAGAGATTTCCTCTTTTACTAAAGTCACATTAGAGCAACTCTATCAGAGAATAAAAGAAGGCGTAAAGGACTGTGATGTTATTATCAAAGCCGACGTGCAGGGATCAATAGAGGCGATTTCCGACGCTTTGAATAAACTCTCAAACGATGATATAAAACTTAGAATTATTCATAGTTCCACCGGCGCTATCACTGAGACGGATGTTATGCTTGCTTCTGCTTCCAAGGCCATTATTATCGGATTTAATGTGAGACCGGATGCAAGAGTAGTGGATATTGCCCAGCAGGAAGGCGTAGAAATCAAGCTTTATGACATTATTTACAATGTCATTGCAGATGTGCGGGCGGCCATGGAAGGGCTCCTGGAACCGGAATATAAAGAAGTCGTTCAGGGAAGAGCGGAAGTCCGCGAACTTTTCAAAGTGCCCAAGATTGGCACGATTGCCGGTTGCTATGTGACCGATGGGAAGATAACGCGTACTAACAAGCTGAAACTTGTCCGCGACAGCGTGGTAGTTTTCGATGGGAAGATTCTATCCCTGAAGCGATTTAAAGATGATGCCAGAGAAGTAGCTGCCGGTTTTGAATGCGGTATCAGTATTGAAGGATTTAATGATATTCATCCTGGTGATGTAATTGAAGCTTATGTGATAGAGGAAATGGAAAAGAAATTAGAACAGAATGTTGAAAAGACATAACGTTCTTAATTGATTATGCCTGAATGTCCACGATGGTTTGGATTCGGGGAAAAACTTTATGGTTATTGGGTACGGAATCATAAATTTACGAATCCCGGAAAGCGGCTCTTTAAAAGAAAAAAGAAGCGTTTTAAAAAAAATTTTGAAACGCACGCAAAATGAGTTTAATGTATCAATTGCGGAAACAGGCAATCTTGATAATTACAAATTAGCCGAAATAGGCTTTGCCGTTGTTGGCAATGATTCGCGCTATATTAATGGAAAAGTCGATCAATTGCTCATGTTTATTGATAAACTGCACGCAGCCGAAATGTTAAACAGCAAAATAGAAATTATGGTTGTTTCCAGTTTTCTGGAAGAGACTGATTGGAAAACAAGTAAGTACGATGAATTTTAAAAGAGCGGACAGGGTAGCCGAATTAATCAGGGCGGATATGTCTGATATTATAATGAGGGAAGTGAAAGACCCGCGTTTGCATGCGGTTACCATTACATCAGTGAAAGTAAGCGATGATCTGCGTAATGCCAAAATTTATTTCGTGGAAATGGGAAAAGATGATTGTTCTCCCGAAATCAAAGCTGGCTTAACCCAGGCTGCCGGTTTTATACGCCGGGAACTGGGTAAACGGATGCAGTTGCGCTTAGTGCCGGAACTTCTTTTTGTTCATGACCAGTCATTTGCATACGGTAACCGCATCGAAAAATTATTAGCCCAGATAGCTGAGCAGGAAAATAAAAATGATCAGTAAAGTTATTAAAGCTATAAATGAAGGGCATAACTTTTTAATTACCGCTCATGTAAGACTTGATGGAGACGCACTGGGCTCGGAACTGGCTCTTTATCTTATGTTAAAAGAATTGGGGAAAAAGGCGGTTATTTATAATCAGGATCGCACGCCGGAACGTTACCGGTTTCTACCGGCGGCAAATAATATAGTTCATAATATAAGTGATATAGAGCAGTATGATACCGGTATGATTCTTGATTGCAGTGATTTGACAAGAGTCGGAAATGAAGCGGAAAATATTAAAAAGATTAAAAGACTCATTAACATAGACCATCATGTTTCCAATAACGGTTTCAGTTCTTTGAAAATATTGGATGCCAAGGCCAGTTCCACCGGCGAATTGCTGTTCCGTTTAATGCGGGAAATGCGTTTTGACATGTCAAAAGATATCAGCACTAATTTATATGCAGCGATTATAACGGATACCGGCAGTTTCCGTTACTCGAGTACTACAAAGGAAACATTTGGGGCAGCGGAACACTTAGTGGAAAACGGCGCCAATCCGCAATGGATAGCGGAAAATATTTATGAAAGCGATTCTCCGGCAAGATTAAAGCTGCTGGCTAAAGCGTTGGAAACATTATCCCTTGATCTGGAAAATAAGATAGGTTCTATGGTTGTTACGCAAAAAGATTTACAGGAAACGGGCGCGGCCTGGGAACACACGGAAGGGTTTGTTGATATTCCACGCACGGTAAGGGGCATTGAAATATCGATTCTTTATACTCAAAGAGGAGAAGATAGTTTTAAACTGAGCCTGCGTTCCAAAGCTCAGGTTAATGTGGAGAAAGTGGCCAAAAAATTTAGTGGTGGAGGTCATATTCACGCCTCGTCCTGTTGGATTAAAGGTGACATTGAATCAATCAAAACGCAGATTATTCAGGCGGTAAGGGAACTTTAATATTTATGATGGATGGAGTTATCGTCATTGACAAACCGGCGGGTAAAACTTCGCACGATGTTGTCAGTGAAGTGAAAAAAATTTTGGGAGTTAAAAAAGCGGGACACACAGGAACGCTTGATCCTATGGTTACGGGAGTGCTTCCGGTGTGTTTGAATGAAGCTACAAAGTTAGCCAGGCTTTTAACTGGCGCAAATAAAGAATACCTGGCTACAATGCTGCTTGGTGTAAAAACGGATACCTTGGATATTGAAGGTAAAATTATCAGCCAATCCGATAATTTTGTATCCACGGAAGAGATAAAAGCGGTGATGTTGCAGATGATCGGAGAAATTAAGCAGATTCCTCCTGCATATTCCGCGGTCAAATACTGCGGTAAACCTTTATATAAATATGCCAGAAGTGGCGTTTTTTTAGATATGAAACCACGAGATGTGACGATTTATAATATTGTTATTGAAGATATTTCTTTCCCCCGCGTCACTTTTCGGGTTGTTTGTTCTAAAGGGACTTATATCAGGACGCTTTGTTCCGATATCGGCGATATGCTCGGAGTTGGAGCATGTTTATACAGCCTTCGTCGTTTGAAGAGCGGAATCTTTTTAGAAGAGATGGCTGTTTGTTTGAGTGATTATGTTAGTAATGATAATAAAAATAAACTTTCAGAAAAGATATTGCCGATGACAGAGCTATTGCCTTTGCTTTGCTCAATTGAGCTGGAAGATGATTCTGCTATGAAGCTGCGTAACGGATGGCAACCTTCGGTGGAAATGATGAAAGCACATGATCTCCCCTTGCTTAAAGCCGGAGATATGGTAAAATTCATAAGTCGTGGATATCTTCTGGCGGTTGCGGAAATGTTGGCGCCAGTGAATAAATTTTCTGAATTCGATGGAAAAATGCAGGCGGCTAGGATTGTCAGGGTATTTAACAATTAGGTAACGAGAAAAAAATTCAACAAATATTTAATCATGTTATAAGGAGGAAAAAGCGTGTTAACTTTGGAGAAGAGGAAAGCAGTAATTGCGGATTATCGGCTTAATGAAAAGGATACGGGTTCTCCCGAAGTCCAGATTGCTCTTTTGAGCGCCAGAATAGAGTATTTGACGGAGCATTTTAAGGAGCATAAAAAAGATCATCATTCGCGCCGTGGTCTGCTCAAACTGGTTGGTCAGAGAAGGAGACTTCTCAATTACATTAAAGGTAATGATATAGAAAGATACAGGAATGTTATTAAGCGTCTAGGATTAAGAAAATAAAGAATTTATTCAAGGGCGGAAGGCATAAGCTAACCTGACTGTGGTGAGACGCAAAATACGTCTCAAGGTTGTTATTTTATGCGTTTCGCCCTTGAATTTCCTATGGCAGCACTTAAAATTAAATGGAGGAAAAATTATGAGTACTATATTCAGTGCGGATTTAGCCGGGAGAAATATTTCTCTGAAAGCGGATTATGTCGCCGCACAGGCTGATGGGGCGATGTTGGTTTACTACGGTGATACAGTTGTTTTAGTTACGGCAGTTTCATTAAAAAGCACACGTGAGGGAGTGGACTTTCTTCCTTTGACTGTGGATTATCAGGAAATGACTTTTGCCGCGGGGAAAATTCCCGGTGGATTTTTTAAACGCGAAGGTCGTCCTAATGAGCGGGAAATCTTGACATCCCGTATAATTGACAGATCAATACGCCCCCTGTTCCCCAAGGGGTACTATTCTGAGACGCAGCTGATAGCCACGGTTCTTTCCGTGGATAAAGAAAATGATTCAGTTGTGACAGCGATGCTCGGAGCTTCGGCCGCTTTGGAAATATCGAATATCCCCTTTAAAGGACCGATTGCCGGTGTACGCGTAGGTCTGATTAACGGCCAGTTCGTTTGTAATCCGCCTTCGGATAAAATCCAGGAGAGTGAAATTAATATTTTCATGGTTGGGCGAAAAGTGACGCCAAGCAAGTCTGGAAAGAATTACGATGTTGAACTGGTGATGATGGAAGGTGACGCAAAAGAAGTTGCCGAAAATATAATTGTGGATGCCATTCAATTCGGCCTGGAAGCAATTCGTCCATTAATTGATCTTCAGGATAAAATGCGCGCGGCCATTGGCAAAGCAAAAAGACCTGTTGCCGAGGTAGTCAAGGATGAAGGTCTGATTGCCCGTGTCAGTGGTGAGGCATTGGCTGGTCTTAAAGAAGGATACAGCATGCCCCGCAAGTTGGAACGATACGGTAAACTTGCCGAGGTGCGTGAAAGCGTCATCAAGTCAATCGGTGGAGAAGATGCAGCGCTTTGTAAAAAAGTTGCAGTCATTATCGAAGAATTGGAAAGCAGAATTATACGCGGCATGATTATCAATGAGAAAAAGCGTATTGACGGAAGAACATCAAAAGAAATTCGGCCAATCAGCGCCGAAGTTGGTGTTTTGCCCCGTACACATGGGTCTGCTTTATTTAACCGGGGAGAGACGCAGGCCCTGGCCGTTGTAACTTTGGGGACTTCCGCGGATGAACAGCGGATAGATTTTATCGGTGGTGAAGAGATGAGATCTTTCATGCTTCATTACAATTTTCCGCCATATAGTGTAGGCGAGGCCAAAGGCCAGCGCAGTCCCGGCAGAAGAGAAATCGGCCATGGCGCTTTAGCCCGCAAGGCCCTGGTGCCTGTTTTGCCGTCACCGGAAACATTTCCCTACACCATCAGAATTGTTTCCGAGATTCTCTCGTCCAACGGCTCATCATCCATGGCCACAGTTTGCGGCGGAACCTTATCGATGATGGATGCCGGCATTCCGCTGAAAGACTGTGTCGCCGGAATTGCCATGGGCCTTTTAAAAGAAGGTGATGAGGTTGTAGTTCTAACCGATATTTTGGGCGATGAAGATCATGCCGGCGATATGGATTTCAAAGTTTGCGGCACGGAAAAAGGAATCACGGCCATGCAGATGGATATTAAAATTGATGGCCTGACGGAAGATATTTTGAGAAAAGCTCTCGATCAGGCTCGTGAAGGTCGTATTTTCATTATCGGCAAGCTGCGCGAAACCATCTCCGCGCCGAGGCCGGATATATCTCTATACGCTCCTCGCATTACAACGGTAAAAGTAAAAGTTGATCAGGTGAGAAATGTTATCGGGTCGGGCGGCAAAAACATTCGTCAGATTATCAGTGAAACAGGAGTTACTATTGATGTCGAAGATGACGGTACCGTAACCATAGCATCCAGTGATGCCGAAGCGGCGATACGGGCCGTGAATATGGTGAAATGGCTTACCGAGGAAGCTGAAGTGGGGAAAATCTATCGTGGCACAGTCAAGAAGATTGTGGATTTCGGCGCCTTTGTCGAAATTTTGCCCGGAACGGAAGGCCTTCTGCATATATCGCAAATCGCTAAGGAAAGAATTAATAAGGTTACCGACGTGTTGCAGGAAGGCGATGAAGTCATGGTGAAAGTTCTGGAAATGGATAAGTCGGGAAAGATCAGACTAAGCCGGAAAGAAGCTTTGGACGCGGAAGTTAAATAAGCTGTTTTTGATCAGCGATAGTTATTGAAGCTCTCCACGATAATTCGCGGAGAGCTTCAATTCTTAAAAAAATATATAATTCAGCATTCGATCGCTGCCGAATTCAAATAAAAGTTCTGTGTTTATTAAATTTATGAATACAGAACGGCTCTTGCCGTAACAATACATATTTGTATATTATCTTATCAGTTTAAAGTTAGCAAATAAACGTTTCCGGTTTGAAAAAATGGAAAAAATAAAAGTTTGCATCCAAAAACTGCCGGGCAATGAAGACATTCCCATACCTCAATATATGACTGGTCAGGCTGCCGGAATGGATATATTTGCGGCTGTGGCTGAGGATGAGATTATTTTACCGGGCCAAAGGAAAAAGATTACGACGGGCATCGCGATAGCCTTGCCTGAGGGTTATGAGGCGCAGATTAGACCCCGTAGCGGACTGGCATTAAATAAGGGGATAACACTGCTTAATTCTCCGGGTACAATAGATGCTGATTATCGAGGAGAGATTGGGTTAATTGTTATTAATCATGGTGAAGAATCCTTTGTTGTTAAAAGAGGTATTCGTTTGGCGCAAATGGTAGTGCAGAAAATTTTTCAGGTGGACTGGATAGAAACTTCAGAGCTGAACAACACATCCCGGGGGGATGGCGGATTTGGCCACACCTGACACCACTTCTAAATCAAAGTGCTATCTTTGTTGGCTTCGTCGTCGGCTTCCTCAGCGTATATACAAATACGCATCGTTGCCTCCTTCTAGCCGCCTCGATATCATCTTTAATTTAGAAGTGGTAAAAAATGAGGTGTTAAATGCTTCTTAGCTTTTGCAATTGGCGTTAAACAATGGTATGAAACGCACATAAACTGATTCCATGCTCCAAAAGTAAAATATGAAAAAAATAAAAGTTAAAAAAACATTAAAAGAAATCAACGACAAAATAAGAGAAGGGCGGGCTGTAGTTGTCACAGCCGAAGAGATGATTGATGTTGTTGAAAGACATGGCGAGGTGGAAGCTGCCCGTAAAATAGATGTTGTTACTACAGGAACTTTCGCCCCGATGTGTTCTTCGGGAGCTTTTCTTAATTTTGGTCATACGTCACCTCGCATCCGGGCATCCAAAGTATGGTTAAATGATGTGTCGGCTTACGGCGGAATTGCCGCTGTGGATTGTTATATTGGCGCAACGGAAGTTGTCGAAAACGATCCGCTCAATAGTGTTTATCCCGGAGAATTTAATTACGGCGGCGGCCATGTTATCGAAGATTTGGTTGCTGGAAATGTTGTTAAACTGCGCGCCGAGGGTTATGGGACGGATTGTTATCCCGCGCGGAAATACGAAAGAAACATTACAATAAAAGATTTACAGAATGCAATTTTATTTAATCCGCGCAATGCTTATCAAAATTACAATTGCGCTGTTAATCTATCCGACAGAACAATTTATACATACATGGGGATGCTTCGTCCGCAAATGGCCAATGCGGCGTATGCGACATCGGGACAATTGAGCCCTTTGTTTAATGATCCTTATTACCGGACAATTGGGATTGGGACCCGGATATTTTTGGGTGGAGCGCAAGGTTTTGTCGCTTGGCCGGGCACACAGCATAATCCTAATGTGATTCGTGGAGCAAACGGGGTTCCTAAACAGGGTGCCGGTACAATTGCCGTCATTGGGAATTTAAAAGAAATGACTCCTGAATGGCTTGCCGGAGCAAGCATTTTAGGCTATGGAGTCTCCCTGTTCGTAGGTATAGGCATTCCCATTCCTATTCTGGACGAGGAAATGGCACTTTTTACAGCGGTAAAAGACGAGAATATTTATACCCAGATTTACGATTACAGCATGGATTATCCTAAAGGAGTGGCCAAGCCTCTGGCAGAAGTCAGTTATAAGGATTTGCGCAGCGGAACAATCATCCTTGACGGGAAAAAAATTATCACCGCGCCGCTATCCAGTTATTACAAAGCCAGACAGATTGCCAATATATTAAAAGAATGGATTGAGCGTGGCCGGTTTATACTGGGCGAACCGCAACAAACCCTCCCTTCCGTGTAAATTAATTATTAGTTTTTCATTGAATTCATTTATGAGCAGTTTATTATCTGTGATTGTCTAAAATTACTTATTTTATACTGCTCGATATTATCGTTTCTCCTAACATTAAAGCAAATCTCCTTTTGTGTTGAAATAATAAATAATTATTTGTAATATTGCTTAATATTAATTAATATTAAGCAATATTAATTAATATTCTTGACTTTTCTTTTAAATAAGTGTCTTATAATTACCAAATGAGGTATCACTTTAATTTATGGTTGATAATATAAAGAAAAATCAAGTAAAAAAATTTCGTGAAACAATTCCTTTAAGTATATCTGAATTGGCGAGGAGGGCTGGCTTAACTCCGCAAACACTTTCCAAAATGGAGAAGGGCTTGTCTACCAGAAAGAATTCAGAATTGAAAGTAGCTAAAGCATTGCAGAAGCCATATGAAGAGGTATTCCCTTGAAAAGGCAACGGAATTGTTATTAAAAGATGCACTCATTTTTAAAAGGCAAGAGATTGACGCAAAATGAAGATAGGCAGATATTTGATTTTCTTTTTGTTGTTAATGGCTCTGTTAATAACTTTCGGTAACAGAGGGTTTGTTGATAATTATTTAATGAGCAAACGGCTGGCTCAGTTAAAATCGCAGACAACAGAGATTACAACAGAAAACAACGAATTAAAAAAGAAAATAATTTTATTGCGTAACGATATTAACTACATAGAAATGATAGCCCGTAATGAATTAGGTATGGTCAAAAAAGGAGATATTGTTTATAGGTGGGCAAAATGATAAAAAAAGTATGTTTAGTCAAGAATGATATGATGGTGCTTTAATGCTAAGTTTTAAAGAAATATTTTCAGGACAAAAAAGACTGGTTGGTCTAGATATCGGTTCAAGTTCTTTAAAGTTAGCCGAAATAATAAGTAACTCTAAAGGCCATTATCTTAATCGTTTTGTGGAGATTCCACTGCCTAAAGGCATAATTGTTGACGGTGTTTTAGCGGACGCAAGTGCCTTATCTCTAAAAATCAAAGAAATTTTCAAACATTCCAGTTGGGGTAAAAAAGGAATAGTAACTTCTATTGCAGGCAATTCGGTTATTATAAAAAAAGTAACATTGCAGCAAATGAATGAAACGGAATTTCGCGATTTAATCCATGATGAAGCCGGTAAGTATTTGCCATTTGATAGTATGGATGATGTTAATTATGATTTTCAGATTTTGGGTGAAAACAACTATAATCCTAATCAGATGGATATTATTATTGTAGCGGCCAAAAAAGAAGTGGTCAATAGCTATCTTGAGGCGGTTACAGCTGCTGGTCAGAATGTTGAAATTATGGATGTGGCGCCTTTTGTTCTGGAAACTCTGTACGAAGCTAATTATGAGTTTGATAATGATGAAATTGTTGTAATCATTAACATCGGAGCGAGCACCACCGGCATCAATGTCATTAAAGGCGGCATGTCAATTTTTACAAGAGATTTTGCTTTGGGCGGCAATTCAATCACTGAAAGTCTGCAAGAGAAATATAAAACAACTTTTGAAGAAGCAGAAAAAATCAAAATAGAAGGAATCCCTGATAGCAGCGAAGGAGATAGCCTGGATTTAAAAAACAGTATTCTGGAATTTGCCCAACCGATTTGTCTGGAAATTGAAAGATCCATTGATTACTTCCGTTCAACTTTTGGTGGCGAAGATATTAAGCAGGTATTGCTTGCTGGTGGTTCTGCTAAAGTCTACAACTTAGCAAGACATTTATCGGAAACGCTGAATGTGAAAACTGAATTAATTAATCCGTTTTTGAAAATAGGTTACAACAAAAGAAGCATTGATGTAAAAAATATAGAAAGCATTAAACCAGTTGCCGCAACTGCTATAGGTTTGGGCTTAAGGAAAATAGGCGACAAATGATTAAAGTTAATCTTTTACCCTATCGCGAGAAGGAAAAAAAAGAAAATTTTGTTCAACAAATATTTATGATTGCGGGTTCATTTATTATATTTATTCTTTTTCTTGTATTGTTGCAAGTTACGACAAATTCTTCAATCATTAATTTAGAAGATCAGAAAAAAGAAGCAAAATCCACACTGGACGATTTAGATAAAAAAATACGAGGCTTGGATAACTATAAAAATGAAAAAAAAGATCTGGAACAGAAATTAGGGGTAATTGCAACTTTAGAAGAAAACCGTTTGGCACCAGTGAAGACATTGGACAATCTGGCCATGCTTGTTCCGGCAAAAGATATCTGGCTTGTCAAGATAACCCAAAAGGGAAGCAATCTTAGTATTGAAGGTATTGGCAGAGACAATTTAGCTGTGGCCGATTTTATGAAAAGTATTGAAAAATTTGATCCGATAAAATCAGTAGATCTAATATCTTCCAAAAATACGGATATTTCCGGCTTTACTTTGCAACAGTTTAATTTTTCCTGTGTTTTGAAAAAAGGATTTTAATATGGCCATAACTTTAAATGATATAAAAAAAATGCCTACTCAAGCTAAGGTGTTGGCCGTATTTCTATTAATTTTATTAATTGGTTATTTAGATTGGTTTTACTTTTTGTCCTCGGCGATAGAGAAGAAAAATTCTCTTAGTGAAGAAATTACTGAGATGCAGGGGAAAATTAAAGAAAAAACAAAAATTGCAGACCAGATTAAACAATACAAAGCTGATGTCTCGACCTTGCAAGACAATTATAAAATAGCTTTACAAAAACTTCCTGACCGGCGGGAAATTCCCAATCTTTTTCATTCTGTCGCTTTGGCAGGTAAAGATGCCGGTGTTGAGTTTTTATTATTTGAACCCAAAGCTTCCGTGCCGAAAACGCTGGATAAACAGTCTTCTGCGGAATCCAAGACAGTTGCAAAACCTTCTGATAAGGTTGATGATGGCAAGAAAGCGCCCGCAGCGGAAGAGCCTCTTTATGAAGAAATTCCGGTAGCGGTGTCGGTAATGGGCACTTTCCCTAACATTCTTTACTTCTTTGACAAGGTGGCTAAATTACCACGGATTATCAACATTTCTGATATTTCCATAGGAGACAAAAAAGATGTTAAAGGAAAGGGGGAAGTTGTTACTTTATTATGTACGATTAAAACATATATGTTTATTGATAAAAAAGAAAAAACAGGTGACAATAAGAGTGATAACAAGACAAAATGAAAAAAATAAAATTCATCTTTTTTAACATTATTATAATTATTTTCATTACAACATTTTTTGCTTTTGCAGGTGAAGTAAAAAATGCTTTACCCCCGATTGCTCCTGCTTCCGTAAAAGCAGCGCCTGTCGCGAAACAAACTTCCACTCAAAACCCGGCGCCGCCTGCCCAGGTTCCTGTCTCGACATCACCCCCTCCCCCGCCGGACAATTATAGCTATAATCCATTGGGAAAGCCTGATCCTTTCCTGCCCTTCATTAATGTAGAAATTCTTGAAAAAAAGAAATTCGAAAAAAAAGAAAAAGAAGCTGTTTTCTCCATCTTCCCATTGCAGAGAGCCGAAACGGATCAGTATAGAGTGGTGGGAATTGCCGGCGATAAAGATTACAGGGTTGCGATTGCTGAAGATGCCACAAAAAAGTTTTATCCTTTATTAAAGGGAACACGAATCGGATTACATAATGGTAAAGTGATTGAGATTTTGGGTGATCGTGTTATCGTAGAGGAATATGAAAATAAAAAAGTAAAAAAGGTAATTTTAAAACTGCGCAAAAATTAAAATGAGGTAAAATCATGAAAAAATATTTATCCAGAATATTTATTGTCTTTGTAATTATTGCTTGGATTTTTACATATATTACAGGAAAATCTTTTGCTGTTTCAGCAGAGGATAACAATAAAGCGCCTGAAAACAAGACAGAGGTTTCTGTTAATGACGGGAATCTGGAAAATGTTTTATTTGCAAAATTGCCCGGTAAAGAAAGGATTCAACTTGTTGTTTCTAAACAGTCATCCGTTGAAGTAAAAAGTAAAGTTAACGGCGGTTATTTGATTAAGTTGGAAGATATGCAAGTGCCGGAAAATTTATGCCGGTCCCTGGGAGAGGGGGAGTTAAACAATATTGTAAGCGTAGTTCCGTCACAACAATTAATAAAAGGCAAACATTGGGTTTATTTAAATATTGCTGTTAATAAAATTGTTCCTTATTCAATAAGGCAGGAAGGGTCCAATGTTTTAATTGATTTTAATGTTTCCGGTTTGGAGGCAAAGAAAGCCAATCGTTCTCCGAAAACAACCGGGCCGAGAAAAATAGTCGCGAAGGTAAGCGCGGAAACAGCGGGCAATAGTGATGATGTTAAGAAAAATGAAACAGACGATGCGTCTGCTTATAAAGAAACCGTAAAAAAAGGTAGAGAAAGAATAATCTCTCTTGATTTTCAGGACGCGGAGATAAAAAGCGTTTTACGTTTAATGGCTGAATACGGCGATATCAGCATAGTCAGCGGTGATGATGTAAAAGGGACGGTAACTCTGACCATGAAAAATGTCCCATGGGAACAGGCCCTCGATACAATATTGGACACAAATGGTTTAGCCAAAAAAGAAATGGGTAATGTTGTTAGTGTGTTATCATTGACCAGAAAAAAACAAGATGAAGCTGAAAGAAGTGCGGCTGAAAAGTCTCAAATAGAAGCCGAAGAGACGCGAAAAGCAAGAGAACTAAAACATATGTCTGAAAAAGGTTTATTAAAACAAGTATTAATTGAAGCAAAAATAGTCGAGGCAGACGAAAGCTTTCTCAGAAATATTGGGGTTCAATGGGGTTTTGGAAATCAGCAGTCGGTCAGCGGTGGCACTTATGGTTTAGGCCTCACCGGCGGCAGCAATACAGCATCAGCAAATCCATATTCACAAGTTTATCCTTCTCAAATTGGTGTGACAACTAGTTCGGGAGCAAGCTTAGCTATGGCCGCTGTAAATTTTCCGTCATCTGTGTTATCACCGGCCATTGGTCTGGTATTTGGCGGTGCAACGGGCTTTCTTGAAGCCCAACTGGCCGCTTTGGAAGTTAACGGCACCGGGAAAATAATTTCTTCACCCAAGGTCGTGACTATGGAAGGCATCAAGGCTATTATTAAGCAGGGCGCTGAAATCCCTTATACAACTCCGGCGTCAGGTACTTCACCGGCAACCGTTTCTTTTAAAGACGCCATGTTGAGTCTGGAAGTGACGCCGAAAATAACCGATGAAGGAAAAATTTCCATGGATATCAAAGCAAACAATGATAGTCCCGATTATGCAGATGCAGTGCTAGGCAATCCTCCCATCAAAACAAGCGCAATTGAATCAAAGGTTGTTGTTAGTGATGGAGACACTGTCGTTATTGGTGGAGTTATGATATCAGACGAAGAGAAATCCGTAAGCGGCTGGCCCTTTCTTCAGCAAATCCCCGTTCTGGGATGGTTATTCAAAACAGAGGACATAACCAACACCAAAAAACAATTATTGATTTTTGTGACACCTAAGATACTAAAAGGCAGTGGTTTTAAAGAGGCGTCGGGAAAAGCAACAAGTGAATAATTCTGTTGTCTGCGCGCTTATACTTTTATCAGCGCCATGTTTTTCACATTGAAGGATGGTTATTAATTAAGTGAAACTGATTCCAAGCAAAGTTTTGTTTTACCTTTTTTTTCTGGCAATATTCCTTTGTTCCTCCTGCACCTATACTCCGTGGCACAGGCAGCAATCGGAACTGTTTTTGAATAAAGGCATTTCTTATATAGAAGCGGGAAATTATAATAGTGCCTTAAGAGAGCTTCTGGAAGCTGAAAAATACTATTACGGCAATCCTAAAGTTCATTATTATTTAGGCATGTCTTATCATGGCAAAGGCATGAAAGACAAAGCCATCGAGGAATTCAAAGAGGCGATCTTTCTGAATAAAGATTATTCCGAAGCGCATAATTATTTAGGCACATTATACTCAGATAGAAATCTCTGGGATCAGGCGATTGAGGAATTTGACAAAGCTCTCAGTAATCCAATATATGATACGCCTTCAATCGCTCTTTATAATTTGGCATGGGCTTATTACTCCAAAAAGGATTATAAAACGGCTTTAGTGAAATATCAGGATGCGCTTAATATAGATCCCCTTACCAGATTACGGCCGCAAATCGAGAAAAACGTGGGAATTATTTATTCTGATCAGGACAATATTACGGAAGCTATACGGCATTTTAAGAAGTCAACCGAATTAGATCCTTCACTTGTTGACACACATCTTTTATTAGGTCAAAATTATTTAAAAATTAAAGATAATAAGAATGCTAAAAAAGAATTTCAAACTGTTATTAAGTTATCGCCTGAATCTTCTTTTGGCAGAATGGCCGAAAATTATCTGAAGTCCTTGAAATAATCTGCCCGCAATATTTAATTCTTTCCATCCTTGACACGCTATATAGGCTTATGTTAGTTACCGCAAAATCAACACCTTTTTATTTAATGGTTAGCCTTAAAATATGAAAAATAACACTTTTGAGGGAGAACATGCCGATTTTCTTGACGAATCGGAAGAGCTTTTGCGGCAGAACAATCTGCTCAAAGCATTGAATCTTGCCACGGAACGATTAAATTCTTTTCCTGTAGATGCCGATGCCCATATAGTAATGTGTAACGCTCTTATTGGTATGGGAAGGCTGGATGATGTGCGTGAAGTGTTGCGGAATTTGGGGGAAATTGTTTCCGGGCTAATTCTTGTTTATGAACGGGTGGGAGATACTTACCGGGAAAAAGGTTTTCATCAGGATGCGGCTGCTTGTTACGAAAAAGTTATTTCCTTGCATCCAGGCGCCCAAAAGGCAAGAGAAGTTATCGGGAAGATGTTTCTTCTGGAACAGGAGGACAATCCTGTCCCTGAAGTTGATGTTATACATAATGAGAACATTCCCGAACCGGAATTTTTTACAACTACATTGGCCCAGTTGTATATTAAACAGGGACATTTGCGGGACGCAGAAATAATTCTTGAAGAAGTAATAAAAAAAGAACCTCAAAATGCGCAAGCTTTGGCCATGCTCGATAAACTCAAAACGTCATTAGTTTCACAGTCGTCAGCGAACGGAAATTTTCCTGAACCCGATAATCTGATAAAAACGCTTTCTTCCTGGCTGGAAAATATCGAAAGGTTGAAAATAAATGCTACGGAAAAATAAAAATATATCCGTTAGAATATCCCGCCTTCAGAAAAATTTTTCTGCCTGGAAAATTGATAGTTTGATTTTCTTTAACATGAATAACATCCGCTACTTTTCCGGTTTTACCGGCAGTGACGGTGTTCTTTTAATCAGTTCGGATAAGACAGGTTTGCTTGTTGACGGCCGTTATACAACTCAGGCCGGCATGGAAGCAACCGATATTCAAATAATAGAATATAAGAATAAGGTTGAGGGAATCGTTCAGGCCATAAAAAAATTTAAATTAAAGCGTATCGGTTTCGAAACGGATTCGATCACGCTGGAGATGTATAATCAGTTGACGGGTAGTATCCCCAAAGAGATATTTATAGATTTAACGGATGATCTGAGATTAATCAGGGCTTGCAAGGATGAAACTGAAATAGATCTCTTGAAAAGGGCAGCGGAAATTTCTTCATCTGCCATTCATTCTCTTGTCGACCAAATAAAATCCGGTTATACGGAGAAAGAATTGGCATTGCAGCTGGAGATTAACGCCAGAAAATACGGCGCCGATGGAATTGCTTTTGAAGCTATTGTCGCTACTGGAAAAAATACCTCTCTTCCCCATGCCCAACCGACCGATAGAGAAATAAAAAAGGGAGATTTAATCGTTATTGATTTTGGCGTTAAGTATAAAGGCTATTGTTCAGACGAAACTTGTACCATTGCTTTTGGGAAATTGACAGACAGGCAAAAAAATGCTTATCAGATGGTTAAAGATGCTCATGACCTGGCTTTAGCCGGTATTAAAGCGGATGTTTCCGCCGCCGATATTGATCGGCGCGCGCGAAGTGTTTTTGGTAAAAAATATGGCCGCTATTTTTCGCATGGCACAGGACATGGCGTTGGCTTGGAAATTCATGAGGCTCCTCGTTTGTCCTCAAATTCCAATGATATTTTGAAACCATGGATGGTGGTTACCGTAGAGCCGGGATTATACTTTCCGGGGCTGTGGGGTATAAGAATAGAAGATACTGTATTGGTGAAAGAAAATAGTTGCGAAAAGTTGACAAAAATGGATAAAGAACTTACCATTATAGAATAAAAGAAGAGGTTGTCCTATTATGAAAGTATTTCCGGAAGACATAATTTATAGTTGCGAGCATATCTGGTTGCGGGTTGACGGATATATGGCCACAATAGGTATTACTGATTATGCTCAGGAAAGATTAGGAGATATTCTTTCTGTTGAGTTTATTGAAACTGATACTTATGTAGAACGTGACGAAACATTTGGTTCCCTCGAATCCGTCAAAGAAGTAGTGGATTTGATTTCTCCCGTCAGCGGCACGGTTGTTGTTATTAATGAAGATATCATCGAAGATGTCAGTATAATAAACCGGGATCCTTATGATACCGGCTGGCTGGTTGTCATCGAAATGGATAATCTGGAACAATTGGAAGACCTTCTTGCCGCATCAAATTACCATGATTTTGTGACACAGGAAGAAAGCGACTGAGCCTTTTTATGGCCTGGAGATTATTGGATTTTCAATATCGCAATATTTTTGAAAACATGGCCGTAGACGAGGCTATTTTTCACGAAACCATAAGAAAAAGAAAAAATCCCACAGTCAGATTTTACAGCTCCAATCCGGCGGCAGTTTCCATCGGTTATTTTCAGGACGCGAAGAAGGAATTAAATATTGAAAAATGCCGCAGGGAAGGAATTGATATTGCAAGAAGGATAACAGGCGGGAGGGCGGTTTCCCATTTTAATGAAATAACTTATTGCGTCGTGGCGGCACAGCAGGAAAAAATATTTCCTGATGATATTTCGGGAACGTATAAGATAATCAGTAAATGCATCGCCCGAGGTCTGAGTGATTTGGGGATAAAGGCTGATCTGGCCGAAGGCGGTCGTACCCAAATAAAAGATGAGATAAATTCCTGTTGCTTTGCCGTTCCTTCTAAAAATGAGCTTTTGGTTAGGGGACGCAAAATTTGCGGCAGCGCTCAGGTGAGGAGACGGGGAGGGTTTCTACAACACGGTTTATTGAGTTTGACTTTTAATCCGGATAAGGCGGCTGGCTTTCTGCTGCCGGTTAGCACACCGGAGCATTTGGAAAAATTAAGAAAATCAGTGACGGCAGTAAATGAAGAGCTTACAACTCCTGTTGATGCGCCGGAAATTTGTTCTAGATTAATGAAAGGTTTTATCGAAGAGCTGGGTATAGATCTGGTTTATGAAACATTAACATCAGCGGAAGAAATACTTAAGAACGAATTGATGAAAAAATATACTGACGTGAATTGGAACATAGAACGGAAAAAATATTTTAAACAGGTTAATTGTTAAAATGGTAATTAAAGATCTGGTGACAAAAGGTATTTTTGAGCAAAGCGGCTATATCGCGCCCGAGCTTCATTGCGCGATAAAGATGGATGCCAACGAAAATCCGTTCACCATTCAGGAACCTTTAAGAAAAAAACTGCTGGAAGCAATAAGCGGGGTTGATTTAAACCGTTATCCGGCCGCCGGCGCTCCCCGATTACGCGAACGATTCGCCAAATACTACGGCGTAAATAAGAATATGATTATGATGGGCAATGGGTCCGATGAACTAATTCAGATACTTTGTATGACGCTGAAAGGTAAAATAAAAGGTGTACTGGTTCCCGTTCCAACTTTTTCCATGTATAAAATTATTGCGGTTAATACGGGTAATAAAGTTGTCGAAGTTCCTTTGGATAAGAATTTTGATCTCGATATTGAAGCGATCACCGGCAAGATAAAGGACAATTTCCCCGCTGTGGTTTTTTTGAGTTTTCCCAACAGTCCCACCGGTAATTTATTCAGCCGGAAAAAAATAGAAGCCATCATCAATAAAACACCGGGAGTGGTTGTTATCGATGAAGCTTATGCCAGTTTTTCAGGCCGGAGCATGCTTCCTTTAGTAAAAAAATACGATAATGTTATTTTCTTAAACACGTTGTCCAAATTGGGAATGGCCTCTATTCGCCTGGGTTTCTTAATCGGCAATAAAGATATTATCGCCCAATTAGACAAGGTAAGATTGCCTTATAATATCAATTCGTTATCACAAATAGCCGCCAATTTTTTTCTGGACTATCAGGACGAATTCTCTAAACAAATCGCAGAGATAACCAAAAGACGTGAAGAACTTTATCTGGGACTCAAAGAAATAGCCGGAATAAAGCCATACCCCTCCCGGGCGAATTTTATTTTTTTTAGTTGCTCTTTTGATTCCAATCGCATATATAGCAAACTTGTTGCGGAGGGGATCATTGTGAAAAATTTGAATATACCGCCGCTGATGCCCAATTGCATGAGAGTTACCGTAGGAAATAAAAAAGAAAACGAAACATTTCTGAAGGCGTTAAAAAGCGTTACTCCAAAGTAAGGAGCGTGATTTAAAATTAATTGAACATGACAGGGTAGTTTACGGCAGAGAAATTATTTTTCTTTGCCGTACTGCCCTTTTTTATTTTAAAAGTTTTAAAACATAACCAACAATCATAATTAATAAAAAAAGGAGGAATTAACTTGGAAGTAAAGGTATTTGACAATGATGTGGAGAAAGCTCTGAAAATCCTGAAGAACAAACTTTCGAAAAGCGGTTTGTTTAAGGAATTGAAGGTCCGCCGTGCTTATGAAAAGCCTTCAGTAAAGCAAAAAAGAAAAACAATTGAAGCGCAACGCCGGCTGGCTAAAGTTCAACGACGCCGCAAGTTTTAAGTTGACATAATTGTCGCGGTAATTTTTCATAGCCGTTTTTTGGGGGGGGAGTATCGCCTTATGGAGGAAAAGCAATACGTAGTTGATGCGCTATCCATTAATGAATCGTGGCGAGTGTTTCGCATTATGGCTGAATTTGTCGAGGGCATTGAAACTCTCTCTCAAGTTGAGAATGCCGTCACTATTTTCGGTTCAGCCAGAATTAAGCCTGATAACATTTACTATCAGAAAACCGAAAATCTGGCCCGGCTTCTGGTTAAGAATGGATTTAATTTGATTACCGGCGGCGGACCCGGAGTTATGGAGGCGGCCAATAAAGGCGCCAGTGAAGCCGGTGGAAAATCAGTGGGATTGAATATTCGCCTGCCCTTTGAACAAAAGCCAAATCCTTACGCGAATATTCATATTGATTACAAGTATTTCTTTGTCCGCAAGGTGATGTTTGTTAAATATGCTGTCGCGTATGTTATCATGCCGGGCGGCTTTGGCACGATGGATGAATTTTTTGAAGCGCTTACTTTAATTCAGACCAAGAAAATAAAGTCCTTCCCCCTGATTCTAATGGGGAGCGAATATTGGCATGGTTTAATAGAGTGGTTGAAAAATACCATGCTGCAGGAAGACAAAATTAGTCCTGCCGATATGGACTTGATTCAAATCGTTGATGAGCCGGAAGAAGTTGTTAAGCTCATAAAAAAATACGTTATAGTTTAATCCTCAAAAAGCAGTTCTTTATAAGCCATGGAAAAAATCTTCGCTAATTTGAAAAAAGGTATTATTGCGCCTTGCTACCTTCTTTATGGTGAAGAAGAATATCTCGTAAGTGAAAACCTCACGAAAATATTAGATATAATTATCCCGCCGTCAGACCGGGATTTCGGCCTGTTTTATCTTGATGGCGAAAACACGGATATTGACAGCCTCATCGAACATATACTGACCCCTTCGCTTTTGGGCGAAAGAAAAATAATTGTGGTGAAGGACACCACTCTTTTTTCTTCCCGTGAAGATTTAGCCAAATTGGTTCAAAAAATACGCGGCAATATTGATGGAAATCCAGCCAGAGCGGCAAAATATTTTCTAACTTTCCTGAAAACAGCCGGTTTTTCTCTGGAGGATTTACAGAATTCCGGTTGGCAGAAAATAACCGATGATGAGTGGAGCAAAATAGTGAAGGGGGACGCGGGAGAAGACCGCCAGAAATGGCTTCCCCGTATTCTGGAGATTTGTTCCGGCTTAAGCTTGACCGATGCCGCAGGCGTTGATGGAACTGGACGCCTGGAAGAAATTTTAAAAAACGGCCTGCCCGCAGGAAATTGCCTGATTTTTACGGCTGAAGCCGTGGATAAAAGGAAAAAACTCTACAAGATTATTGAGGAGATGGGCATTGTCCATTATTTTGGCGAGGTCAAGGGAGAGGCCGCCCAAAAAGGAATGCTCCAGAAGGAAGCCCAAAAATTACTTGATCGTTATGGGAAAAAATTATCGCCCGCAGCATGGATTGCTTTGGGTAAAAAAACGGGATTTGAATTAAGACGCTCCATGTCGGAGCTCGATAAGCTGATTTCTTTTATCGGAGAGCGCTCCATTGTGGAAAAAGAGGATGTCGATGAAGCCGTCGGCAAAACAAAGGAAGATGAAATCTTTGCTTTAACAAACGCTTTAAGCGAGAAAAATCAACTGGCGGCGCTGGAGGCTTTGAAAAATCTTCTGGATCAGGGAATTCATCATTTGATAATCCTGACCATGATGGTCCGGGAAATAAGATTTTTGCTGCAGGCCAGGGTTTTAGTGGATTCAGGGAAATTGCCGAAATTCAACCAAAGTATTGAATATGGCTGGTTCCAGAAAACTCTTTATCCCGCTATTAATGAATTAAACACATCCGCGGTAAAACGTGAAGGCCTTATCTTCAGCCAGCATCCTTTTGTTGTTTATAACGCTTTGCGTAATTGTGTCCGTTTCACCTATCCCCGCTTAATCGGTTTGCTTGATGAATTGCTGGAGCTGGAGCGCTCTTTTAAATCTTCGGCCTCTGACCCGCAATTATTGCTGGAAATATTTTTGATTAACTCCTGCGCGAAATAATAAATAGCAAACAATATCTATGATAAAGGAAAGCCGGCTTTTAGCCGGCTTTCCTAAATTTACTTTAGTTTACAGTAATTCCAATGCTTGAAACAATTGCCTTAGGAGTTGTAACAACTAAATCTACAGATCCTGATGGATAAGCAGCGGGAGTTCCTGCCGTGCAATCTGCGGCCACTGTAATAACAATTGCTGTGCCTCCTGCATGGTTACTATCTGTAACAGGCGAACCGGCTGTGATGCTTGGTGATGCCAGAGTTTCCGTAGGAGTGCCGGTGGTAGCGGGTTCATAATATATATAATTATTGGCTGTTGCTATTGTGGTTCCCGCCGGCATGGGGTTGCCATTTTCATCCATCAACCATAAGAGAAAGCTGTTTACGCATACCCCTCCCATACTAACAGCAATACCAGATCCTACTGTATTTCCATCAGATATTTGAGCAGAAGAACCTGAAAGTGTCATGACCGTGCTGCGCCGAACATAGTTTATTATGGCGCCACCGGAAGAGTTTGCATCCCATTTACCACTACACGTATTTTGCTTGGAGGGTACATCCGAGTAATAACTCGGCAGGGGTGTCCCTGCGGGTTGGGTCAGGCATGCCGAAGTTCCCAAACCTTGAGACCAGTATGTTTCACCGAGATCCCATTGGCCGTTTTCGTTGGCATCAATATAAACATCGCCAAGGTCGTAAAATGTTTCTCCGGAATCATAACTGTTGTTGCCGTTTGCATCAATAAAACTTTCTTCGCCCAGGGCAAAAGCCACTAACGTCACCCGGCCATTTACAACATAATATATGTTAACACCATCATATAACATTGGCGCCCATGTCAAACCATTCCAATAGGTTGCCTCTACTCCCGGGGTTTCGTTTCTCGGTCTGTACTCGGAGCTCTTGAATGTAACCGCACATGTTCCGCCTGTAGTTGCACAGGTTCCCGAGGTTCCCGATCCTATTTGTCCTCCCTCAGTGTGAAAGTTAATCGCTGTTCCATCAGGCACCGGATTGCCCATACGATCCGAAGCGATAATGGTTAACGTAGATGTAATACCGTCGTAAATCCAGCCTTCTATATTGTGGGTTGAGGCGCTAATCGAGAAAAAGTTTTGCGTGGGCAATCCTGTCGTAATCGTCAAGATATTGGATTGGGTTTTAATGGACGTTCCATCTACTGTTGCCACTACCCAGATGGGCGTGGGTACAGTTCCTGAATTAACCGAAACAGTTACATATCCGGAGGCGTCAGATGTTGATGAGGTAGCGGATAATGCTACTCCGCCGGGAGCGCTGGAGGGCATCAGGGTAAAATCTACCAGCACGCCCGCTTTGCCGTTATTGTTGATATCCAACACCTGGAATTTTACAAGTGAAGTCTGAGGCAGTGACTCAGAGCCTTCTGTTGAAGTTCCGATGATTGAAGGAGTGGCTGATATAAATTGTATATTATTTGTAGTTGGTGGAGTAACAGTTATAACCGCACTGCTGCTATTAGATGAACCGGTTGCCGTAGCAGTTATCGTGTCTGTTCCACTGCCGCAGCCGTTATCCTTATAGGTAGAAATTGCATTGCCGGTGCTCGCGTTACTTGTAACGGGGGTGGTGATGGTTGCCTTTCCGCTGCTAACGCAGGGAGAAACAAATGTGACGGAGATAGGAATAGTAGCCGGTGCACTATTTATAAGGACAGGCACGGTTACACTGCTGGTGCCGTATGCGGAAATTGTTGGAGACCCCAGAGCCATAGTACCAAGGCTGACTGTCGCGCCACCGACCGATATCCCCACAGCAGTGCTGGTTGATGTTATCCCTCCCACTGTAGCAGAGGCCGTAATACTTGTAGCGCCGGAGGAACTGATGCCCGCGGTATTTAACTGAATGGTAGCAACTCCGCTGCTGTTTGTCAAAGCAGTGCCGGTAGTCGGTGTAAATGTTACAAGGGAGGAGTCTGTCACCGCGAAAGTCACGATCGCTCCATTTACCAGCGTACCTGAGGAATTTCTTACTGTCGCGGTAGCCGTGACAGGAGTTCCATACGATAAAACATTGGAAGAAAGGTTAAGTGAAATCTGGCTGACTATATTTATCGTTGTCATGGCACTGGCCCCGGTTACTGATGCAACTATCGTGTCTGTCGTTATCGGGTTTGTACTAGAGCCGCAACCGTTATCAATATAGACGGAAGCTGCAATGCCTCCGATAGAAATTGATGAGGGAATCGTTGCTTTTCCAAGAGCAGTGCAGTTAGAAGAAAATGTAACGGAAATAGGGACGTTAGCGGCAGCGCTATCTACAAACACGGGCACACTTACGCTGGTAAAGCCGTAAGCGTAAATTTGTGGCTGTCCCAAGGTAATAGCGCCAAGGGTAAGCGTTGCCCCATTAACCGTTATCCCCAATGCCGTACTGTTTATGGTTGTAGTAGTCCCTCCCGACGTTATCGGCGCTGATGCCGTAATGCTTGTAGCGCCTGCGGAAGTAGAATTCGCGGCATCTATGCTGATAGAAGCGACACCGCTGCTGTTTGTCAAGGCTGTGGATGCAGGACTCAATGTTACAAGGGAGGTATCTGCTGCTGCGAAAGTTACGACCGCGCCTGATACAGCATTTCCAGAGGCATCTGTGAGTGTCGCGGTAGCCGTGACCGGAAATCCAAACGTCACGCTATTTGTAGATGATCCATCGTAGGTAAAGGTCAATGAAAGAAAGCCTTGGGTTGTCGTAGTTGTGTTACTTCCGGTAGAGGATGATGATGATGAACTTTTACTGCCGCCGCAGGCGATAAGACAGCAAAGCGCAATAAAAGAAATCAGCAGCGATAATGATCGCAATAATTTAGCATTGATTAATTTTGTCATTTTACTCCCCTTTTTAAAGAGATAGATGATATCTATTATATTTATGTTGAGATATTACCAGAAAGGTTATTGTTTTTCAACATTTTTTTTACTTCAGAGGCCTTTACGTGCGGTGTCAATTATAACAAAAAGAATTTATGACACTTCATCTGCAATCTAGAGATATCCCTGATCAGAGCTTCTTGATTTTAGTTTGCGTGAGTCTTTCGGCTTTCGGCAATCTTCTTGCCGGCCCCTTCTTTTTTAATTGCCGCTCATTAATATTATTTTTTTTATCCGCCCTGAAGTTGTCCCCCAAAGATAAAGAAGTAACCTGGTTCATAATCGTTTCAAATTCCAAAGATGACAGAGGAGTTTTGCCGAGCCTGGTGATATAAGAAGATATCTCGCGATCGGAAGAAACCACGATTGTTTCTTCCATGGTATGAGCCGCTATCCGTTTTATGACGTCATCGGCTCTTTCGCCGTGGCGGGAATAAATAATATTAATTTTTCCTTCTCTGTCTCTTCCTTCATCCGCCCAACCGCTTTCCCCGCCGTCAAAAACTACAGTGATTTTATGCATTTTTTTCTTTTCATATTCGACAAGTTTAGCTATTAGAGCCCTGCGTCCTTCTTCCAGACTTCTTCGCTCATAACGACGCAAGGTGTCGGATTGCCGAATTAAGTTATAGCCATCAATTAAAATAAACATGAACTAATACCTTATGTCCCTGAATTACATCTTCTTGATTTTGTCACATAAGCGCCGCCTATTCAATAAAATTATGCTGTTTTTTCTGTTTAGGGGTTTTATCTTGACTTTAGCGCAAATAGTTTGTTAGTTTCTGCCATTGTGACTGGTAATAAATAATTGGATAAGCTGATTTTATCCGAATAAAATAATATTTATTAAAGGGGACGTTAAAATGGAAATTAAGAAAGTTTGTGTGTTGGGAGCCGGTCTGATGGGCAGCGGAATCGCTCAGGTTTGCGCCCAGGCAGGATATGAAGTAACCATGCGGGATATTGAACAGCGCTTTATTGACGGCGGGATGAATTCGATAAAGAAAAATCTCAGCCGCGATGCAGAAAAAGGCAAAATTACCAAAGAACAGATGGAAACTGTTCTTGGCCATATCAAACCCACTCTGGATATGAAGGAAGCGGCAACCGGCGCGGATATTGTTGTCGAAGTTGTTATTGAAGTTATGGATGTGAAGAAAAAAGTTTACGCTGAACTGGAAGGAGTGGTTCCCCCGCACTGCCTGTTTTTCACGAACACTTCGGGACTCAGCATCACGGAAATGGCTTCCGTGACGAAACGTCCGGACAAAGTAATCGGTACGCACTTCTTCAATCCCGTTCCCGTCATGAAACTTCTGGAGATAATCTGCTGTTACCAGACTTCTCCGGAAACACTGGAAGTGGCAAAAGCGTGGGGCAAAAAAATCGGCAAGGAAGTTATCGTAGTGAAGGAAGCTCCGGCATTTGTTGTTAACCGCATACTCTGCCTGATGCTCAACGAAGCTTTCTACGCGCTGGATGAGGGTTTGGCCTCCGCCGAGGATATCGACAAAGGCATGATGCTGGGATGCAATCATCCCATCGGGCCGCTGGCGCTGGCCGATCTGGTAGGTCTTGACACGCTGCTGCATATCATGGAAGATTTATACAAAGAGCTGGGTGAAAAGTACCGTCCCGCGCTTATGTTAAGAAAACTTGTCCGTGCCGGTAATTTTGGGCGCAAGTCCGGACGCGGCGTTTACGATTACAGCAAGAAGTAAAAGCCGGAAAATTTACGGCTTATAATTAGTATTAGCAAATTATATGGAGATTTTTTATTTATGAAAACTAGAATTACAGAACTTTTAGGCATTAAGTATCCAATTATTTTATCCGGTATGAGCTGGATCAGCGTTCCGAAAATGGTCGCGGCTGTTTCCAACGCCGGGGGGTTGGGAATCCTGGCGACAGGACCTTTCAACGCCGAACAGACGCGCGCAGCAATTAAAGAAATTCGCTCCCTCACTGATAAACCTTTCGGCGCCAACGCCACGCTTTTGTTTCCGGGCGCGTCTGAAAACGCCAAGGTGCTTTTGGAAGAAAAGGTGCCGGTGATTAATTTTTCTCTGGGCAAGGGCGACTGGATAGTAAAACAATCGCATGCGTATGGCGGAAAAGTAATAGCCACAGTAGTCAACGCGCGCCACGCCAAGCGGGCAGAGGATTACGGTTGCGACGGCGTCATTGCCACCGGCCATGAAGCGGCGGCTCACGGTGAACACGTGACCTCCCTGGTTCTGGTGCCTTCGCTGGTGGACGCGGTGAGGGTTCCTGTGATTGCAACCGGCGGCTTCGGCGACGGGCGAGGCCTCGCGGCGGCGCT
Source organism: Smithella sp. (assembly GCA_052139735.1). Lineage (GTDB taxonomy): Bacteria > Desulfobacterota > Syntrophia > Syntrophales > Smithellaceae > Smithella. Next base: position 39,796 of record JBKQWB010000082.1, on the reverse strand, counting down.
GGCACTGGGCGCGGAAGGCATTGCGATGGGCACCCGTTTTATGACGACAAAGGAAAGCCCTCTGCATGATGTCTATAAAAAACTTTCCATGGAAAAAGGCGTGGAAGATACTTTGTACTCGGATAGATTTGACGGACTTCTCTGCCGTATCATGAAGACGGAAGCTGCCGAAAAAGCGATCAGGAAGGGATTGAATCTGCCGGCGGCTTTCTTCAATGCGCAGGATATCGCCAAACAATTAAAGATGCCTTTCTTCAAACTATTTGTGGGAGTTCTGTTGTCCGGCTGGAAAAATTCCCGGCAGCTGGCCTTTATGGCTAATGGTTTCCACGCGATAAAAACCGCCACGGAAGACGGCGACACGAAAGAAGGCGTGCTCCCCGTGGGACAGGTGATGGGTTTACTTCACGACGAACCTACCGTAGCCCAATTAATGGAAAGAATGGTGGAGGAAGCAAAGAAGCAGCAGCAGAAACTTGACGCTCATTTTGCATAAGAAAACGCGAACGAATCGGAAGGGGCATGTTTCAGAATAAAAAAGTAGTGGTGGTTATGCCGGCTTATAACGCCGAGAAAACCATTGTTAAAACATACAACGAAGTAATGGCTCAGGGCGTCGTTGACTTGGTTATTCTTGTTGACGACGCCAGTCCTGATAATACAGCCAAAGTGGCGGCTAATCTTCCGCTGACTAAAGTCATTGTGCATAAACGCAATCTGGGTTACGGAGGCAATCAGAAAACATGTTACCGGCTGGCGCTGGAAGAGGGCGCTGATATTGTAATCATGGTGCATCCTGATTATCAGTACACGCCCAGACTGATTCCGGCTATGGCTTCGTTAATCGGCAATGGTCTTTACCATTGTGTGCTCGGTTCCCGCATCCTCGGCGGCTATGCCCTGAAAGGCGGCATGCCTGTCTGGAAATATATCGCCAACCGCTTTTTGACCCTTACCGAAAACGTTTTAATCGGCGCGAAACTTTCCGAATATCACACCGGATATCGCGCTTTTTCCCGCGAGCTTCTGCTGAAATTGCCGCTTGCAAATAATTCCGATGATTTTGTATTCGATAATCAGATGCTGGCTCAGATTGTCTGGTTTAGTTATACTATTGCGGAAGTAAGTTGTCCGACAAGTTATTTCGCCGAAGCGTCATCCATTAATTTCAAACGAAGCATGGAATATGGTTTCGGCTGTATTCGGACAGCCCTTGCTTTTCGTCTGTCTAAAATGAAATTAATAAATACGACCCTTTTTCCTGTCTGGAGATGAAAACGCAGGTGTTATTATTGATTGGAAATTGGATTAATTAGCGGCAAGTTTCGCGGCAAGTTTCAATGAAGCGATGGTTTTTTGATAATCTTCACTGCCGAAAATAGCTGCTCCGGCAACGATAACATCTGCTCCGGCTCCGGAGATATCGCCGATGTTATTCAGATTCACTCCTCCGTCAACTTCCAGTAAAGGTTGACGCGGCATGCCTTCCAGCATTTTTTTCGCCCGGGCAATTTTAGCTAAAGATGTCCCGATAAATTTTTGTCCGCCAAATCCGGGATTAACGGACATAATCAGTATAAGATCTACGTAGCGAATAATTTCTTCAATTTGCGTCAGAGGCGTTGCCGGATTTAACGAAACTCCCGCTTTCACGCCGAAACCCTTGATTTGTTCAACCGTCCGACTCAGGTTACTTGAAGCTTCAACATGAACAGTGATAACATCAGCTCCCGCCTTGTAAAAAGATTCAATATACCTGTCGGGATTTTCAATCATCAGATGAACATCAAATGGAAGTTTCGTTATTTTTCTAAGATCGGATATTATTGACGGTCCCATGGTGATATTGGGAACAAAATTCCCATCCATTACATCAATATGAATCCAGCCGGCGCCTGCTTTTTCCACGGCGAGAATTTCCTCGCCCAGCTTACTGCCGTCCGCGGAAAGTATTGAAGGGGCTATTATTTTCATGGTTTATTTTCCCCCCTTTGTTTCATTGTTGGGGTAAAATATACTAAAGAAGCATCATTGTCAATAAATGCATTTTAAATTTCTTTTGCCCTTATGAATAAAAGGTGCTTGACACTTAGGCAGAATAATCTAAAAATGTCTTTATGCATATTTTATACAATATTATTTTATTTGCCGCCGCGATAATTATCGCGCCCTATTATTTGCTGAAAATAATTTTTACCGGTAAATACCGCAAAAGTTTTATACAAAAACTTGGTGGCAGACAGGCGGAAGTACTGGCCGGGTTAAAAGGCGGGCCGCGCGTCTGGATCCACGCTGTTTCGGTTGGCGAAGTGACCGCGGCAGCGCCGATTGCCGCTTGTCTGAAAATGAGAAGGCCGGACGTGGAAATTATCTTTTCCACGTCCACGGAAACAGGCCAGAAAATGGCAAGGAAATTTATAAAAGAAGCTGCCGCATTTATTTATTTCCCTCTGGATATTCTTCCGATTGTGAACAAAGTCATAAAAAAGGCCAGCCCGGATGTTTTTGTGATGGTGGAGACGGAACTTTGGCCTAATTTTCTTCGGGCCTGCAAAATGCACCGGATAAAAACATTGATGGTTAACGGCCGTATTTCACCTCGTTCTTATCGCCGGTATCGGCTGACAAGATTTTTCTGGAAACGAGTTCTCAATAATTTAGACGCTGCGGGAATGATTTCCGGAATTGATTCTAAAAGGCTTGAAAGAATAGGTATGGATTGCACAAAAATAAAAGTGCTGGGAAACGCCAAGTATGACGGTCTGGCGGCAATGGTTTCGCCTGCCTTGCAGGAAGAAATTACGCGCCGTTTTAACACGCGCGTAAACGAAAGATTTTTTGTCGCGGGCAGCACACATGAGGGCGAAGAAAAAATTATCATTCATGTTTATGAAGAACTTATAAAGCTTTATCCCGATTTTAAACTGATCATTGTGCCGCGGCACATTGAAAGAACCAACGATATTCTTGACCTCTTGAAACAGGCAAATTTTAACGATTTCATAAAGCTGACTGATATAAATAAGGGAAGACAAAGAAAAGATGAACGAATCATCATTGTTGATGTGATTGGAGAACTGTTTAAAGTTTATTCCCTGGCTACAATTGTTTATTGCGGCGGTTCTCTGGTGCCGAAAGGAGGTCAGAACATTCTGGAAGCGGCGGCCTGGGGCAAGATAATTTTTTACGGACCTTCAATGGAAGATTTTAGCCAGGAAAGGACCCTTCTGGAAGAAGCGGGATGCGGTATCACCATTAGAGGCGAAGATGAGTTGCTGCGCGGAATTATTCAAATGCTTGCGCGTCCGGAAGAAATGGCAAGCCGGGGAGAAAGAGGCAAGGCGGTTGTTCTGGCCAACATTGGCGCTTCCGCCGGATACGCCGAAATGATAAACAAACATATTTAGGCGGCTGTTATTTTGTGTTAAATAATGTGTCCGGATCGACTATGATCTGTATTTATCAAGGAGGAATTTATGCTGAAAAAATATGAATTATTGAGCAGGCAGGTCAATCTGCCCGGGGCTTTTATGGCAAGAATCGTTATCGACAGATATCTGAAGAGGACAAACCTGACGCACTACCCGGAACTATCACGTATTATAGGCTGCGAAGCGTTCGTCAAGCATGAAAATCACAATCCTACAGGATCATTCAAGATAAGAGGAGCGCTTAATTTCTTTCATCACATGTCCAGAGAAGAACTTGAAACGGGTATCCTCGTTGCGACCAGAGGCAACCACGGTTTGGCGATGGCCTGGGCGGGACAGTGGTTCCATGTGCCCTGTACGGTTGTTGTGCCGGAGGGCAACAATCCTGAAATCAACCGGACGATAGAAAGTTACGGCGCGGAGCTTATTGTCCACGGAGAAGATTTCTACGACGCGCAGTCTTACTGCGAAGAGCTTGTGGACAGCGCCGGTTATTACTATGTTCAGCAGGGCAATGAACCGGAAATTTTAAACGGTTTGGCCACGATGGGACTGGAGATACTGGAGGACCTGCCTCTGACGGATACGATCATTTGTCCAATAGGCGGCGGCGCCGGCTGCGCTTCGATTTTAAAAACAGCGCGGGCGATCAATCCTGATATAGAGATAATCGGCGTGGAAGCGATGAACGCTCCGTCGTTTTATAATTCCTGGAAGAATGGAGAAATTGTAACGCTGGACGAAGCACATACCGTTGCCGAAGGCCTGGCCGCCAGAAGCGTGTTCCATCTGCCTTACACCATTCTCAAAGACGCTATAAATGATGTTGTGCTCTTGACGGAAAACGAGATACTTGAAGGCATCCGAATGGCGCTGACCACCACGCATAATCTGGCCGAGGGTGCCGGAGCCGTCTCACTGATGGCCGCTTACAAAATAAAAGACCGTCTGGCGGGGAAAAAAGTTGTGATGATCATGTCCGGCGGCAATATTACTGTGGATGCCGTAAAGACCGCGCTTGGATGTTGATGCCAAGTCGCCTTCAAAGGCTAACTTTGTTGGCTGCGTCATCGGCTTCCCGGAACGTATTAGATACGGGAGTGTATCCCCGAAGGGGACACAATATAAATAGATCATTTCCTTACCGATGATCCGCGCCATAATGGCGTGGATCACGATACGCCTGCCCAAGCCTCCTCCTTGTCCTCTCGTTATCCTTTGAATGCGGCTGAATGCGGCCAGGCATATCGATCAGAAAATATCACTCGTCTTTTTTATAATATCCCGCCCATTTTTTATCGATCTGGTTCTGGATATCTGCTATCTGCGCATCCGTTAGAATCTTGAATCGTGACTGAGCGCGGAAATATTCGATAACCGGCACCAGCTTCCGTTTTTCAACGAGTTTTTCGGATGCCGCGGTCAGTTTAAACTCGCCATTGATTATCTCGTAGAGATCATAATATCCTGTTTCAACGGCAAGACGGCCGATCTTTATCCCGTATCGCGGATCATAACCCCAGCCCGGCGGACAGGGAATATGGATATGTATGTATTTGGTGCCCGGCAGGTTGACGCAACTTTTTATTTTGTCATAGAGGTCCAGCGGATAGGCGGCCGAACAGGTGGCAACATAGCTTAAGTTATGCGCAGCCATGATGGCAGGAACGTCCTTTTTTTGCTGTAACTTTCCCTTAAACGGTGTGTTTGCTGTTATGGCGCCGATCGGGGTCGTGCCGGAGCGCTGAACACCGGTGTTCATGTAGCCTTCATTATCGTAGCAGAAATAGATGAAGTTGTCGCCACGTTCTGCGGCGCCCGATAAAGCCTGCAAGCCGATATCGCTTGTTCCACCGTCACCCGCCCAGGCCGCCACGGTGATATGCTCCTTTCCCTGTGTTTTCAGAGTTGCCAGAATTCCGGTGGCGGCAGCGGCTGTTGACGCAAACGTCACATTCAGACAGGGAAGTTTTGTCGAGGCGACAGGAAAAAGCCCCTGAAGCACGGTCAGACAACTGGGAGGCACAACAAGCATTGTGTCTTTGCCAAGGGCTTTGAGGCCGACCCTGTAGGCGATGGCCAGGCCGCAGCCGGTGCATGCCCTTGTCCCCGGATGGACAAATTCCTGAGTCGGTAGACTTAAAATGTTTGTTTTAACCTGCATGTAATTCTCCTATAGCTTTAGCCCAATCCACGTGGGCTCCTTCGAGACTCTGCTCTTTGTTGCCGCTCTCAGGGCTTGTGTCAAATCATCTGTTCGAATTTCCCGGCCGCCGATTCCCAAAATAAAATTCTGGACAAATGGCAGGGCGCCTGCACCTGCAAGATGTTCATAAAGTGCGGACTTCAAATCCGATGCCAGCGCTCCTTCATAGCCGTAGCTCAATGCTTTTTCAAAAACAATTATGCCTTTTTTCCCTTTCAGGGCATTGGCTATTGCAACATCCGGGAAAGGCCTGTAAAAGCGAACGCCCATGACACCAACTTTGATGCCCTCTTCTCTTAAAAGGTCAACACATACCCGCAGCTGATAGGTGATCGATCCCAGGCCCACGGCAACATAGTCCGCGTCATCGCAGCGATAAGGTTCAATATAGGGATCACCGCTCCTGCCGAATATCTCGGCAAATCTTTTTTCCGCCTCGGCTGCTGCCATCAGCGTTGTCCGCAGTTCTTCCTGAAGCAGATATCGAATCTCCATATATCCGTGAGCCAGTTCGCCTTTGACATCGGTCCTGACATCAGGCAGGGTCACTGTATTGAGATTGGCAGGCTCATCGGGGCTCAGGGCATAGTCCGGCCGGAATGGCGGCAGAAATGCATCGACTTTTTCCTGCTCGGGCAGATCAAACGGCATGTAGGTGTGAGAAAGGATGTACCCGTCATAGCAGACCATGATGGGTATGCTCACTTTCTCCGCCAGCCAGAAGGCTTTAATAACCGAATCAATGATTTGCTGGTGGTCAGAGCAGTAGATTTGTATCCAGCCGGTATCGCGCTGCGAAATCGAATCCTGTTGATCGTTCCAGACATTCCATGGGGCGCCTACCGCGCGATTGACAACGCACATTACAATAGGAAGCCTTGCGCCTGACGCCCACTGGACCTGTTCATGCATGTAAAGAAGGCCGTTTGCACTGGTTGCCGTAAATGCCCTTGCGCCTGCCGATGAGGCCGCAATGCATACGGCGAGGGCGGAATGCTCGCTCTCTACGGGAATATATTCGGCCTTCATCTGTCCCAGTTCAACATATTCGGAAAGTCTTTCCGTAAGGGGGGTCTGAGGGGTGATAGGATAGGCCGCTATTACATTTGCACGGCAAAGTTTGACGCCCAGAGCTGCTGCAACGTTTCCATTTTCTATAATATGCATGGTCCTTAATCCTTAGCTTTTTTCTTTTCCGTGTCTTCTTCTGAAAATTTAGCTTCGTCCACCATGGTGATGGCCTTGGTCGGGCATTCTTCGGCGCAGATACCGCATCCCTTGCAGTATTCCAGGTCGATCTTTGGCGGTATCGTTCTGGAGATAACTATTTCCGGACAGAACAGCCAGCAGATGAAGCAAGCTTCTTTATTCCTCTTGCAGGGGATGCATAGGCTTTGATCAAAGACCGGCCGCTCCACCCTCCAGGAACCGGTTCTTCCACCATCACCCGGCCCGTTTTCACTGTGCGATGTTTTTCTTCTGTAATTTCTGGTGCCCATTTTCAACCTCCCGACACAGTTCGTTCAAAGGCAATCCTTGCAGCCAATGAATTCTTATCAGGCTTTCTTGTACAAAATTCCTCTTCAATGCCTTTAATCAGAATATCGATTCCCAGAAGGTTTGTTGCTTTTTCCAGCGACCCGATGATCCCGGTATTAACCATGCCATGAGGAAGGCCTGCTTCAACGGATATGGCTGTAATATCTGCGGTGGCCAGCCTGTAATCTTTAAAGTGGTAAGATTCAAAAGACTTGGGTGTGTTCAATATGATAATTCCCCCGGGTTTCAGGCCATGGGTGACATCCGCCTCTTTGAGCAACAGGTGGTCGAGAACAACGACGATGTCTGGAGTTTCGATGGGAGATAAATCATAAATTTTTGTCTTTGATATTTTTAGAGACGTCATAACAGGCGCGCCTCTGCGTTCGGTGCCGAAGGTTGGCGCCATGACCACGCCCGCGTAACCGGAGGCGAAGGCAGCTCCGGCAACAATCTTTGCTGCCGTTATGGCGCCCTGACCGCCCCGGCCATGCCAGCGTATTTCAATAAAATCATTATTCATGAATGCATTCCAATCTGTTTGTTTATTCTGTTCCTGAAAATACATTTAAATAGCATAAAATCAGCGCGGAGAAAAGAGGTGTTTACCGGAAAGCAGAGATTCTATTTTCTCCATTAATCCGAAAAGTGTCCGTTTGTCCAGCGCCGAAACGGCAATGGCGCCAAAGCGGCGGCAGAGATTTTCGAGCAATTCCTTATCGGTGACGCGGTCGGACTTGTTGAGTACCCTTATAGTCGGCTTGTCGTTAATTTCCAATTCTTCCAGAATTTTTTCCACGGCGGAAATCTGTTCTTCAAACTGGCTGTTGCTTAAGTCAATCACATGCAGAAGGATGTCGGCATCAAGCAGTTCGTCCAGTGTCGCCCGAAAAGCGGTGAATAATTCCTCCGGCAGGTTGCGGATAAAGCCTACCGTGTCGGTTATAATGGCTTCTGTGTCCTCAGGAAAGCGCAGCCTCGCGCTTTTTGTGTCCAGCGTGGCAAAGAGTTTATCTTCAACTAAAACCGAGCTCCTGGTCAGGGTGTTGAGAAGCGTGGATTTGCCGGCATTGGTGTAGCCGACTATGGAAATAATGGGCAACCCCGTCTTTTCTCTTCTGCCATAGCGTTGCTGACGCGATTTTGTTATGGCTTTTAAATCTTTTTCCAGACGATGAATGCGTTCGCGGATGCGGCGGCGGTCAATTTCCAGTTTTGTTTCGCCGGGGCCGGTGCCGCCGATTCCGCCAGCCAGACGGGAAAAGGAAGTGTCCAGATGCGTTAGGCGCGGCAGCAGATATTTCAGTTGGGCCAGTTCCACCTGGATTTTTCCTTCGCGGCTGTGGGCTCGCCGGGCGAAAATATCCAGAATAACCTGAGTGCGGTCAATAATTTTCAGACCGGTGAAATCGCTGATGGAGCGCGCCTGCGCCGGCGTTAGTTCGTGATCGAAGATAAGCATGTTGGCGCCAATTTGTGAGGCCCGCAGATCAATGGAGGATAACTTGCCCCTGCCAACCATGAATTTGGGATCGGGCTGCGGTCGGTACTGCACAATGGAATCAAAAACTTCTACGTCGCAGGTGCTGGCCAGTTGTGCCAGTTCCGCAAGTGATGTTTGGGCTCCGGCCAGAGGGTTTTTTTCCACGCGCAAAAGAATAGCCTTATCCGTTGCCTCCATTTTACGCGATTTTTGCTTTTTCGCGAATTCATCCTCCAGCGCCGCAATAAACGAAAGAAAATTTATTTTGAGCTGATGCGGCTCTTCAGGCTTCATCATTAGCCAGTAATTTCCCGCCGGATTTTCCGGAACGAGGTGCGCCCAGTGCAGTACCCCGGGAGAGCCGTCCTCATGCGCTTCCAGCGCACCTATGAGATCGAGCCGCAGGTGGGATAAATCGGTTAAATCTTCATCGGAGAGTTCTGGGCTGTTTAAATGTGTATGAATAAGCCGCAATCCTTTAAAACGCAGTGAAGAAGACCGGAATCCTTCCAGATTTGGTATTAAAATTCCTTTGTGGTCGCCGATTATGACCGTGGTGATTTCTCCTTTGCGGCTGATAAGCAGGCCGATTTGCCGGTTAATATCGCGCGAGAGAAAGGATAGTTGACGGGCAAGATCATGACTGATGATAGTTTCCGGCGGGATACCTTTGTGTCCCAGGCGTTCTATTTGTTTGATTTGCGCGGCGCGCAATCCTGTCGTATTTCCAGAAATTTTATTGATGAGTTATTTCCTTTTTAAAATGTTCTTTGCACAATATCCACTTCCGTCCTTTCGGGACACCTCCTCCGTTGGAGGATACGCTCAAGTGCTGCAACGCATAGCCCAGTTGATTTTATTTAGCACATTCTACCGTGATTAGTCAAAAGGCATAAAAAACCCCGGGAGGTTACCCGACCTCCCGGGGTTTTAGTTTAAAGGTTAAACAAACACTCTCTTAGAAGCTGAGAGTAAGTTTATTGATGAGGATGAAATCATCGGTAACTTTGGCGCCGCCAGCAAAAGCAGTATTCATACCCTTGAAATAATCGCCGGTGAAGAGGTAGCCGCCGCCAAGCATATAGGACAGGTTATTGGTGATTTTGTAAGTACCGGTAACATCAATTTCTGTACCATAGGTCTTGCCAGGGAAAGTGACCACGTTGGATCCGACCACGGTAAATCCGTTCTGATCAGCCTGCGCGTAAGAAATTGATCCCATGATATCCAACTGAGGAGTGGGTTTTACACCGGCTCTTAACTGACCGAACCAGGCATTCATCATTTCGTTGTCAAGCACGCTGCCGCTGTGACCGGCAATACCGCCTACCCAGTAGCCCAGGGTTTGAGTGTTGAACATGATCAAGCAGGGATTCCAATCCAAACCGCCGCTAAGTGGAGCAACTCCGCCTTCGACTTTGGACGGTCCCGTGGTGGCACTATAGTCATTGGGATTTTGGCCCTGAACGTAAGCAACAGAACCGCCGGCATAGAACATGCCGAAGTTGGCTGTTGCATCAACAAATGCGTTGAGATGATCTACGTTAACCGTAGGACCGTTGTATTCATATTTCATCGCATCACCACTGAACCACAGAAGTTCCGCTTGGATAGCAACAGGACCGACCTTGACCTTAACATAAGGATCTAACAAGTAAATGTTGGACAGGTAAGCGCCACTTGCTATACCCCTGTTTGTTGCGTCACGGTTCCAGAGGAAGAGAAGACCGGTTTCGCCGCCCTTGAAGTTGTAAATGCCGCCTATCCGGTAAGAATCCAAGTCTCTGTCGGTTCTGGTTGCGTTGAGATTGTTAAGCCAGTACCAGGAGCCTGAGCTAACAGCACTGTAGCTGTTGTCTACTTCTTTGGCATAATCTAACAAACCAACGAACGGTCCGGACTGCATCATATACAGGATCTGGCCTGCGGGAACTCCAGAGCCTCTGTCTCCCCACGGTGTTCCCCATACATAATCCTCCTGGTAACCAACCCTGAAGAGACCGATGGGTGAAGTGTAATCGATATAGGCCAGTCTGAAGGCGATGTTTTCGGTTTCAGCCCTTGTTCCTGCGGACTCGCTAAACATATAGTCCTGGTTCGCTCCCCAGGTATTGGACCTTGCGCCGCCCCAGATTCTTTCCATCGCGTCAAACTGTGTTACCAGTTTTAAGCAGGGAGATACGACAAAATCCGTGCCTACGCGCAGTCTCTGGTAAAAGAACGCCGTGCTGGGATTAAGTGATCCTGTGCTCCCGGCCCAATTCTGGAAACCATCATCTACTGCGATTTTATTTAAATACAATCCGCCGACATAATATTCGGCGCCAACTTTAACGTCAACCGCGAAGGCTGACACACTAAAGGCCATAACCAGCCCCAGTGACAACAAAACTAACCAAAATTTCTTCATTCTTTCCTCCTTAATAAAAGAGAGTCAATAACTTCCGCCTCAAGAAAACGGGCATTTTCTAAAAGCGACTTCTGCCACTTCTAAGCCTATTTTGCGATTTACAGAAATTCCATAAACCTCGGGTCAAAATACGCCGCGTTAAAAGTAACACCGGATAAAAGGTTTTGTCAAGGTAAATTTAAGGGAGTCAAATGATTTAAAATAACTAAAAATCGCTCACCAGAGCCGTTGCGGTTTGACGGCACTTTTAAATACAGGAAATAGAAATAAAATAAATTTGTAAATATCGGATATTTTTTAAAAATAATATTTACCGTGTTTATTGACGGTAACGCGAAATTTGGTAATATGCAGCCCTCCGGTCAGGACAGGAAAACAAGACGCACAAGATTTTTAAATATTTCTTGACATCAGGGTAATCTTAAGGTAGGGGAAACGCAAGGCAGATATGACTTGCGGTCAAGTTATGACTTCTATTCAAAAATATATGTATTATCAGCAGTTAGGGAATTTGTTTTGCCGGTATCAAGGCGATGTGAAACGTTTAAATCAAAAAAATATAGGGAGGAATAAATTATCATGGCGGATGCAGAAAAAGTTAAATTAAAGGATATCTATCCGATTCCGGAAAAAGCGAAAAAGAAAGCTTGGATTTCCGGTAGAGCAGCATATGACACAATGTGGAAGAAATCAGTTCAAGAGCCTGAGAAATTCTGGGCTGAAGTTGCCGAGCAGCAGGTAACCTGGTTCAAGAAGTGGGACAAGGTAATGGACTATAATTTTGATATCAAGAAAGGTCCCATTTTTGTAAAGTTTTTTGAAGGCGGCAAACTCAATGTTTCTTACAACTGTCTGGACAGGCACCTCGAGAAGCGCGGCAATCAGGTTGCGATTCAGTGGGAAGGCAACGAGCCGGGCGAAGAGAAGGGATTGACCTATAAGATGCTGCATGAAGAGGTCTGCAAGTTCGCCAATGTTCTGAAGGCCAATGGCGTAAAGAAGGGCGACCGCGTTTGTCTTTATATGCCGATGGTTCCTGAACTCGCAATTGCCGCTTTGGCCTGCTCCCGTATCGGCGCAGTTCATTGCATCGTATTCGGCGGATTCAGTGCTGACGCGCTGAGAGACAGAATTGTCAACGGCGAAGCCAAGGTACTGGTTGTCTGCGACGGAACTTTCCGCGGCAGTAAAGCTGTTCCCGCAAAAACAATAGCTGATGAAGCATTGGCACAGTCACCGTCTGTAAAGAGTGTTATCGTTGTTAAGAGAGTCGGCGACAAGATTAAGTGCGAAATGACCGCCGGCCGCGACAAGTGGTGGCACGAAGAAATGGCCAAAGCTGACGCCAAATGTGAACCGGAATGGATGGATGCTGAAGATCCTCTGTTCATCCTTTATACTTCCGGTTCCACCGGACAACCCAAGGGCGTTATGCACACCACGGGCGGTTATCTGGTTTACGGTGCTTACACTCATAAGATGATTTTCGATTATCACGAAGGTGATATTTACTGGTGCACAGCCGATCTGGGCTGGGTCACGGGTCACACCTATATTCTTTACGGGCCTCTTTGCAACGGCGCAACTTCCGTTATGTTTGAAGGCGTTCCCAACTATCCGACCTACAGCCGTTTCTGGCAGGTCGTGGAAAAATACAAGGTCAACATTTTTTACACCGCTCCGACAGCCATCCGCGCGATTGCGAAAGAGGGCGACGATTTCGTGAAGAAATGCGACATCTCCAGTCTGCAGACTCTGGGAACAGTCGGCGAGCCGATCAACCCCGAAGCCTGGAACTGGTATTACAATGTTATCGGCCGCGGCGAGTGCCCCATTGTGGACACCTGGTGGCAGACTGAAACAGGCGGAATTTTGATTACTCCGCTGCCCGGCGCGATTGATATCAAACCCGGTATGGCCACACTGCCTTTCTTCGGTGTACAGCCTGTGCTGGTGGATGATGAAGGAAAAGAATTCACCGACACCGAAGCCAGTGGCGCTCTTTGCATAAAGGTACCATGGCCCGGTATTATGAGAGGGGTCTTTGGCGATCCCAAGAGATTCCAGGAAACCTACTTTGAGCAGTTCCCCGGCTACTATGTAACGGGTGACGGTTGCCGCCGTGATAAAGATGGTTATTATCAGATCACAGGCCGTATTGATGATGTTATCAATGTTTCCGGTCACCGCATGGGTACCGCCGAAGTTGAAAGCGCGCTTGTCGCGCATAAGGCTGTCGCGGAAGCCGCGGTTGTCGGCATGCCGCATGATATCAAAGGCCAGGGCATTTACGCTTACGTTACCCTGAAGACAGGTGTGGAGAAGACTGATGCGTTGAAGAAAGAACTTATCGCTCATGTCCGCACGATAATCGGACCTATTGCGACACCGGATAAGATTCAATGGGCGGATGGTCTTCCCAAAACACGCAGCGGCAAGATCATGAGAAGAATTTTGAAGAAAGTGGCCGCCAATGACATTGGCAACCTTGGTGACACCAGTACGCTGGCTGATCCCTCTGTGGTTGACGATATCGTCAAAAACAGGCTGTAAAATCAAGGTCCGATTCCTTTCTCTTGAAGGGAATCGGACCTTTTTTGTAAAAAAAAGTGAAAAAATAAAAATGCGTGTTTTTCCCCCGATGAATAACATGCAGAAGAAGGAGGTTGGACAAAGTGAATATTATCGCATGCGTAAAACAAGTACCGGATACGGAAGCCCAGATCAAAGTAAAAGCTGACGGATCAGGAATAGAAGATGGCCAGATTAAGTGGGTCATGAATCCTTATGACGAATACGGTGTGGAAGAGGCTCTGAAGCTGAAAGAAAAAAACGGCGGAGACGTGACGATAATCTCCCTGGGACCGGCGCGGGCAATGGAAACAATCAGAACCGCTCTGGCCATGGGCGCGGATAAAGGCGTTCATATCATTGATCCCGCTCTGGATAATGCCGATGCTTTTGTTACGGCATCAGCTCTGGCCGCTGCTATTAAAGGCCTTCCCCATGACATTATCTTCTGTGGACAGCGCGCCATCGATGATGACTCCGGTCAGGTCGGAGCAATGCTGGCCGAAGCTCTCGGGTTGCCTCAGTTGACTCTGGTCACTAAATTGGATTTCGCCGGATCTTCCGTAAAAGTAATCCGGCCGATTGAAGGAGCACAACTCTCGATAGAAACCAGCTTACCCTGCGTGGTAACGGCGCAGAAAGGTCTCAACGAACCCCGCTACGCGTCGCTTCCCGGTATTATGAAAGCCAAGAAGAAACCGGTGGACGTGAAAAACGCGGCGGCTTTGGGAATCGCCACAGATGTGAAAGCCAAAGTAGCCAAAGTTATTCCGCCCCCAGCCCGAGCAGCCGGCAAGATAATTTGCGGTGATGATGCAGCACAGAAGGCGGCGGAATTGGCCCGGTGTCTCAGGGAAGAAGCTAAAGTTATTTAATTTAAAAGCGGAGGATTGAAAAATGGCAAAAGGAGTATTTGTAATTGCAGAACAAAGAGACGGCGCCCTGCGTAAAGTAAGTTTTGAACTTGCTTCCGCGGCCAGAAAACTGGCTGATCAGTCGGGAGATGAAGTTTGCGCTATTCTGCTTGGTTCCGGTATAGAAGGTTTGGCTGCCGAACTGGCTAAGTTCGGTGTGGATAAAGTTTTTGTCGGCGACAACGCCGCTTTGGAACCCTATGTTACCGAAGCGCACGCTCAGGTCACCGCCAAGATATTAAAAGATAACGATGCGGCTATCGCACTGTTTGGCGCCTCCGTTCAGGGCAAGGATCTTTCCGCCCGCGTGGCTGCCAAGCTGGCCGGTGGTCTGGCCACGGATTGCACGGATGTAAAAATTGACGGCGGCAAATTGGTTTGCACCCGTCCGATGTATGCCGGCAAGTGCTTCGGCGAAGTGGCATTCAATACCACTCCGGCAATGGCATCCCTTCGTCCCAACGTGTTCGCGGCTGTGGAAAATGCCAAAGCCGGCGCTGTGACCAAGGTGGATGTGGCTGTTGACGCTCCCAAGAGCAAAGTCCTGGAAGTTCAGAAAGACGCCAGCGGCAAAGTCGACTTGACTGAAGCCACCATCATCGTATCTGGCGGACGCGGTATGAAGGGTCCCGATGAATACAAGATTCTGGAAGATCTGGCTGACGTGCTTAAAGGTACGGTCGGTGCTTCCCGCGCGGCTGTTGATGCCGGCTGGAGACCGCAGAAAGATCAGGTTGGACAGACAGGAAAGGTTGTTTCTCCCAATCTGTACATAGCCTGCGGAATTTCCGGAGCGATTCAGCATCTGGCGGGCATGAGCTCATCCAAGTGTATCGTGGCTATTAATAAGGATGCGGAAGCTCCCATCTTTACCAAAGCCGATTTTGGTGTAGTGGATGATCTTTTCAAGGTTGTTCCCGAATTGACCAGCGCCTGCAAGAAATTGATGGCCTAAGATATTGTAAGGAAAACGGTTTCTGGTAATGGCCGGTAAGCCGGCCGTTACCGGAAATTAGAAATAAGCAGAATTAATTAGTGATTAAAATATTTAGAATATTTGATATTCAAAGTAACAAATGCAGACTTGGGGGTAAAATTAATTAAGTCATATCACCCTCAATATTCGGAGGATAAATGGAACAGACAATCCCTATAGGAATAGGAAATGAAGGCCGCGAAGTTTTCTGGAATGCTCAAGGTTTTGAGCCGTTTCTCTTTCTTTTAACTGCCGTGGCAATGGCAATATTTGCTTATGGTGTTTACCGACGATGGGTTCTATGGAAAGCGATGGGCAAGGAAGAAATCCGCTGGGATCAGCTTCCTCTGAGACTAAAATCTCTTTTTCTTAATGGCTTCTTGCAAATAAAAACATGGAGAGACGCTTATCCAGGCATTATGCACGGCCTTATATTTTTTGGTTTCTTTGTTTTAATTTTCGGAGCCGCTTTCGACGCCGGCGAATTTCACATAACTGAGCCTTTATTTGGCTGGTCATTTAATCGAGGCACCTTTTATCTGGTTTTTGCTTGCATGATGCAAACTTTTGGTCTTTGTGTGCTGATTGGTATACTGCTTGCCTTTTTCCGCCGCTATGTGCTTAAGCCTGACCGTCTTGGATATAAAGGTAAGTCAGATAATACGCCTGATGACGCTGTCGCGCTGTTCCTCATCCTGGGCATCGTCGTTACGGGGTTTCTCATCAGCGCTTTGAGAATCCATGTAACTTATCAGGAAACTCCCTGGGAATGGGTACGCTTCGTCAGTTGGGGTATTGCCACCTATGTGCTTGCCGGCATGGATGTTGAGACCGCAAAAACTTTGCATAAGATCACCTGGTGGACGCATACTTTCTTTGCTTTGAGTTTTATCGCTTACATTCCCTATTCGCGGCTTCTGCACATGATTACGACTACAGCCAATCATTTCTTTATTTCTCTGAAACCGACCGGATACGTTGAGCCGATTCGTGATATTGAAAATCAGGAATCCTTCGGTGTGTCCAAACTTGAAGAATTTACCTGGAAACAGATTTTTGATGCCGACGCCTGTACGAAGTGCGGACGTTGTCAGGACGGTTGCCCGGCTTATCTTTCGGGCAAGCATTTATCTCCCAAGAAATTGGTTCAGGATATTAAGACACATTGGCTGGAAAAAGCTCCACTTGCGGCTGCTAAAGCCGTTGCTCCCGCAACCGAAGGTGCTGAAGGTGCCGAGGCACAGGCTCCTGCTGAGGCTGCTGAAGGCGCTGCACCGGAAAAAGCTCTCGTCGGCGAAGTCATTAGTATGCATGAACTTTGGGATTGCACCAATTGCATGTATTGTGTGGAAAACTGCTCGTCTTCCATTGAACATGTTCAGAAAATTATCGATATGCGCCGTTATAAAGTTCTGACCGAAGCGGATTTTGCTCCGGAACTTCAGTTAACTTACCGCAATATGGAAAACAACTCCAATCCGTGGGGTATCGGTGCTCATATGCGCGCCGACTGGGCAAAAGAACTTGGGGTGAAAACTTTAGCTGAAGATCCCAACGTGGAATATCTTTTCTATGTAGGATGCTCCGGTTCTTTTGATGACCGCGGCAAAAAAATATCCGTTGCCTTTGCCAAGATTCTGCAGGCGGCCGGAGTAACCTTCGGTATTCTGGGAAATGAAGAAAGCTGCTGCGGCGATTCGGCTATGCGCGGCGGTAACGATTATTTGTTCCAGTCGCAGGCACAGGCCAATATTGAAGTAATGAACGGCTATGGCGTGAAAAAAATTATAGCCATTTGTCCGCACGGTTATAACTGCATTAAGAAAGATTACCCCAACTTTGGCGGCAACTATGAAGTTTACCATCATACTGAAATTATCGCTGATTTAATCGCTAAAGGTAAGATTAAATTTAACAAGCAGCTTGATGGAACATTCACCTATCATGATTCCTGCTTCCTCGGCCGTTATAACAACATTTACGCTCAGCCGCGCAGTATTTTGAACGCTATTCCCGGCGTGCAGCTTGCCGAAATGGAAAGAAATCTGTCTAAGAGCTTCTGTTGCGGCGCGGGCGGAGCCAGAATGTGGATGGAAGAAGATGTCGGAGATCGTATCAATAACATGCGAACTGATCAGGCTATAGCGACAAACGCCGGTACCATCGCTGTCGGATGTCCATTCTGTCTGACTATGCTTTCGGACGGAATCAAAGACAGGCAGAAGACAGAAACTATGGTTGCTCTGGATATTTCCGAAATAGTTCTTAAGGCTATGGGACTGGAAGAAACAAAAGCTCCCGTTGATGCTTGCGCGATTTAAGTAATTATCAACAAAACAAATTTATTTATAAAAGCCCGTTCTTAATCAAGGACGGGCTTTTTTTATAAAAAATAAAAATGTGTTTTAATTTAGCCGATATCGGAGTATAATATGAGTATTTCAAAATATTATAAAAGGAGGAGCATCGAACAATGGCAGCAAGTATAAGTTATGAAAGCAAACCCTGGTTAAAATCCTATGAAAAAGGCGTTCCGGAAAACATCAAGTACGAAGAACTCACCATGCCGGACTACCTTGAAAAAGCGGCAAAGGATTTTCCCAATGACACAGCTATGATATTTGTTGGATACAAGATGACATACCGACAATTCAAGGATCAGGTGGACCGTTTTGCCACCTGCCTTACGGACTTCGGCATCAAAAAAGGGGATGCCGTGTCGATTCTTCTCCCCAACTCTATTCCGTGCGTTGTTGCATACTATGCCATCCTGAAAATAGGCGGCATCGCTGTCATGAATAATCCTCTCTATTCTGATCCGGAATTGGAACATCAGTTCAACGATTCCGATTCTAAAGTCCTCGTTACTCTTGATGCCCTCGGCAATCGCATGATAAATTTGCGGCCGAAGACAAAGATCAAGCAGATCGTATACATGGGAATTGGTGATTTCCTTAATCCGATTAAAAGGTTTCTCGGAAAGAAGTTGAAGAAATTTCCCTTCGCCGATGTGAAGGCCGCCCCCGATGTCTATCGCTGGATGGATTGCATCTCCAAATACCAGCCCAATCCGCCAAATGTGAAACTCACACTAGACGATATTGCCATGTATCAGTATACCGGCGGAACAACCGGCGTATCCAAGGGTGTTATTCTAACCCATGCCAATCTCAGCAAGCAGGTCCAGCAAATTGCCGCCTGGTTCCCGACCTTTGAAAGAGGGCATGAGACCATGCTGGGTGCCCTGCCTTATTTCCATGTATTCGGACTTTCCTGCAGCATGAACCTGACCGTTTACGATGGGTGGAATCAGATTCTGATTCCCAAACCGCAACCGCAACCACTACTGGAGGCAATTCGTACATACAAACCGACCTTTGCTCCCTTGGTTCCAACTATGTACATTGGCATGCTCAATCATCCCGATCTGGGCAAAACGGACATGAGCTGTATCAAAGGAGCTTTTTCCGGAAGCGCGCCGCTTCCCGTGGAGGTCATTCACGAATTCCAGAAACTTACAGGGGCTTTCATTTCTGAAGGTTTCGGTATGACGGAGACATGTCCGGTTACTCATACCAATCCTTTCAATGGAAAGCAGAAGGTTGGCAGCATTGGCCTTCCCCTTTCCGATACCCTGGCTCGAATCGTTGATCTTGATGACGGTGTGACGGACATGCCCATTGGCAAACCGGGAGAACTGATCGTCAAGGGGCCACAGGTGATGAGGGGCTATAAAGGAATGCCTGAAGAAACAACCAACGTTCTGAAGGATGGCTGGATGTACACGGGAGACATCGCGACAATGGATGAAGACGGGTATTTTTATATTGTTGACCGTAAAAAAGATATGATTATCTCCGGCGGCTATAATGTCTATCCTCGAGATATCGATGAAGTCTATTATGGCAACCCGAAAGTGGAAGAGTGCTGCTCCATCGGCGTTCCCGATTCGAAGCGCGGGGAGCATGTAAAACTCTTTGTTGTTCTAAAACAAGGACAGACGGCTACGGCCGAGGAAATGATCGAATATGGCAAGGCTCATCTGGCCGCTTACAAACTGCCCGTGGAAGTTGAGTTCCGCACGGAACTGCCCAAGACCACCGTGGGGAAAATACTGCGCAAGGAATTGCGGGCGGAAGAATTAAAGAAAAGAAAAGCTAAATAAACAGTAAATATGGAAACGCGCGTTAAAGCGTTTCCATATTTTTTTGAAGAAAGAAGGAATCAAATGGAGTACAAAAATATTCTTTTTAACGTTGAAGAAGAAATTGCAACCATAACTTTTAACAGGCCTAAAGTTTTAAACGCCATGAATTCCGAAATATTGACGGAAATTCTCGATGCTGCGACAATCTGTGAAAAAGATGATAATATCAAGGTGCTGATTTTAACCGGCGCCGGAGATAAGGCTTTCGTCGCCGGAGCCGACATTTCGCAAATGCAAAACAGTACAACAATTGAAAGCCAGCAAATGATGGAACTGGGGCATCGCACTTTAAGGCTCATCGAAACTATGCCTAAGCCGTCCATTGCCGCCATTAATGGTTTTGCTCTCGGTGGCGGCACGGAAATTACACTGGCCTGCGATATCAGGTTCGCATCGGAAAGGGCGGTTTTCGGCCAGCCGGAAATTTTAATCGGCATCATTCCCGGATGGGGCGGCACGCAGCGTCTTCCGCGTCTTGTAGGAATGGGCATAGCCAAGGAAATGATCCTGGGCGGCATTCAGATTAATGCCCAGCGAGCCTATGAAATAGGCCTCGTCAATAGAGTATTTCCTCCGGAAAATCTTTTGGACGAAACCAGAAAATTCGCCTTGAAACTGGCCAAGCTTCCTCCTTTCGCCCTGAAGATGGCCAAAAACGCTATGAATTATGGCTTTGACTTGCCACTGGATAATGCCAACAAGCTGGAAGTAAGCTGTATCGCGCAGTGTTTCAGCACGCAGGACCAGAAAGAAGGAATGAAGGCATTTCTAGAAAAGAGAAAACCGATATTTATAGGAAAATAAAAAGTTTTACGTTCTATGTTCAACGTTAAAAGATATTATTTTACGTTGAACATAGAACTTTTTTATAATCAATTCCCGGTGGAAACTATTTCTATTAGTGACGGATCATACTCTTTGGGTTTCTCATACCCCAGAAGATTCAAGAGAGTTGCCGCAATGTTGGACAGACCTTTTTCTTTCATATCTGCCATCCGGTATTCCCCCTGATACAGGGGATCATAGATTATAAAAGGGACCGGATTCAGGGAATGCGCGGTCTTTACTGATTTTACTCCCTTTTTATCTATGGTGAACATCTCATCCGCGTTGCCATGGTCGGCCGTGATAACGGCAATGCCTTCTGTTTCCTTTATGACAGCGAGCAACTTTCCAACGCACTGATCCACTGTCTGCACCGCAATAATAGTTGCATCCATCATACCTGTATGTCCAACCATGTCTCCGTTCGGGAAATTGGTCCTGCCGAATTTATAATTGCCGCTTTTGAGCAGTTCTATAACCGCTTCCGTTATCTCTTTTGCTTTCATCTGAGGGGCCTTATCAAACTCAATCCTGTCGGAAGGCATTTCCACATATTTCTCCAGGGATTCATTAATATAACCGGAACGGTTGCCGTTCCAGAAGTAAGTGACATGGCCGAACTTCTGGGTCTCCGATACGGCAAATGTTTTTATTTCTGTCGCGCAGAGGTACTCGCTGATAGTACGATCGATAGCCGGCGGCTGCACGAGGAAATGAGGCGGAATATGGGCATCTCCGTCATACTCCATCATGCCCGCATAAAATATATCCGGAAGAGGTCCCCTGTCGAATTCGGTGAAGTCCTTCTCGGTGAATGCCCTCGATATCTCAATGGCGCGATCACCCCTGAAGTTGAAAAAGATCACAGCATCGCCATCATGGATAGTGCCGTTAGGCTTCCCCGAACTATCAGCTATAACAAAAGCGGGCAGATACTGATCTGTTGCTTTCGGATCTTCTTTGTAAAATGTTCTCACTGCCTCGGAAGCGGATTGAAACTTCCTGCCCTTCCCCAGGACATGGGCATCCCATCCTATCTTAACTATATTCCAGTCGGAATTATATCTGTCCATGGTTACCTTCATGCGCCCGCCTCCTGAGGCGATTGCGAAATCAAGACCTTTTTCCTCGGAGATCTTTTTCAGTTTTTCCTCCGTAGGAATAATATAATCAAGTGCCGTTCTCTCTCCCACATCCCTACCGTCAAGAAGGGGATGGATCCTGACCCTATTGAAATTCAGCTCGGCACACTTATCGATCATTATAAATAACTGATCAATATGCGAATGGACATTTCCGTCTGAAAGCAATCCAATGAAGTGTATAGTCCCTCCATTTTGGGAACGCTTTACTATGTGGCCCCAGACTTCGGATTGAAAAATACTTCCCGTTTTGAGCGCCGCATTTACAAGACGGGCGCCCTGATCAAAGACTCTGCCGGCACCGATGGCATTATGTCCGACCTCACTGTTTCCCATATCGTCATCCGACGGCAGTCCGACTGCCTTACCGTGAGCCTTCAGTTGCGTGTATAGATCAGATTTGAATAATTTATCAAGGTTGGGTGTATTGGCCATGTAGACGGCATTTGTTTCATCAGCTTTTCCTATGCCTATACCGTCCATGATAATCAACAACAGGGGCCCCTTCCTGCCGTGAAAAGATTTTAATTTATCGAGATTTAATGACATTTATATGCTCCTTGATTATTAATTCCGACTGAAATTTTTCATATCCTTTTTTATAGATCAAAGCACATACTTGGTCAAGAAAAGAGATATCACGACAAATACTGTCAAAATACGTTCATCTGCTGCGTTGCACTGCAAGGGACCCGCATTATATAAAATCATTGGAAAATATGACGATGTGTCAGATATATAAAATAGATAAACCTGCCGGTAAAATCGGATAAAAAAAGGGTGGAAAGAATCCACCCTTTTTCACCGGTTTAAATAAAAATTAAACTTTTTCCAATATCATAGACATTCCCATGCCGCCGCCGATGCAAAGGGAAGCCAAACCCATTTTCAGATTGTTCTTTTTCATCTGCATGGCCAGTGAATAGGTGATACGGGCGCCCGTGCAGCCGATCGGGTGCCCCAGAGAAACACCGCCGCCTAAGAGATTGCACTTGTCCCCGTCAATGCCGAGCTCTCTCATGCAAGCCAGCGCCTGAACGGAGAATGCTTCATTCAATTCCACCAAGTCAATATCCTTCATGGTTATGTTCAGCTTTTTGAAGAGCTTTCTGGTGGACGGAATAGGTCCTAAACCCATATACGCAGGATCAACACCGCCTGTGGCATATCCTTTAATCTTTGCAAGAGGTTCCAACCCCAGTTCTTTGGCTTTTTTCGCACTCATAACCACAACAGCAGCAGCAGCATCGTTAATCCCGGAGGCGTTGGCTGCCGTAACAGTCCCGTCTTTTTTGAAAATGGTCGGAAGTTTGGCCATCTTTTCCAATGTTGTATTCATGGGCCCTTCGTCGACGGCAAACACTGCTGGCTCTCCCTTTTTTTGCGGGATAAATACCGGGACAATTTCTTCTTTAAAGCTTCCGTTGGCAATGGCTGCCAGAGCCCTTTGATGACTTCTTAGCGAAAATTCATCCTGTTGCTGGCGGGAAATTTTGTAGAGAGCCGCGATATTTTCCGCCGTCATGCCCATATGATAGCCATTGAAAATTTCAAAAAGACCGTCATAAACCATCAGGTCGGTAATCTGGCCATAGGGCATACTCATGCGATAGCCCCAGCGGGCATTAGACACCGCAAAAGGTACGTTGCTCATATTCTCCATGCCGCCGGCAACAATAATTTCGGCATCTCCGGCCAGAATTGATTGAGCAGCCGCGGCGATTGCCTTCATGCCCGAAGCACAGACTTTATTTACTGTATAGGCAGGAGTTTCTTCCGGAAGGCCGGCCGTAATACATGCCTGTCTGCCGATGTTTTGCCCCTGTCCAGCCTGCAAAACATTGCCCATGATTACTTCATCAACATAAACCGGTTTCAGAGAGGCATCATAGTCGTAAAATTTCTTGTTAATGTCTGTCATTTCAAAATCGCCCAGGGCGTCCGGACGGCAGCTTTTTAATAAATCATTAATTGCCGGTCTTAAGCCGGCGCGTTTTAAGGCTTCCTTTATCACCAGTGCTCCGAGGTCAACGGTCTTAACGCCCTTGAGCGCCCCACCAAATTTCCCCACAGCTGTTCTTGCGCCGCTTACAATTACAACTTCTGTCATTTTTAACTCCTTTCCAATATCAAAATATTTTTAAAGCCCATTTTCTCACTTTGGCAAGAATGGGCATTCCTTATGGGAGAATCCGATTGTCTGTAAATTAACAGTTAAAAAATCTCCGTGGAATCTTAACTTTCTTTAGCATAGTTTTTGATAAAATGCATCAGGCAGGTTTGCCGGCTATCAGCCACATATTGTCGCTGGTTGGGAATCGATCTTTGAAGTTAAACCGGACAATCTCAAAGCCTGTGTCTTCTATGATATTCTTAAGGGTTTTTGGCGTCCAGTAGTTGACATGGTCGGGATAGCGGAATCCGCACCATTTCCCCCCCGTAACCATGCGGTTTAAACAACCGTAATTAGGCACTTTAATAATAAGAGGAGCGCCCGGACGCAATATCCGCATAATTTTCTGGAGAACCTCACGAGGTGCGGATTCATGTTCGAAATAGGCCGACATAATTGCCGCGGTAAAATAATCTTTTTTAAAAGTGTCTAATCCGATAAGTGCGTTGCCGCAGAAAACGCGGCCTCCGCGGGATTCGGCGATCTTTTGAGCCCTTTGGCATAACTGTTTTGATACTTCAATGCCGAAGGGAATATATTTTTGATCGAGACGGGCCATTACCTCGCCTCCTCCGCATCCCACATCTATTACATGACCAGAGGGAAAGTATTGCTTTACTATCGCAATGAGCTTATCCCTGCGAATCAGTCTGTCTTTGTGACGTTCGATAATCCGAACGCCCCGCCGCAGTGCGGATTCCATTTTCTTTTGCGCCACCTGATGCGATGTCTTCTCCCAGGCGTAAGTTTCCTCCAGTTCTTCATAAGATGGAGGATTCTCAAGGTACACAAAATGGCACTCCGTACACATTTTAATAATCCACTGATCCCTGGAGTACACGGAAGGTTTCGCCACGGCATTGTCAGTGCAGCACAGAGGACACAACCGGTGGATGCCTTTACTGGGATTTGCGGAGTTTTCTTGTTGAGTCATTATTTGCTCTTTGTGATTGATATTGGGAAATAAGAAAATAATTTCAAAAAACTCTTGCATAACTAGTGTTTGGTTTCAACCTTTTTTATTATTATTTATGCAAGAGACCTATTTCATTAAATATCTTCCCGACTGTCAACTAATTGTCAGCCGAAGAGTTATTTTACTTGCCTGAGCCATTATTTTACTCTATAATCCCACCACAATTACAACAGCTTCACGACTTACACGGATTATTTCACATGCAAAACCGGTCATGTAATTTGTGGAGACTAAAAAGGAGGAGAGAATGAAAAAAGTAATTATTGCCGTTTTATTTATTTTATTATGTGGAGCCTTTGTGTCTTATGCGGCCGAGGTAAACGTGGGGGACAAAATAGGTAGCTTCAAGCTGCAAGAAGCGCTTGGTGATAATGTATATAGTCTCAGTTCACCGGAATACGCGGGCAGAGTTGTTTATATCGTATATGCAAGCAAAAGTTCAGCAGATGATAATGATCATGTAACCGAGGCAATAAAAGCCAACAAGGATATAGATCTTCTGAAAAAGGAAAATAAGTACGTTGGATTGGGTATAGCAAACGCGAAGGATACTTTTGGGCCTAATTCAATCATTAAGTTCATCGCTGGAAAAAAGCAGAAGAGTAGCGGTGCTGTCATCCTGCTCGATCCGGATTTTACATTCGGCAACCTTGTGGGGGCTCCGCACACAATCGCCACATCAATCCTTGTTGACAAGAACCGGATTGTTCGTTACGTTTATTCAGGAAAAACTCCAACGGAGAATATTCCCAAAATTATCGACTTAATAAAGAAATATGCAGCAGAGTAATAAAATTCCTGTCATTTAGCAATCAGCCCCCTTGAATTCCCCAATAGGATTCGAGGGGGAGTATTTTATAAAGATGCTCCAATTCTTAAAGGCGAAGTCCGGCGCATGCGGTCCAGGGCACATCGGAATTAGCAAGTTAAACAATCCCGCCCGAGCGGAGAATATCATATCCAGAATACCCTGCAGTTCGCCACGGAACAGGTTTCCCAAGCTTGCTTTGTGGTTCATACTAATGATTTGAGGTGAAGTTGAACATGTTCAGTATTATTGATGGGAATAAAATAGCGCAGGATATTCGTAATGAGGTGCGCTTGGGCACACTTGAGTTGAAACAAAAAGGGATTGTGCCCGGTCTGGCAGTTATTCTTGTTGGTGACGATCCTGCCTCTAAAATATATGTGGGGAAGAAGACTCAGGATTGTGCCGAAGTTGGATTTTTATCCCGTGAGTATAAACTTCCAGAGGCAACGAGTGAAGAAAAACTATTGAGTTTGATTGATGATCTTAATAAAGATAAACTCATTCATGGTATTTTGGTGCAGCTTCCCGTACCCAAACATATCCGGACTGACAAGATCATTGAATCCATTGATCCCCGAAAAGATGTGGATGGTTTTCATCCATACAATGTCGGCAGGCTTGTTGCCGGCAATCCCTGCCATTCGTCGTGCACGCCATATGGAATTATGGAATTGTTTGATCGAAGCGGTATAGAACTTTCCGGTAAAGAAGCGGTCGTTGTCGGTCGCAGTAATATTGTCGGTAAGCCCATGGCGCTGATGTTGCTGGCTCGTAATGCGACCGTGACGATTTGCCATACTCGCACAAGGGATCTGGCGGCAGTGACTCGCCGAGCCGATATCCTGGTGGCTGCCGCCGGTCGAGCGCAAATGATCAAAGGAGACATGGTCAAAGAGGGAGTGGTTGTGATCGATGTCGGCACTAATCGCCTGGATAACGGGAAACTTACAGGTGATGTTGATTTTTCCGCAGTTTCTCTTAAGGCTTCGTATATTACACCGGTTCCCGGTGGCGTAGGCCCAATGACTCGGGCAATGTTGATGAAAAACACCCTCAATGCCGCAAAAATGAATCTGTGAAATCAAGAAATATATTATGACCCTTGTCCGCATAATAAAAAACTGGGATTGGCCTGATCTAATGCGCCAGACACCGGGCAATAAAGGCATATGGGACAATATTCAATTCACCGTTGATCCTGTTGAAGAATGCGATTTTGTCATAATGCTCAATAACAATATGAAGTGCGAGAACATTGTTAAATGTCCCAGAGAAAATATTTGGGCGCTTATGCAAGAACCCTATGTGAAGGGATTTACCGATTGGATGGTTGAGGGGCACGAATCTTTTTTTCATGTATACACTCATCATATACCATCGAATCATTCCAGATATATCGTTTCACAACCAGCTCTTCCCTGGCACATTAACAAATCATTTGATGAACTATCTCAAATGGATATTCCCGCCAAATCAAAAGCAATTTCCTGGATTGTTGGCAATGCCATGAATATTCCGGGACATATTAAACGACGCTCATTTCTGCAATTCATGCAAAATAATGCCTCTATCGATATTGATCTATTTGGCCGGGCAGTGCGAGTTATAGAGGATAAATGGGATGGTTTGGCGCCTTATAAATATTCCCTGGCAATAGAAAACAGCTTTAGCCCGGATTACTGGACCGAAAAATTAGCCGATTGCTTTTTAACCTGGACAATTCCCTTTTATTTCGGGTGCGCAAATCTGGAAGAATATTTTCCTGAAGAATCTTTTATTCGAATAGACATAGACAAGCCGCAGATTGCTATGGATCGAATTATATCGGCCATTAAGAACAATGAATGGGAAAAGAGGTTGCCGGCATTGAAAACAGCAAGAGAAAAAGTTTTGAATCAATATCAGCTTTTCCCTCATTTGGCTAAAGAAATTCAATCTCATCATTCAAAAGGTGAAAATAAAATAGTAACCTTGATTCCACCATATAAAAGAAGTATAAACACCCGTCTGAATAGAGCCTTCTTTAAGATTAAAATGGCAATTATGCGGCTTAAGTCATAAGATGAAATAGTTTTAATGGATAGGGGAAGGGGTGCTTTTTAATGGTGATGTCGCCAAGAGGTCGTCAATGAAAACGAGCATTATTATTTGTTTCTATGAAAAATTAGGCTATCTGAAATGCTGTCTTGATTCGCTTATGAGTTCCTCTGATGATTTTGATGAAGTTGTCATTGCCGACGATGGTTCCAGCATAAATGTTGTAAATGAAATAAAAAAATATATTCAGAATTATCCTTTTCCGATAATTCATGCCTGGCATTTCCGGGAAGGAGCCCGCCGCGCAGCCTGCCGAAATAACGGTATACGACATGCCCATGGAGATCATCTTATTTTTTTCGATGCCGATTTTGCTATTTTGCCTGGCACCGTACAAAGTCATATCGATGCGGCAAAGCCCGAATGGTTTGCCGCCGGTCGTTGCAAATATGCAACGGAAGAAGAAACAAAACATATATTCTCGGAAAGCACATCCACTGTATTACTGGAACAAATTTACAGGGAATTGCCGGAAGAACGCATTTTGAAAGAGCATCGTGAATTTATTCGTTATGGAATTTTGCGGAAGCTGAGATTGGCCTCTGCCCGAAAACAAACTTTTGGCGGACATTTTTCTATTCACAAAAAGGATATAGAAGCTGTTAACGGATATGATGAAAACTATGTTGGCTGGGGTGGCGAAGATCAGGATATCGCTATGCGATTAGTTATGGCGGGGTTTCGTGGTACTTCGGTTATCAAGAGCGCTCGTGTTTTACATCTCTGGCATCCGAAAGAAATAGGCGATAAACACTGGAAAGAGGGCGTGAACGTGGAATATTTTTTCAGAAAAAGAATTCCTGTCTATTGCGAAAAAGGATTGATTAAAAAGCGGTCTTCGTGACCATGCGCGGTATTTGTAAAAAATGAATCTTAACCGATGTAATCAGTTCCCTAATTATATAAAGTATCATGATATCTATGATGTGCTTAAACATATTGTAACAATCCTTATAGGGTTCTTTATACTTATCATTCCATTTCCCTACAACACATCAGCACAGGAAATATCATTTTATTTTTCAGTAGCTATTGCTATTTTCCTTATTATTCGCAGACAAACATTATTTTCATTTAAATCACCATTTACTATACCGTTCGTATTGTTTTGTTTCTGGATACTGCTTTGCATTCCTTTTGCGTTGGATAAAAGCAATTCCTTTCACGATTTCTATGCCCATTTGATAAAGCATCTCATTATATTTTATATCCTCTCTTCTTATTTCGTATCCAAAAGGTTATTTGTTGTTTTATGCTGGATTATCGTCATTTCCATAACGTTTTTTTCATTTGGCGGTACAATCTATTATTACGTGATAAAGGGCGCATCCCTTCAAGACCGTTTCGGTCTTCCTGACATTGGTGTTGATATAAATCATATTGGATTTCTGGCTGCGCCTGCCCTGTTTATAACCATTGCACTCTTTGCCGATTCAACAAGTGTTGTAAAAAAGATGTTTCTTTTTTTATCCATGATTTCGACCATATCAGCGATAGTGCTTTCAGGGACAAAAGGCGCGCTGCTTGGTGTTATTGTTCCCACAACGTTTCTTTTTACAAAACATAAAAAAATAATTATGGTCACGCTACTATGCTTGTTGCTATTAATTATAATTTCACCATTTAAGAATAAACTTCATGTACATGCTATTGAAAATGCAGTCGGTGCAGAAGTAGAAACAATTCGTTTTTCCATATGGCATGATTATTTGCAAATAGTAAAAAAATATCCTGTTGGTGGAATAGGTTATGGAATGCGGAGTTATAATCGTGATCTTTTTATTCGAAACAATTTTAAATTCCCTAATATTGCCAATTCTAAAAATGACACAGCATTTTTTATGCCGCATAACACGCTGATTGATTTGGCGGTAAGAACAGGTATTGTCGGAGTATGTTTTTTTCTGTATGGTCTTTATATGTTTTTTAGAATTGGATGGCTGTTATACAAAGATAAAAAAGATGTTTTTACCTCAAATTGGGCATTGTGCCTTATGGCATGCTGTCTTTCTTTGCTCATACAGGGGATGTTCGCAGATCTTATGATAGGTATTCAGGTTAGTTACTTGTTTATATTTTTTGCAATGATAAATATTCTTTGGCAGATTAAAACAACAGATAATAATTTACATGATTTATAATTCCGAAAAATGTTTCTTCCAGAATTCAGGATTCCATTTATCCCACGCATGACATCCAAACGGCAATTTATAATCATTCATTTGATATAATAAATCAGGATATTTATCGAAAGAGAATTTAATAGCCATTTCCGCTGGTGCTGTTCTAAACATTTTTGTAATTTCAGGCGCTATTAATCCCCAGAAGCCGTCCTCATGGAAATCCTTGTCTCTATAATAAACCACTTTTTTGTTCCCAATTAAATTTAATAATCTTAATCTCATTATTAAAGTTTTATTTTGAATTTTATGAAATCGATGTTTTATCTTTGATTGTTCATTCATAGGTTGAATTTCACATTTACTTAAAATATAAAGAAACTTGTCAATATTTCTTAAAGAAAATCCTCCATTGCCGACACCATTTAATTTAAACGGCTCGCTGTTATCTTCCAGCCACGGCGCTCCGACATAATCGTATCCCTCTTTACACCAATCCATCAATTCATCTCTGAAAATATACGAGTCCGGCTGATATATAAGAATATATTTACATGATAAAAAATTAGTATAAAAATTTTCACTGAGCATTAATTGATTATATCCATCTAAACCATTGTTAAAATAACTATCGCTAAATCTTATTATTTCAGGCGAATATTCAAGGAACTTTTTATATTTAATCAAATTAAGAGAGTTCGGTGCTACAAAATAAAATCTATAATTATTTAATATCTGAAAAGCTCTGGAAATAGCTGTTTCTTCTTCCTTTGAAGGGATTGCTTTATATACAGGAATAACTATTCCTATTTCTTTGTTACTTAACAATTAACGGATCTCCTTGTTTCTTATTCAAACTTAGCTTTTCTTCCAGTATATTTTCGTATATGGCCGCGTATTTTTTTGTTACATTATCCCATGTGTTTTGCACCGCAGTTTGCCAGGCAGCGTCAGACATCCTACGGCGAATGTTTTCATCGAGCAGCAGAGTTATCTTTGCAGCGATATAATCGATGTCGGAAGTATTACCGACAATGAATCCGTTTTTATCGTCTTTCACGATATCTTTAGCGCCGACATTGCTGCTGATCACTACAGGCAAACCAGCCGCCATCGCTTCCAGAACAACCATGCCGAATGTGTCAAATTTGGAGAGCATAATATAAAGATCGCCGGCCAAATACAGTCTGATTAATTTTTCTCTACTTGCATGACCGGTAAAAATGACATCGGAAATGATTTGAGCTTGTTTTGCCAGTTTCACATATTTTTTTATATTTCCCTTGCCGGCAACAATGAGCGTGAACTTTCGGTGTTGAGCCTTTAATTTCGCAAGAGAAAACAAAATGTCATCAAGACCTTTAATCTCAAAATTCATCGAAGCAAATATAATCACCGGATCACTGATGTTAATTCCCAATTCATTACGGACACTGTTACGAACCGAATTTTTATTTTGATGGGCATAATCATTTAAATCAATTCCCGGATTGATAACACTAACTTTGTCAGGGTTGATGTTGTATTCCTGTAAAAAAATGTCTTTAGTCATATTGGAAACGGCGACAAATTTTTTGCAGTTACCTTCATAAACAAGTTTTTTTTCCACAAGGGCTGTGGCTGAGTCGAAAAGGCTCATTTGCTTGCGGCGAATGTTATGAATCCAATACCGGTGAGGAATTCCGTGCATAGTAAAAATATCGGCGGTAAAAATTCTTTCATGGCTGTGGACGAGAGAAAAATCGCAGTGGTTGATCTTGCGCCCCACAAAATAAGCAAAGCTCGGTGTCGTCAGGAATTTAGGAAAAGAGGTAATTGATGATTGGTGAAAAGTTATGGGAGCCGCTGATTTTTGCCAGCGGTTAGCATATACATGAAAATTATATCCAGTTGAAGAAACAAGCCTACCGGTTAATTCGGATGCGAATTGTTCAGCTCCGCCAACCAAACCATATTTTGGTATAACCACCGCAATTTTATGCATAAAATATTCTTTGGTTTAAATTTTTTGTGAAATACATCTAACATAGAAAAGGAAAAAAAGCATGTTTAAATAAAATGGTGGGTTTGGTTTTACTTGAAGTATTATCAGTTATGTGCGATATTTTCAAAATTAACAATTAACCGCGAGTTAAAAAAATAATAATGAACATTTTAGGCATATCGGCATTTTACCATGACAGCGCGGCTTGTCTTGTGCGTGACGGCGACATTGTCGCTGCTGCGCAGGAAGAACGGTTTACCCGGAAAAAGCACGATTTTTCCTTTCCATTAAACGCGATAGATTACTGTTTGGAAGCGGGAAAAATAAAAAGCGAATCATTGGATTTTATTGCCTTCTATGACAAGCCTTTTGTTAAATTCGAACGTATTCTGGAGACCTATCTGGCTTTTGCGCCCCATGGCATTCAATCGTTTGTTATGGCAATTCCTCTCTGGATAAAGCAGAAATTATGGATGAAAGAATTCATTAAAAAGCAGCTGGGCTATGAAGGAAAAATAATTTTCCCTGAACATCATGAGTCTCACGCTGCGTCCGCGTTTTTTGCTTCTCCTTTTACGGAGGCGGCATTTCTTACAATAGATGGCGTTGGCGAATGGACAACCACCAGTTATGGTATTGGAAGAAATAATCAAATCAATATTCTGTCCGAAATTCACTTTCCCCACTCCCTTGGGCTTCTTTATTCAGCCTTTACTTATTACACCGGGTTTAAAGTCAATTCGGGTGAATATAAAGTTATGGGACTGGCGCCATACGGCAGGCCTGTATACAGAGATTTGATACTATCGGAGCTCATTGATTTAAAAGAGGACGGATCGTTTAAGTTAAACATGAAATACTTTAACTATTGCGCCGGTCTTACCATGACAAATAGAAAATTCGACAAACTGTTTGGCGGGCCGCCCCGTAAACCGGAATCGGATGTTACACAGAGAGATATGGATCTGGCCTGTTCTATCCAGGATGTGACAGAAAAAGTCATGCTGCGCATTGCTCGTCATATTCATCGTGAAACGAAACAGAAGAATCTTTGTCTGGCAGGAGGAGTTGCTCTCAATTGCGTGGGCAATGGTAAGATTCTCAGGGAAGGTCCTTTTGATAATATATGGATCCAGCCGGCAGCCGGCGATGCCGGAGGCGCTCTCGGTGCGGCTCTTTTTGTCTGGTATCAGTATCTGGATAATCAGCGGACAATTGGGGGGCAGAAAGATTTTATGAAAGCGTCCTGCCTTGGTCCTGAATTCAGCAGCAGTCAGTTGCTTCATTATTTCAAAACCAATAACATAACTTACGAAGAGTTGTCCTCAGAACAGATTCCTGTCAGAATTGCCGATCTGATAGCCGCACAAAAGACAATCGGATGGTTTCAGGGAAGGATGGAATTCGGGCCGCGGGCTTTGGGCGCCCGTTCAATTATCGGCGATGCCCGGTCATCTCAGATGCAGGAGATTATGAATCTAAAAATAAAGTTCCGGGAAAGTTTTCGTCCTTTTGCGCCCAGTGTACTGCGGGAAAAAGCCGCCGACTATTTTAATCTGGACAGGGAAAGTCCCTATATGATGCTGGTTGCGCCGGTTAAAGAAAATATTCGAAGAGAAATGACACCGCAGGAGCAGGCATATTTTGGTTTGGATAAACTCCACGTGGCCCGTTCTGTGATTCCAGCCGTGACTCATGTGGATTATTCGGCCAGAGTGCAAACCGTGACCGAGGAAACTAATGCGCTTTACTATGGAATGATTAAAAAATTTGACGAAAAATATGGCACTCCGGTGATTATCAATACCTCTTTTAATGTCCGGGGAGAACCAATCGTGTGCTCACCGGAAGACGCCTATATGTGCTTTATGAGAACCAATATGGATTACCTTATTATGGGCAATTATCTGTTGAATAAGGAAAAACAAAAACCATTGAGCAAAGATATCAATTGGCTGAATAAATACGAGAACGATTAACGGCGCTATGATTATTGAAGAAATAAAAAATATCAAAGGCGATAAATCCGATTGGAGAAAATTCGGAATTACGATGGGCATAATCCTTGCGGTTATAGGATTTTATCTGTTATGGAAAGGAAAGAATTACGTTGAATATGTTTTTTCTCTGGCTGCCGCTTTTTTTATTCTGGGCTTAGTAATCCCCTCCGCGCTCAAATTTGTTTATAAGGCATGGATAGTTATGTCAGTTATCATGGGTTTTATTATGACCAGAGTAATAATGGTTATTATCTTCTACATGATTGTCACTCCGGTAGGTTTTGTCGCTTCAATAATCGGTAAAAATTTTCTGGATGTGAAAATTGATAAGACAGCAAAAAGTTATTGGATAGTCAGAGAGATTGTGCGAAAAGAAAAATCTGATTACGAAAGGCAATTTTAATTAAGATTAATTTAAATGAGGGGAATACAATTATGAGTAAATTATCAATAATTACAGAGTTGTGGGGGTATTTGAAAGTCAGAAAGAAATGGTGGCTTGTTCCTATTGTTTTTTTCCTGCTGCTGATTGGAATAATGCTGATTCTGGCAGAAGGATCGGCTGTGGCACCTTTTATCTATACATTATTTTAATTCCCCAGCGCCCCAAAGGAGCATGACTATGTCGAATCAGGAAAAATCATCAGTTAAGAAAAAAATAACAAATTTTTTAATTAACATACTGATATTAATCATTTCTCTCTGCATTGCGGTTGTCATCGTAGAAATAACTCTGCCGCTTTTAAAAATTCGCAATCTTGAGGAAGCTGTTTATCAGGTAAGAAGGCCTGTAGTTCATGGAATCTACGGCGCCTATCATCCTAAACTTTATTATACCCTGCAAAAGAATCTGCGTCATGTCCGGCTATTCTATCCGGGGCAGCTCGATTATATAGTGGATACAAACGATCAGGGTTTCCGTGGTCCCAACTGGGATTTGTCTCCCCGTCGGAAAAATGTTTTGATACTGGGAGATTCATTTGCTTTTGGCTGGGGTGTTGGGTGGGACCAAACAATAGGAAGGATTCTGGAAAGGGAATTACAAAAAACCGATCCATCCTATCAGGTGATCAATCTGGCTATACCGGGCTATGATTTTGATGGGATTATCCGGTGTTTTGAATTATATAAAGACATGTTAAAGCCTGTTGCGGTAGTTTACATTTTTTGTCCCAATGATACTTTGTGCGATGTTAAAAAAATTTCCGCCACTGAGTATGACCTGGAATATCATCCCGGTCCTGATGATGAAAAAAATTACCAGGCGATGGTTGCCCGCCAACAGCCCGGTTACTGGTCGTGGGACAAATTCTTTCGCAGTTCTTACTGCAAGGCTTATCATGCCCGTGTCCTCAGACGTATATTTGACAAAAGAATTCGCGCTTCTCTTGCCGAGGACAAAGCGCCAGCCGGTTTTGATTTTTTTCCGCCCATTGCCGCGCCAGCTAAAAGTACTCTTGATGATAAGCAAAAGGACTTGATGGCGTATTGTTTAAAACGTCTCCACACGGATGCAGGCAGCGGCAAACTTTATATTCTGGACACATCGGATAAATCAATTCTATTCAAAAAAGATGACACTGATAATAGAAGATGGGTTATCCGTCAGTTCAGCGAAGTGAACCCGGGAGTAATTGCTGTTGATTTTGAAAGTTATGTGAGAAACACACCTGACGGCCGGAAATTTTTCCTGGATTATGACGACCATTGGTCTGTCGCAGGGCATGCGGCGGCAGCCAGACTGCTCATGGATAAGTGGTCGAATTAAGTCCAATATTTAAGGAGAAGCTTTTGGAAATGATTCCCCTCTCGGTGGCGATAATTACAAAAAACGAGGAAGAAAATATTCGTCAGTGTCTGCAAAGTGTTGCTTTTGCGGGGCAAATCGTTATCATAGATTCCGGCAGCACTGATTCCACCTTACAGGTTGCGGTACAATTTGGTTGTGAAGTCTATAATGAAGAGTGGCGCGGTTTCGGTCCGCAGAAACAATCGGCGATTGAAAAATGCCGCTATCCCTGGATACTGGTTCTGGATGCCGATGAGCGTATTTCTGAAGGTACCGCGGATGTTATCAAAAAGATTGTAACTGACCCTGACACGGCAGAAGCTGGATTCAGCTTTCCCCGCAAGAATTATTTTCAGGGGCGATGGATCAAACATGCCGGCTGGTGGCCTGATCGGATCGTTCGCTTATTCCGTAAAGAAGCAGGACGGATGACTGCGGCAATTGTCCATGAATCTGTGGAAGTTCAAGGGATGGTCGGGTCTTTGGATGCGGCTATTGAGCATTATACGGAGAGCCGGCTTAGCAAAATAATTCAAAAAATTGATCGATATTCAACACTGGGCGCCGAGACTGCTTTTAAAGAGGGGAAGAAGTCTTCAACAGGCGGTGCTTTCCTGCGCGCCTTATTCACCTTTGTCCAGGACTATTTTTTCCGCCTGGGGATTCTCGATGGCCTGCCCGGCTTGACACTTGCTGTCACGGATTCAATGAATAAATTTTTTAAATACGCTAAATTGAGCGAACTTACAAAAACAAACCGTGTCGGTAAATGATCAATGAATAAGCGCTATAGTGACCATCTGGTTGATAGAATTGATATATCGGTAATTATCGTCAACTGGAACACAAAAGATCTTTTGAGAGACTGTCTGAACTCAATATACAAAACGGTTACTGATCTTATCTTTGAAATTATTGTTGTTGATAATTTTTCGTCCGATGGTTCTGTGGCGATGCTGGAGGAGGAATTTTCTTCCGTCATCAGAATAGTTAATAAAGAGAATAAAGGTTTTGGCGCGGCTAATAATCAGGCGTTGGCAATCATGAAAGGCAAATTCGCCCTTCTGTTGAATACCGATGCTGTATTGACTTCTCAAGCAGTGAATAAATTATGGGATTTTTGCGAAGAAAATAAAAAGGCTGCAATTGTTTGCGGGCAGCTTTTAAATTCCGACGGCAGTAAGCAAAACTCAATCGCGTCTTTTCCCGGATTACTCACTCTTGCCGTTAATACCTCTGTGCTGGAATATTTGTTCCCCTGCCTTTATCCAAGTAAAAGATACAAACATACATCGCCTATTGAAGTAGATTCAGTAATCGGCGCCTGCATGATGATAAGAAAAAAAGCTTTGGATGAAGCGGGCGCTTTTGATGAACGTTACTTCTTCTTTTTTGAAGAAACTGATTTGGCTTATACAATGCGGCTTAAGGGATGGAAAATTTATCATGTCCCGGATGCTTTTATCTATCACTTACAGGGGCAAAGTGTCGGACAAAATGTGCAATCGCGCATTGAGTTTTACCGTTCACGGTATCAGTTTTTAAAAAAATGGCACAACTCTCTCTATTTTTATTTGGCTAAAGCAATAATATTTTTACGTTTATTGGTTAATGG
Organism: Smithella sp.; assembly: GCA_052139735.1. Taxonomy (GTDB): domain Bacteria; phylum Desulfobacterota; class Syntrophia; order Syntrophales; family Smithellaceae; genus Smithella. Next base: position 2,527 of record JBKQWB010000082.1, on the reverse strand, counting down.
TGTTTCCACCGCTATATTTACCATATTGACTTTGGGTCTTAACACAAACACGCGACATAAATTTGTTATCTATTCTGAATTGATCTATTGGCATTTTCAAAAAAAATAATCATTTGCAAAGCAAAAATAGTCTAACTAATACATTGACACTATAATATGATTTTAGTAATAAACTACAGTTTGTTCGGTAGGTTACAATACTTTTTTGATGTAATCCAAAGGGCGGAGCTGTAAGAAAAGAATGTTAACTAAAGAAAAATATTTTATTAAAAATAAAACGTGAAGAACCGGGGAGGGAAACAAATTTAATGGATGAAGTTTATGCTGTTTTTAAGGGATTTCTTGATCCTCTTTTTATTGTGATCGTTTTATTTTTTATAGCTTTTATCATTTTATTTCTTAATTGCAGGAAGAAAAGTGACACGTTGATTCTGTTGCTGTCTATTGTTTTAATTTATGGCGCCGGCATCCAGCCCGTGTCCAATTACCTGAGCTACGAACTGGAAAAAGACTATATCAACAGTCGTTCCGTTAAAGATAAAAATCCGCTCGATGTCATAGTGGCATTGAGCGGCAGCAGTTATGACATTCACGCGTTGAATAAAACGTTTCCCGGCGAGATAACTACCGTCAGACTGGTTCATGCGGTGCAGATGTATAAAGATTACAAAGCCCAATATCTTGTGTGTTCCGGGAAAGGAGACAGCAAAATATCCAATGCAGAACTTATGGCGCAAATGGCCGGAGAATTAGGAGTGCCTAGGGACAAAATCCGCGTTGAAGCAAAATCAGAAAACACATACCAGAATGCAGTTGAGTTCAATAAAATGTTTGCTAATAAAAATATTAATATCGGTCTCGTTACTTCAGCTTTCCATATGAAGCGCAGCGAGCGGGAATTTAAAAAGTATTTTAATAACGTGCTGCCGCTGCCCGCTCATTATTTATATTCATCACCGAAGGGGAATGTTGTTATTCGATATATACCGCAATCAGAAGAGCTTTATAAAACATCCATTGCCATCAGAGAAATTGTCGCTCAATTGTGGTATGGATTGAAATAATTATAAAAATAAACGAATAAATATAGCGATAATTAATAATCGGACACAGAATATATTCTTAATATTTATAAGATGAAACGTTGTTTTGATTTTACACTGGCATTAATTTTTATGATTATAATGGCCCTGCCCGTTGCCATTATAGCAATTCTGGTAAGACTTACTTCTCCTGGTCCGGCTATTTACTGGTCGGATCGCGTGGGCAAGGACAATAAAAATTTTCTCATGCCTAAATTTCGCACAATGCGCAAGGGTTCTCCTGAAATGGCAACGCATCTTTTACAAAATGTTGAAAGTTATTTAACGCCATTTGGGTCATTCTTGCGTAGAGCAAGCCTTGATGAGCTGCCTCAGCTTTGGATTGTGTTAAAAGGTGATATGAGTTTTGTGGGACCGAGGCCGGCGCTTTTTAATCAGGATGATTTGATAAAATTGAGGACGGAGAAAGGAATTTTCAGACTTACACCGGGTATTACCGGCTGGGCGCAAATAAACGGCAGAGATGATATATCCATTCCTGTTAAAGTATCGTATGACGAATATTATCTTAAAAACCAGTCTTTCTTCTTTGATCTGAAAATTTTATGCAATACTTTTTTCAAAGTAATTAAAAAGGAAGGCGTTGTTCATTAATATAAATTTACATTCGCAAATAAGCGACTCCCAATTTTATTTGATAATATTGGGCGACGCGTCCTTTGCAAATTAGTAGAGATTGTAATAAAATCTAAATAATAATGTTAATTTCCGCTCAGCATAAAATAAATATTCCCATCCGGAAAATATTAGTTATTCAATTAGGCGATATCGGTGATGTTGTCTGGGCTATTCCTGCGTTTTGGGCGCTGAAGGCTGCTTTCCCGCAAGCCGGCCTGTCGGTGCTGGTTAGAAATAACAACGGAGAATTTCTCCGGGACGATTCTCACATAGATAAAATATTTACAGTTCACGGGGAGGGTGTATTGGGTGGACTTCAGTTATTAAGAAATCTGCGCCGGGAAAAATTTGATCTGCTCTTTGACCTGCGCTCTGATGATCGCGGGGCTTTTATTTCTTTGTTCAGCGGAGCGAAAATGAAAGCGGCGCAGTATTATTCCAGTTTGTCCTGGCGCAACAGGGCTTTTACACATCTTGTTGATTCGCCTTCCTCAAAGGAAAGAATATTGGGAGCGGCGGAACAATCTCTTAAAATTATTCGTGGATTCGGAATAAAAGAAATAACTTCAACTCCGCAAGTATTTGTTGCCCAAAATTTGAGAGATAAAATGTCAAAATTGTTAACCGAAGAAAAAGTTGAGACAAAAAGCGGATGGGTCAGTTTCAATCCTTTTTCACGTTGGGTTTATAAAGAATGGGATATTGATAAATGGAGACAGCTTGCGTTATTTGTCTGGCAAACATATGGGATGCCGGTGATAATCACCGGTTCGGCATCGGAAAGAAAGCGGGCCGATATGCTGGCC
>JBKQWB010000081.1:0-5640 GCA_052139735.1 Smithella sp. | reverse complement strand
ACTGATCGTTTATTCGGATGCTATGTTGTCCCCTTCTATTCCCCTTAAGAGCTTCCAATTCTAGGCGATTTTGCGCACAAGTCTAGTGATGCCTGGAGAGCCTATTGCTGCCATAAAATCCGGATTGCGTTTTTCATCAACAAACATAAATCCACTTTTTTCGTAGGCGTTTCTCGCAGGTGTATTCCCAATCATAACTCCTATCTGCGCCTTTTTAAATCCTTTTTGATGACCTATTTCAATAATCTCCGTAAGCAACACATTAATAATCCCTTGCCTACGAAACTCAGGCACAGTCGCAACACTTTCAACAACCCAGGCTCCTTGGATATTCTCCGGGGTACAAGTTGTCCATGGAATATAACGCGCAATGGCCTCCTTCTGGTACTCCTCAGTCCATCCTAATTTTCGATGAACTTCAGGGACAGCTTGGGTAAAAGCTTTCATGCCAAACTTTTGTGGATCATAGCCGCTAAGGCCTCCTGCCATGCGTCCATTCACCTCGGCCACAATGAAAGTTGAACTATGGAATAAATGTAGTTTTTCAGTACAAGCCGCCGATTCTAAAAAGGTGAGGCAATCTCGTTCTGTCCCTCCCACATACCGTTCCCAAATCCCATGGGCAAGATGTGATCGGGCGGCAGTTAGCATTACCCATGCAAGGAATGGCGCGTCACCGGGCTTAGCTGATCGTATGTCAATATTCATCGTTTCACTTCTCCTAGGATAATGAATAGATTTAATCAGGAAGAGAGAATTTTGTAAAGTGCAATTTGAGTAGTTAGAAAATTGAAACGTTGTGTGAATTGGGAAAATAAGAAAAACAACCTTAAGGAAGAAAGAAATAAAATTCCGATTTCCGAATCGGCAGAATTGTTTCTTACACCTACCTATACGTAACATAATCCGTATTGGCCATTGATATTATGATGTTAAGTTACGTTTAAGTTTTCATAAATTTCATTTCTCGTCAAGGGTTATATGGGTAGCCAGCCGTTCGTTGCATGATCACCTCCATAGCTTTGTAGTAATCTCTTTGCACTTTCAGATTGGATACTCTGCAGTACCGTTGTGTTGTTCTGATAGAGTTGTGTCCCAAGAGATCCTGTATAGTCGAGAGATCAGCATCCGCATTCAACATTTGTGTGGCCATCGTATGTCGAAGATGATGACAGGAGATTTTCAAGTTGGTTTTGTGTGCGTAATATTCCATCCGCTTTTGTATGCCGCGAATGGAAATGGGTTGCCCGGTGAGCGGCCCTTTCTCAACCAGAAAGACTTTTTTCACTTTATTGGACAGTCTCACCCGAAGATAATCCAGAAGAACATGAAGAGCATCGTTGCTGATGTAAACCATACGATCCTTGGCACCCTTACCATCCTGGATGAACAACATTCTGCGTTTAAGATCAATGTCGCCAAGGGAGAGATGAGCCACTTCCTCCACCCGTAAGCCGCAGCGGAGCATAACCATGAACATAGCCCGATCCCGATGGCCTTTCAGATGATTAAAGAGGATTTCTATCTGCTCGTCTTTCAGATGTTTGGGAAGCCCCCTCGGCAGCTTCATGATATTCGGTTTCTTCACAGGGTTGACAATCTGGATTCCCTCTTCGTCTGCAAGGTAGTGGTAAAACTGGCAGACACCATTGAGATAGGAGTTGATCGTCTTGGGCTTTAACCGCTTGCAAAGAAGATAATCTATATATGTACCTATTTTCTTGTACGTGACCGTTTCAATCGGCACGTCAAGCCATAAGACAAAATGCTTCAAACCGTGCAAATAGTTTTTAACGGTATTCGGTGAAACGTTCTTTCTCTTCAAGAAACGCCTGTACCTGATGATCGAGTCGGTAATGGCCATCAATCTCCCCCCTTTCTATAATAGTCATCGCTCTGAAGTACTCTTCTTCCCGAGTCTTGTCCGTGAGCCGTGCATAGCGCCGCGTTACATCCAACGATGTATGTCCCATCAATGGTTGAAGACACTCAATCCGCATGCCGGCATTGAGAAGCTCACTGGCGAAAGTGTGTCGCAACGCATGCAGAGAATATTTCTTATGCGTGAGACCGGCTTTCGTGAGATACCTTTCAAAGATAAGATGGGCCGTACTGTAAGACATGGTTTTACTGCCTTGGGCGTAAAAAAGAAACTCGTGATCAACATCTCTCATCTTAAGCCATGTCTTCAAGGCGACGATCGCATCATCACTGAGATAAACAACTCTCCCTATACGGTTCTTCTCGCCTTCGTAAATATCAATCCTGCGATCCTTGAGATGAAGATCCTGCATCTTTGTGCCAAGCAGTTCGCCGATTCTCATCCCCGTCCGCAGAAGCACTGTTATCATAGCCCGGTCTCTCGGATGGTCAATCACGGAGAAGAGCTGCTTAACGTCATCAGGGTCCATGGCCCGGGGCAATGTCTCCGGCTTTTTCAGGCGAATCCTTCGTTGCAGAACATCGGCGCTGACAATCCCGGATTCAATTAAATAACCTAAAAAGGCATTGGCACAGTGCAGTCTCGTCCGCACTGTCGACAGCATCAATCCGCGATCCTGTTCATGCTCAATGAAAGCTTCCAAATCATTCTTTGTGACTTCCTCTAAACAGGTCTTTCCCGATTCTTTGACAACATTGAGAAAAATATAAATTGCTGCCAGGTTGCTAAAGTACGTTTTCGGCCTGAAGTTCCGCCTATACATGTGCCGGAAATAGTTCTCAACATGCTCTTTGCCCAGCAAGTCCCAGCCCGCAAGGCGATTTAACGCCCATCGCAGTGCCTTTGCTTCCTGCGTGTACTCAGTGCTCTCTAATTTTTCAGAAATGTTTTTCTTGAAAACTCTGGTGGGGTGACGACCATCGTCTTGATCAATGTCGCCATAATCTGCCAAGGATTCTTTTGCAGGTTTGATACTGTGTTTTTCTGTAGCTATTTGGTTCATCGTTATCTCCTTTCCTTTAAATCAACAGGAAATACAGATAGATGATGAACCTGTGATGTCTATGTTGCAATCATCATTTTGTTACGTATAGCACCTACAACTGTTCAGTGGTGGGCAGTTGTCAAATTTGAGGATTACCAGTTTAAATATTCAAGAAGCCCAAATCCCCCAATATGCGACTATAATTTGAATTACAATCTTCTAATAATATCTTTTTCGTCAGGAGCTTGGTCATCTAAAATTGGTTTTTCCAGCAAATGCTTCGGCAAGAAAAATTTATTTGCGATAAGTGTCGGTATCACTGCGCTCGCAATTACTGCTCCTACGATAAGAGAATATTGTTCCTGCGAAATAATCTTATTGGTCAATCCATACAATGCGGAGATTGTTCCAAAGGTCAAACCGGTGGACATGAGCAATGTATAATACCACTTCTCTTGTTTATCATCCTTGAAATAATGAATTGCCGGATACAAACCGAATATTTTCGTGATTACTTTTCCGATGAAAAGAAAAATAAAAATAAAGGGTGCGGCAAGCAGTGCCGGTATGGAAACAAGAGCCCCGGCTCTGAGAAAATATAAAGGAGTCAAAAAACCTATTGTCAGAGTTCTTAATCTTCTGACAAAATGACCGTCTTTTTCCATTGTCCTTGCCAAAACCATTCCAATTACATATGCAGGGAGAACTGGTTCACTGCCCGACCATAAAGCCAGAACACCCATGGACAATAATATGAAAATTACCCACTTTGCCCTGATGGCTGCTGTTTTATATGCAAATCGTCTGATGATGAAATCAGTCATAGGACGCAGGAAAAGAATCAGGACGATTGTTGCCCCAATAAATATGACAGTCTTATATGTGAAAGGAGCGAATATCAATCCCAGTGCGATAACTGTTCCCAGGTCATTGATGAAACATGCGCCTAAAACTCCTTTCCCAAAATCGGTTTTGTTAAATCCGTATTCCAGCATTACTGCGTAAACTACAGCCATCGATGTTGTAGAAAGAGCTATGCCGCAAAGCAGACTTGCCTGTAGGTTCCATCCAATCAGATAATAAGCGATGAGCGAACAACCGATAAAGGGAGCGAAAAATCCAATTAATCCGATGACAGAAACTTCCTTCAGCTTTGATTTCATTGAGTCGGGATTTAATTCCGCACCGGCAAGAAATGTGAGCAAAATAGCCCCGACACCAGTACAAAATTTTAACCAATCGGCATTCAATGAAAGTTTGTCCGTGAAGTTAAGATTGAAAGCTGCGTATCCGATAACTGAACCAACCATGATTTCCATCAAGGCAATTGAAATCTTCAAACGGTTGGCAAGAACGGTTGCTAGAACGGCGGCAAAGAACCAAAAAGCCGCAAGTAAATAGATGTTTTCCATGGCATAACTCCTGTTATTGAATTTAGCAGGAGTCATTAGCAGTAGCTGCAATTAAAGGTAAACTCCATTACCCGCGCGAGAAAGAGAGCGAATCTTTACGGCGTAAGCGATTTAACAAAAGAACATACGGTTGTCAATAAAATATTTACATCTAATATTTTGCCGAATTATCAGCAGGTTTCCCCTATATGGAGAATCGATCAGGAATATATCTTTGCAAAAGCAGCACAGTAAGAGAGCCGATAAAAGCACCGGCTATGACATCGCTTACATAATGCGAAGTAAGAACAATGCGGCTGAGTGCAACAGCGAATGCCACAACAAAAAAATACACGCGATACTTCGGCCAAAAGAGGGACATCGCTGCAGCCAGAGAAAAAATCGTTGCGACGTGGCCGGAAGGAAAAGAATTATATTCGTATCCAACGTTAAAGAAATCGAATCCATAGAGACCTTTTTCAAAAAATAGTTTTGGACGGTAACGGGCAATAGTTAGTTTAACAAAAATGGCGGCTATACCGGAAAGAGCAACAGCCGCAAAAATAAATAAGGCCCTATTTGCATAAACTCTATTTCTTCGATAAAAACGAAAGAGCACGAAAAAGAAGAGTGAAGCAACAAGATACCATGTGGAAACCCCAAGCTCCGTAATCCAATCAAAGATCTGCCGAATGTTTTGATCAATCTGTCCGCAAAATATAGCTACGGGAATATCCAGAAAATAATATGACAAAACAATGAGAAATAATGTCGCAGCAATGCAGGCATAGGTCACGCGTGACTGCACGTCCTTTGCAAGGTCATCATTATCGGCGATATGATTGGTATCAGACATGCAAATCATAACCTTCTCTTTTGTTTCTGATTATCGCCATCATACCCAAAGGATAGCCACCCGCAAGGGTGGCCAGGTTTTGGATATAATCATCAGACCAGTTCAAATGATATTTTTCAGAGTGTAACCGAATAAACAAAACAACATCTTCCTCTTTTAAATAATGCAGTGAAAATATTTCCGCAGGGAAAAACTGCGCCTTCAATAGCATTAAATCATTTGCCGGAAGAAAATTTTCCACAATGGCAATGAACTGGAAATGATTCTCCAAAATAAGATACCGAAGAAAAATTGTTTTCTGAGAGGTTAGTTTTGCTACATTGTCAAAAACAATCACCATATTCTTTCTTTTTGACACTTTCGCATTGGCAATGCGATAGCGCATGGATTTATAGCCAAACTGTTTGCCGGTTTGCCGGTTCATCTTGGGGGGGAGCTGTGCGGCGATAGCAGGCTACGCGGAGAA
>JBKQWB010000080.1:7500-31779 GCA_052139735.1 Smithella sp. | reverse complement strand
AGAACGCGGCCAATGCCGAAGAATCGGCAAGCGCCGCCGAGGAGATGTCCTCTCAGTCCGAGGAGATGCGGAGCATGGTGGCCGGTTTTAAGCTTACCGGTTCAGGAGAATACACCCAGTCCCCGCGGTTGGGCAGACCATCGGGGCATCTGTTGCACAATAATCCGGCTCTACAGAAAAAAGGCTTCAAAGCTGCGGCCGGCCTTGTGCCCGATCCACGCAAAGTAATACCGTTGGATGACAAAGATAGTAGCATATTAAGCACCTTTTAACTCTGCCAAAGAGTGTGTTGATCGTTCCTTTCTCTCCTGCTCAACTGGGGGAGAAAGGGGCGATCAACAAGTGATCATAAAGATCGCTGAACCTTACATGCGGAGGTATTCACAAAGTCTATCTGTATTATTTCCTAAAATTGTCAGTCGAATTAATAAACATTATAAGAATACTTAATGGTTCAGAGCATGTTCCAGCCATTTCGCCAGTAGTTTCGTTTCCTTTTCTTCCCATTGCGGCGAATAACGGATTTGTAAAAAAGATTCGTAAAGACTGTCAATTGTTTTTACCACGTTTTCAATTAGGTAAATTCGTTCCAGAAGGCTTCCCGAGGGATCTTCCTGAGTTTCCTGCCAGTCTGGCGCGGGCATTTTCAGAGATTGAAAATGAAAACAATCAGATTTGAAAGTAAATTCCCATTCGTCTTTATCATGAATCAGTTTAATTCCCGCTTCTTTAACTTTTTTTCCCTGACGGATTGCTTCCTTGCCTTCTTTGAGCTCGGCGTGAATTCCGTGACAGACGACGCCCTGGGAATATTCGCCCTCTCCCGCTTCCAGAACAATTCTTTTTAAAAAATGAAGTTCGACTTCTTCTTTGTTTATCAATGCTATCCTTCCATTGCGTTCTTCTGATTTAAACCAGAGCCAGGTTAAAAATTCACGGCCAATTAAAGAGGCGGCTTCTGTGGATTCAGATTTTGTTGATATCAGATTGTTTTCCTGCGGCAAAAAACGCCGAAGATTCAGAGAAAAAGATTTTTTGAACAAATCAACAAAATCATCAGCCACTTTGTCGCTAAGTGAAGAAAAGTAAATTGTGTTTTTTCCCACAGCCCAGCAGACATCGTAAAAAGAAGGTATAGCGTCAAGTTTTGTTAGCAGTTCAAGTTTTACCTTGTCTTTAATGGCCATGGCCATTGACTTGTTTATTCTGTTTTTGCCGCTTTCGGCAAGGAGACGTCGTTCCTCTTCCATTAATTTGATCTTCATGAGTTTAGGAGAGATAAGCTTACGATCAATGCGCAGAGAAAAGATAAGGTAATCGCCCAGTGCGTAATTGGCATTTTCAAAATCGGTATCTAATACATCAGTAAGCGAAACCCATCCCAGCCGTTTTTCTTCCATTGATTTGAACTTATCCGTAAAGGAATTGGCTTTAATCCTGCTATTGATGAAATTTAAAAAGGCCTGCGGGAGCTGGCCTTCTACATGAAAACGCGCGAAAGTAAAACTCCCTTTAAGTAAACCCATAATTAATACCTCACAAGGTTGCACCGTATATTATACCGGTCTGAATGTGTCAAGAATTTATGTTGGAGATCGCTTTTGAAATTAAAGATCTCCGCAGCAAGCCGCAGAGAATCTTCGATACATAATGAACAATATAATTCGGAATTCACGAGCAAAACCCTAAAGCTCGCTAAGATGTTTGCGGTCGCTTTCGAATTCAATCATTTTAGAAATATATCTACGAGTTATTTATCCATAGACAGTGGATTTGTTTTGTGTTAGTGAACTTCATGTTTTGGGGTTTAAGTCAATGAAAATAAAAAGAATAGGGATTGTTGCCAACATTGAAAAAGAAAAGATCGCCGACCACGTCAAATCATTAAAAAAGTGGCTGGAAGAAAAGGGCGTGGAAGTATTTCTGGGAATGGAAATCTCTCAAAAAATGGCTCTTGGCGGCGGACTTAAATGGAATGACCTGGCGCGAAAATCACAACTGATTGTTGTTTTGGGTGGCGATGGTACAATGCTCCGCACCGCGCGTTACGTGGCCGGGCAAAAAGTTCCTATTCTGGGAATCAATATGGGCAGTTTGGGTTACCTCACCGAAGTCAATTTAAACGAAATGCACTCGACGCTGGAATTAATTATTTCCGGGAAATTTGTGGCGGAAAAGAGGATGATGCTTGATGCGAGTATTAAGCATGGAAAAACTGTTACCAATGTCGGCACTGTTTTAAACGATGTCGTAATAAATCGCGGCAGTTTGTCTCGCATGAATGAACTGGAAATGGAAGTTAACGGCACATATCTGACAACTTATAAAGGAGACGGCCTTATTATTTCCACTCCCACAGGTTCCACCGCCTATTCGCTTTCCGCGGGAGGTCCCATCGTTTTCCCCGGGAACGATTTGATAATTATTAATCCCATTTGTCCCCATACTCTGACTAACCGACCGATAATTTTTTCTGAGGATTCTAATCTGGAAATAACTCTCTGGTCCAAGGATAACGGCGCTATGCTGACTTTGGATGGACAGGAAGCTTACAGGATAACGTCTGGCGATGTCGTGACGATCAAGAAATCGAAACATACAACAATGCTGATTCTTTCTCCATACCGCAGCCATGGGGAAATCCTGCGTTCCAAGCTGGGTTGGGGTGATTTGCCCCCGGGAGCTAAGAAAAAGAAAAATGCTTAATGAATTGAGCATTAAAAATTTTGCAATTATTGATGAACTTCATGTTTGTTTTGGTGAAGGCCTGAATGTTATTTCCGGTGAAACCGGCGCGGGAAAATCAATAATTATAGGCGCGGTTAGTCTGCTTCTGGGCGATAGGGCGACATCTGATATGATCAGAACTCAAGCCGATTCGGCATCTGTGGAAGCTATCTTTGATATTGCCGGCAACAAACCGTTGCAGGATAAAATTGCAGCCATGGGTTTCTCAACGGGAGATGAATTGCTTGTTCGCCGAGTGATTTCACACGCGGGTAAAAATAAAGCATTTATCAACGGGCAAATGGCGACTTTGGTCAATTTAACCGCCGTCAGCGAATTACTGATTAATATTTGTGGACAGCATGAACATCAGGTAATTCTCAATGCCGAAAATCATATCGATATTCTGGATGAATTTGGCGCTTGCCTGCCTGTAAGAGCACAGTATACGGAAATTTATAATCAATATCAGCAGATCAGAACTCAGATTGAGAAATTAAAAGATTTGAGTCAAAGCCGGGAAGAAAAAGCGGATTTGTTTAAATTTCAATTAAAAGAGATTCAGGATATTAATCCGCAACCGGCGGAAGATACGGCGCTGGCGGATGAAAAGAAGGTTTTAGTTAATTTCCAAAAGCTGTCCGGTTGGGCCGCCAATGCTTACGATTTACTCTATGGTGAAAAAGATTCCATAATGGTTAAGTTAAAGGAAGTTCAGAATCAGGTTAAAGAAATAAAAAAAATAGATTCAAATTTGCAAATTTCCGATGTGGATATGGAGAGTAGTTTTATTACTCTTCAGGAAACGGTTTTACAACTGCGTGATTACAGCAAGAATCTTTTCTTTGATTCCGAGCGGCTTGCGGCCATAGATGAACGTCTTGAATTGTTAAATCGCCTCAAAAGAAAGCATGGCGGTTCTCTGGAAAGTGTTTTTCGCAGGAAACGGGAAATAGAGGAATATCTGAAAACGGTATTTTCTGTTGATGAAGAATTGGAAAAGCTGACAAAAGAGGAAGAAAAGGTTCAACAAAACCTGCGGCAAAACGCGCTCAAACTTTCTCAAATTAGAGGGCAGGCGGCGAAAAAATTACAGAACGCGGTAGATAAAGAAATACATGCTCTAAACATGCCACACGCATTCTTTTCTGTGAATTTTAAAAAAGATGCTGATGATGCCGCTGAATTTTTCGGGCCAAAAGGGAGTGATGAGGTTGAATTTTATCTGACGGCTAATAAAGGAGAAGAGTCCAGACCTTTAAATAAGATTGCTTCGGGCGGCGAATTGTCAAGAATAATTCTGGCATTGAAAAATGTTTTGTCGCGCACCGGTTCTGTGTCATCAATTATTTTTGACGAAGTGGATAATGGTATTGGTGGGGCCGTGGCGGAAATTGTCGGCAGAAAGTTAAAAGAGGTTTCTGCCAACCATCAGATTGTCTGTATTACTCATTTACCTCAAATCGCCTGTTTTGGAGATAAGCATATGTATGTCTCCAAAAAAGTTGTAAAAGACAGAACGGTCACGTCTCTGGAAGAACTTGACAGTGAACAGAAAATTGAAGAAATCAGCCGCATGCTTGGCGGAGTAAATGTAACTCAGAAAACAAGAGAACATGCTAAAGAGATGCTTAATAGTTCCAGATCATACAAATTCAGTACTTCGGGAGAGAGAAAATGCTGAGTAAAGCGCGTATTGATGATGTTAAAACTATTCACCGCATGATAAATTCGTCGTCGGGGAAAGGTGAGATGCTGCCGCGCTCTTTGATGGATATTTATAATTCCTTACGGGATTTTGTTGTTTGCTATGATGAAAGCAGATCACAGATTATCGGTATTTGCGCAATGAATATCATCTGGGAAAATCTTGCTGAAATACGGTCGCTTTACGTAGATGAAAATCATCGGGAGAAAGGCATTGGCCGAAAACTTGTGGAAGCCTGCATTTCCGAAGCCATTACACTGGGACTCTTTAAAATATTCACACTTACTTATAAAAAAGAATTTTTTGTTCAATTAGGTTTTAAGGAAATTGACAGGAATTTGCTGCCGGAAAAAATCTGGTCTGACTGTTTCCGCTGTTCTAAATATCCCGATTATTGTGATGAAGTAGCGATGATTGTGGAACTATGAAATCATGGTTTAAAACCCTTTCCTTAATTATGTTTATTTTCTTCAGTGGGTGCGTAGGTTTTTTCCCGCAATCTTCTGTAAAGAATCTCGAATCGCTTACTCCTGTTCCCGTTGGGGATATTGAATTCCAGGATGATCTTGACCCGGCATCGCTGGATTTGGCGATAGATCACAGCATTAATTATTATGAAAACGCTGGTCGGGATAAGTTTTACCGAATCGCGGACGGATTGATTGGATCTCAACAATTAAAGGAAACACTAGAAGCATTTCGCAAGATTCTGCATGGAACGGACAATAATGTTGATTTAAGAAAAAAAGTTGCCGCGGAATTTAATGTCTATCGTGTTACTGGTTCTGGTGTTGCTAATAGTGTGCTTTTTACCGGTTATTATGAACCTCTGCTTGAAGGTTCATTGGAACGCACTGAAAAATACAAATACCCTCTTTATCGGGTGCCGCCTGATTTGATTAAAAATGAAAACAAAATCGGCCGGATGAGTAACGGTAAATTTGTTCCATACTATAGCCGCTATGAAATCGATGTTGAAGGCGTTTTGAATGGAAAGAATCTGGAGCTTATCTGGGTTGATGACCCTGTGGAATTGTTTTCTCTGCAGATACAGGGTTCTGGGAAGGTTAAGCTGGAAGAGGGGACTGTTTTAACAGTTGGTTATGCGCAAACCAACGGCAGACCTTTCCGCAGCATAACCAAATTCTTGCTGGATTGCGGCAAAATAAACAGCAGTGAAGCTTCTTATCGTTATACATTTTTAAAGGGAAAGAGTGATAAGGAAATATATGATATCTTAAGCTACAATGAAAGATACACATTCTTTCGCTTTTTGGATAAAGAACCAGTGGGTTCTTTAGGCGAACCGGTAACCCCGGGCAGGTCAATCGCTACCGATCCGGAGTTTTTCCCGGAAGGAGCTTTGGCATTTATCCATTTACGCAAACCGGTTTTTGACATGGAAGGTAATGTTAAAGAAATAGTTGATTTCTCCCGCTTTGTGCTCAGTCAGGACAAGGGTTCCGCAATAGAAGGACCCGGCAGGGTAGATATTTTCTGCGGTTTTGGCGCAAACGCGGAATACACCGCCGGCACTCTCAAGGAAAATGGAGAGTTGTATTTATTAATAAAGAAGTAATGTGCAAGAAGCAGGAGATATTACGATTCACTTATTATGGGGAGTTGTGGTTTCATGGGTAAAACAGTATGAGTTCTGTAGATAATTAATTCGCAGGCGAGCGAATACCGAACCATATTCTTTCATGCGAATCAAAGATGCTCCGCAGCATACCGCGAAGAGATTCAATTTTTCTGACGCGGATATTACTGCTGGAATGAGCATCGAGCTCTAAAATAAAACCTTTCAAAGAGGAAGTTTTGATAGGAGACAGATTTTTTTAAATATAAGAACGTTATTAAGTAAATAATTATTTTTTTCTTGATTGTTAATCTTTGTTATGCTAGTCATAGCACCGATTTAGAGGATAAAGCACCTTTCTAAGCCAGAAAACAAGCAGGTTTGAACAAGATTAATTAAATTTGTTTTTGAGATGAGTTGAAAGATAATGTGTTTTTCCAATAATGGTTGCAGATACAATTTACCTGTCTAAATGTTAAAAACTCTGGTTATAACCGTGGAGACGGTTAATAATAAAATTTTAAAATTTTATTTTAAGAAAGGGGGATTTTAGAAAATGACGAAGGCAGAATTAGTTGGTGTTATAGCAAAAGCAACAGATATTACCAAAGCAAAAGCAGCAACGGCCTTGGAAACATACGTAGCCACAGTTGCCAAAGAACTCAAAAAAAATGGCAGGCTTGCCCTTGTCGGGTTTGGTACGTTCTCGGTAGTAAAAAGGAAAGCCAGGGAAGGCAGAAATCCTCAGACCGGCAAAGCCATTAAGATTCCCGCGAAGAAGGTCGTCAAATTTAAGGCGGGTGCCGAACTGGCCAGTAAAGTTAAATAATAAATTATTTGGTTTTAAGTACAACTAAGGCCTCCGTATTTCTTAGCACAATATGCCGGAGGCCTTAGTGCGTTTTAATTTATAAGGAGTTTTTGTGTTGGAACCCAAGAGAATTTTAAGTGGAATGAGACCAACCGGTAAGCTGCATCTGGGACATTTACATGGCGCTTTGAAAAACTGGGTGGATTTGCAGGAAAGCGGTAAATATGATTGTTTTTATTTTGTGGCCGACTGGCATGCCATTACCAGCGAATACAGTTCCACGGAAGGCATTAAAGATAACGCCATCAATATGGTAATAGACTGGTTGAGCGTCGGTCTCGATCCTCAAAAGAGCACTCTCTTCGTGCAATCAGCGGTCAAGGAGCATGCCGAGTTGTTTTTACTTCTTTCCATGATTACTCCGCTGGCATGGCTTGAGCGCAATCCTACCTATAAGGAAATGAGAACGGAACTCTCCAATAAGGATTTGTCCACTTTCGGTTTTTTGGGATATCCGGTGCTGCAGGCCGCAGATATTATTATGTACAAGGCTTACGGGGTGCCTATAGGCGTTGATCAGCTTCCTCATGTCGAACTCACACGTGAAATAGCCCGGCGTTTTAATTTCCTTTATAAAGAAATATTTCCTGTTCCTGAACCGCTTTTAACGAGCGTACCCAAGTTGCTGGGAATCGACGGACGAAAGATGAGCAAATCCTACGATAATTCCATTTGTATCGGTGATCGCGGTAAAACGTTACAACAGAAAGTCAGTTCCATGTTTACCGACCCTCAGCGGATGAGAAAAAAAGATCCGGGAAATCCAGAAATATGCAATGTCTTCACTTTCCATGGTTTATACTCTTCATCGGATCAGATTAAGGAAATTGACGCCGCTTGCAGAAAAGCGGAAATCGGCTGCACAGATTGTAAAAAGATGCTTGCCAGGCATGTTGCCGAAGAACTGAATCCTGTTCATGAACGCATGGATTACTATGTAAGTCACTTAGATGAAATTAACAACATCATAGAAGAGGGCAACAACAAGGCGAAAAAAATAGCTCGAAAAACAATGGATGAAGTTCGCGCTGCCGTTAAAATCTGATTTCGTGTAAATTCGGCAGCGAGCAAACACCTTCGCGGGCTTTGGGGTTTTGCTCGCGAATATGTAATTATAATTTCCCCTAAGAATCGAAGATTCTTAACGCTTTGCCTTGGGAGAGCTTCAGTTCCATTCGCGGGTTACGCAATTAATAAATTATGGATAACGAACAAACAACAGATAACAAACAAGCAACAAGTTACGCTATTAAGCTGGATATCTTTGAAGGTCCGCTTGACCTGCTGCTTTTCCTGATTAAAAAAAACGAAATTGACATCTATAATATTCCCATTGCCCTTGTTACTGAGCAATATCTTCAGTACCTCAAAATGATCAAGGCGCTTAATCTCGATCTGGCCGGAGAGTATCTGGTTATGGCCTCAACTCTTATCCATATTAAATCCAGAATGCTGTTGCCGCCTCCCGAGGAACCGGAAGAAGAGGAAGAAGATCCCCGTGCAGAACTGGTTAGGCAACTATTGGAGCATAAGACCTTCAAGGAGATCGCGACGAATCTGGGAAGCAGGCCACTTTTGGAAAGAGATGTATTTACCCGTGCAGCCGTGTTACCCCAAGAGGTTGAAGAGTCAGCAGGAGATGAAGACGTACTTATTGAGGTGAGTGTTTTCGAACTTATAGAGGCTTTCCATCGGATTGTTTCGCAGATAGATAAGAAAGAACTTATGGAAATTGATTTGGAGAAATTATCTCTTACTGATATAATTAATGAAATTATGGAGAAGTTGACCGTAACAAAAAATTTAAATTTTGAGGAGTTGCTCGGGGGCAGAAAAGATCGCCGTCGCATTATCTATACTTTTTTAGCTTTGCTGGAATTAATTAAACTGAGAATGGTTAAAGCTTATCAAACTTCAAATTTTGGAGTTATCCGGATATTTCCGGCCGTGGAGTCGTAAATGGAAAATGTTAAGGCAGTAATAGAAGCTTTGATTTTTGCTTCCGATACACCATTGATGCTCGAAAAGATCAGCGTCATCCTTTCGGAAGTTGAAAAAACTGAAATTAAAGAAGTTCTCGATAATCTTGTACTGGAATATTATGCCCGGCAGGGTGGAATTTACCTGCAGGAAGTCGCCGGCGGTTTTCAATTTCGGACCCGTCCTGAATTCAGCCAATGGGTAAAAAAACTAAAAAGCACAAAACCTCATTCCATATCCCCTGCAGCAATGGAAACTCTGGCGATCGTTGCGTATAAGCAGCCTATTGTTAAATCCGAAATTGAAAGTATTCGAGGGGTGGATGTGGGCGCTCCGCTTAAAGGGCTTCTGGAAAAAAAGCTCATTCGTATTGTCGGGCGTAAAGATGTGCCGGGTAAACCGATTATTTACGGGACGACTAAAAAATTTCTGGAAGTTTTTAATTTGAAAGATCTCCTTGATTTGCCGAATTTACGGGAATTGAAAGAACTTAACCAGCAACAGGACTTCTTGGAACAAGAAATTGAAGAAAAAGAGAAAATAGAAGAAGTTCCCGACTTATGAAAGAACGTTTACAAAAGGTCATTGCGACAGCCGGTATTGCCTCAAGGCGCCACGCAGAAAAACTGATAACCGAAGGGCGCGTTAGCATTAATAATGTTGTGGTAACCCAGATGGGGGTTAAAGCAGACGCCGAAAAAGATACTATTCGTGTAGACGGCAAAACCATTTCTCTGGAAAAAATAAAACTCTATATAATCTTAAACAAACCGGCTGGATTTGTCACTACACTTCACGATCCTCAAAACAGGCCGACTGTAGTGGATTTGCTAAGCGATGTGACGGAAAGGGTCTATCCCGTGGGAAGGCTGGATTATGATTCCCGGGGACTCTTGCTTTTGACTAATGACGGTGATTTTGCTCAGAAAATACAACATCCGCGATTTGAGAAACCTAAAATATACATGGTCAAAATTCAAGGGCGTTTATCTAAAGATGAGTTAAAACAACTTGGAAATGGAATTAAATTGCTGGATGCTGTTTTTAAACCGGAAAATCTTAAAGTGGAGAAAATAAATGATAAAAGTTGCTGGTTGCGGCTTACTCTGAGAGAGGGCAAGAACAGAATCATCAGGAGAGGGTTTGAGGCTATTGGTCACAGGGTCGCTCATCTCATGCGTGAATCAATAGGTGATCTCCGATTAGGTAGTTTGAAGGAAGGTATGTGGCGGCATTTAACTAAAAAAGAAATAGGTCAACTGCTCGATAATAAGGTGATAGAGAAGGTAAAATTTTCTTGACATTCGCCAAAAAATAAATAATAAACTCTAACATAGAGAAAACAGACATATATTACCACTATGGCTATTCATGGTCGTAATTAGTATGAGGAGGGTCTATGAACAAATCCGGTCTTATTGAAACTTTAAGCAGTAAGTTAAACTTGACAGAAAAAAAAGCAATTGATGTTGTTAATCTTGTCTTTAAAGGATTTACCGACGAGCTGAAGAAAAACGGTCGTATTGAAATCAGAGGATTTGGAAGCTTTGTAGTCAAAGAATACGGATCATATACAGGAAGAAATCCTAAAACCGGCACTAAAATCCAGGTTGAACCGAAGAAATTGCCCTTCTTTAAAGTAGGAAAAGAACTTAAGGTTAGAGTTGATAAAAAGAAATAACAATCATTGCTTGTTTCTATAAGATATAAAAAAAGATATAAAAAAGGAGGCTTTATAAAGCCTCCTTTTTTATATAATATAAGGTTAAGTTAACCTAAATTAGCATTGACGAAGTCCCAGTTAATCAGATTTTGAATCACAGCGGCTAGATAATCCGGCCTTCGGTTTTGATAATCCAGATAATAAGCATGTTCCCAGACATCTATGGTTAAGAGCGGTTTTTGACCGTGGGCCAGAGGTGTATCGGCATTGGCTGTCTTCGTTATTTTTAGCTGACTTCCATCTAAAACCAACCAGGCCCAGCCACTGCCAAACTGTGTCATACCCGCGTTTTTCAATTCTTCGGCAAACTTATCATAGTTTCCCCATGTGTCGTTTATTTTTGTCGCGATCGCTGTGCCGGGTATCCCTCCTCCTGATTTTTTCAGGCACTGCCAGTAAAAGGAGTGATTCCAAGTCTGGGCGGCATTGTTGAAGATACCGGCTTTTGCTGAATCTTTAGCAGAAATCATAATAATTTCTTCCAATGATTTTTTCTCAAGATCGGTGCCGGCAATTAATTTGTTTAAATTGTCCACATAGGCCCTGTGATGCTTGCCATAATGGAAATCCAAAGTATTGGCGCTGATGGTTGGCGCTAACGCATCTTTCCCGTAAGGCAGTTCCGGTAATAATATGGCCATTTTAGTTCTCCTTTCTCGTTTTTCTTTATAATAGTAAGAGTTTTTAATTTGTCAAATTAATATTCCATATCTTTTAATTATCACTTGAGTTGTTAATAATATGTCTGAACCTGTATTTGAGCCAATTCATATAAATGAAAGTGAAAATTGCGAAAATCAATGGCGGAATGGCGGCTTCTTGATTAAAGACGGTAAGCGCTATGCCGCCGGCCAGTCCGCAGTCTTTCATCGTGCCCAGCAGAATAAACATATTAATATTGTTTTCCTGTCCGTGAAAATAAAATCCGGCTTGTCTAATTGCGAAGTAAAATAAAAAAGTGCTGACAAAAGCAATTAAGGAGATAATAAAAAGATCGGAAGACCAGTTCATAAGAAAATTTATGCTGTTTGCCGTTATGGCATAAAATACAATAAAGGAACTGCAGTCTATCGCTGTTTCTTCATGTTCTTTAATAATTTTGTCCCATTCTTGTTCTATAATGATCCGGGAAACCAGCATTGGCAGAAGAATTAAACCTAATATCACTACAATAATATTCCAATGATTCAGATGAATATATTTGAAAAAACATAAACCCACTAACGGTATAATCAACAATGCTCCTAAATAAGTTCCTGCCAGAGCGGTAAAAATAGAAATTTTTTCAATGCGCGATAAATAACCCAGAAGTATTATTTCTAATGAGGATGGCATGGCGGCAATCAACACCATACCAACCCAAAGCTCTTGTTTACGAATCAGAAAGGCGCCTGCCAGAATAATGAAATTTCCCAAAACGAGATAATTCATTACGTTGCTCTTGATAGATGAATACAGAAGTGAACCGGGATGGCGAAAGAACCCGCGGGGAAATTTCAGTAACGTAATGGTTATAATTACCATCAATGCCGGCAGTATAAGAGTTTTGCCTGCCCGGAAGCCTTGTGGTAAAATTATTCCGCAAATCAAAGCAATCAGAAAAATTAAATTAGAACGATAAAAAGCAGAAGAGGATACAACCATATCTTTTTACCTCTTGGAAGGTAAGATTTTTTTAGCTCCGGAAATGAATAAGAGAAAACCGACATTGAAGATTACTATAGTTCCTCCGGCCGGTAAATTCAACAGAAAAGCCGCAATAATTCCGCAAATTACTGATAAAATAGAAAAAAATACAGAAGCTATGATGGTCATTTTAAAGCTCAAGGATAGCTGCAAAGCAGTTAAAGGAGGCAAAATCAGCATTGCGGAAACGAGCATGATGCCTGCGACTTTCATGGCTAAAACCGCAGCTACCGCCGTCAGCAGAAAGAGAATAGCATTAATTCGTCTTGTTTTAATACCCATTGTCCGGGCTAATTCTTCATCGAAAGTTACAGCAAAGAAATCATTATAGAAAATGATTACTATGGCTGCGACGGTAAGAAAAACGATAAAAGAGAGAATGAGTTCAATTCTTGTCACTGTGAGGATATTGCCGAAAAGGTAGCTGAATAAATCAATATTATAACCATTGGATAAACTTGCCAGAATAATACCCGAGGCGATGCCGACTGAAGAAACAACACCGATAGCCGCGTCTCCCTGAATACGTTTGGAATGAGTCAATTTTAGAATGGCCAGAGATGAAGCCATTACGATAGGCAGGGCGGCCAATGTAATATAAAGAGGGCTGACACCGAGAAACATTACGAAGGCAACACTACCGAAGGTAATGTGAGCAAGCCCATCACCAATCAGAGAGAAACGGCGCAGGACAAGAAAAACTCCCAGTATGGAAGAAACTGCAGCGATTAATATACCCGCTGCAAAGGCGCGTTGAACAAATTCATAATTGAATATCTCAGTCAGTCCCATTAAATATTGTTCTCCGTTTTTTCATGTTGATGACAAATCACATGCTGACTGGTTAATCCGAAAAAACCGGCCATATCAGGTGAAGCGCAGAAATTTTTGAATGTTCCGAAAAAGATTAATTTCTTGTCGAGATAAAGAAGATTGCGGGCGTATTGGCCTATGATGCTCGTATCATGCGTAACAAGAACAATAGTCGTACCGCTTTTGCGATTCATCTCACCGGTAAGAGAATAGAAAATATCTCTCGTTTCGGGATCAAGGGCAGTCGTTGGTTCGTCGAAGATGAGCAAATCCGGTTGACTGATTAAAGCGCGCGCCAGCATTATTCTTTGCTGTTCACCGTAAGAGAGTTCGCCGATCAGGCGGGTAGAAAGATGCGCGATTCCCATCTGCCCGAGAGTTCGTTTTAAAGCCGTTGGATTTCTTTTTGTTACCCCCAATTGAACAATCTCTTCGACGGTACTGGGAAAATGATTATTCAATGCATTTATCCGCTGGGGCAAATAACCGATTTTATTCCATTGATTAAAAGAGGTTAGAGGCTGACCAAAAATATTGATGGTTCCCTTTTTCGGTTGCAGAATGCCCAGAATATTTTTAATAAGGGTGCTCTTTCCGGATCCATTAGGTCCGGCAATGCCCAGATAATCGCCTTTTTTCACAGCAAAGGAAATATTACTGATAACTTCCATGCCGTTATAACAGAAGGTTAGACTATCAACGTTGATTATATTTCCGGACATTTCATTCCTTTCTTTAAGTTAATCAGATTCTTCTCCATTAACGAAATAAAGGATTCACCGTTTTTCATATCCGCCTTACTGATATCATGTCCATTATTGAGTTTCAATAAACCGACGCCCGTTTCTTTCGCAATCGTTTGGGCTAAACGTGGATTAATCATACTTTCATAATAAACGTAATGTACATTTTCGCTTTTTATTTGTTTAACAAGAGCGAATATCTTTTGTGGTGAAGGTTCCGCGTCAGCCAGTACATTATAAGCCGCAATATATTTCAAGTTATATCTTCTGGCCAGATAAGCAAAAGCCCAGTGCCCGGCATGCAAAATTATTTTTGTCTTGCACCCGGTTAATTCTGCGCGGTATCGCTGATCCATGTCCATCAATTTAAGCTTATAATCATGAGCGTTTTTCAAATAATAATCGCTGTTGCGCGAATCCTTTTTAATAAATGCTTCCGTAATATTATCCACCATTTTTTGTGCGTTATCCATATCCAGCCAGATATGCGGGTCAAATTGGGAAACCTTTTCTTCCTGATTCCCTTCCTCTTCATTGAATGGCAGTAAGAACGCTCCTTTTCCGGTCTCTATGGCCAGCATATTGGTGTTCTTCTCGGCGGCATTGATAATTTTGTATGCCCAATGTTCCATCTCAAAGTTTGTAAAGAGGAAAACATCTGCTTTGCTGACCTTAACTATATCTTCCGGCCTCAATTCATAATGATGAGCATCTGTTCCCGGCGGCAAAAGCATAGTCACTTTAATTCTATCCCCGCCAATATTGCGTGCAAAGTCGTAGATTGGGAAAATTGTTGCAATTACTCTTAGTTTTTGATCTTCCCTGTTTGATTCTTTTGCCGGTTGACAGGACGAAAGAAAAGTTAAAAAAAGTAGTAAAAGCAGCATCAGCTTTTTTGAATACATGATCATTTTTCATCCTTACAATATTGCTTTTGCGATTCAGGTTTGGTTGTATAGCGGCAGTCTGAGCAAAGACCTGATATATTAATTTCGATGTGCTCAATGCTACAATCACTTTTTGATAAAATTAACTCCGGCATTTTTATAAAAGGCTGTGGCGCCATACAAATAAATGCACCGCAATTTCGGCAGTTGAAGTGAGGATGCATAGGGTTTTCTAAAGCAACCATTTCAAAATAATTGGCTCCGCCTGCTGATGCGATTTCCCGAATAATCCCACGTCGTCTGAAAAGAGATAATATGCGATAAATAGTTACTTTATCAATACTTGCCTTAGTTTTCAGCGATTGGCGTATAGTATTTGCGCAAAGCGGTGCTGTTGCCTCGAGCAATATATTTAAAACAGCAATGCGTTTTGATGTTTTAGAAATGCCGGCTTTTTGCAAAGTAAGCAGGGCATCTGTATTTTCTGTATTAGTCAGCATTTCCGTGTATTATCAAAAATGCAACTGAGTTGCAACAATTATCATATAAAATAAGTTCATGTTGATGAATTTAATTTATGTTATAGATTAAGACAGTAAATTAAGCGAAATGGTATAACAATTAAAGGAGGACTGTTTATGAAACCAATCGGGCCATTAATGTGGGAACACAGATTAATTGAAAAAATGCTGGTTTCAATGATGCGTCATATTGATCAGGTCGAAAAAACTAAAAAGGTTAATCCTCTCATAATCGACATGGCTGTCGATTTTGTCCGTACTTATGCTGACCGCACCCATCATGGAAAGGAAGAAGAAATATTGTTTCGCGATCTGGCCAAGAAAAATCTTACGCCCGAACTGAAGAATATCATGCAGGAATTACTCGATGAACATATCTGGGGCAGAAAGACCACCGCAGCGCTTGTTGCCGCCAAAGAAAAATATTTACAGGGCGATGAAGAAAAGATTTCCGAGATAATTTCTATTGCTCGGGAACTGGGCAACTTCTATCCAAAACACATAGAAAAGGAAGACAAGCATTTCTTTTATCCCTGCCAGGAATACTTCAGTATGGACGAACAGGGAAAGATGCTCGCCGAATTCTGGGAATTTGACCGTAAAATGATTCATGAAAAATATAACAAAGTGTACGATGAATATTCCAAACTCAGCTTATAAAGTGAAAATGTTTTACATATTGAGATTATACCGGTTCTAAATTAAAGATGATATCGAGGCGGCAAGGAGGAGGCGACGAGGCGTATATAAATATACGTTCTGGGAAGCCGACGACACTGCCAACAAAGATAGCGCTTTAATTTGGAACTGATACTAATATCTCCAGCCCCAGAATCCAAACGCGAGAATATTCATGATAACCGGCACGGCGTAAATAATTCCCACAGTAGTCAATTTTGCCTTCATAGATTTTAGGCTGATTACTAAAATGGCAAAACAGAAAAAGTGGAAATAGCCTATAAGGAAGATCAGCCAAACGCCCTTAAATGATAAACACCAGAAGGGGTATTCCCAGACAAGCTCTCCGCCGATGTTGAGAAGACATTCGACAAAAACACAAAAGGCGCTGTAACCTATCGCCCAGAACCACTTTTCAGGGATGCCCAGTATTTTCTCTTTCGTGCTTTCGGATAATGTGTGGTAGTAGATGATGCCCATTATTAAAAACATAAACATGATTTCGATATTCCAGCCCACAAGTGTCCGCAGAGCCGTATCGCCCGGTGTTGTCCAGACAGCGGAACGCCCCGTCAGATGCATAACCCAGCCGTTCCATGTTTCGTTGAAGAAATCGACGCCAAAAATGGTTAATCCGGCCAGGATTGCGTTCCAGTTTTTTGTCTGGCGCGCATCTTTTATTTCGCGTGTATAAATATAACAGACAATAGCCAATAGCGGAATTATATACCATTTGATCATCGAAAGATCCCTCAGCCCGTTCAATGCTTGTTGTGTTGCCGGTGTCATATGACCTCCTTGTATGTTAAAAAATAAAATTGTAGATGTCAGTGAATCATGTGATTACGCTATTCATGTTGCCAGATTAAATTTATTATATTATAATATTCATGAATCAGAAAGAAATAATTGCCATTATTTTAATACCCGAATCCTATATAAAGGAGAAAAAGGACATTTGGTATTTACCAGCAAGATAAAATTCGCCCTTATAATTCTATTAACCATTTTTATAATCGGCACTGTCGGTTTCCATTTTATTGAAGGATGGAGTTACCTGGATTCTTTTTATACTTGCATCACTACGTTATCCACAGTGGGATATGGAGATTTCGCGCCGGAAACAACGGCGGGTAAGTTGTTTACGGTTTTTATAATAATTTTTGGCGTGGGGATGATGTTCTACTCGCTGGTTCTCATGGCGGAAACATTTATTGACGCGCGTTTGCGCGATTTATTGGGGAGGGGTAAATTGGAAAAAATGATCGAAAAAATGCATGACCATTATATTATTTGCGGCGGCGGCCGCATTGGTTTCTTGATTTGCCGTGAACTGATGGCGGGGAAAATACCTTGCCTGGTTATTGATAACGATCCCGAGGTGATTCAAAAGGCTCAGGACGAGGGTTTTATTTACTGCAAGGGTGACGCGACACAGGATAAAGTTTTAATTGAAGCGGGGATCAAACGGGCTAAAGGTGTTGTTTGCGTGCTGCCGTCGGACGCGGAAAATCTTTATGTTATTTTAACGGCAAAGGAACTCAATCAACAAATATATATTATGGCCCGTTCCGAGGAAGAAGAATCAGAGCACAGGCTCCTTCGTGCGGGAGCGGATCGGGTTATGTCTCCTTATACGCTTGGCGGTGTCCGAATGGCTATGGCTATTTTGCGCCCAGCCATGCTGGATTTCATTGAAATTACCACCAGCCGGCAAAGTCTGGAGTTGCGCATGGAAGAAATCTCCATATGTCAGGGATCACCGTTTGTCTCTCAATCACTGGAAGATTCAGGAATACGCAAGCGCTACGGACTGATCATTGTCGCTGTAAAAAATGATTCAGGGAAAATGATTTTCAATCCTCTGGCCAATTATGTTATTGCTGAAGGTGACAGGTTAATCGCGATGGGCGAAGATGAAAACGTAAAGAAATTTGCTGAATCTTGCCTGGCATAAAGAAGGAGTGGATAATGAAGATAAAAAGATTGCGTTGTATATTGATAGGGGTGATGCTGTTTTCTGTTCTTAGTTTTTCGGGATGCGTCGGGCCAAGTCTTTACAGTGTTAATATGTACTATGATGCGGATAGCGCCGCTATTCCCGCCTATTTAAAAACTAATGTTAAAACATCTGATGCTGTTATTTCAGTAGCTGAATTTACCGATACGCGGCAGATTGACGATCGGCTTGTGATCGGGCGTGTGATAGAAAAAAACGACATGAAAGTTTTAGTATTGCCCAAAAATATCAAGACAACTAAAGTTATAGCTAATGGCATTAAACAATACTTAAGAAAGGCCGGTTATAAAGTTGACGATAAAATTGAACAATGGGATTTAAAGGAAGATACCATTCCGCAAAGGGACGGCAAAGTTCTTATAGGCGGCAATATAGAGGAACTGGAAATATATTGCCGGAGGGGGTTTCCTTCTAATTCTTATAAGGCCAGTATAAAATTAACCGTTGTTATTGCGGATATGGCCAAAGGGAAAATATTGTATGAAAGCAAGGTGGAAAGCAGCCATTTGCAGGAATATTTCTGGTTTTCTGAAGAGCATCTTGGAGATCAGGCCAGTATTGTTCTCGGAGATGCCATTGAAAAACTTTTTGAAGATAAAGCTGTAGCCCAGAAGCTTAAGGAAGCTATTGCCCAGTAATGCCACTTCTAAATCAAAGCGCTATTTTTGTTGGCGTCGTTGTCGGCTTCCTCAACGTATGTAAATACGGGAGTGCCACCCGAAGGGGGCACAATAAAAAACAGATCTTTTCCTTACCGGTGATCTGCGCCATTATGGCGAAGATCACATACGCCTCGTCGCCTCCTCCTAGCCGCCTCAATATCATCTTTGATTTAGAAGCGGCATAAATTTATTTCTGATCGGAGATCCCCAGGGATTCGCAGAGTATTTCCGCCGGATCAAGAGCGGGCAGACCGGAGAGGCCGCCCAGTTGCATACGGCAGGAACCGCAGTCCGCGACGATATCACTGGCTTTGGTTTTTCTGATTAATGAGACAGCTCTGTTGCCTAACTGGATTGCCGTTAACTCGTTGCTCTTTTTGAAGCCGTAACTGCCGGAAAGCCCGCAACAGGTGTCATCAAGAATCTCACATTCCAGACCGGGTATCAAAGACATAAGCTTTGCTGCCGGATAACCGATATTCAGCGCCCGGAGATGGCAGGGGATGTGATAGGCGGTCTTGCGCAAAACTTCTCCGAAGACAGGTTTTGCATACTCTTCATTGATGAGTTTAATGATGTATTCATGGACGTCGTAGCTGTTCTCGGCAATCTTTTTGCCCTGTGGGATTTCCAGAATGCCGGGATAATCATGCAGAAGGCAAAGTCCGCAGGATGTGCACGTATAAACGATATCGTAGCCCGCATCTATGTAATTGGATAATGAAGAGGCGTTTTTTTGCGCGAAGTATTTAGCAAGGGCTAAATTCCCATTGCCCAGCGCGGGAAGTCCGCAACACCACTGGGGCGGCAGGACAACATCCACATTCAGGGAGGAAAGTAAACGAATAATTTTTCTGCCGATGTCAGGGCGGTAGAAATTTATAAAACATCCATAAAAAAAGGCGACTTTTCTCGTCCTTTTGTTCAGGATTTTTTTTTCTTTGCGCATGGTCCTGAAACGAAACTTCGGGAAGGGAATGTAAGTTGATATTCCCATTGCCCGAAAAGCTTTCTTTCCTATTTCAGCAGAAGCGATCATGTTAGCGATAGGGACGGTTAAAGAACCAAGGGCGCTCAAATAATAGTTATTGGCAAAAAGCAGATGCGCCGGAGTGTGGGAATGTTCCAGTCCGTATCTCTGCTGGGCTTTGAGTATGATTTCGGCGGGTTCTACGCCGCATGGGCAGGCCATTTCACAGCGTTTGCACTGGCTGCATAAAAGAACCCACTCATCCTCGGCTTTTTCTCTGTCCGAACGGAATCGCTGGGCGTCCGGTCCTGCCTGCTTCGGTCCGGGAAACGCCGGGTTCACCCGGAATACGGGACAGTTTTCCACGCAAATTGTGCAGCGTATACAATGTTCATATTTCATTGGATAAGTACTCCGCGCAGGATTGCGCAGCGACATGAGCCGTCGCCAGCGCCAGACCATGACCGCAGCCGTTTTTTAGTATTTCGGTATTGGCGAGAATCCCGCCGCACACGAAAATATTCTCCCACGGAGAATCAACGGGCCGTAAAGATAAATCAGCGATAATACCCGCTCTGCCAATGCCGTGGTTTAAAGAAAAATAATTATTATCGAACCATGTTTCCCGTGGTCCGTCAGTATGCACGGGAAGATTAAATACATTTTCAATGATTGCTTCGCGTGTCGCGGTGAGGCCGCCGCCGACAAATGATCCTGTGGCCAGAATAAAAGCTCTGGCATTAATGCTATTGGGCCTTCCTGCGGAATGTGTTGCCACCGCTTCAATCAGCCTGCCCGCTTTTTCTGTTCCCTCGACCGGCCATGACCAGTATATCATGCCTCCTTTTTTGCGGAAATATCCTTTCAAAGCATTGAAAAGTCTTCTGCCCGGCATGGATGGCGGAATGGTCGGAATTTCAAAGACCGGCTTTCCCATCAGGATGGCTATGGTGTTGATGATTTCAGCGGCCGATTCCATACCAATAACTGCGGGGAAGGCAATCTTATCTTCATCAATGTTTAGCCTCTCCAGCCAGATGATAAACTTTTCAAAAAATTCTTTTTCCTCAAAATGTGAAGCTATACCCATGGTGTTGTAGACACCGGCGTCATATACTGAAAATTTAGTATTTTTGCGCCGGGATATAATGTAGCCGGGATAAAAATCCTTGAGACCTTTGAAGGTTACGATGTGTATGCTGTCCTTGTTGTCTTGAGGCGCCGTCTTCATTGTTAAGGGAACGAGACAGGAAGTTTTAAGCGTGCCCAAGGCGGAAAGAATAAAACGATTTTCTTCGGCAGTGCCCGCATAGGGAATTCCCATATCCATCATGGCCGTCTGAAAATAATTCAAAGCATCCCTGGTAATTTTTTCAGGCACAAGGTGGTAGGGATGCTCTGGCGGGAGATCATTAATGCCCGACAGAGGCTTATTATCACGGGAACAAACGTCAACGCAGCCGGTGGAAAGACAGGCTGTCGGTTCTCCCGTAGTGACGAGTGCGACTTTAAAACCGCGTTCGGCAAGAAGCGCTCCGGCTGTCAGACCTGCTACCCCCGCCCCTATGATAACGACATCGTATTCAATAACGCTCATTCGGGTTTCTCCATGGCAAGAATGCCCAGATAGATATATTCAACAAGCTGTTCTTCCCGGAGTTGATCTCCCCAGAGAGCGTGTCTTATGCCTCTGTAACGGCGCTGCAGGAATCCACGTAACATTTCCATAGACTGTTCAGGTGATATAACACTCATATCATTCATTATACCGAGAGCGCGAAAAGTGCAGAAACCACCCTGGCACGGTCCCATGCCCAGACGCGTCCGGTGCTGAATATCTCCTACATTTCGTGTGCCCGTTTGCCTGATGATTCTTTCCACTTCCTGTCTTGTAACGAGTTCACATTCACAAACGATATTTTTCATGTCCTTAAGCCGTCTGGAAAGAGGATAACCGCTCAGTTCTTCCTGCCCGTCCAATGGTATTTCCGCCGTTTCACATAATTTTTTGAGATTAAAAGAAGCCATGATCGTGTCAACCATCTTTTCCGCCATCAGCCGGAAAGTGGTGAGTTTTCCTCCCGCGATGCTGTACATGCCGTTTTCGTGGTTGATGATCTGAAAACCGCGGGATATTTCGTGGCTGTCCGCTTTCTTTGATTTAAGCAATGGCCTGACTCCCGAAAAAGCGCGGATAATGCGGGTGTTATTGAAATGAGGAATCATTTTTCCCGCTTCACTGATTATTGTGTCTACTTCGGCAGATTCAGTCAGCAGTTGATCCGGGTCGTCAATCGCCAGCGATGTTGTGCCGGCCAGACAAACAGCTTCATTAGGCACTATTATGTCGCCATCTGACGGCTGTCTTAGCCTGTTTATCACCATATTGGTCAGACGGTGATTGGTAATGACCAGCGATCCCTTGACAAGAGTCATAGGCACTTCACTGCCGGCAAGAGAGGCGATCATATTAGCCCATGCGCCTGTCGCGTTGACTATGATGTTGGCATGGATTTCTCTGGCTTCGCCCGTTGCCTGATCGACGGCTTTGATGCCCGTGCAGCGGCCGTGAGATTTGATAATTTCCGTGACTTTATGCCGTGTGAAGATAATGCCGCCCCGAAGCTGCGAAGTACGGATATTAAGCAGACAAAGGCGGAACGGATCAATGGAGCAATCGGGAACCTTGATTGCTTCTTCGATTTCCGGATTCAGGTTTGGAACCAGATCAATAGCCCTGGTAGAGGAAATGACTTCGGTAGGAATGCCAACATCTTCACAGCTTCTTAGAAATAATTCCCTGAAGCGTTTGGAATCTCCAGGCAATCGCACGAACAATCCCCCTGTCTGTTCAACACATTTCCTGCCGATCCTTCTGAGGATAAGATTTTCTTCGTAACACTCCCTCGCGGCTATAGGATCGGTAACAGCATATCTGCTTCCGCTGTGGAGAAGACCATGACAGGCGCCGGTTGCTCCGACCGCGAAGTCGCCTTTTTCGATGAGGCAATGAGGTATTCCGCGCAAGGCCAGGTCTCTGGCAATACCGCAGCCGGTCGCTCCACCGCCGATAATAATGACATCCGTTTTAATCATTTTATTATTATACCATTTCTAAAGGAATTTTCCGTCATGCTGGCGAAAATTCTCGTCAATGTAAAGTTCTATTTATTATGCGCCCCCTAAAAAGGAGATGCGCTTTCGATCAAAGATGATATCGCGGCGGCCAGGCCCCAGGCGACGAAGCGTATTACGCATACGTTCCCGGAAGCCGACAACGACGCCAACAAAGATAGTACTTAGATTTAGGAATGGTCCTATTTTTCATCCTCCCAATGCATTGCGCGTTTTACGGCCTTCTTCCAGTTATCATAGAGTTCCTTCCGTTTACCTTCGTTCATGCCCGGTGTAAACCTGCGATTTACTTTCCGTCGCTTGGCAATCATGGATTGATCCCTCCAGAAACCGACCGCCAGACCGGCAAGATAGGCCGCTCCCAGAGCAGTTGTTTCAATGATCTCAGGCCGCTCCACGGGAACACCAAGGATATCCGATTGGAATTGCATCAGGAAATTATTGGCACAGGCGCCGCCGTCTACACGCAGTTCGCAAAGATCAATTCCGCATTCGTTGCGCATCAGTTCCAGAACATCTCTGGTCTGATAAGCAATGGATTCCAATGTCGCGCGAATAATGTGATTTCTTGTTGTTCCTCTGGTCAACCCCAGAATTGCCCCTCGCGCGTACATGTCCCAGTAAGGGGCGCCAAGGCCGACAAAGGCGGGAACCACATAAACGCCGAGAGAGTCTTCAACCTTTGTGGCAAAATACTCGCTATCTTTAGCATCATAGATTATTTTCATGCTGTCGCGCAACCACTGAATAGCGGCACCGGCGATAAAAATGCTGCCTTCCAAAGCATATTCCACTTTATTGTTTACTCCCCATGCGATGGTGGTCAAAAGGCCATTTTCCGAATGAACAAGCTTTTCACCAGTCAGCATCAGCATAAAACAGCCTGTGCCATAGGTGTTTTTAACCATTCCCGGCGTGTAACAGGCCTGTCCGAACAGCGCCGCCTGCTGATCGCCGGCGTCTCCGGCAACAGGTATTTCCGTTCCGAATATCCGGGCATCTGTATTGCCGTAAACCGCGCTGGATGGCTTCACTTCCGGCAGCATAGACGCGGGAATATCGAGTTCTTTTAAAATTCTTTCATCCCATTTCAGGTCTTTGATATTGTAAAGCATCGTGCGGGAAGCGTTGCTGTAATCGGTAACGTGTACTTTCCCGCGCGTTAAATTCCAGATTAACCAGGTATCAATATTACCGAATATCAGATCGCCGTTTCTTGCCTTTTGCTTTGCTCCTTCAACATTATCCAGTATCCATTTTACTTTGGTTCCGGAAAAATAAGCATCCAGCACTAATCCGGTATTTTCCCTTATATAGTCTCCCCATCCTCTGGCTTTAAGTTCGTCGCATATTCCCGCAGTGCGGCGGCACTGCCAGACAATAGCATTATAAACAGGTTTTCCCGTTTGTCTGTCCCATACAACCGTCGTTTCACGCTGATTGGTTATGCCGATGGCCGCTATTTCTTCAGGCGCAATGCCCGTTGTGGCCAGCATTTCGCTCACTACGCCGCTTTGCGATCCCCATATTTCCATCGGATCATGTTCCACCCATCCCGCTTTGGGATAGATTTGGG
>JBKQWB010000079.1:0-21621 GCA_052139735.1 Smithella sp. | reverse complement strand
AAACATGTTGTGAGAAGATGACCACCAAAACCAGCGTCGCTTCGCTCCGATCAACTGGCCTTGTTTCCACCGGAATCAATGGCCGATTTCATCTGGAACACGTGGCCGATTTCACCGGAATAAAAATACTGATACGCTTCCAGAAATTTTGTTGGCAGAACTTGGCAGATAGCTCAAAGGGATCCTCGCACAACCATCAATAAAGAACATAGCGCTCCCCAGCAAAAGCAGTATTGCCATCAGGAAATAAGCTCTTCTTGAACCAACCATATTCTGCATGAATAAATCCTCCTTTTTATAGATGTTGTGTTGCTTTTATCGTGCTCAAATAATCGGTTCAATTGCGAATAATAATCAATGATCTGCTCCCTAAAATATATACCACACGTTAAGTTAGAATTCTACAGTTAAGATAAATCTGTCATTGACATACAAGATCATTCTTTATATACTTTTAATTGAAAATATTGGTATTTTATAAAAATTATGGCGGAAGAAACAAAACAATCGAGCACCCTGTCTCCCGAAGTCAATGACTTAATGCGTACTCTCGTCACTGCCATTAGGATAGTGAAACTTTATCCTCCAAACAATCCCGTCTACTCCCAATCAGTAAAGGACGCGCATGATGCACTTTCCCTTCTTCTGGAGGACACACCGGAATGTTACGTCGGAGTGCAAAAAGCATTTCTTACCTATCAGCAAACTCCAGTCGGAAAGGACACTGAAGCCAACAGAGTTATAGCCCATGATCTGTTTACGAAGGGCATTCGAAACATTATCCTTTATAAGGGCGTTACTGCCAAAGAAATGATGGATCTTTTCCAGGCGCTTGCCCTGCAGGCAAAAGATATAGGTATGCAAAACGGGGTTGCCTCAATCCTTTGGGAAAAAGGCACGTCTAATATCAAGGTCACTGAAGCGGGGCTCGACGAGATTATCACA
This sequence comes from Smithella sp., assembly GCA_052139735.1. Taxonomy (GTDB): domain Bacteria; phylum Desulfobacterota; class Syntrophia; order Syntrophales; family Smithellaceae; genus Smithella. The sequence goes on along the minus strand of JBKQWB010000079.1, from coordinate 20,676 downwards.
TCAGATTTAAGAATAGAAAAGAAGAATGCCTATTCCCACGGCTCTTCCATATCTAAAACCGAAGCGTTTATCGGCCATACACTGGTTTTGGACAATCTCTTGACGGACCAGGAGGGCTTCGGCGCGGCCATGGTAGCGCTGGCAAAAGAGACGCGAGGTGAGCATGAAACCGTTGAGGATCGGCTACTTGCACTGTATCAGGAAGCCGGTAATAAGATTCTGAAAGAAAATCCGGACCAGAAAGATGCTCTCTTTGAGGCACTTGCACAATCCGCCATGTCTCTCGAACAGCCCTACCGCGATGCATTAATTGCCGGGAAACTGTTTGCCGGTTTAGATTCGGAAAACACAGAAAAACGAAAAACTGAAACTGAAGAACGTGTGCCGAGCGTATTTCATGAAATTATGACCGGACGCTTTTTGGATTCATGGACAGTTAAACAGGTGGCAGAGCTTTTAAAAATGCTGACAACAAAAGAAATAACGCCGCCGTCTTCTTCGTCCGTCGCTTTTTCCGCAATATCACTTTCATCCGATATAAAAAGAATTGCAGAAGAAATGGCCGGGTACTCCCATGAAGAGACCCAAGCTCTTAATTCCATAAGTAGCTTGGGCACTGAGCGGGATATTATTGATGCCACGATGCGCACACTTATTGCCCTTATACCTCTCGTGAAGTCTCCTCAGCATTCTGTCCCTGATGAAAAGGGAATCGCCACGTTTGTCGGTATTATCCACCAGTTGGAGGATATTTTAAATTATCTTTTAAAGAACAAAGATTACGACCGCGTTTCACTTATCACGATGGCCTTTAATACTCCTGTGGATCCCGCTTTTAAGCCCAGGATGCTGGAGGCATTGAGAAAGACTTCTTCCAAAGATGTCATTATCTCCACGATTGCCGACTTGCAAAATTATGCCAAGGGTTCTTTTGAATACGTCTCTGCCTATTCCTATTTATCAGCTATGGAACGGGAGACAACTGGAGCCCTGCTGGAAATGCTGGCAAAGGAAACTGATAATAAGTCGAGATCAGCTATTCTCGACTTACTGAAAGACTTCGGTAAAAACCAGATCTCCGTGTTGGGCGAACACCTTTCCGATAGCAGTTTGTCTTTTGTCCGCGATATCATAAGTATAATAAGCGAAACCAAAAGCGACCAAGCCGTTGTTATTCTCCAAAAGGCGGTGGACAATAAGAACATCAAGATACGGCAGGAAGTGATTAAGGGATTAATTCCCATCGGGGGGAAAAAGGCCGCAGGTCTCCTGGGAAAGTTCTTGAAAGACGAGGACAGCACGGTTCAGTTGATGGCAATTCGCGGCTTTACCGAAATCAAGGGAATAAGCGCTGAAGATACGAAGCCTCTGATGACATTCCTCTCTGATCGTCCTGTTAACAAAAAGGAACAGGCGCTTACGTTAGAGGCGATAAAAGCGCTGGAAAAAGCAGGCGGTCCTGCGGCAGGGGACTTATTAAAAGGGTACACAAAAGTTCGCTGGTGGAGGTCTCATAAACTTCAAGTCGAGCGAAAAGAAGCGGCGCTGAAGGCCATGGAGAAAATCAAAAGGAGGCAGGGCATTGGTGGATCAGCAAAGCCATAGCGGCAGCGAAGCAAGACAATCATTTTTTGCAAAGCAACGTTTACTTGACACGGCTAAAATAACGTTCCAGCAATTGTCGGGCCTTCTTAAAAACGTAACCATCTATCCGGAATCTCACCCTTTCCTGCTGTCACTCGTCGAAAAACTGACGTTTACGATCGACGGGCTGCTGATGGACAGGAAGGAAGTTGCGTTCTATTTCGTAAGCGGGGAATTATTTTTTGAAACCCACTCCATGCCTATAGATTCCAGTATTGCCACGCTGGTTGAACAATTTACCAGCAGGGATATAGGCGGGATTGTATTTAAGCCCGGTATTACGAATGAGGAATTCGTAAGATTGGCCGTCCTGATGAACTCTGAACCTTCGGCACTCGCCGCAGAAGGCGGTATTATCAATATAGTTTCCCGCGAAAATTTTCCCCACATCAATCTCCACAGCGTTTTGCTTGTCGATAAAAAGAACAGCGGCGGCGCTCTGGAAGAAGATAAAAAAAGAGCAGTAAAACTATTTCTGGAAGCGATCACAGCAATGAAAGAAATGGTCAGAAACGTGCATCTCGGTCAAGCGGTCAACATGCGCAGAGTAAACAAGGTCGTCCAGGATATGGTAGATAATATCCTCGATAACCGCGATGCACTTATTGCCCTGACCAACCTGAAGATGCATGACGAATACACATATGCCCATTGTGTGAACACATCCATTCTTGCCATTTCTCTGGCAGCTCTTATGTCTTTGGAAAAACCTCTGATTGCCGCGCTGGGAATTGCCGCAATGATGCACGATATCGGCAAAATGCGCATTCCTCCAGAAATCATCAACAAAACCGGCGATATTACTGATGAGGAACGGGAAGCTTTCTCGCGCCATCCGATCGAAGGGGCGCTGATTATATCGGACATTCCGGGGATAAAAAAAATTGCTATGGTAACCACATTTGAGCACCATCAGCATGGCGGCATTAACGGTTATCCCCAAATAGACGGGTATATCGGACAACATCTATTCTCACAGATTATTTCTCTTGTCGATGCCTATGACGTGCTTACGGCGTTACGGATTTACTATAACATACAAATACCGCCTGACCAGATAGTCAGTATTCTGGCAAAAAAGCGGGAAAACGATTTCAACTCAATTCTCGTGAAGGCCTTTATCAATATGATCGGTATGTTCCCCATCGGCACGGTACTGAATCTTTCAAGCGGCGAAGTCGGGCTTGTCGTACATCAGACCAGTAATCTCATGCGCCCCCGTGTTCTGCTATTAACAAAATTCGACGGTTCGGAGGAAGAATCCGGTGAAGAAATTAGTCTTCTTGAAACAACGGAAGGTAAATTCAAACGCGAAGTTACAGGCACCATCGATCATCACGCTGCAAATATTGATATAAAACAATATTGGGAATAGCTCCATTAAATTTTCAGGATAGTTTAATGGATAAAATAAGGTCATAAGTTGGCGCCCAATGGACGAGAACAAGGAAAATAATCTTCATCTAAAATATCCCTGCACATGGATTTATAAAATTATTGGCGTTGATCAAGATGAAATGAAGTCTGCGGTTCTCGAAATTATTCATGATCGCGCTTGCCGGGTAACTCTTTCCCGCAGTAGCGAAACCTCTAAATACCATTGCCTTAATGTGGAGATTACCGTAGAGAGCGAATCCGACAGGAAAATTATTTATGAAGCACTCAAAGCCCATCGGACAATAAAAATGGTTTTATAGACACTTGCCCGCCGAACAACAGGGCACCCGTCTTAAGAAATTATATAATTCTGTAATAGCTTGCTTATCCCGCGGCAAGAGAAGGTGTTTGCGCCATTAGCCAAATTTAATTTCATTCAGATAGAATTGCCTCGCGGCCGTTGACTTTGAAGTCTTCCTTTATTTTGTCGAACTCATCGGGCGTGAGTCTGCGATAAGTATTATCACCGCGCTTCCTGAAATAAATCTGCATCCCGGGATTGTTTTCAATATTGAAATTCTCGCGTTTGAAAGGCCTCACAATAACTTTCTGGGTATCGGTAACAGGAAACTTCTCAACGGTGCGTATATAATCCGGCATCCACTTGGGATCCATCCCTCCTTCTTTCTGCTGTTTGATAAACCAGGCATATACTTCATCGGGATTAAACACTGCGCCATCTCTAAGCTGGACAGTAATCATGACCTTCTCATCGGCCACTTCACAGGGTGCGCCGTAGGCAATGGCGCAATCCACGCACGGAACATTCTGGGCAAACCCAAGAACGCTCTCGGCTGAAAAATTCTCTCCGTCCTTACGAATCCAGTCATCGGTGCGGCCGTTGAAGAACATGTAACGTTTACCGTTTACAATCCTGATGTGTCCTAAATCACCTGAATGATACCAGCCTTGCCGGAATTTCTGATTGGTCGCTCCCTCATTTCCGAAATACCCTTCGAACCTGATATTATTATCGCCTACCTTACGGCAGATTTCGCCAACGGCTTTATCATAGTTGATAAGCGCGCCGCTGGCGTCCGTAATACCGGGGGCGCATTCGCGTCCCTCTTCATCCAGTATATGGATGGAGGAATCCACACGGCCTACCGAATCAGCAGGGTCTCCGGGGCGGTTGGCCGTGGTAATAACCGCCTCGGTGGAACCGTAAATCTCAAAAATATGATCCATGCCCAGATAGCGTTTAAGTTTTATGCGGTCGTTGACCGAGGCGCCGTTGCCGTAGGCTCTGCGGAATTTGTTGCGCGAATGTTTGGCAAGAGCCTTCTCCACAGCTTCGCTGCTGCCGTATTTGCGTTCCAGAGCGTCGATAATATAATGAAGAGGCTGGGACATAGTTTAGAAAAGTGACGCCGTGAGCGAGCATGTCTTCTTCAAATGCGCTCGCGGAAAAACGTCTCTTCATTACAAAACTACCGCCCACAATCATCTGCGGTAATATCCCGATATACCAGGCGTTGGAATGAAACAACGGCATTGAAATGTAACCACGGTCATTTTTGTTAAGATGAACAGCCGACTGTACCATAAAGCCCGCTCCTACCAATTTGATATGAGTGCATGGTACTCCTTTGGGCAATCCTGATGTACCAGAAGTATAGATCACAATAACCGGGCTGAAATTGTCTACCTTGACCCGATAGTCCGCCGGCACAGTTACGCGCCCCGCTTCTTCAACCGCCTCGTCCAGTGATTTAAATCCGGTTGATTGAAAGGCATCCTTATCCCCTGCGTAGTAAACATTTTCCGGACCGATCATCGGTACATTCTTTATGACACACTCTACTTCTTTCAAAGTGTTGGCATTGATAATCAGAAACTTAATGCCGGCCTGCTCCATAACTTTGGCCAAAGTGTCGCCCCGAAATCCCGAATTAATAGCAAACATGATAGAATTGCTGAGACCGGCACCAAAAGAGGCGTAGAGAAATTCGGGAGTATTATCCATATAGACGCCAAAAGCCAGTCTCTTATCTTTGTCCAGTTTGCCACTGTCCACCAATTTTTTTCTTACGTTCAGAAAGAAACTCTCATAACGCCGGGATTGCAGATAAACGTCCCGATAAGTATATTCATGACCTTCAAATATGAAAAACACGCGATTACGCCTGAACCAAAGCCACCACATGGTGATCTTTATCATGTTGCCGAAATTTACGAAGCTCAACACATTTCGTATTATTGTTTTAGAGTTAATTTTACCCATTGTTCCCCCAAAAGAATTTATGATAATATGCTATATTGAACTGCAACACTTAATGACCAGTTTAAGTGAACGGCCAGCTTCTTTTGTAAGTTCCTTCAATCAATTGCCCGGACATGACAATGTCTCCGGCAATTTTCATAGGATAAGATTATCCTGGCAAAAGATTATATGCTTAACATCTGACTTTCGCATTTTTCTTATTACATTTCAGGTTTGACATCTTGAAATTATTAATTTTTATTTTGATAAAATATTGATTCCGATGTAAAAAAATATAAGAAGAAAGCTTTTATGTCAATTAATATTTGCCTTACTTAGAAACTGATCCCTGTCCGGCGGTGGATTCCATACGAGCGTCGGCTTATTTGGTTTTCAAACGCCTTTCGTTTATTTTTATTATTTTCACAGCGGCGCAAATATTTGCTTTTTCGTATTTGCTTTTTCGTTGACATATAATGGTAATTTACCTATGCTCCTTCGGTACGGGAAGCAAGTACTTAACAAAACATTAAAAACTCAGGAGTTAAAAATGTCGGGACGTTTAAATGGTAAAAGCGCAATAATAACGGGAGCATCTAGCGGTATCGGTCGAGCGTCGGCCCTGCTTTTTGCCCGTGAAGGAGCCAATCTGGTGTTGGCCGATGTAAACGAATCTAATCTTCGCCTGGTGCAAGATGAGATCGCGAATATGGGTGGCGCTGTCATCATACGCAAGACGGATGTTTCGTCGGAAGATGAAATCAAAACTCTGATTGGTCTTGCTCTGGAAAAATTTACGAATATTGACATTCTGGTAAATAACGCCGGCATCTCCGGCGGACTGGACAATCTGGAAGATCAGCGTTCTGAAGAATGGCATCAGGTATATGATGTTAACGTTATGGGACCGGTCTATGCCACCAAACATATAATTGCGCATATGAAGGCGCGCCGCAGCGGCTCTATTATCAATATCGCCTCCGTTGCCGGCATCCTCTCCGGCGCGGGCGGCAATGCTTACAGCGCCAGCAAGGCGGCTTTAATCAACTTCACCAGAACTTCGGCCTGTGAGGTCGGAGCGCACAACGTGCGCATTAACGCCATCTGCCCCGGTTTTATTGAAACCGGCATGACCCAGCCCTTCTTTGAGCTTGCCCGCAGTGTCGGCAAGGAAAACCAGTTGGGCAAATACTGCGAATTAAAGCGCGCCGCCGTTCCCGAAGAGGTTGCATGGGCGATACTTTTTCTGGCCAGTGACGAAGCAAGTTACATCACCGGCCAGGCGTTGCCGGTGGATGGCGGCATTACCGCCTCCATGAGCATACCGGGGCGGAAGATATAACAAAATCAAGAATATTTTATACAACTTAATACATCGGGGGCAAGCTTTATGCGGCTTGCCCTTTGTACTCACAAGTTATTGAAGGTTACAATAAATGACGAATCTCTTTTTTGATATCATGTTTCTTTTGTTTTATCCGGCGGGTAAAAAAGTTGATATAATAAAAAAAGTAAGAAAAAATGCATTAAACTCTTGACTTTGCTCCCTAAAAGTAGCTAAATATAGTTTCATTTTTATAAGAAAAGTACGTGTTCTTTTATATCATTACTATTGATAAATTTTACATAATCAAGTTTTGGAAGCAGACCCGCAAACAGTACGTTTCTGATTACTCCCTGCAACCTTTGTAATATAGAATTTTAGTAATTCAACAAATCGAACGCCGATTCCGATGTACTTCATACGGTATACGTTGAAGTGCGCTTTGGGAATCGGATGTTCAGAAAAAAATTGCTTAAATAAGGAAAGACCATGCCCCGAAAGATAATTCTTAGTTTTACAATGGCGGTCGTCTTTGGTTTAGCCTTTATTATATCTCCGGCAACAGCCGAGGAAAAACAAACCTCTGTCAATAAACCGGCAGCCTCCGCTGTGAACGACATTACTCAGGCCGCTGTCAGAGCCGGAGCTCTTACCTGCGCCAGTAGGATCAATCAGGTAACGAATTTCCTAATAGCCGGCACTCAGGATGTCAGAACCTTCATTTTCCCGTTAACAAACAATCCGGATAACCAACTACTTTCCTTATCCATGGAAATTCCGTTAAAGGATTCTTCCTCCGTCTATGCCAGCGCCAGTTTTTCTCCCACTCAGGCCAACGGCTGTACGGGAATGTATGAAACTGTCGTTTACTGGCCGCAGAAATGCGCGGAAGTAGGCGAAAAGAATTTTGGCTCATTTAAAAAGGCAGGCTCTTTATCGAAGAATATCACCGTGCGGAACAGCGGCGAATCGACAAAAATATTTTTGATGCCGGCGGGAGCCGGGTGCGTATCCATCAAAAAGGAAGTTGTTCGATAATATTTATAATTATCGGTAACACTATAATTTTAAACCAAACAGAAAATATCTTTAAGGAGGTAAATAAATGAGAAAGCAATGGGACTTTAAGAAACGAAAGGAGTTTTGCGGATGTACTCTGGCGCTACTATTCGCAGTGGCCTTTGCGATAAGCACCATGATGAGTATCGCAATGGCAGCGCCGAATGACATACGGATAGAGGCTCCCGGGGGGGGAGGTCAAGCAAATTCAACTGTAATAATATTGGGCGGAAATAATATCTCCGCTGCTAACAGTCTGCAAACAAATAGTTTGAATGTTACAGGCGCAGGCGCGAACGTTACCGGGGGACTCACCACTGACACCCTGACCACTACAGGCGCGGCTAATGTCGGCGGTGCATTCACTGCAAATGGCGGCGCGAACGTTACCGGGGGCATTAACAATAACGGCGGCGGTATAACCAATGCAGGAGGTATTTCCGGCGCCGGTAACATCACCGCAACCGGCCTTATATCGACGACCGGCGGTGCCAACATAACCGGAGGACTCGCTGCTGACACCCTGACCACTACAGGCGCGGCTAATGTCGGCGGTAACTTCACTGTCTCCGGCGTATCAAATACAACCGGCATCGTTAACAATGGAGATATAACCACCACCACGCTGAGCACTACAGGCGCGGCCAATGTAGGTACTACTTTATATGTCGGTAGTAACTTAACGGTCTCCGGCGTAGCAAATACCACCGGTATCGTTAACAATGGAGATATAACCACCACCACACTGACCACTACAGGCGCAGCAAATGTCGGCGGTGCATTTACTGCAACTGGCGGCGCGAACGTTACCGGGGGACTCTCCACTGACACCCTGACCACTTCAGGCGCGGCTAATGTCGGTACTAACTTAACTGTTACCAACAATCTGACTAATGCCGGTAACGCTACGATTGCCACCGGTGCTAACACCACCAACACCTTCGGCAGCGGTGCAAATTCAAATAATACGATCGGTAACGCGCACACTTCTGTCAACGTGATGCAAGGTAAATCTAACACGATCAAGGGTCAAAACAATACGATCTCAGGCCAATTCAACACGATCTCAGGTGAATACAACACGATGAGAGGCTACAGCAATACGATCACAGGCAATACCAACACGATCACAGGCAGAACAAGCACCGATATAAGCGGTAACAATGCCAATCTTAACCTATCCAACAACTCAGCCAGCATGGGTGTAACGGGAGGCTCTATCATTACGGCCACAAATACTCAGGTCACCGCTCTAACTGCTGATGGTAGTGGACTTACAATAAATAACGGCCTTAACGCTACTGACAATCCCGGCGCTGCCGTTATTACCCTGACCAACAGCACAGGACATGGATTGACTATCAACACAGACAGCACCAAGTTGACCGGTGGAACGAATTCCTCCAGCTTGACATTGCAAGATAGCAGTGCGACTCTCGCGGTCGGTACCGCGTCAACGTCTGAAGTTCAGGTAATCCAGGCTACCAATGATGGCACTAATACACATGTGACCATCGGTGGCGCCAACAACATTTCAAACGATATTCAGGCATTAGCAACCAACGGTGTAAACAACTTAACAGCTAATGCCACGAGCGGCACCAATAACATCGAAGCGTATACCAACAACATAGGCGTGGCTACAGCCGGCTCGAATAATAATATCGGCAATACAACCTCTATCAACACGATTACTGGCGCGACCAATAACATCGTCGGCACAACAAACATTAATACGACGAGTGCCGTGGGAACCTTGACTACAATAGGCAATGCAGCCAATGGTGTAGGCGACCAGGCTCTGCAGGTAAACGGCGCCATGTCGTCCACCGGCAACGCTACCATTGCCACCGCCGCTGACACCACCAATACATTTGGCAGCGGTGCAGATTCTAATAATACGATCGGTAATGCAGGAACTTCTGTCAACACGATACAAGGTGAAACCAATACGATCAGGGGTGATACAAACACGATCTCAGGCCAATACAACACGATCTCAGGTGAATACAACACGATAAGAGGCTACAGCAATACGATCGAGGGCAATACCAACACGATTACAGGCAGAACAAGCACCGATATAAGCGGTAACAATGCCTATGTGGACCTTTCTAACAACACAGCCAGCATGGGTGTAACGGGTGGCTCTATCATTACAGCCACAAATACTCAGGTCACCGCTCTAACCGCTGATGGTAGTGGACTTACAATAAATAACGGCGTTACTGCCCCCGGCGCTACTCAGGTTACGCTGCTCAACAGTACAGGACACGGATTGACTATCAACACGGACAGCACTGTTCTGTCAGGCGGGACCCATTCCACCTCAATGACCCTGAATGATTGGGGAGCTACCTTCAGCAATAACGGCAGCCCGGCCCGCGTAACAGGAGTTGCCGATGGCGTAAATCAGTACGATGCTGTCAACTTCGGTCAGTTGCAAAAGTCCTATATTGGCATTGCTTCTGTTTCGGCTTTGGCGGCAATTCCCGGCACGATACCCGGGAAGAATTTTGCTATTGGCGCCGGTTATGGTTACTTTGAAAATGAAAGCGCTTTAGCCATCGGCCTGAAGGCCAGTATATTGAATTGTCTCAGTGTCCAGGCAGGTGTAGGTTTTGGCGTGGGACAGGCCAATTCAGATTATTCAGCAAACGCTGGAATTTCATTTAGTTTTTAATCCGGCAGGAGAAAACAATCAGGTCGAGCAAAGGCTCGACCTGATCAAAGAACCGATAACAACAAATAATTACAATAAAACAAGAGGGGACAGCGGAAATTATTCGCTGTCCCCTCTTGTTTTCAATGAGAGTAATAAATTACCTCTCGCCGGTTATTTCCTATTTCCTGAAAACTATTTAAGCCTTTCTTTAAGCGCTGCAAACTGCTTTTTAAGTCTTTCGGGAAGACGATCCCCAAACTGAGCAAAGTGTTTTTCAATATCAGGAATTTCCGCCCTCCATGCTTCCATGTCAATATTAAGCAATTCTTTCATATCCTTCGCGTCAATGGCAAGTCCCTTCATATCAAGGCCGTCAATGGCCGGCTGTATACCTATGGGTGTTTCGACCGCGTCAGCATTTCCGCTTATCCGTTCACACATCCATTTCAACACCCGGCTGTTTTCCCCGAAACCGGGCCAGAGCCATCGGCCATCCGACGTTTTACGGAACCAGTTCACGTAAAATATTCTGGGCGCCTTTTCACCTAATTTATCGCCCATATCCAGCCAGTGCTGAAAATAATCGCCCATATTGTATCCGCAGAAAGGCTGCATCGCGAAAGGATCGCGCCTTAAATTTCCCACCGCGCCGATATTGGCGGCAGTGGTTTCCGAAGAAGCGGTAGCGCCCAGGAAAACGCCGTGATCAAAACTATAGGCTTCATTAACCAGAGGCACAACACCCGCGCGCCGTCCGCCAAAGACAAAGATATCAATGGGAACGCCTTGGGGTTTTTCCCAGTCCGCGCAGATGACAGGGCACTGAGAAGCTGGCGCTGTGAATCGCGCATTCGGATGAGCAGCTGCTTCCTTATTGTCCGCAGGCCAGTCACGACCTTTCCAGTCAATGGCGTGTTTGGGAGGCGCGCCATCCATCCCTTCCCACCAGATATCGCCCTTGTCGGTCAAGGCGCAATTAGTAAAAATAACGTTTTTCTTTATGGTGTCCATTGCCATGGGATTGGAATCATAAGAGGTGCCCGGCGCCACGCCGAAAAATCCGGCTTCGGGATTTATCGCGTAAAGCCGCCCGTCGGGGCCGATTTTCATCCAGGCTATATCATCGCCGACACATTCGCATTTCCAGCCTTCAATTGTCGGCTGCAGCATGGCCAGATTGGTTTTGCCGCATGCCGAGGGAAAGGCCGCGGCGATATGATACTGTTTGCCTGCGGGATCAGTCAGTCGTAAAATAAGCATATGTTCGGCCATCCAGCCTTCCCGTCTGGCCATAGCCGAAGCAATGCGCAAAGCCAGACATTTTTTGCCTAAAAGCGCGTTGCCTCCGTAGCCGGAACCGTAAGACCAGATTAAATTTTCATCCGGGAAATGGCTGATATATTTTTTCTCTATGGGCGCGCAGGGCCAGGAAACATCTTTTTGGCCCGCCATAAGCGGAGCGCCGATAGAATGAAGGCAGGGAATGAATTCGCCTTCTTTCCCTAACTTTTTAAGAACTTTTTTCCCCACGCGCGTCATGATGTGCATATTGCAGACGACATAAGGACTATCGGTTATTTCTATGCCAATTTTGGCGATCGGCGATTCAATAGGGCCCATGGAAAAAGGAATCACATACATCGTGCGTCCTTTCATACATCCGCTATACAGGGATTTCATCGTCGCCTTTAATTCATCAGGCGCAACCCAGTTATTTGTGGGACCCGCTTCAGCCTGTGAAGGAGTGCTGATATAGGTTCGATTTTCTACGCGCGCCACGTCCGATGGATCGGACCGAAACAAAAAACTATTCCTTCTTTTTTTGAGTTTTACAGCCATGCCGCTTTTTTCCATCTGCGACATCAATTCGTTATATTCCTTCTTGGAGCCATCACAGCAATATACTTTATCAGGCGTGCACATCAGGGTAATTTCTTCCACCCATTTTTTCAATTTCTTGTTTTTCACAACTGTTTCCATAAAATTATTTTCCTTATTTAATTAATCTGAGCCGGGGTTTACGATCCGGCGCTTTATGGTTAATTACTTGCGTGACTTTTTCGCTTTTACTTTTGCCTTTGCTTTTACTTTCACCTTTGGCTTTGCTGACACCTTTGCTTTTGGCTTCGGCAAACTCTTTTTCTCCTCTACCGCGGCCTGAGCGGCAGCCAGACGCGCTATCGGTATACGATAGGGAGAACAGCTGACATAATCCATGCCTGCGCGGTGGCAGAACATAACGCTCGATGGCTCGCCGCCGTGCTCGCCGCAAATGCCGACCTTCAGTCCCGGACGCGCCTTGCGTCCCCGTTCAACACCTAACTGAATCAACTGGCCGACACCCGCCTGATCAAGAATCTGGAAGGGGTCAACCGGAATAATTTTCTTGGTCAGGTATCCGGGCACAAACGCGCCGACATCATCACGGCTGAAGCCGTAAGTCATCTGAGTCAGATCATTCGTCCCGAAGCTGAAAAATTCCGCCTCTTCGGCTATCCGGTCGGCCAGCAACGCAGCGCGCGGAATCTCGATCATTGTTCCCACCATATAGGGTATTTTCTTCAGGCCATATTTGGCGCAAACTTCAGGATAGATATTTTTCACTAAATCCGCCTGATTTTTAAATTCGGCCACATCGCAAACGACCGGAATCATGATTTCGGGTAGCGCTTTTTTGCCTTCTTTGATGAGCTCCGCCGCTCCTTCCAGAATGGCGCGAATCTGCATCTGGCTTATTTCCGGATATGTAATGCCAAGACGCACGCCGCGATGTCCCATCATCGGATTGGTTTCGTGTAATTTTTCCGCGCGACTGTTGAGTATATCTATTGAGATACCAAGACTCTCCGCAAGACGTGCGCGTTCTTCGGGATTCTCCGGCACGAATTCATGCAAAGGCGGATCCAGAAGGCGAATTGTTACCGGTCTTCCTGCCATGACTTCAATTGTCTTTTTAATGAAGCCTTTGACAAACGGGAATAATTCGTCCAGGGCCGCGCGACGCTGTTCCTCATTGTCCGAGATAATCATTTTGCGCAGATAAAACAGCGGCTGTTCACTGTTCTCGCCATAGAACATATGTTCGGTGCGGAATAGTCCGATCCCTTCGGCGCCAAACTGCACAGCCTTGGCGGCGTCTTTCGGCGTTTCGGCATTGGTGCGGATTTTCAAACGCCTCAGAGAATCGCAAAGTTTCATGAAAGTTGCGAAATTCTGATCATCTTCAGCGCCGCTGATCATTTGAAGGGCTCCCTTGTAGGCGCGTCCTTTGGTTCCATTGAGTGTTACAAAGTCACCTTCTCTAACTGATTTACCGTCAACCGTCATCACTTTCTGCTGAATATCAACGTGCAGAGCGCCGGCGCCAACAATACAGCACTTGCCCCAGCCTCGGGCAACCAGTGCCGCGTGTGAAGTCATACCGCCGCGCGCCGTAAGCACTCCTTCGGCCGCGCGCATGCCTTCCACATCTTCGGGATTTGTTTCCTCGCGGACGAGGATGACTTTCTTACCTTCTTTCTTCCATTCCACAGCAACGTCGGACGTAAAAGCAACCTGTCCCACAGCTCCTCCGGGACCAGCGGGCAGACCCTTCACAAGAAAATCACCTGATTCTTCAGCTTTAGGATCAACTGTCGGATGAAGCATTTCATCAAGCTGTGCCGGGGTCACGCGTAAGACCGCTTCGGCGGCGCTGATCATCTTCTTTTTGTACATTTCCACGGCCATTCGAACAGCGGCGGGACCATTGCGCTTGCCAGTCCGCGTCTGGAGCATCCAGACACGGCCATCCTGAATGGTAAATTCCAGATCCTGCATATCCCTGAAATGAGCCTCCAGCTTATTGCGAATAGCATTGATTTGAGCATATGCCTTAGGCATGGCCTTTTCTAAAGAAGGATGTCCTTCGACATCGTCCACCTGGCGGGTTTCTTCGTTTATCGGATTGGGTGTGCGGATTCCCGCGACAACATCTTCGCCCTGCGCGTTGGGTAGCCACTCACCATAGAATTTGTTTTCGCCTGTAGCCGGATTACGGGTAAAGGCAACGCCGGTAGCCGAGTTATCGCCCATATTGCCGAACACCATCGCCTGCACGTTGACCGCAGTGCCCCACTCATCGGGTATTCCTTCAATACGGCGATAGGATATCGCGCGTTTTCCATTCCAGCTTTTGAAAACAGCGCTAATCGCGCCCCATAACTGCTCATTGGCGTCATCAGGGAAGGGTTTCCCCAGAACCGCCTGCACCTTGGCTTTGTAAATTTCAGCAAGCTCGGCAAGATCCTGATCCGTAAGATCAACATCCAATTTGACGTTACGGCGTTCTTTCATGGCCGCCAGTTCGCGCTCCAACTGCTGGCGCACGCCCATGCCTTCTGCAGGTTCGATGCCTTCGGCCTTTTCCATCACAACGTCCGAATACATCTGAATCAAACGGCGATAAGAATCCAGGACGAAACGGGGATTTTTTGTTTTCTCTATCATTCCGGCAATAGTCTTCGAGGTAAGGCCTATGTTTAGCACCGTTTCCATCATGCCGGGCATGCTGGAGCGCGCGCCTGATCGGGCGGAACACAGCAAAGGATTCTTCGGATCGCCGAACTTCATCCCGGAATCCCGTTCCATTTTTTGTAATGCTTTATAAACCTGCTCTTTTAATCCTTGCGGATAACGGCCTTTATTTTGATAGAAAGCCGTGCAAACTTCCGTTGTAATCGTAAATCCGGGCGGAATAGGAATTTTAAGATGTGCCATTTCCGCAAGTCCAACTCCCTTGCCTCCCAAAATATTCTTGCTTTTTCCGTATCCTTCCGAGAAAGAGTAAACATATTTATTGCCCATAACTTCGCTTTTCAACCTCCTTGATTAATTCCATAATATTTATATTTTCATGCGATAATATCGACACAAGACCATGCTTATTGTCAAGATAAAATTGTATTTGCAAAGGTGTATAAGCAGCTTCAATTTTAAACTATCGAGAAGTCCTTTGAAATTAATATCATCAAACATCTCCTCGGTTAAATAATAAATTATTTTAATGCCTTGCCGTGTATTTTCCCTCTGTAAGCTGTAATTATTCGTGACTGCTTTTGATATTATTAGCTAATTTCTGACCGGAGAAATCGGTAGTATGGTTATTTATGAATTAATTCGATATATTATTTATATCGTCGGCCGGGCACAAAATTGTTTGATTCGGGAAGCAATTTTTACAACAAAGAAAGAAACCGGATATAATGGAATATTATTATTTTTACAGGCTTTATAAATCGCAATATTTTGTTTGATAATATTAACTACCGAATTATTTGAGACTCCGCCGAATCTCATCCTTATAAATATTTTTGGAATATAAACCGCTTGAATCCGGAACCGTTCCAAAAATCGTGCCAGCAACTCGACATCGGCAGCCAGAGTATAATTTAAATCAAACAGGCCATACTTTTCATAAATTAATCGGCGGGCAAAAAAGGTCGGGTGGGGCGGCATCCAACCCTTAGAGAATAATCCTTTTTTAAAAACACATGATTTCCAATATCTGATAATTTTCTGGAGATTATTCTTATCAACATAAATCAAATCGGAGTAACACGCGTCAATAGAGGCGTCAGTCATAACTGTAGAAACACTTTCTAAGACGTGAGAATCGTAATACATATCATCCGAATTAAGGATTCCGATGATATCACCTGTCGCAAGCCTGATGCCCTTATTCATCGCGTCATATATACCGCGATCCGGTTCGCTGACAAGACGAACCGGATGTTTTTTCCATTCATGAATAACAGCCAATGTCCCGTCAGTCGAACCGCTATCAATAATAATGTGTTCAATGTTCTTATGCGATTGGGCTGCAACGGATTCCAGGGTATCTCTGATTGTTGCCGCGCTGTTGCAGCAAACAGTTACTATAGTTATTTTTATCATGTCCGATTAAAATCACGTACTTTAAGATTATATACACGCATTATAATTTATTCTGTCCGCATATTGCTTTTTATAAAATCAATTTTTTCGGGCGATAATTGCCAACCGGTTTTCAACCGCCCGTAATCTCTTAAATCTATAGATATTAAATAAATCTTTGGATATATCCGCATGATGCCCAGAATAAATATCTTGATAAGACATTTCCCTGCCGTAAGATAATATGTATTGCCGGATTTAAATACTCCTTCCCGCTTAAGCTCATTTAACGTTTGCAGATGCGCTATATTAGTATCAATTGTTTTCCTCAAATTAATATTCCTTTCCTCTTGATAAATTGTTAGCGCGTCTTCAAACCATAATCCCTTGTATTTCAGAGGAAGTATCCACAAAATTTTGGCGTCTTCAGCAGGTCCGCCAACTCCTTTGGTTATTTTGTATTTAATGCTTTGGGCAATTTCTTTTTTCAGGGCAAGAGTGGGATGAACAAATCTTTTTGGTAAACAGCCGGATGGCTCATGAAATCCTCTGGTGCCTTTAATTTTCATATTATTATTTACCACCACCGCATACGAGCAGAAAAACTCATAGTTCTGAAGTCTCGCTTTTTCAATAGTCTCCAGACGCTCAGGGAAATTTAGATCATCAACATCCCATATGACTATCCAATCTCCCAGGGATTCCCTGATTGCCAGATTACGCGCATATCCACGTCCTTTATTTTGTTTATATGAAAAAAAACGAACGCGAACGTCTTCAATTTTTCGAACAATCTCCGCTGTACTATCAGTTGAACCATCGTCAACAACAACCCATTCCCAATTTGCAAATGACTGCTTGAGCAGATTTTCGTAACATCGCTCCGCAAAATCAGCGCCATTGTAAATAGGAGTTATAACTGAAAGAGTTGGTCTGTTATTCATATTTTATTTCTAAATTGTTCATTGCTGATTCATCGTTAAATGATTACCGGGATTTCCGGGTTAAAACGCCATCCAATGGCCATGTTATATGCCTGCATTTATTATACAGAGGAATGACTTTGGGAAATATCATTTATTCTCTTTTTTCCTAAAAATTAGTTTCCCTGCAAATCCTCTCTATCAGGCTGAAATTTGCGGGGAGAAAAATTAAGATCGCGGCGCGCTTCCGAGTGATCAAAGACCATATCCTGATTCATTCTTTGAGCCATAGCGGCCGACCATTGACGAAAAGGAGGAAATATCCGCAATATAAATATCGCCAACCGGAAAAGCCAAAGAGGAAATTCCACAAATCGCGGTTTTTTATCAAACGCCGAGAAAATGCGACAAACCATTTCCCTGTAGTTTATTATTTCCCCGCCGGATATATTATAGCTTTGATTAACCGCAGCCTTTGCGCAAAGCGCAGCCATGCAGCACAATGCCACATCCTGCGCGTGCACAGGCTGCCGAAGTCCGCATGCGGCTCCGAAAACACAGAAAAAAGCAAAGCGCCGGATAAAAGCGGCAATTACACTGATATTCTTATCATGTCCCAGACCGTAGATTAGCGTCGGCCTTAGTATTGTAAAAGTCAATTTCTCTTTTTTTGCCCAAGCGGCTAAAAACTCTTCATTTTCAGCCAGACCAGCTGCCAGCTTTTTTTCCGCCGAATCAGAAGACTCTCTCTTGGTAAATCTGCTTGTTGATGAAACAGCCACGATATGTTTGGCGCCGTAAGCCAAAAGCATGGGAAAGTATTCAGGTAAAGCTCCAATGGGTGCCAGAATAATCCAACAGATTATCTGTTTTTCGTTTTGACGGATATCACTGATCCCGGTTAATTTGGATTCGGCAAGCAATTGCCATGTTACCGGACAATTTTCCAATAGTTTGATGTTTGGTTTTTGGCGTGAAAACGCCACAACATCCCAGCCTCCTTCAACTAGTAAGGGCAATAAATATTCGCCAACTACACTTGTCGCGCCGATAACACCGACGCGTTCTTTACACGACACCATGTTTCATCCATTGTCTTAAATATTTTACGCTATGATAAGAAGTCATAGCAGCAAACCCTGAGCCAGATACCGGCTTCAATTATCCATAAATAACACTGCCGGATACTTACACCGAAAAAACTTATTGCAGAAACAGCTCATCCCTTTATGCTTGTGCCATCAAAAAATATCCGATCTAATCCATAAAGTGGAAACGGATGATCTGGATGATGGCCTATACTGCGTCTCTCCAGCCAATTTTCTTATCTTCCTCATTGGTGCGCCCGGAATATAAAATATCTGTCTTCTAAACTCAAAATCCCTTATAAGAACCAAAAAGTCACAGCAGGGGGAATATATAAAATTAACATGGGCGAATTAAGCTTACCCATCCTTCGATATACTGCCATGTTCCATGATTATAATCCGATTACATATCTTGTTTACTTGTTCCACGGAGTGCGAAGCCAAAACTAATATTGAAGATTTCTTGATAAACTCCATAAGCCTGTTTTCCGCTTTTTTGCTGAAATCAGCGTCTCCAACAGCAAGCCATTCGTCCATAAGAACAACATCAGCGGGAAATGCGGTGCAAACGGAAAAAGATAATCGCAGGTGCATTCCCGACGAATAGGTGCGCATAGGCATTTTTATATAGTCGCCCAGTTCTGAAAACTCGATGATCTCATCAACATGTTTTTTTATCACTGACCGTGGAATTCCCATGAGAACACAGCGTATGAAAATGTTCTCATAACCGGTAAATTCCCCATCCATGCCCAATGACAAATCGAGCAGTGAAGCAACAGACCCATTGACCAGCAAACTGCCATATGTCGGAGCATACACTCCCGCGAGCGCCCGAAGCAGTGTGGATTTGCCGGCCCCGTTACTCCCCATTAAGCCTACCCTTTCACCATGTTCGATCGAGAATGAAATGCCGTCAATAGCGCGCACGCTGATACCGCGCGAATCATTTGCTATGCGGCCGCCGGTTGCTGCTCTTATAATCGTTTTTTTTAATGAACGGCTTGAAGAATCGAATATCGGATAATCTATGATCAGATTTTCGGCTGTTATCAGAGACATAATTTCACCTATAACCAGTACGACACGCGATGCCTGAACTTTTTTAGAAAAAATATGGCCATAACGGCTGCTATGCCAATATATGCCAGCATATAGACCCAGAGAATCCACGAAGGAGCAACTCCAAGCAACGGCGCGCGAACAATTTCGATAATGTGATAAAACGGGTTGAAATCAGAAACCCATGAATGCCTGCCAGTCAACACTTTCTTCATCCACAAAATCGGTGTAAAGAAAAAAATCAGTTGTATAAAAACCGCCACAATCTGCGTTATATCCCTGAATCTGGTGCAAACAATACCGAGCATAATAGATATCAGAAAAAGGAGAATTATTATAAGAATAAATGCGGGAATTGCCAACAAGGTCAACCAGGAAATCTTATTAAATATAAGTAGAACGATAATCACTATAAGAAAATTATGTCCGAAAAGAATAAGGTTATTCCATAATTTGCGCATTATATGAACGGACAGAGGAACGGACATCTGCTTTATTATTGATTTATACTCAATAAATGTCACGCAGGATTCGTTTATCTGCGTTGAAATAAAGAGCCATACAATCTGCCCTGTCGCAAAATAAGGCAGGAATTCTTTAATCGGTGCCTTAAAAATATTTGAAAACATAAAACCGATGGCGCTTACCATAACCCCGGTGCTTAAGGTTATCCAGAAAGGTCCGATAAGCGATCGACGATATCGCTGCTTAATATCGTACCATCCCAATAAAAACCACATATTAAAATATTTTACTATTGCCGGTATTTCACCTATCGTTTTATTTTCAGATATACTCATTTCACGCTGTCCATAATTATTCGAATTACCGATTTATATAGTTTCTTTTCATTGATCCACTCTTCCGATTACCATAAAATTTAAAGCTTGCCGGGCACCGAATTACCTAACATTGTTTCTACGGCATGTTGTACTTTAACAACAGACAAATTATCAAGACAAATGCTTCGGCCATTTTCATCACAACCCTTTTTACGACAGGGCACGCAATCCATATCCGGCAGAACAACCTTGTTTTTATCGCCTGTTGGCGCCCAATCGCGCCAATCAGAAGGGCCATAAATTGTAATTGTTGAAGTGCCTACTGCCGCAGCAATATGCGGCGCCGCGCTGTCCACTCCAATATGCAGACGGCTCATTTGCATAAGAGCCGCCATCTCCCGAAGTGTGGTTTTTCCAGCCAGATTATATATTGGAGAATGACTTTTAGCGGCCAGCATATCGGCCCGCTTTCTTTCCGATGCCGAACCGGTGATTATCACCGGCATCCCATATGTTTGCCAGACAAATAACGCAAGCTGTCTCCATTTATCAATATCCCATTCTTTATAAACCCAA